>JAGHJS010000013.1 GCA_017886545.1 Clostridia bacterium
AAACGTCACCGCCCGCGGCGGTGAGAAAAACCGTGCAGGCAACCGGGCAAACGGCAAAAACGTCACCGCCAAAAAGAACAGCAAATAACAAGGCGCGCCGAGGGCGGCAAGCCCTCGGCGCAAAAGGAGGAATATGAACCAAACAGCAGCCGCTTTTCTTGCGGCGGGTATCGTCGGCATCGTATTGTTGGCAGTCCTGATCTGCCTCGCTGCGCGCGGGAAAGCGCGGGCGGGTACCGCCAAGGACGGACGCGCAAAGCCCGTAAAGGCAGAGCGCAGCGGCGGCAGCGGCAAAAGCGGGAGCGGCACAAAACCGCCCTCCCGTTCCGCGGCTCCCCGCTCGGGGAAAAGCAAAGCCCCTGCCCCGCGGAAAAGCAGGACAGACGACGGAAAAGTCCCACAGGGCAGGACGCTCAAAACGCAGGACAATTTCTTGCCGGGCGGAAAAAAGACAGGCTCAACCAAAGAGCGCCCCGTCGTCGTGATCGAGGACAACGGCAAAAATGAGCTCGCCGTCGTGCCGCTCTCTTCCCGCAATGGGAAAGACCGCACAAGGCTGAAAAACTACCAGCAAGGGCAATCGTACTACAAACATTATGTCGAGATCGAGGACGACGAGGGCAAGCCGATCCGCATCAATGAAAAATTTAAAGAAAATCATCCGAACATGGACGTTTCAGAAGAGGATGTGAAAAAGATTTCTGATACGGTTTTGTATCATTCACGACCAGCTCCTGAAAACCGTAAAAAAATGGACAAATTCAGAGGGACATAAAATTCCCCGAACGAATTTGTTCGGGGAACTACCGCACAAAGCCTGCGGCTGGAATGAGGTATTTCAACCTCAACTGCATTCTACCCTGTGGGTAGTGGTGTTCTTGACATAACGGATATGACCGCATGGCACAAGACCATGTTTACTATACCACACCGCCGCAGAAAAGTCAAGCCGTTTTTAAACAACTATGATTGCTTAAAAACATAAAAAAAAGAGTTGCAATTCCGTCCTTTCGACTGACAGCGCTTGTGCGCCCGCTCCGTAACAGGAGCTTGCCTTGCTTAGCAAGGTTACTGCAACTCTATGTACACACTATACCACACCGCCGCAGAAAAAGTCAAGCAATTTTACGGAGAGGCACATGATCACGATCATCTTCGGCGCGCCGGGGACGGGCAAAACGTCGCTGAACACGCACTTTTTACAGACCGAATACAAGACGCACGGGCGCGCGCTGCTCGCGCAGACGCAAAAGCGCATCGACGAGATCAACCGAACGCGCGTCAAGCCGCTTGCCCTGCCCGATAAGCCGCCGATTTTCGCGAACTACAAGGCATCGTTTAAGACAGGCTACGAAAAGACCTTCGAGCCGTACTACATAAACCCGTTTTATCTCGGGCTCGTCAACGAGAACATGCCCACGCAGTACCTGCCGCCGAACAGCAAAGTGTTCATCTCCGAGGCGCAGCGCTACTACAACAGCCGCAAGAGCTCCACGCTCCCCGACTGGGTCAGCCGCCTCTACGAGATGCACCGCCACTACGGCATGGAGATCTTCCTCGACGTGCAGCGCGCGAACCTCATCGATCTGAACATCAAGGAGATCTGCAAACGGTTCATCGAGGTGCGCGAGATGAAGCATGAACAGGACTACGCGGGGCGCATCCTGCGCACGCGCTTTTCCGTGCGCGAGTTCGACTGCTGGCGCGCCGTGGAGCAGTACATGGAGACGGGCGCAAAGACGTTCCGCAGCGTCACCCACACGCACGAGGGCAACATCTTCCGCTGTTTCAATTCGTGCAGCTACTTCGAAGAGTTCCTGCCCGACGAGGGCAAAGACTTCAAGTACCTGCCCTTCCTGACGCGCGCGGAGCTGCAGAAGGCGGGCACGGACGCGGCGTTCTACAAGAGCGACGAGCCCGCCGAGTACCGCGGGCAGGCGAAAAAGCCCGCAAAGGAGAAAAAGAGTGCTTGACGAACTGAAAAAGCTGAACGAGCGCATCTATGAGCTGTACGGGCGCCTGTACGAGAACGAGGAGCTGCTCACGAAAAAGCAGACCGATTATATCGCGGATAAGCTCTTCGAGGCGTACAAGCAGGAATACGGCGTGCTGGCGCTGAACGCGGAGCCCGACACGGCGGGCGAGGCGTTCGCCGCCAAAGAGCGGCGCAGGCTGCTCGTGCCGTATGTGCCGAAGTGGCTCGCGCGCATCTTCCTGCGCAAACGTACGAACGCCGCGGCAAAGCTCATCCTGCGCGAAGTGCGCGATGCGGCAGAGCGCGCGTTTGCAGAGCGCACCGCAAAGCTCGACGCCGCATCGGCGGAGGAGGAAGAGGCGGAACAGGACGCCGCCGAACAGGCGGAAGAACAGCCCGCAGAGCCGCAGACGGCTGCCGAGCAGGCGGCGCCCGAAACGGACGCCGCAGAGGCGGGAGAACCCGCAGAGCAACAGGAACAGCCGCCCGCAGACGGGCAGCCCGCACCGCCGCAGGCGGAGCCGAACACGGACACCGCGCCCGAACAGGGCACGGAACACGCAGAGCCGAACGGAGCGGAAGAGCACGGAACGAGGGCGGACGTGCCTTTAATAGCGGAGAGCAAGCCGAGCGCCGCGCAAGCCGAAGGCAGACAGGAAGCTGTCGGCGCGGCGGGGTAAAGCGCAGCTTCCCGCGCGCCGCGGCTCCTGTCGGTTGCGCGGCGCTCGGCGTAAGCGAAGGAATTTAATAATTCCGTCCGCTTTCAATTACAAAATTTTTTTGCGAATGCAAAATAAATTTTGTCCGCGTGATTTTTTTCACGCGGTGAGGTTTCCCCTTCGATCCCCGGAGATCGGGCGCAAAATCTCACCGCCTTGCGCGCGGTGAGAAAAAGCCGCGGCCGCGCTCGAGCTGCGCGCAAAATCTCACCGCCCTACACTGCCAAAGGAGGAGCACGGCTATGCTCGTCACCATACACATAGACGACGAAAAACTGCAGGCGCGCGTCCTGCGCGCGTTCGCCGCGCGCCTCGGCGAGGGCGTTGCCCGCGTCGACTTCGGCGACGTCGCCAAAGAGCTGCACACCTCGCGGCAGGCGGTCGCCTACAACGTAAAAAAGCTCGTCCGCGCGGGCGTGCTCCGCTCGCACGGGAAAGACGGCTTTTCCCTCGCGGATCGGGCGGAGGGCTGAACGGTGATCGCGCTCCTTTTGCTGCTGCTCCGCGTTCTGCTGTGGCTCGTCCTGCTGCCCTTCCGCCTGCTCTTTTACCTCGTCCGCGCGATCGTTCGCGCAGCGCGGCGGAAGAGCGAACCGCGGTGATAAACAGCGCTTCCTGATTCGATGCTGCGGGCGTTTTCTCACCGCCCGCCCACACGCGGCGCCGCCGCGCAAACCTGTTCAAACGCATATTTCATAAAAAAGGAGGGGAACATACACGCCGTATTGCTACAACTGCATAGGGCGGTTTTTTCGTGACACCGAGACGGCTCCGCCCCAAAAAATAAGCCGTTGGGGTTGCCTCCCGTTCAAGTGTCATGAAAGCAGGGCTACGACGAACCACAGCACCACGGGCGGGACGCTGTGAAAAGCACGTCAAGCGGTTTGGGTTTTCCGCATAAAAAAACCGGGCGGGCGTGCCGTCCCCGTGTCTGTGGGGGCGGAGCGCTGTACGATCGGCAGGAATGGAGGCACGAGCCTGTCGCGATACAGCGCCGCAGAAGATCCTTTCTTCTGCATCCTTTCTTTTTTTTCAAAAAGTTTTTCGGGAGACGCAGTCCGCCCTCCCGTAGGTCGGGCGTGATATGGTGACGGCGCGCAACAGCCGCGCGAAGCGCGAACAAACTACTCTTGCATACAGCCCTCGCGCAGCGTCATCCCTTGCGCGCCTGATTATTGGAAAAGGCGGTCAAGAGTAGTGAGTCGACCGCGGCTGCCCGCACTCCGTTCAGGCTCGCATGGCGGCGAACCTCGCCCTACAATGGCATAGTGCACCCTGCCCCCCGCAGGCGGTGAGAAAAAGCGCGGCCGCCCGGCGTCTGAGCAGGCAAACCTCACCGCGGGAGAGCACGCCGCGGCAGGGATCGCTGGCAGGCGGTGAGAAAACAGACGGCGGCTGCGCCCGATCCGCGTTCCCGCCGCCAAAAATCTCACCGCCCTACCCTGCCCGCCTCTCTCCGCCAGCACAAAAAAGCCCCCGCGGCAATCGCTGCCTCGGGAGCAAGTGTAACGGGTCAGTGTAACAGAAAGGGCGGTGCACTGCTACTATATATAGTTTTGTTTAATATCTGCTACACAATATACTGTGTCTTTCCAGCCTTGACATGCATGAGGTCATAAGTTCGAGTCTTACCGTCCCCACCATAAAAAAACACCGCCTGCAAAGGGCGGTGTTTTTTTATGGTGGGGAATGCAAAAGAATTGAGCAGGCGAGGGCGCAGCCCTCGGCTGTGACGCGATCGGCGTGCTGCTTCCCTTCCTTGACCTGCCCCTCTCGGCATCGATCGCTATTCCGTCGCTTCGCTCCTTACGTGCTCGCGCAGCGAAGAATTTTGCCGCGCATGCGGCAAGCCCTTACCGTCCCTCCCTACTCTATTTGCACCCATTCGGGTGCTTTTTTTACATTCCTTATTTTGCTAAATAGCTGCTTGCTTTGCGAGGCGCCCGTAAAAAAGCAAAACCCCTCCGTATCAAACAAATTTTACAAATTGTATACAAAAATTTGTAAAGGATAATACAATCGCATGATATAGTAAACTGGTAAACAGGTATAGGAGGGTAAAATTTTGAAAAAATTTTTAAAAAGGTTTTTGCTTGCGGGGCTGTTGGCGGCGGTGTTCGCTTTGGCTTTTTCTGCATTTACCGGCTGCTCCGACGCGAAGCAAAAGTATGACGTATCGATCAAAGTAGTGAACAACTACGGGCAGGAGTGGATCTTCACGCCCGACATTGACGAACTTTATTACGAGTTCGAATATACGGGCGAGGAAATGACATTCGGGGTCGAGTCGTACAACCTGCCCGATCATCCCGAATGGGGCGATACTTGGATCAGGGCTTCGGGAGAGGGTGCGAATGTGTTTGAAGGGAATTATTTATTTACAGATGTTAATGGCAATCAAAGCAATACACGCATTGTTAAAGAAAGAGGGCAATATGTAATATCATATTCAGCCAGCCCTACGTCTGATTTATGGAATTACAGAAGTGTTTCTTTGTATGTAACAGTTATATAAAATCAATATACAGGAGGAAAGTAAAATGTTAACAACAAAAAAGAAATTTTTCTGTATGTGCTTTGCCTTAGTACTATTGTTTACCGCCATTGGGATAAGTCTTAATTTACAAAAAGTTGCAATGGCGGCAACCGAACAAACTTATTTTTCCGCAGAAAAATATACAGATAGTGATAACCTACTGTTACCAAATGGTAATTTATCGAATAAAACTATAATTAAATTTGCAGAAGAAGTTAACGCCGGATACTTCGGGCAGGAGTTTCCCGAACTTGCACAAGTGGTTCCGCTCGAATATCTGGAATCGACGGAAAACACCGCTACATTTGCCTATAACGGCAAAGAGTACGGCTTTTATATGGCAAAGGACGGGGATCATTTTGATCTGCTCCTGATCGACTTCGTTTATGAGTTTGACGACGCCGATCACACCAATAACGAATATAAGATCCGGATCAAACCGATTTTGCAAACGGGCTTCAGCCGGTCTTCCACGGAGGACGGTTATGTCTGGGAAAAAACCGACCCTACCTATACATACTATGTCGCAAATCCGCGGTTCCTTTCGGTCGTACAAAATGAAAACGCGCTCAACTATGGTGACGCAGGGTATTCCAAAACGGCGGACGGCGGCGTGATCATCGCGCAGTCGAGGACAAACTACGGAAAAATCAGTTATAAAACGGAAGACGATCTGCTGGCGGCGTGCACGGAATTTCTGGCGGATCAGCTTTTGTCTGCCGTGGTAAGCATATTGGACGAAGTAACGTATGGACTTGCAAGTTTGGTGAAAGATCTTATTATTGCTTCGGTAGATATATATGAGGCGGGACAGGAAGAAACGGTGTTTGCGGACAATGAAGAAAATATCTTTACCCAGCAGTCAAAGAGCGAACAACTGAAAAACGAAAAGGGCGGGTTCTCCCGTTCGGCGTTTTTCGTTCCGAAAACGGAAATCGTTCTGTCTGCCGCAGACGATTCCTATGCGGAATTCATCACGGTTCTGAACGAAACGAATTATAAAACGCGCCTGACCCAATACTGTGAGTTTGACATCGTAAGGCGGTCGGGGCGGTACAGCTCTATGGAAGAGGTCAATGACCCCGACAAGGGAGAATTCTATTCTTTCACAAAAGAGCGGATCTTATTCAGTGAGGGGTCTGAAAAATCGCTTGCATTCGATGAGCCAGCCGCAGCATACAATTTGCCGCACGGAACGGATTGCTTTAAATTTACGCCTGCCGTCAGCGGGACGTATACCTTTACGGCAGACGACGATCGGGCAAGGCTGAGCCTGTATACCGATCCGGAAAAAACAGACGGGTTGTTTGAGGAGAAAGCGTCTGCCTCAGTCTATCTACAAGGCGGAACGAATTATCTGCTGGACGCAAGCATGACGGGCGAAAATGCAGGCAGCTATGAAATTACGGTAACGGCGGGCACATGGGCGGTCGGCACCGATAAAGCAAATCAGCCGATCCCCGCCAACGGGCAGCTGTACAAAATAACGGCGGCACAAAAAGGCGGCTATCAGATCGCGGCTTCCAATCCCGATATCCGCTTTCGCCTGTACGACGCCGATATGCGGTACTTGTATGAATCGGAAACAAATCGGTTCAGCCAATATTTCGCTTCGGGGGATACATATTATCTTTGGGTGTATAGTATAACGAATACAGCGCAAACGGCTACCCTGTCTTTTTCGGAAGCCGAGGCGATGGAACAGGGCGAGGAATATGCGGTACCCGAAAATTATCCCGTGATGTATAAATTTTCGGCACCGGGCACGGCAGAGGGGAAAACGTATTATTCGATCGTTTTCAAGAATGTAGGAGATGATTTTGAGGCGGATATCTTCGGGTATACCGGTACGATCGACTATGCGTCCTCTGCCGATTTTCAGTCGATGAGCCTGTATCTGCTACCCGGCGAAGAAATTTATATACAGATAGCCGACTCCGGCACGTTTACGGTGAAAGTCGATCAGGCGCAAAATCTGATTGCATGGGTCGTCAACGGAGAAGAACAGGAAACGAATACCGTCTGTTTACAGCGCGGCAAGCAATGGGAGATCGGTTTAAAAATCGACGGAATTGCAGTAAACAACGTTATTTATTCCAGCGACATGCTTTTGGAAAACGGTAAAATATTGGATCTTACCGATTACGAAAAAATTTCGGATCCTACCGACGAAAGCACCTATCTGTATTTTTATGCGATCCAAAACAACAGCCCGATCCCTCTGAAAGTATGCGTGCTCCATGATTTTGAATTTGTTTTCGATAGTTACAATGATAATTCAGGGTACGGCTTCCAATGGGAGACGATCTCATCCGATGACAAAGAATTTTTTACGATCAGGTATGAAGTAACGGCGGGCAGCAAAACAAAGGAAAAGGAAACGGCACCTGTCCGTGTTGGTTTCAAAGAATCGATCATGGCTTGCGTAAAAAACGAGATGAAATACACAAAGGCGCAGGATGTCAGCATTGAAATCATATCCGCCGTGTTTTGGATAGAAGACGACAAGGTGGCTACCATTTACAACAGTACTTACGAGGAGAATACCGAGCAGGACAGCCGGGCATTGTATCAAAATTTCAGCTGTGAAAAATTCCTTGTTAATCCTCTGTTCGCGGGCGGAAGCGGAACGATGAGCGACCCGCATCAGATCGCAAACGAACGGCATCTGAATAATATCCGGGAAGTTTATATCGAAGATAATTTTGATAATACGGTTTATGTTTACGGGCATTATATTTTGACCGAAAATATCACCATGAAAAATCCTTGGGAGCCTTTGGATGAGGGCAAAGACTATTTTGCGGGGAGCATAAACGGAAACAACAAAACGATTTCGGGTATCAAAGTATCTGCTGTAAACAAGAATACAGGATTTATCGCCAACAATTATGCAAACATCAGCGACTTAACACTGTCAAACGTTAATATTTCTGTTTCATCAACGAGCAACAGTGTCATCACATCCGTCGGCGCAGTAGCCGGATACAACCATGCTATCATTAAAAATGTATCGATCGTCAACGGAACGATCGCGGGAACAGGGCGCAGCGTTGTTGGCGGAATAGTTGGAGGAACTGATTTTGGTCGGATAGAAAATTGCAGAGCCGGCTTAACGATCAAAGGCGGCTATATAACCGGCGGCATTATCGGATCGTGCACAATTTCCGTGGTTTCGTGCAGATTTACGGGGATGTTGGTATACGCAACTAAAAACACAAATCACGATGCCGTAGGAGGCATCGCGGGCGTCGTCGACGACGGAGGCGTTGTTAAAAATTGCACATATATTGGACTGATTAAAGTAGATGTAAGAGATTGGAACAGCAAAACTTTACAACCCTATATTGGCGGTCTTATCGGACATCTACACAACGGAAGCCAGACCGGGAACACAGAAGACGGAGAGTTTATTTTCCATAACCTGAACATTGACAACGATCAACAGAAATATTGCAGGCACAGCATAGGGAAAAATGATTGTGAATAATATTCGATATTTTCGATCCTAAAAATATGCCTTCTAAAACCAAACAAGCGACGCCGAAAATTTCGCTTATTGCCTGCGGGCGGAATGTTCGCCCGCGCAACCGCACCAATCGACAAAGGGGCGGGCGCTCATCGGAGCGCCCGCCCTTCCTTGTATCGTTTTTTATCCCCTTCCGTTCAATGAATGGGGGCGCCGATCTCGGCGTCGTCGGCAAAGAGCACGCGGCAGGTGCCGTCCGAAGCAGACGCCGCAAGCAGCATGCCGTTGCTGTATTCGTTGCCGAATTTGTGCGGCTTCAGATTCACGAGTACGACGATCTTCCTGCCCACGAGCTGTTCGGGCTCGTACTGGTCGGCAATGGAGGACACGATGACGCGCTCGCCCGTGCCGTCGTGCAGGGTCAGCTTCATCAGCTTGTTCGTCTTGCGCATGGGTTTTGCCGCAAGCACCTTGCACACGCGCAGGTCGAGCTGCGCAAAAGCGGGCAGCTCCACTTCCGCACCGAAGGGTGCAGGCTCTTTGAAGTACACGTCCTCCGCGGGGAGAACGGGCTTTGCCTCTTCGGCGGCGGGCTCTTCCTCCTTCTCCTCTTCGCCCGAAAAATCGAGCAGGTCGAGGTAGCGGGCGGGGTCGACGGCGAACAGGTACAGGTACAGGCGCGGACCGCGGTCGCGCCCCAGAATGAGGTTGTACACGTCCTTGAAGAACTTGCCCTGCACCTCTTTGAGCGCGTTCTTGTCCTCCGCCTTGTCGGGGTACACCGCCTTGGGGATGGCGTACAGCTCCGTCTGCAAGGAGTCGAGCGTATAGCCGCCCGCGCGCAGGAAAGATTCGAGCGCGCGCACGCACGCCTGTTCTGGCTCGCTCATCGTTTTCCAGTACTTCCAGTTGCGCTTTTTCAGAATGACGTACTCGCTTTCGGGCGAGCAGGTGCGCAGCCAGAATTTCGCCTTTTCGAACAGTTCCGCAAACTCCTCCTTTTTGAAGGGGGTGCCGATCTTTTCGAACAGTTTTTCCATGAGATCGGGGTTGAAATCGACCACGCTGCCCAGCTCCACGAGCTGGCTCATGGGGACAAGCGCGGGCTTATGCCCCGCGATCAGGCTGTTTTCCATGACGCGCTTCGTGTTCTCGTCCGCCGTGCCGTCGCGATAGGCTTTGAGCATCTTCGCGAACTCGAAGTACTGCCGCAGGATCTCGTCGGAGAGACAGAAGTCGAAGGCTTTGAGCGGCTCGTTTTTCGCGTACAGCCACAAGATCATCTCGGGCAGGTACAGCCGCAGCAGGAAATCGGGGGTCATGTTCAGCCCCGACGAACTGCTCATCTTGCCCACGCCGCCCTTGATGCCGATGAATTCGTACCCCTGGAACAGCGGCGCCTCGTAGCCGAACACCTCGCGCGAGATGTCCTTCGCGGTGTCGTAGCTGCCGTTGCGGGAGGCGTGGTCCTTGCCGCCCGGTTCGAAGTCGACGCCCTCCGCCTTCCAGCGCATGGGCCAGTCTACCTTCCACTGCAATTTGCAGTTGAAGTCTTTGGTAAAGTCGAAGTCCGCCTCGTGCCCGCATTCGCACACATAGTGCGCCTTGGTGCAGTCCTCGGAGAGGGAGGTGATCGTCGTCGAATCCTTGCCGCAGTGCGGGCAGAAGATGGAGACGGGATAATAGCGTTCGCGCTCCCCTTCCTGCGCGTCCTGCGTGCGGTGCTTATCGAGGATGTCGAAGATCTTTCCGCGCTCCTTCAGGGCGTGCAGAATGTAGGGAACGTACCTTCCCGAGCGGTACTCCTTCGCCTGATAATGATATTCCATTTCGATGCCGAACTTTTTGACGGACTCCATGAACTCCTTTTCAAAATGCGCGGCATAACTTTCGTCCTTGCCGAAGGGGTCGGGGATATCCGCATACGGGCAACCGATGTACTTTTCAAAAGAGTCGTCGCCCAGATGGTCGCGCACATTCTTCGGGACCTTGCGAAGGCGGTCGTACTCGTCCCACGAAAAGAGCAGCTTCGCCTTTTTGCCCGCGCGCTGCAATGCCCTGACGACGAAATAGCTCGTCGCTATATCGCGGAAGTTGCCGATGTGCACCGAGCCCGACGGCGAGATGCCCGCCGCGCAGACGTATTCCTCCTTGTCCGGCTTTCTGCGGATGATCTCCTCCGCAAGTTTATCTGCCCAATACATAAAAACCGCCTCTCTGTGTGATATTTCGCCCTATTATAGCATATTCTCCGCGCTTATGCAAACGGAAAATGCCGCCCCGCCGCATTTTGCACGGGCAGCACGCCCTTTTACCGTGCGGCGGCGCGCAAAGCCCGCCGGATCGCGCGGGCGCGCAAAGCCCGCCGCCCCTTTATTTTGCCCGAGTCCGCGCCTTCCCTGCCGTGAGCGAATAACTCAGCCGCATGAGCTGCCGTACCGTTTCGTCCGCGCACTCCGAAAGGCGCACCGTCACCCAATGGGTGCGGTTCATGTGGTAAGCGGGATAGACGCCGCGCTCCTGCTGCAAAAGCAGCGGCACAAGGTCGGGCGGGCACTTCACGTTCAGGCAGAACTCCGCGCCCGTATTCCCTTTGCCCGTACCTTCCGCGCCGTCCGCTCCCGCGGCGAACCAGCGGCGGGGCGCGGCAAGCCAGATGCCGAACCACTTGCGCGTGTCCGCGTGACGGAACACCGCCGTTTCAAAATCGTCTTTGAACGGAAAATCGACGGCGGCGCCCGCAAGCGAGCGCGCGAACGCGAACAATTCCTCTTTCTGCATCTCCTTCTCCTCCCCCGCCCGCGCAAAGAGGGCGCGCGGCGCACGGTGTGACGCCCCAAACGGCGGACGCGGCGCACGACAACAGCCCGCAAACCAATGCGCGGCGGCTGCCCGCAAAGCGGCAGGAGCGGAGGGCGCTGCCGCCCTCCGCTCCTGTTTTTTCATTCGTATGCCGTTCCGCTTACTTTGAGAAGATCTTCGCGATCGTTCCCTTGAAGAAGCACACCACCGCGCCGACGATAGACAGCACGCCGCCCGCGATCGCGCCCGCGCCGAGGACAAAGTTCTCTTTGATGAGATCGTACAACTGTTGCAGCTGATTGTTGAACCCTTCGCTTTCCGTCGAAAGGAAGCCGACGTCGAGCGAGGCGACGATGGTGAACAGCATCACGGCGCCCGCCACAAAGCAGCCCGTCGTCACGATCTTGGTGATCAGCCCGTTCTTGAACAGCAGCGCCAGCACCCCGCCGATGAGCGGCAGGAAAAAGCCCAAAAACGCCACGATGTTGAAGTTCAGGACCTGCATATCGCCGCTCTTGTACCCGAAGGCGATCTGCGATCCGGTCAAAGACGTTTCGAGCCCGAAAACTTCCAATATGCCCGAACCGAAGCCGTCATACGTTGCCGCCGCCACAAACATCATGCAGAACGTGACGATACCGAGGACCAGCGCGAATGCGCCGACGATGCGGATACTTGTATCCTTTTTCTTAGCCATATTCTCCCTCCAGAGAAAGTATTTATGCTATTATTGTAACACGGTCGCCCGAAAAAAGCAAGCTCTTTACAAAATTTATGTGAACGTTTCGCCAAATCGCATTTTTCCGCACATGCATGCGCGAACTTGCTCAGCGGACGATCGTTCCGATCACGCCGCCGCCCAAACACCTGCCGCCGCGGTACAGCACGGCGTACTGCCCCGGCGTCACCGCGCGCTGCGGCTCGTCCGCCATGACGGTAAGCGTGTCTGCGCCCGTCCGCGTTACGGTGACCGCCTGTTCGCCCTGGCGGTAACGGAACTTCGCCGTACAGGAAAAGCGCTCTTCTTTCGGCGGCGCGGGGATCCAGTTCATGCCCGAGACCGTACAGCCGCGCGAATAGAGCGCGCTTTCGTCGCCGTGCGCGACGTACAGGATATTGTTTTTCAGATCCTTTTCGATGACGAACCAGCGGCCGCCCTCGTCCCCTTTCTGCCCGCCGATATCCAGCCCGCGGCGCTGCCCGAGGGTGTAATACATCAGCCCGATGTGCTGCCCGACCTCGCGCCCGTCGCAGGTGAGGATGCGCCCCGGGCGGGCGGGCAGGTAGCCCTGCAAAAATTTGCGGAAGTTGCGCTCGCCGATAAAACACACGCCCGTGCTGTCCTTTTTGCGCGCGGTGGAAAGCCCCTCGCGCTCGGCTATGGCGCGCACCTCGCTCTTTTGCAGCCCGCCGAGCGGGAAGAGCACGTTTTCAAACTGCGGCTGCGTCACCTGGTTCAAAAAGTACGTCTGGTCCTTGCCCGCGTCCGCCGCCTTCAACAGCAAGTGCCCCTCCTCCGTGTGCGCGATGCCGCAGTAATGCCCCGTCGCGATGAAGTCCGCGCCCAGCTTTTTCGCATACTCGCGGAAGGGGCCGAACTTGATCTCGCGGTTGCACAGCACGTCGGGGTTGGGCGTCCTGCCCGCCTCGTACTCGGAAAGGAAGTGCGCGAACACGCGCTCGCGGTACTCCTTGGCAAAATTCACGGTAAAATAGGGCATGCGCAGTTTGTTGCACACGCGCCTGACATCCTCATAGTCTGCCTCGGCGGTGCAGGCGCCGCCCTCTTCCTCCCAGTTGACCATGAACAGCCCGATCGCGTCATAGCCCTGCTCTTTTAAAAGGAGGGCGGCGACGGAGCTGTCTACCCCGCCGCTCATGCCGACCACAACGGTCTTTTTTGTGCTGCCCTGTCCGTTCATTTTTCTTGACGACCTCTGCCTGATCCTGTAAAATATTTTCTAAGCAACAAGGGTATTTCCTTAGGCGGTTAGCCTCTTGGGGGGAATGCGATGAGTATTCTTTCGCAAGGGGGTGATTGCATGGACTTTGTTCTGACCCTGCTTGACCGTTTGGTACAATGCGGGTTTATCACTTCTTTTAAAGTGACGGAAAAAGGGATCTACATAATCATAAAAAAATAACCGCCCCAGTTACCAGCTATTGGCGGTTATTTTTTAACACAATGGCAGGCTAACCGTTGAAAGGTCTTGCCCTTGTTGTGATTTTATTATACAGCTTCCTCCGCCGTTTGTCAAGCGGCGGGGGTATTTTTTCTCACGCGCGGCAAAAGGCGCGGAGCGCACGCGGCAAAACAGCCCCGGGAACGGAATGAACTTACTTCTTTTTCGCCCTGCCGAAGATGTCGGCGCCCGCCGTCGCCGCCATGATCTTTTTGTACGCCTCGTCGGCGGAGAAGTCGCGCTCCTTTTCGTATTCGCCGCCCAGCGCTTCGATGGCGTATTTCAGTTCCTGGAAGGCGACAAAGCCGATGTCCTCCCGCTCGATCTCGGAGAGCAGCACGGGCAGCGCGCGCTCGTCGCCGTAAGAGGCGAGGTAGCCCGCGTACAGCGGCAGCTCCTCCTCGTCCGCCGCGCGGAACGCCGAAAGCAGTACGGCGTACACGCGCTCGTCGCGCTTTTTTACTTTGGAGAGCACTTCCAGCGCATAGGGCGCGTTCTCCGTTTTCGCGAGCGCGAGCATCGCATCGGCGGCGTCGTCCGCGCGCTCTTTCAGAAGTTCGGCAAGGTGGTCTTTCACATGCTCGTCGTACGCGTCTTCGCCGAGCATTGCCGCATAGCGCGGGACGGCGCGGCGGTCGGGCCCGAGCGCGCCCAGCGCGTACATCACGAGTTCTTCGTCCGTTTCGTTTAAAAGCGCCATCAGTTCGGGCACCGCCCCGCGCGAAGAAAGCTCTTCGACCAGAAAATCGGGCACGGGCACATCCTGCAATATGTACTCTTTGAGCGTTTCGCACAGCTGCGCGTCGCTCATGTCCGCAAAATACTGCACGGGCGTTTTGCCCAGTTCTTTCAGAACCGTTCTGCCGAAAGAGGCGTAGGCGTCCGCAATGGCGCTTTCCCACTCCTCTTCCGTGCGTTCGCCCGCGTGTTCGGTGAGTTCGCGCTCCATGGCGCGGTTGAAGATCTCGTCGAAATCAATGAGTTTCATCGTTCCCTCCCGTCTGTTCGTTCCCTTCCCGCGCGGCGTCCGCATCCGCCGCGGCGGCTTCGTCCTGTGCGGGGCTCTCCCCGCGCAGCGAACGAAGGATCAGCCCGACCGCCGACGCCTTTGCGCCGAACAGCTTTACCGCTTCGCGCGTCTTTTTGCCGCGCACGCGCGCGCTCAGGTATATGGCGCAGGCAAGGCTGTCCTCATCCTTGGCGGCGTCGAGCAGCCCGTCCCGCTCCAACGCGGCATAGATCTTCTGCGCAGCCCCGCAAAAATCATCCGACCTGCCGAAGCCGAGCGGCACAAAGCGCGCCACGCATTTGCTGTACGCGCGCACAAACGGCATATGTTTCGCGCGCCCCGTATGCAGCGTGTCGAACGCAACGGGGCGGTATACGCCCGCGATGCTCATGCCGATGTCGAAAGGTTTGTTCAGTTCGCACAGTTCGCACAGCGCCTGCAATTTCGCCGCTTCGTTCACCGAAATGCAGAGAAAGGCTTTGCGCCAGAAAATCTCCAGCCCCGCGCGCACGGCGACCGTCAGGCCCAGAAGCTGCAGTTCGCCCTCGTTCCCGCTCCCTTCGTCGACGCACCATTCCAGAAGTTCGGTGATGTCCGTTTCGCGGCAGTAGGCGCGCAGCGCCTCGCGCGGAAGCTGCGCCAGCATGGCGAGAAGGTGCATCCTGCGTACCCGCTCCGCCGCGGGAACACGATAAAAAAAGTTCAGTTCGGGCATTTCGCCGCCCTCGCGCTGATAACGCGCCGCCTCCCTGTACGCATACCGCGCGACGGCGGCGGACGGCTTGAGGTCGAGCAGGTTCCCCAGCGACACGACGCACGCACGCACTTCCCCGCAGCGCAGCGCCGCGACCGCCTTGAAATACAAAAGCGTCAGGTCGTACCCCGCCTTCTCTTCCAGTTTGCAGAAATACTCGTAACCGACGCGGTACAGCCCGTTTTCGCAGCAGACGGTGGCGACCTTGTACATCTCGTCCGGGTCCTCCGTCGGGATGCGCGCAAGGCGCTCGGCGAGCGCCCGGCTCTCCTCCGGGCGGTTCAGTTCCGTCAGCAGCGCCGTATACGTGCACAGCGCCTGCACGTCCTGCGCGTTCCGCTCCAAAAGCTCGCGGCAGGCGGCTTCCGCCTCCTCGGGCTTTCCGCCCAGAAGGTAGGCGACCGCAAGGTAATTGAGCGCCTGCGCCGACTGCGGCGCCTGCGGCGGGACGGAAGCGAGCTGTTCTGCCGCCTCGGCATAATCCCCGCGGCGCAGAGCCGCCAGACCTTCGGCGATCTCGGGCGTGTGATCCGCCTTCTCGGGCGGCCATACAAGGCGCAGGCGCGGGCGGGGCGACGCAGGCTCTTCCTCGTCCGGCCCGTCGCCGTCCATGTAATAGTCGGCGTCGTCCATGTTCTCGCCCATCCGTTCGCGCTCCTGCTTGAGCAAACGGTAATAATACTCTTCCAGGGCGCGGTTGCCGAGGTTGTAATAACAGTGGTACAGCCCTTCGTACGCCTCCGCGCGCTCGTCCTCTTCGCATTCGTCCAGGAAGCGGAACCAGTAGTCCGCGGAGATCTCAAACAGTTCCAGATCGTCGTATATGTCCGCAAGGGTGATGAACTCGTCCGCGTCTTCGCCGTACAGTTCGATCTTTTTATGCAGATACCGCAGCCCGCCGAGGTAATCGCCCGTTTCAAAGCGCTTATCGGCAAGTTTTATCAGGTTTTTTTCACTCAGGTCGAAGGCTATCGTCTTTTGCTCCATTCTTTTCCCTCTCGCGGGCGGCGAGCATGCGCCGCACATCCTCTTCCGTGAACACGTAATCGGTGTTGCAATAGTGGCAGTGCACGCTGATCTTCCCCTGTTCGCGCAGGATGGAAAACAGTTCCTCCTCCCCCATTGCGGCGAGCAGCCCCTCTATATAATCTCTGCTGCAATTGCACTTATATACGGGATGCAGCGCGTAAACGCTTTCCGCATCCGTATCGCCGAAAAAGGTGCGCCACACTTCCTCCGCCGTATGGTTTTCCATGAGCGAACTCACTGCGCCGAAACGGGCGATCATCCCTTCCGCATAGGCGACGCTCTCCTCGGAAGCGCCCGGCATGGGCTGCAAAAACACGCCGCCCGCGCCGAGGCACTTCCCGCCCGTGCCGATCTTCACCCCGACGGCGACCGCTGTGGGGAGCTGTTCGCTGTACGCAAAGTACGCCGCGAAGTCCTCGCCGATCTCGCCGCTGACAAGCTCGGTCGTGCCCACGAAGGGAACGGCGTCGCCGTCGTCGCGCACGACGGTGAGCGTGCCGCTGTGCCCGACGCAGCCGCCCACGTCCAGCTTGCCCGCCGCGTTGGGCGGCAGGTCGGCGAGCGGGTTATCGATGTACCCGCGCATGTGCAGTTTTTTGTCGCCGCTCACGCAGACGGTGCCGCCCGCGCCGTCCCCTTTGATGGTGACGGACAGCGCGCCGCGCTCCTCTTTGAGCGACGAGCACATGTACGCCGCGGCGGTGAGCGTCCTGCCCAATGCCGCCGCCGCGAGCGGCGAAAGCCCGTGGACGCGGATCGCCTCGTTCACAAGCTGCGTGGTGTCCGCGACCGCCAGCGATACTTCGCCGCCGCAGATCAGCCCGCGCAGGATAACGTCCCGTTTCTGTTCTTTCATTGTATGTCTTTCCCTTTTCTGACCGGTCACGGATCGCCGCCGCGGGCAGGTTCAGCCTTTCCCTTCCCGCACGCAGGCGAAGCCGATGCGGTCGCCGATCTCCCCGCCGCAGGGCACGAAACCGCTCTCCCTGACCGAAAAGCCCGCCGCTTCCGCCGCGGCGCGCAGCGCCGCCTCCTCGTGGATGTACTGCGTATGATGCTCTTCCCCGCGCGTGAACCTGCCGTCCTTCTCCCGCTCGAACAGCGTGATGTCCATTTCCACCCGCTCCCCTTCGAGGCGGTTGAACCAGAGGTAGGCGAAATCGTCGCCGTCCTCGCAGAAGGTGTTGTTCCCGATCGTTTCCCGCAGTTTTTTCGGGGATGAAACGTCGAACAGCAGCACGCCGCCCGCGCGCAGACTGCCCGCAAGACGTTTAAAAACGGCGGGGATATCCCGCGGAGGGATGTAATTGAGGCAGTCGTTGACGCACAGCGCGAAATCGGCGCGGCGCGGCACTTTTATTTTGCGCGCATCCGCCAAAATATACAGCGGGCGGTGCGCACAGCCGCGCGAGCGCGCATCCGCTTCGGCGAGCATCGCTTCGCTCACGTCGAAGCCCGTCATCGCAAACCCGAACGCCGCGAACCTGCGCGTGAACGCGCCGCTGCCGCAGCCAACGTCCAGCCCGGCGCCGCGCTCCACGCCCAGCGCGAGCAGCCGCTCATATAAGTACTGCGACCATGAATCATAGTCGCAGTCCCTGTTGAGATATTCAAAATGCGCCGCAAGGCGGGAGTAGGCCTGCTCCACTTACTTACCCTCTCCGTCCTTGCCTTTCTTGTCTTTCTTGCTCTTCTTTTTGCCGCCCTTGGCGTCCTCTTCCTTTTCCTTCTCTTCCTCTTCGTACTGCTCGAAACGCGCGTTGTACACGACGTACTTTTCGTCGCCCTTGTGCTCTTCGGCGTACTTTTCGGTATCCTCCGCGATCGCTTCCTTCGATTCGCGCAGCTTTTTCAGGTCGTCGCGCGAGAAGGACTCGGGCAGCTCGTATACTTTGAGGTCGTCCGTGATAGGTTTGATGGGGCGGGACGCAAGGTCGGATTTGATTTTTGCCGCTTCCGCCGCCTCCGCCTCGTACTGCTGCACGGCTTTGCTCTGGTCGCCGCCCTTGCCCGCCTTCGGGTAAATGCCGCGGTTGACCTTGCCGCCCTCGCGTTTGGATTCAAAGTATTTATCGAACACCCACTGCGAATAGTCGAACCACACGAGCAGCATGTACGAAAGCCCGAACAGGATGAGGATGATATACCCGATCATCGCAAAGAAGGAGCCGAGCAGGATCAGAATGACGGGGATCGCCATCAGCACAACGAAAAAGATGTTGTGGAAGATCATGCCGAAGGTCATCAGGAACGCGTTTTTGAGCAAACGGAAGAACTTGATCTTGTAGTTCGCCCCCATCGACAGCATCCATAAAAACATGATCGTCAGCAGCGCGATGGCGATGTAACAGAATACCTGCGATATGACCATCAGCGTCTGGTTCCCGCTGCCCGTCGCAATGACGACGGACGCCGCGTCGATGGAAATGGTGAACAGATACAGCATCACCCCGTAAAAGAGGGTGGACTGCAGCACGACGATCGCGTTGATCTTGATGCCGCGCCAGAAGTCGTTCGCGACGAAAATGCCCTCCGTCCAGACGAGGTTGCGGATGACGTAGATCCCGCCCGAAATGCCGATCGCGGCGATCAGCGCCGCTACGACCATGAGCGCGCCCCACAGAAGGTTCGTGGAGAGGATCATCTGCTGTTCCAGCCCCGCGATGTCGGGTACGGCGGGCCAGCTGACGCCCAGCGAGTTGGACGGGAGCAGCGTGCCCTGCCCGACCAGCATCATATAACGCAGAAAATACACCGCGATGAGCGGGATGCAGAATACGATGATCAGAAGGTTTACGATGACAAGTTTGGAAAACCTGCCCTTGAAAATATCCCAAAAAAGGCTCCAGCGCCCCGTAGGGAGGGTGCTGCGCGCGTAATTTTCGTCGCGTTCCTTTCCTTCGAGCATACGCGCGATAAAGCCTTTCTTTTCGCCCTGTGCCATAGTTCCTCCGTAGATCCGCCGCATGCGGCGGCAGCCGATTCCCGCCGAACGCACGGCGGTTGTTATTCATTATAGCGCAAACGGCAAAATTTTTCAATGATTTTATAGCGTTCGGCGAAAAAAAGTCTTTGACAAATGCGCCGCCTTGTGTTAAAATCCTTATGCTGCATAGAGGAGCGGACGAGCATGAGTACCTGCGCCGCCTGCGGGAGCGGCTTCCCGGGCGCAGGAAAAGGGCATCTCCGCCGAGGCACGGCAAGGGGCCGCCCTGCCGCCGCCGGGCGTACGGGAGAATACCTGTGCGACTGTCACCGCCTGCGTGGAGAACTATGGTCGGCGCGCCGCCTTGTACGGGCGGGAGCGCCCGCGGCATTTTCCACTTTCGCTTCCAACGCGCGGTGCCCTTTGCGGCAGCGCGCTTTTTTGTTTGCGCGCTCGCCTTATTTCACAGTCAATAAAGTTTTGAGGAGAGATACTGCAATGAAAAACTACAACGTCGCCGTCATCGGCGCAACGGGCATGGTCGGGCAGCGCTTTCTGCTGCTGCTTGCTGACCACCCCTGGTTCCATGTGAAGGCGCTCGCCGCCTCCCCCTCGTCCGCGGGCAAAAAATACCGCGACGCCGTGGCGGGGCGCTGGGCGATGACTTCGCCCATCCCCGAAGCGTTCGCGGACATGGTCGTGTACAACGCGGAGGCGGACGTGGAGAAGATCGCGGGCATGGTCGATTTCGTGTTCTGCGCCGTCAACATGAAAAAGGACGAGATCCGCGCCCTTGAAGAAAAATACGCTAAGGCGGAGGTGCCCGTCATCTCCAACAACTCGGCGCACCGCGGCACGCCGGACGTGCCCATGATCATCCCCGAGATCAACCCCGGGCACGCCGCGATCATCGACGCGCAGAAAAAACGGCTCGGCACCAAGCGCGGCTTTATCGCCGTCAAGAGCAACTGCTCGCTGCAAAGCTACGTCCCCGCCCTGCACGCGCTGAAACAGTACGGCATCAAATGCGCGGCGGTCTCGACCTACCAGGCGATCAGCGGCGCGGGCAAGACCTTTGACCGCATGCCCGAGATCATCGACAACGTGATCCCCTACATCGGCGGCGAGGAGGAAAAATCCGAGCTGGAACCTTTGAAGATCTGGGGGCATATCGAAGGGAACGCGATCGTGAACGCGACAGCGCCCAAGATCACGGCGCAGTGCCTGCGCGTGCCCGTATCGGACGGGCACACGGCGGCGGTGTTCGTCTCCTTTGAAAAAAAGCCCTCCAAAGAGGAAATTTTGCAGGCGTGGGCGAGCTTTTCGGGCGAACCGCAGGCGCTTCAGCTCCCCTCCGCGCCTAAACAGTTCATCCATTATTTTGAAGAGAACGACCGCCCGCAGGCGAAGCTGGACAGGATGCTGGAAAACGGCATGGCGGTCTCGGTGGGCAGGCTGCGCGAGGACATTGTGTTCGACTATAAATTCGTGTGCCTTTCGCACAACACGCTGCGCGGCGCGGCAGGCGGCGCGGTGCTGATGGCGGAGCTTCTGGCGGCGAAGAACTACCTTTAATAGTTCACGAAAAATTTTTTGAGCTGACAAAAAATTTTTCCGTGAGTTGAGGGCGACACCGCCGTTCTCGTCGGAGCTGTCGGCTGCCCTCTCGCATCGCCCTAAACGGGCAATGCTCGGATGCGCGCTCCGCTCCTCCTCTTCCCAAAAATCTCACTTCGTTGCGATTTTCGGGAACCCTGTTTCTCGCTCGGCGGCGGTTTCTCCCTCGCCGCGGCATCTTTCGGGGCACACCATTATAGGAATGCCGCGGCTTCACCCTCTTCCTTTCCGCTTTCCGCAAAGCGCAAGGGGCAAAAGCAAAAAGCGTGGTTTTTGCTTTTGCAAGAGAGTGTGCTCGCGCAAACCTCGCCGAGCTGTCGGCTGCGGTTTGCTGCGATTTTGAGGACAACCCCACTGCTCTCACCTCGTTCGAGACAGCGGAGGTTTTCCTCTGCGCCGCACCTTTCAGGGCACACCATTATAGAAGTGCGGCGCATTCACCTTTCCTGCAAGAGCGCTTACGCGCAAACAGGGGTGCGCTAACGCAAAAGCGTGGTTTTGCTTGCGCGAGTTATATTATAATAATCAAATTGCGCGTGGCAAAATGATACTTTTGCCTAAGAACTTTTTCAATAATCAAATTGCGCGTTTCAAAATCGCATTTTGAATAAGCGCACTCAATTTGTCGCATACTTGCGACTTATGGGAAGAGGGTGAATTTTCGCCCGTTCTATAATAAGGAAGCCCTAAAAATGGGCGAAAAGAGTGGAGAAACCATTGCCGAGCGGCATAGCCGCGAACAATGGTGTCTCCCTCAAAATCACGGCGTTTCGCAGCGCCTTTGCGCGAGAAACGCGTGAACAAACTAAATTTTGGAGAAAAAGTATTATGGTCGGTTTCTTTCGCGGTACGATGACGGCGATGATCACGCCGTTCAACGAACAGGGCGTCAACTTCGACGCATTCGGGCGCATGATCGAATACCAGATCGCGGGCGGCACGGACGCGCTGCTGATCCTCGGCACGACGGGCGAACCCGCCACCATGACGGAGACGGAAAAAGAGGAAGTCATGCGCTATTCCGTGCAAAAGATCGCGGGACGGGCGAAGATCGTGTTCGGCAGCGGCGCGAACAGCACGCAGAAAGCCGTCGAAGCGAGCAAAAAGGCGGAGGCGATGGGCGCGGACGGGCTGCTCGTCGTGACCCCCTACTACAACAAATGCACGCAGGGCGGGCTGTACGAGCACTATAAGGCAGTCGCGGAGAGCGTGAAGATCCCCGTCATCTGCTACAACGTGCCCGCGCGCACGGGCGTGAACATCCTGCCCGCGACCATGGAACGCATCGCGCAGATCCCGAACATCGCGGGCATCAAAGAGGCGTGCGGCAACATGGAACAGATCTGCGAGACGGCGCGGCGCATCCGCGGCAAGTGCGACCTGTATTCGGGGGACGACAACCTCAACCTGCCCATCCTTGCCATCGGCGGGGCGGGGCTCATTTCGGTCGCGTCGAACATCCTCCCGCGCGAAACAAAACAGATGTACGAATACGTTGCGGCGGGCGACCTCGCCGCGGCGAACGAATTGCAGGACAGGATGCTGCCCGTCATCGACCAGCTTTTCACCGAGGTCAACCCCATCCCCGCCAAGGAAGCGGCGAACCTCATCGGGCTGGACGGCGGCGTGCCGCGCCTGCCCCTCACCCGCCTCGAACCCGAACACGCGCGCACCCTCAAAGAAGCGCTTGCGGCGTTCGACAAGGCGCTCTTACACTGACACACAAGCCCGCGGCACCCCGCCGCGGGCTTCAAAAAACGATCGGAACATACGAGGTGGACTATGACAAACATTCTTATCAGCGGCATTCTGGGGCACATGGGCAGGAACGTATACGAGCTTGCCGCCGCCGACGCGGACGTGCAGTGCGTGTGCGGCGTCGACCTGCGCGAAGATACCTTCTGCGGCGTGCCCGTATACGACAGCTTTGACAAGGTGAAAGAGCCTGTCGACGTGGTCATCGACTTTTCCAGCGCGGCGAACCTTCCCAACATCCTCGCCTTTGCAAAGCGCACGGGGTGCGGCGTCATCCTCGCCGCGACGGGCTATACCGAAAGCGACCTTGCCGCGATCGATGCGGCGGCAAAGGAGACGGCGGTATTCAAGACGGCGAACCTCTCCGTCGGCGTGAACCTGTTGCAAAAACTCGTGAAGGAGGCGGCTGCCTTCCTCGGCGACGCGTTCGACATCGAGATCATCGAAAAGCACCACAACCTGAAAAAGGACGCCCCTTCGGGCACGGCGCTCATGCTCGCCGAAAGCGCGAACGAGGGCGCGGGCGGCGCAAAGCGCTTTATCTACGGCAGAGAGGGCATGGTCGGCGCGCGCGAAAAGGCGGAGATCGGCATTCACGCCGTGCGCGGCGGCACCATCGTGGGCGAACACGAGGTGCTGTTCGCGGGCGAGGACGAGATTGTGACCCTTTCGCACAGCGCGCGCAGCAAAAAGGTGTTCGCGGCGGGCGCTGTCCGTGCGGCGAAATTCCTCAAAGGCAAGCCCGCGGGCAGGTACGACATGAACGACGTGCTCGCCTCGCTCTGAAAAAAGCAAAACCTGACGAAAAGCAGGCTGCGGAACCATTTCCGCAGCCTGCTTTTTTCCTCTTATAAGCGTTCGGGTTCAGCCGCCCGCGCGCGTATTTCCGTAGATCTGTTTCAGGCAGGTGTACACGCCCGCCGTCCAGCCCATCATCTCGGGGGTAGCGTATTCGTTCGCGCTCTGCGTGTTCCCGTCCAGCGCGTTGTACTTTTCCCAGAGTTTGCCCGTCTCTTCGTAATTCTTTTCGATCAGCGCGATGTACTTGTGTGCCAGGCGCGCCGCAGCGGCGGAGTACCCGTAGTTTTCGCACCCGACGACGGCGGCATACAGGCAGGGCGCCCACACGTTCGGGTACCCCCACTGGTATCGCTCTTCCGTTCGTTCGGCGGTGAAAACGCCGTACGGCGCCTCCAGCCTTTCCAGAAGGGGCGCAAGCCCCTCCCC
Organism: Clostridia bacterium; assembly: GCA_017886545.1. Taxonomy (GTDB): domain Bacteria; phylum Bacillota; class Clostridia; order Christensenellales; family Borkfalkiaceae; genus Borkfalkia. Next base: position 24,002 of record JAGHJS010000013.1, read on the forward strand.
GCTCTCCGCAACGCCCATAAAATACGGCCAGAACATGGCGGCGCTGTACACGGAGGAGCGCTTCTGCTGCGTAAAATCGTAGTCGCGGTACGTTTTGCTCTCCCGATCGTAGCAGAGTGCCCCGATCCGCTGCTTCCGCCGCAGGGCGCGCGCCTCCCACGCCGCCCCGTCCGAAAGCGCAAGTTCGCGCTCCGCCTTGGCAAACAGCACCTCATAGCGGTACAGGTTGCTGTTGAGGTCGACGGGGTTGAAGTGCGCGCACCTGCCGCCGAACCGCGCGGTGAAATCCCACCCCGACTCCGCCTCGGCAAGCAGGTTCCTGCCGCCCTCCACGGGGTCCGAAAAGGGCGAATGCACCCGCGTGCGGAGGTCGGCATAGCTTTTGGCGCACTCCTCCGCCGTGTTGTCGGCAAAATGGCGGTTCAGCCCGCTCTCCGTCATGCGCGCCCGCTCCCAGAAGGCGTATTCCTTTTGCAGAACGGGATACGCGGCGGCGAGGAACGCCCCGTCCGCGGTCGCGGCGTATACGTCCCACACCATCATCGCGAGGTACGGGGGCTGGCTTCTGCCGAGATAGATGGTGAGGTTGCCGTTCGGCATGTACCCGAATTTTCCGACGAGGTACAGCATGTTCCTGCAATTGTCCTTTGCAAGCTGCACTTCCCCCGCCGCGAGCAGGCCCTTGTTCGTAAAATAGGTGTCCCAATAATAGATCGCGTTGAACATGCCGTCCGCACAGGGCACGGTATACGGGTACGGCAGCCCGATCAGCATCCCCTCGTCCTGCGGGGTGTACCGCACCGTCTCTCTCCACTTCTGCGCAAGATATGTTTCGATCATCTGCATCCTTTCCCTCCGAAAATTCCGCTCTGTGGCTCTCCGTGCATTTTTCCCGAAAACGGGGTACGCCGCTCTCCGCGGCTTCCGCCCGTTCCGATGCCCTGCATGCCGCTCGTATCCGCGCGGCTTCGTCCCGCTGCCGTTCAGCGGGCAAACACGAAAGTACCCCCCCCCCGCATAACGGGGAGGGCAGCGCTGCCGTACGGCAATGCGATCTTTTTTCGGGGACGGCATCCTCTGCGTCCCGCATCTTCGGACAGTATAGCACAGACGAACGAAAATAGCAAGCCGACAGCTATGCGGCGCCCGTTTTTTTTCATCGCGATCACAAATTTTCTCTGATCCGGCAAAGTACCGCCCCTTTCGCACCCCGCCCCCGCCGCTCGCCGGGGCAGGCGGCGTACAACTCCTTTAAAAAGCGCAGGGTGTTGCCCGCCGAGCGCTGCACCTCGGCGCGGGTGATGCCGCCCCGCCCGTTCAGCCGCCGCAGAAGGGTGCCGTCGGAAATGTATTTCTTGCGCAGGTGCCCGCGGTTGCCGGGCATGAGCACGTCGACCTGCGCGCGGACGCGGTACGCGTTGTCCTTTACGCCCGCAAAATGCGGGCTTTCGGCGCGGCGCATCCACCAGTCGGTGATGACGAGGTGCGTATACCCCCAGTCGCCGCGCAGGATATCGGTGACCAGCCCGAAATGGTAGTGCGCCCATTCGCCGTTGACCTTGTTGTACGAGGTCATCACACACAGCGGGTCGCCCTCTTCGACGCAGATCTCGAACCCGCGCAGGTAAATTTCGCGCAGGGCGCGCGCGGACACGCGGCTGTCGTTTTTGTTGCGCCGCCGCTCCTGGTTGTTGCACGCAAAGTGTTTGGGGCAGGCGGCGCGCCCGCGGCTCTGCACCCCCTGCACGGCGGCGGCAGCCATCCTGCCCGTGAGCAGCGGATCCTCCGAAAAGTATTCGAAATTCCTGCCGCACAGCGGGTCGCGGTGGATGTTCATGCCGGGGCCGAGCCACACGTCTACGCCGTAGTGCGCCGCCTCCTCGCCGAGTTTTGCAAACAGCGAACGCACCAGCGGCGTATTCCAGCTGCACGCGAGCGCGGTGCCGCAGGGCAGGAGCGCGCAATAGCGGTTGAGCCGCAGCCCCGCAGGCCCGTCCGCCGTTACCGCGGCGGGAACGCCCCGCGCCGCGAGGGCGGGCACGACCCCGCCGAACGCGCCCGCGTTGCCCGAAACGCCCTGCGGTGCGTTCATGCACCCGAACCCGCGGGTGAGCGCCTCCAGCTCGCCGTCCGTGAGCTGCGCCAAAAATTCCTCCGCGGATACCCGCCCTTCCGCATAGTCGGCAAAGGAATGCCCGCGCTGCCCCGTCTGCGCGATCTCCGCAGGCAGCTGCGCCAGGATGCGCGCCTTTTCGTCGTACCCGCCCGTCGGCACATCCTCCCGAACGGGAACGACCGCTCCGTCCTTTTCGCGCGCGCACAGACGGAGGAAGGGCGTTGCAAGCGGACAGGCGCCGCTCGTCTGCGCGAGCACGCGCGGCGCCGCAAGCGTATACGTTCCCGCAAGGCGATCCGCGCGCACGCTGTTCCCCGCATAAAAACGGTATTCGCCCGCTTCCAGCACCCAGGCGTTCCGCGCGACGGCGCCCGTATCGTCAAAACTCGCAAAGTCGCGCGCACGGAAGCGGAGCAGCAGCTCTTCCTCCTCCCCCGCCGCAAGCTCCCGCGTTTTGGCAAAGGCGACGAGCACGCGCGCGGGCTTGCCGAGCACGCCCTGCGGCGGCGCACAGTACAGCTGTACGACCTCTTTCCCCGCGCGCCCGCCGATGTTTTTTACATGCACCTCCGCTTCAAACGCGTCCCCGTGTGCCGAAAACGCGCATACGTCCAGCGAAAACGCGGTATAGCTCAGCCCGAACCCGAAGGGATACAGCACCTTCTCTTTGGCGAACGTTTCAAAATAGCGGTACCCGACGAAGATGTCCTCGGCGTATTCGCTGTACGCCTTCCCGCCGAAATGCTGTGCGGAAGGATAGTCTGTATACGCCGCCGCGACGGTATCCGCCAGCTTCCCGCAGGGGGAAACTTCGCCCGTGAGCATGTCGAACAGCGCGCCGCCCGCCTCCATGCCGCCGAAAAAGGCGAAGGCGACCGCGGCGATCTTTTCGCCGAAGGGCTGCAAAAAGGAGAGATCCTGCACCCCGCCGCAGTCGAAGAGGACGACCGTCTTTGCAAACGCCGCCGTGACGGCGCAAAGCATCTGCACCTCTTCCGCGGTGGGCAGATAGCCGCCCGGGGCGTTGAAACTGTCGTCGTCCTCGCCCGCCGCGCGCCCGATGAGCACGAGCGCGACGTCGCTGCGGGCGGCAGCCGCGCGCGCAAGCTCTGCCCCGACGGGCATTTCGCGGTAGCTGTGCGGGCGGTGCCCCCAGAACCCGTCGTCGGGCGCATTCTTTTTATCGGCGCGCCATTGCAGATATGCGCGCTCCGTTTCGCGGTCCAGGCGGATGCGCCCCGCCCGTTCCGCCCCTTTCGCGCCGTCGATAAAGGTCACGGTATAGGGCGGTTTGACGTCGCCGCCGCTGCCGTAGCCGACGTAAAAGCCGTCGTAAAAACACCTGCCGAACAGGCTCACGCGCGTGCCGCGGGCGAACGGCAGAACGCCGTCGTTTTTAAGCAGGACGACGCCCTCCGCGGCGGCCTGCCGCGCCAGTGCGGAAAGCCCCTCGGTAATATACGGCTCGCCGCTCGGCTCCGTCTGCGGCTGCGAAAGATCGGTGCCCATCGCCCCGGCGACCACTTTGTTGATCAGTTTGTATACGCTCTTTTTCAGCCCCATTTTTCCGCCCCTGCTTGAATGCCGTCCGTACGGTCTGCCGACGGTCAAAAAAGACTGCAACATCGTACAGCCCTTACCGCGTATAGTATACCACGTTTTCGGGCGGCTGTCTACACTTCGTCGAAAGTTGACAAACGGGCGCGGATACGGTATACTCATGGCGGAACTTTTTTTAATGATTTTTCCGATTTCCCCAACAAAACGGGCGGGAAAATTGTTATACAGATACGGAGAGGTATGGAACGGGAGAAACTCGAACGGAAGATCGCCTCGCTCAAAGCGGGCGATGCGCGGGCATTCGACTATGTGTACGAACACACGCACAAGCCCGTGTACTTTGCGATCTTATACGTCGTAAAAAACAAAGCGGACGCGGAGGACCTGCTGCAGGAGACGTTCGTGCGCGCCCTGCGCTCGCTCGGCAGCTACGAGGCTGGCTCGAACTTCACGGGCTGGCTGGTGCGCATCGGGAAGAACCTGGCGCTCAACCACCTTTCCCGCGCGCGGCGCGAAGTGGCGACGGACTTTTCCGAACAGGCGTGGAAGTACGGCACGCACGAGCACGAGCTGCCCTACATCTTCGACCTTGCGGCAAAGGTGCTCGCCGAGGACGAATACGAAATCCTCATGCTCTGCCAGACGGCGGGTTATAAGCGGCGCGAAGTCGCCGCGATGCTGAACATCCCCATCGGCACGGTGACGTGGAAGAACAACGAGGCGCTGAAAAAGCTGCGCAAAATTCTGGAACAGGAGGGCGACGCATGAAAGACATAAAAAAGATGCTGAAAACGCAGGCAAAAGACGCGCTGCCCGATGCTTCCGTAAAAGAGCGGGTGCGCGCCGAGCTCGGCTACACGCAGGACACGGCGCAGGAAGCCGCCTACGCGCACGGCGGCACGCGCGCGGTGAACAAAAAGGGGCTGTATTCCCTGCTCGCCGCGGTGTTGGCGCTCGTCATCGCGCTGTGCGTGCTGCTGCCCGTACTGCTCACGGGGGGCGGCGGCACGACCGTGCTTCCCCCTGCCCTTTCCGCCGCGGGCGACTTTTACGCGTACAGCGCGGCGTCGGCGGGCGCGCTGCTTTCGCAGGGCGCGGCGCAGGCGGGCACGGCTTCGCTGCGGCGGACGCTCACGGCGGAGGAGCAGGATCGGATACGGCAGGCGACGGACGAATACCTGCGCCTTGCCGAAGGGCTTCTGGCGGAAGATTCGATCACGCACGAGGCGGTCGCCGTTCCCGAAGAATACGCGCAGTACCGCTATGCGATGACCATAACGGCGCACGGGCTGGCGGGGGATACGGTCACCTACACCATGTATTACAGCGAGGCGCTCTCCTCCGAGGAGACGGAAGAGAACGAGAGCGAGCGCGCGTACGACATTACGGGCGTACTCGTAACGGAGAGCGGCGCGTACCCCGTGCGCGGGGGCAGGCTTTCCGAAGAGGAAAACGAAGGCGGCGAAACGGAGAGCGAGAGCGAACTGTGGTTCGAGGCGTACACGGGCGAAAACTCGTACATCCGCATCGAACAGGAGGCGGAAGAAGAGAGCGAAGGCAGCGAAACGGAGACCGAACGCACGCACCGCCTGTTCGTGTACGAAAACGGCACGCTGACCGAGAGCACGACCATCGACTACGAGGAAGAGAACGGCGAAGCGGAGATCGCCCTGACCATCCTGCGCGGCGGGCAGCGCGACACGCTGGAATTCCGCCGCGAAACGCGCGGCGGCACGGAAGTGCTGTTTGTGGAGGCAGACATCGGCGGATTGCAGGCGCAGATGCGCGTCTACCCCGAAGAGGACGGGTACCGCTACGAATTTATGGAAGAGGACGACGATTGAAGCCCCCCGCGTTTTTGAACGGGCGGAAAACGCCGAAGAGCAGACGACGCCGCGAACGGCAGACGCGCCGGGCGTGCGCACAAGACAGACGCGAACGGCAAGCATACACATCGCATGCGGCAGACAGGCACGCAAGACAGACGCGAACAGCAGACACGCAAGGCGCGGCAAGTGCGCAAGGCTGACAAAAAAAGATACAGACGGCAGGCGCGCAGGGTAACCGTGGAAAACAGCTGCGGGCGGCGGAGAAGATCTCCGCCGCCCGCTTTTTGTTCGCTGCCGCTTTTTTATTGTACGAGCCGATCCTGCCGCCCGATCTGCTCCGCCAACAGCGCGTCGCGCTTTTTGCGCCTGCAATAGATCACGAGCAGCACGACCGCCACCGCCGCCAGCGCTGCGGCGATGAAGGCGACCGCCGCTTTGAGCTGTATCATCAGCGTATCCGCCCTATGATAGCTTTCCAGCGTTACGATCGGCGTCTCCTCCGTCCGCAGGGCATACACCTCGACGCCGCCCGTATAGCCGCTTTCAAGAAAGAAAAATATCTCGTTTTGCGGCAGACGGAAATAAATGACGTCGCCCGCCCGTAAGCGCTCCATCGCGTCTCTGTCAACGACCGCCGTATTTTTCACGGTCAGCGTAAAGGAAAATTCCTGCACGCCGACCGAGCAGCTCTCCGAATAGAACACGACCTCCGTCACCGTTGCCGTGAACTCTGTCGTGTCCTCTTCCCGCATGCGGAACGGGTATACCGCGAGCACGATGAACACCGCCATCCCGCACAGGCACACAACCGCCCACCCGACGAAGCTCTTTTTCGCCGGTATGTATTTCGGTACTTCCATATGTCTCTCCGTAAAACACCGCCCTTATGGTTTTACGCATCCTATTGTAGCACACCCGTGCAGCGCTGTCAATGCCGCCCGCGTTTTCCCCTGCACTTTTCTGTTTTAAGCCCGCGGCGGGCAAACAGCGGGACAAAGCGGCGGGGCAAAGCGGCGCGCAAAAAAAATTTTAAAAAATTTTCCGATTCCACCAACAATCTGCGTATCCCGCCTGTTATAAAAGTGCAAAACAAATTCCGAAAGGAGGAAAACACAATGAAAAAGATCATAGCAGGCACTTTGTTGGCGGCGGCGTTGGGGCTTAGCGTAGTCGGGTTCGCAGGCTGCGACCCCGCGGGCACGGGGAGCGCGGACGGCGACAAGTTCGGCAGCTTTACGAGCACGGAACAGGTCTACGGCTTTTCGGCGGCATCGGCGGCGACGGTCATCTCCGCCATGAACGGCGGACAGGCGGCGGGCATCGCCAGGGCGAAAAACATCGCCGTATCCCCCGCCGCGGAGGTGACGGACGAGGCGACGATCGACGAGCTGAACGGCTACATGATGCTGGTGGAAAGCCTGCTCTCGGACGGGGCGTTCGGCTTTACCGAAAGCGCTTCGGACGTGGACGGGTACGCGAAAATGATGCGCGTGACCTACCGCGACCTGACAAACAACACGGTTGCGTACACGATGTATTACAATGAAACGATCGTCGAAGAAGAGACGGAGTACGACGACGGCGAGGAAGAGGTCGAAACGACCAGCCGCATCGACGGCATCCTCCGCGTCGACGGCACCGACTACCCGATGCAGGGCGTGGCGGAAAGCTCTGCCGAAGGCGACGAAACGGAGAGCGAACACAGCCTGACCGTGACCCTCGGCGAACGTTCGTCCCTGCGCGTAGAACAGTCCGTCGAGCAGGAGCGGGGCGAAAACGAGCAGGAGTACGCCTACTCGCTGTATGAAAACGGCACGCTGACCGAGCGCAGCCTGTTCGAATACGAACAGGAGGACGACGAAACGGAGATACGCCTCGAACAGCGCGTGCGCGGCGAGGACGGCAGCTATACCACGCAGGTGTTCTACTTCGACAAAGAGACCGAGCGCGGGCAGGAGCTGATCCGCATCCGCGTCGGCGACCGCAGTGCGGCGGCAACGTACAGGGTAAGCATTCAGGCGAACGACGACGGCACGACCTCTTACGTCTACTCGTATGCGGGCGGCTCGTACGAATGCCGCAGATAAACGCCAGGACGGCATAAAAAGCGACCGCCCCGCGCATCGAAAGATGCGCGGGGCGGCCTTCCCTTTTCCGCGGCGGACGCGCGTTCGGCGGCGCGCCAAAACGATGAAAACGCAACAGGGCGGACGCGCGTTCGGCGGCGCGCCAAAACGATGAAAACGCAACGCGGCGGACGCGCGTTCGGCGGCGCGCCAAAACGATGAAAACGCAACGCGGCGCGGCTGCTAAGCAGCCGCGCCGCGCCTTGTTTTTTTCTGCCGTTCCGCTTACGAAGGGCAGCGCCCTGCGGTCATGGCTCAGTCTTCGCTGCCGTCATGCTCCGCCTGCCTTGCCGCCTCTTCGGCGAGGCGCTGCTTTCTGCGTTCGCGGCGCTGTTCCCTGCGGCGTTCCTTCGCCGCCGCGGCGTCCTTTTTGATCTGATCGATGGAAAGGTCGACCATCGTATACGCCGTTTCAAGATCCGCTTCTTCGCGCAGGACAAGTTCGGTCGCGCGCACTTTCAGTTTCGCCTGCGTCGCCGCCCCGCGGCGGAAGTCTTTCAGCATCTCGTTTTCAAGCACGAACAGCGCGACGGGGTTGCCGCGGCGCACCGCAAGTTTGACGACCTGCTTGCTGCCGAGCTTGACGCAGACGCCGCTGCTGAGCTTGGCTTCGGACGTGCCTTCTTTGCCGAGCGCATACTCCTTGACCTTGTTGAACAGTTCGCGCTGCTCATCGGACAGTTCGACGTACGCCTCCGCAAACGAACGCACGTTTGCCGCGATGACGACCTGCTCTTTGTCGTCGTCATCCGCCGCGAGCTCTTCCTCGGCTTCGGGTTTTTCCGCTTCGGCGCTCTCTTCCGTTTCGCTCCCCTCTTCGGCAGCTTCTTCCGCCGCTTCGGGCTTCGCCTCTTCGGCGGGCTTTTCTTCGGCTGCCGCTTCCGCTGCGGGTTCTGCCGCGACGGCTACCGCCGCCTTGCGGTTTTTGAGGATCACGACGATGCTTGCCGCGATCAGCACCACCAGCACAATGGCGAGCAGGACGTATACGCCCGTCATCGACGGCGTATTCTGCGCCGCCGCATCGACGGAGGCGACCTGCGCACGGAAGGTCGAAACCGCCGTGGAGACGTCCGTCGTCGACGTGGCATTGTCGATCGCCGTCAGCGCCTGATTGTAATATTTAAGAATGAGCTGCGCGTTCGCTTCGCTGTACGCCTGCGTGAGCCTGCCGTACAGGTCGCCGTCCTCTGTTTCGAGGGTGACCGCCAGCATCACCACGCCGCTCTCCGCCTCGTCCGTCGTCGTGCCGAGGAGGGTATCGAGGTAGGCGTTCAGCCAGACTTCGAGGTCTGCGACCGCGTTGGTCTTGGTCTCTTCGATGTCGACCGCAACGCCGAGGTTGCTGCCGATCTCATCGACCGCGCCCTGCACGCTTTCGAGCGAATCCACGACGCTGCCGATCTGCGCGGCAAGGTCATTGCCCTCGCCCGTGCCGAGCGAGCCGATCGCCGCGGCGATCTGATCGATTGCGGCAAGCGCGTCGGTAATGTCCGTCGCAAGCCCGCCGTTCGCTTCGAGCAGCGCGCCCGTCAGGTCGTCGAGGTCGTCCAGTGCCGTATCCAGCGCAGCGGTGATATCCGCAAGCGCGCCGTTGTTGTTCGTGCCGAGCAGCGCATTCTGCACCGCCGTGACGGCGCTTTCAATCGTGCTGTTGCCGCTTTGGATCGCTTCGAGCAGGGCAAACAGACCGCTTGCCGACGTATCGCCGCTCGTAGCCGAGCCGATCGCGCTTACCACGCCGTCGAGTTCCTTCTTGATCGCCGCAAGCCCGTCCGAGCCGTCGCCGAGCATGCCTTCCAACTGGTCGACATAGCCCGCGATCTCTTCAAGATCAGCCGAATAATTCGGCATTGCATCGATGATCGCTTTCTGTACTGCGCTAAGTTCTGTTTTAAGATCTGAGACCGCAGCGCCGATGCTCGTGCCGCCTTCGCCGCCCGTCGAACCCATGATCGCATCCTGCGCCGCCGTGATGGCACTGTCGATACGGTCATACAGGCTGCCTGCGCCGTCGCCGAGCGCCGTTTCAATGCCGGCAAGCGTTTCCGCATAGTCCGCGACGGTCTGCTGCCATGCGGCAAGCGTCTGGTTCATCGTCGCAAGGGCATCTGTAACTGCCGAATTGACGTCGCCGACCGCGCTGAGCACTTCGGAAAGGTTCACGCCGTCTGCGTCCTCTTCGGTCACGCCCATGATCGCGTTCTGCGCGTTGGTGATCGCTGTAAGCACGCCGTTAAATTTGCCGCCGATGTCCAGTTCGGTCAGCCCTTGAACCGCCGCAGCAACCTGCGTAAGCGTGCCGTTTTCGCCAATGAGCGCTTCGCGCAGGTCGTCGACCAACGTAGCCGTGTTGTCGTTGATCTCCGTGATCGCCTCGCCGATGCTCGTGCCGCCTTCGCCGCCCGTCGACCCCGTGATCGCATCCTGCGCCGCGGTGATCGCACCCAAAACCTCGTCAAAATCTCCGGCAAGCTCTTCACTCACGTTGAAATCGTCGATCGCTTTCTTGATGGCTTCAAGCTCGGTTTCGGTGTTGGTCAGCGCGTCCTTGATCTCTTTCAGCGCCTGGTTGATCGTATTTGTCAGGGACTCCTGCAAGCTCGACAGCGACGTAGACCCTTCTTCTCCGTTGACGATCGCATTCTGCGCATCCGAGATCGCCGTCTGCACCTTGTCGAACAGTTCGGCAAACGCACCCTGCGTGCCCGATTCGGTATCGCCGAACAGCCCGTCGCTCATCGCTTCAAGCGCCTCGGCAAGGTCTGCAAGCTGCTGCGTCTGACCCGAAATTTCGGTGCGCAGGCTGCGGATCGCTTCGATTTCCGCCAACGCGTTTGCGACGTAGAAGTCGATCTCGCTTGCGCTCGTCGCGTTGTAGATCGCGGAGTAGGTCGCGGTCGGCAGTACGACGCTTTCATCGACGTCAGCCGTCTCCTCGTCGTCCGCCGCTGCCGTCTGCAGATCGCCGATCATGTCAAGTTTGTACGTATCCAGCGCTTCGACATATGCGTCGACCATGTTCATCGCCGCAAGGCGCGCCTCCGCAACGGCAAGCTGCGTCATCGCGCTGTCGATCGCATTGAACGCGGCGAGGATATCCGCCGCCTGTTGTGCGGTGTACACGGGCTCTTCGCCTTCGGCGGTCGCCGCCTCGTCTGCCAGCGCCAACCAACTGATGCCGTTCGCCGCGGCATAGTTGCGCACGTCTGCCTGTGCGTTCGCACGCGCCGTTTTCAGCGCGTCAGAGCGCACCGCCACATAGTAGCCGTTCTGGTACTCCGCCGCATAATTTTCGTCGAACAGCTCCTCTGCGGGCTGCTGTTTGAAACTGCCGCCCGTGATGAAGCCTGCCTTGTTTTCACTGTACACGCCGCCGTTGTAGACGCCGCCCGCGAGCGAAACGCTGACTTTTGCAGGATCGGGTCCGCTCAGCAGCGTATCTTCGTACACGCTGTACACGCCGTTGAACGTGCCGCCCGTAATGCTGACCGTTAGCGGCTGGTTGCTCGAATGATGCGAGACTGCGACCGCCGCGCCGTCGATGACGGAACCGCTGCCCTCGACGGTGTTGAGCGTCGCATAGGTGGCGATGAACGTGCCGCCCGTGATGTTGAGCCTGCCCGCACGGACCACTACGCCGCTCGACCCGGTGATCTTTGTGTTTTCGCCGCCGATATTGAGGATACCGACATGCGGCTGGAATACGCCGGGCGCTTCTTCGCCGCCGGTAATAACGGCGTCTTCAATGTTCATGACGGTGCCGTCATACGTCCCTGCGGCGTTGCCGCCGATACCGAACGTATAGCCGCTGATCTGCGCGCCGCCCGTGACGGTAAGCGTCTGGTAGCCTTCCTGCGTGTCGATCGCGGCGGCTGCCGCTTCCGGCGTCATATGCCCGAAGAAGAGCACTGCCGCGCTCGCGTTTGACGTGACCGTGCCGCCGTTGACGGTAAGGTCTGCATAGGAACTTTCGATCGCGATATCCTCCGCGGTGACCGCCGTGTTGTTCAGCGTGAGGGCGGAAATGACCGTTCCGGAGTTGTGGCTGTAAATGCCGCGCGCGAGCGTACCCTTCGCCTCGATCGTGCTGTCCGTAAAGGCAGCTTCCGTAGCAATGAGGTTGACCGCATACGCACCCTGCGCCTTTTCCGCATTCTTCGACGAAACGGTGAACGTGCTGCCCGTTACCTGCAAAGAAGCCAGCCTGTCTGCATTCAGCAGGAACGACTGCATGTTCTTCAAATTGTCGGTATAGGCGGCATGCACATTGCGCAGCGTGACCGACACCTGCGTCGTGTTCGACCTGCCGAAGGTAAGAGGACTGTTGAACACATACGCGCCGCTGAATGCGATATTTTCTACCGCAATGGCGACTTCGCCCGTGCCGCTGCCGCGCAGCCGCAGCGCATACGCCGCCTCGATCGCCGCCCCCTCCTTCGAACTGGTCAAAGTAAAGGACTTTGTGGTCGTGATATCGAACACCGCGCTGTATCCGTCTTCCGATGTGATCGTGTGCCCGTTCAGGTCGATCGTGAGCGCAATGCCGAGCGAAGGAGCCTTGACCGCGCTGCCGCTTGCAAGCTCGATATCATTCAGCAGCATGACGGTGTCGCCGTCCTTTGCCGCGTCGATCGCCGCCTGCAAAGAGGTGTAGCCGAAGCCCTCGATCGCCGCGACATACTCGCCCGCAGCGGTCACGTACATCTGCGAACCTTCGTCCCACGCCGCCGCAGAGCCTTCCGCAAAGTAGGTGTAGCGGGGCATGTTCTTGAAAGAAGCGTCGCCCGAGATCGTTACACCCTGATCGATCTCGACCCCGCCATTTGGATCCTGATCGTAATCAAAGCACACGACCCCGCCGTTAAAGGCGCCGCCCGTGATCGTGGCATGCGTCCTGGTTTCAGGCTCGCTGCCCTGTATAGCATAGAACCATGTAGCCACGTCGCCCGTAAAGGTACCGCCGCTTATCGTCAGGTCCGCCCAGTTCTGCACCGCCTGATTGCCGCCTGTAACCTCGGCGTCCGCAATGGTCATCTTGCCCCAGTCGTCGTTTTTCAAGGCAATACGCCCCGAAACGACCGTTGCGCCGTCGACCTCCATGACTGCCATTTTTTCGGCGGAAGCGCCTTTATTCCTGATCGTGCTGCTGAACGTCCACTGCAATGCGTTTTCTTCGTCCGTGCCCTGATATACGGTCACATCCTTCAGCGTCAGCGTGCCGCTGTTGTCGATGACATACCAGCTGTTCCCGTTCGCATTATCATCCTTGCCCGCTTCTTTGCTGCGCGTAAACGTGCCGTTTTCAAGCGTTGCCTTGCCATTGTTTTGCAGCGCCGCGCCCTGATGAACGGTATTGTCTACTGTGCCGTTCCCCGTAACGGTAAGGGTGCCGTTGTTGACAATGGTATTCGTGCCGCTGTTTGTAAGGGTGCAGCCGTTCAGGTCGAGCACGATCTCCTGCCCTTTTGCAATGCTGACGCTTTCGGTGAGATTTTTAAGCAACGTGACCGTCGCACCGCTATCCGCCGCATTGATCGCCGCCTGCAAGGTGTCATAATAGACAATGCCATCTGCGCTCTCGATCATGGCAACGGCGTTGGCTTCTTCTTCCGTAATGATCTCACCCGATTCATCATCCTGTACATACCCTTCTGTCAGATATGTGTCCGTAAGATCGGTATCAAAACTGCCTCCGGCAATAAACGCGCTGACGTTTTGGGAATAAACCTCTCCTTCAAAACTGCCGCCCGTAACGGACAATTCGATATCCGTTACCGTCGAATTCTGCAGATCTTTTTCATACAGCGCTTTTTCGCCGCGGAGCACGCTGCCCTCTTCAATGGTAACAGATACAGGCAGATCCGTCGTATGCTGCGACACGGCGACCGCCGCGCCGCTGACGGTGGTTCCGTCCCCGTTCGCTTCGGCAGAGAAGCTGCCGCTGCCAATGATCGTGCTGTTACGAACTTCTAAAACGCCTGCGCGGATCTCCACGCCTGTGACCCTGCCTTCGACGTCAGCGTTTTCAATGATCAGTTCGCCGTACTGCGGATGATAGATGGCATGCGATGTTTCACTTACAACTGAGCCGCCATTGATGACAATGCGCGTACCGTGCATAGTTCCATTGCCCTGGATCGCCACACCGCTTGTTGCAATGATATCTGCCGAGGAGATAAGCACGCTTTCAAGCGGCAAATTCTCTGTCCCGTTCGTTTTTACATAATCGCTGTCATAGTTCGTCTGCATGAACACGGCATTATCGCCACCCGCGCGGACGGTAATGTTTTCGCCCAGTTGGAGTGTCGCCGTGCAGCCTATGTTCGGCATGATCTGGAACGCCCTTTGCTTTGTAGTCATGGTGCTGCCCTGCGTGTCGCCATTCGCGATCGAAAGGGTGCCGCTCAGCATATTGAAGAACACGCTGTTCGCACTGACATCATGCCCGTTCAAATCAAAAACGATCGTTTCGTCTTCACCGACATTGAATTGGATCCCGCCTGCGCTTGCATCCTGCTGCAACACGATCGTATCATTGTTCTGCGCAAAACGGAACGCGGATTGAACGTTTGCAAAATTGTACGTAATTGCATCGCGCGTAATCGTCGCAACAGCCGCTTCCTCGCTGACTGTAAATGCGCCGCTGTCTGCAATTGCCACCGAGCAATCATCACCGACCACCGCAAAGTCCAATGTCTGTGTATACGTTCCGCCGCGCAATTCAAGCGTGCCGTTGTTCTGATAGGAATACCCCGATTCACCGTTGTAACCGGACACATCGCCATCGCCGACGATGATGAGCGAAGCGCCGCTTTCTACCGTAACGGCATATTCGCCCGTTGCCGCAGCTGTGACGTTGAAGCCGTTCAAATCAAGGGTGATATTTTTGCCAGCGATGACAGTAAGCCCATTGACAGAAGTCAGCAATGTGATCGTATCATTGTCACCCGCAGCTTCGACCGCTGCTGCAATATTCGAATAGGTTTTATCCACGATCGCGGCAACGATACCGCCGACAAAAACAACATCCTCCGCACGATCCGGGTCATATACGCCGACCGTGTACCGGTTTTGCGTATCCGTCGAATACAGCGCATAAGACTGTCCGCCGCTGACAAGCCAGCTCGAATTAAAGCCCATGTTTTGTACGTCATCGGAGATAAAGGTGCCGGCGGTCACCGTGACGGTTGCAGTATCGTTTCTCGGATTGAAGGTCACATCCGTAAAGATACCGCCCGTGACCGTTGTAACAGAGTTTGCCCCCAAAGTAAGCATGCCGCCATTGATCTGAACATTTTCCGAAATCGTCAAAGATTTTGTGACATTACTATTGCCATAAAAATCTATCGTGTGTACATTGCTTTCTGTTCCAGCCTTTACTGTTAATACAGTGTTTCCAGAGAGTGCGATCGAGCCTTTGTTTGTAGAATGGACTTGGATACCATACCCTGTCCCCGCTGTTTCCACCTCGATCGTCGTATCAACGATTTCCGCTGTTTCGCCTTCAGCGCCTATATAGTAAATGCCTGTAACTTTTCCGGGACCTGATACATTGATCGTTGAATTTTTTACAGACAATATGGCTGCGCTCGACAGTTGTATACCGCCGTAAACAGTACCCGTTGCCGAGGCTACCGTGATTTCTGCGTTTTCAACGGTAAGCGAACCGCCTGAACATTGAAAACCGCGTCCCCCGGTACTTTCAAACCCGCCGCCTGTAATTCGAACGGAAGAATTATTACCATTCAAAGCAGCGAGCGACCCTGCAAAACTACCGGAGCTGATCTGCACAGATCCGCTAGCAGTGTACACAGCATACGTACCCGTAAAGGAACCATTTTCGATCGTAACATCGCCGCCGCTCGCGTTGTTGAGAGCATTGCTCACCCTTGCACCGTCCGCATCCAAAGAAGAAACTGTGCCGTCTTTCACTGTAAGCTTGCCCGCATTATATACTGCGTACTTATCCGCAGAGTTGTATGTACCGCTCTCAACGGTAGCCGTCGCTTCTGCATTGTTACGGACAGCATAGACGTATCTACCAGAGCTGGAAGTCTGCGTTGTATCCACATAGATACCGCCATTCCCTGTGCTGTCCCGCAAGGTCAGCGTGCCGTAGTTGTCTACAGCGACCAAGGGCGCGGTGCTACTGTATCCCTCAACTGACTGTATGTTGATCGTATGCCCGTTCAGATCGAGCGTGAGCGTGCGGCCTGCTTCAACGGTGATGTTCTGCGTGATATCCGCGCCGAGCATAACGGTGGAGTAACTGCTGTCCGCAACTGCCGCGGCAAGCTCTTCCGCCTTGTCCGCGACATAGGAGACCTGCGCCCCCGCATTGTCTTCGATCAGAGCGGGGTCGCCTTCTGCGGGCGTGTATGTAACATTGTTCAGCGTAACATTGCCCACGGTATCGATGACCGCGCCCGTCGGGGTGATGGACGCGCCGCCTTCGGTGTATTCGGTGAATTTCACCGCAACGTCCTGCAGCACGAGCGAAGACGCCTGCGTTTCGCTGTAGAACAGGCTGCCGTTCGAATACCCGACGATCGCGCCCGTGCCCTCTGCGCTGCTGTCCGTTATGGTGAGCGTGATAGCGCCTTCGAGCGTGAAACAGCTCTTATCGCTGCCCGTAATGATCGTAAGCGTTTTGCCGTTCAGGTCGAGCGTCTGCGAATGCGCGGGATACGTCGTATCTGCGCTAAGATAAAGGTCCTTGTTCGCCTCGACCCGTCCCCCGTACATCGACTGTACGGTCGCCTCATCGGTCAAATCGATCGTGATCGAATCTTGCAACCGGATGATATCCCCTTCCTGGGCCTCAGCCATGCGACACACAAGGCTTGGTCCATCGGACACGTCATATTCCGCCGCATGCACTTCCGCCATAGGGAAGCTCATGCAAAGGAACGCCGCCAGAATGACGGCTACCGCCGCCGCTATAAGAGCGGCTACACCTTTCAACTTCGTTTTGTCCATAACTCCCTCCTGTTATTCGGACAATTCCGTACCGTTTTTATCCGTTCCTGCCGAACAGCCTTGCGGTATCGTTTCGCGCCGACGCGCAGCGCCAGAAACGCCGCACATACCGCACACACGGTTCGCTTTCCCGCATAAAAACAGTACATGCTTCTGCCAAAATTTCAACTCAGCATAAGTATACCCCCACCCATTTGATTTTGTCAACTACTATCACGGAGAAAATTGTCTGCAATAGCAAAATTTTTCATTTCAAAAGGGGAATATCTACCCGTTCGGCGGAATGCAAGATACACATATATCAAAAAATGATACTGACCGCGCATAAAAAAAGAAGGAGCGGCGGCTCCTTCCCCTGACGTAATCTGCGGCGGCACCGCACCCCCGCCGCTTCCGCAGACGGGGGCGGCAGCACCTCCGCGCGGCACCGCATGCTCCCCTATGATCCTGCGTGCCTCCGACGGCGGTCTGCCGGGAAAAACGTCCTCATTTTTGCAGACGTACCGTTCAAAATGCGCCATACCCCGCTAAAACAGAGAAAGCTGCCGCCATACGGGTCTTGGCTGCGCCTTTTCGCGGCGGACGTCTGCGGGCAGGTCGGACAAAAAAGGCGACGGCGCGCCGCTCGTGGTGAGGATCAGCTCGTCCTTTGCGCGCGTCATGCCCACATAAAAGAGCCTGCGCTCCTCTTCCGCATCCGCGTCCGCCGCGCCGAGCGCCGCCGAATCGCTGTGCAGAAAGGCGCGCCCCCTTCGCTCCCTTCCCCCCCACAAAAAGCGCACGGGCGCAAGGGACCACATTCACCCGCAAAAAACGCAGGGTTCCTCTGCTCACTTCCCCGCACAGAATGCGCACGGGCGCAAGGTATGCCCTTCCCCGTACAGAATGCGCAAGGCGCCGCGCGGAACAGATCCGCGCGGCGCCCGCTTTGTTTTCCCGCAAGGGCACCTTCCCCTCGCCTATTTCAGATTTAAAAAGTCTTTGCGGTACGCGACGCCGAAATGATCGGCAAGGCGCACCATGTCTTCGTCGCGGATGGTGTTCACGCGCGGCAGATGTGCGGTGAGCATGTAGATCTGCGCCGCCTTTTCCACCGTTTCGATCAGCCCGAACGCCTCGTCCATCGTTCTGCCCGCGCCGTAAATGCCGTGCATGCTCCATACGACCAGGCGGAACTCCTCCATCTTTTTCGCCGTGGCGGCGCCGATCTCGTTGGTGCCGCACAGCATCCAGGGCAGCACGCCGATGCCGTCGGGGAACACGACGATGCACTCCGTGCACATCTCCCACAGCGAATGGGTGAACGCCTTGTCGGTCAGCTCGTGCACATAGGTCATGGCGAGGGTGTACGTCGGGTGCGAATGCATGACAACGCGGTGGAGCGGGTCCTTTTTCAGCCGCGCCATGTGGCTCATCAGATGCGCGGGCAGCTCGGACGTGAACGAACCCCCGTCCTTATACCCCCACAAAAGCTGCGCCGTTACGCCGTCCTCTTTGATGCGGATGATGCCGAGGTTCGTTTCGGGATCGTTCTGCACGTTCTTGAAGTATTTCCCCGTTCCCGTAACGAGGAACAGTTTGCCTGCAAGCGGCTTCGCCTCGAACCCCGTCGGGATCTCGCGGAGAACGTTGCTTGGATCGAGGTACTGCGCGACCTCCGCTTCGTCCAGCATGTACGAAATATTCCCGCCGTTGCGCTCGTCCCAGACGAGGCGGTACATGTTCGAAGTCGCCTCGCACATCTCCCGCAGAAAGGGGGCTTCCAAGATGTTTTTCATGTTTCACCTTCTCTTTGCGAGCACGTCTTTTTCGTATGCCCGCACGCTTTGGAACCAATCGCTGCCCGCAAACCCGTTCCGCGCCAGGTATTCCTCCCACACGTCGCCGTACGGGAGCATTTTGAGTTCTTCCTGCAACATCATCTGTTCGGTGAAGTTGCCCTCCTCCTGCATCGCTTTGAGCCGCTCGTTCGGCTGCAGCAGCGCGAACAGGAGCGCCTTCTGCATGTTGCGCTCGCCCACGACCCACGCCGAAATGCGGTTGATGCTCGCGTCGAAGTAATCCAGCCCGATCATCACCTTTTCCGTCGCGTTGCCCCGCACGATCTCCTTGCAGATCTCTTTCAGCTCGTCCTCCAGAAGCACGACGTGGTCGCTGTCCCAGCGGACGCCGCGGGTGACGTGCAGCGCCACCCTGTCGTAGAAGGCGAGCAGCGAAGGAATTTTATCGGACACATATTCGAGCGGGTGGTAATGCCCGTTGTCGAGCAGGCAGCAGATGCCGCGCGTGGCGGCGTAGTTCTGGTAGAATTCGTTGCTGCCGACGGTGTAGCTCTCCAGCCCGATGCCGAACACTTTGCTCTCCACCGCGACGACGACCTTGTTCTTGTCATAGGGCGCGGACAGGATCTCGTCCAGCGACTGTTTGAGGCGCAGGCGGGGCGTGAGCCTGTCGGCGGGCACGTCTTTCAGCCCGTCGGCGATCCAGATGTTCATCAGGCAGGGCGTGCCGAACTGCTCTGCGAAATACTCCGAAATTTTCAGGCATGCCTGCCCGTGGCGCACCCAGAATTTACGCGTCTCTTCGTCGGGCGAAGAGAGCGTCAGCCCGTTTTTGACCTTCGGGTGCGAAAAGAAGGTGGGGTTGAAGTCGATGCCGTCCAGCCCGATCTCCTTGGCGAACTTCACCCACGGCGCGAAGTGCTCGGGGCGGTAGGCGTCGCGGTCGACCTTGCCCGCGTCCCCGCCGAGGATGGCGTAGCTCGCGTGCAGGTTGAGCCGCTTTTTGCCCGTCATCAGCGAAAAGGCGAATTTGAGATCCGCCATCAGCTCTTCGGGCGTGCGGGCGCGCCCGGGGTAATTGCCCGTCGTCTGGATGCCGCCCTCGAGCGAACCCGCGCCGTCGAAGCCGATCACGTCGTCGCCCTGCCAGCAGTGCACCGAAACCGGGATGCCCGCAAGTTTTCCGATCGCGGCGTCCGTATCGACGCCGTATGCCGCAAACATCTGTTTTGCCTGTTCGTATCTGTTCATGTCCGTTCCCTCTTTTAATTTTTAGATTCGTATGTGCGCACGCCGAAGGAGCGCTTTACAAGCTCCCTGCCTTCGGCGACGTCTTTCACTTCTCCCGCCGCGATCATCTGCACGAGCAGGTTGCCGATCGCCGTCGCTTCCTTCGGCCCCGCGAGCACGGTGACGCCCGCCGCCTTCGCCGTAAGTTCGTCCAGAAAAGAGTCCTGGCTGCCGCCGCCGATGATGTTGAGCGTGGCAAAGCGCTTGCCCAGCCGCATGCCCATCGCCGCGAGCGCGTTTTTATAGCAGTGCGCAAGGCTTTGGTAAATGCAGTGCAGCAGCTGCCCGTCCGTAAGCTCCCCCGCCTGTTCGCGCACCGCCGCGCTCATGCTTTCGGGCGCGAGGAAGGCGCCGTCCTCACAGTCGACGAGCGCGTCGCACGGGTTTTCGCGCGCGAGCTGTTCCGCCTCGTTGAAACCGAGCCCCAGCTCCTTGCGCACCGACTGCAGCATCCACAGCCCCATGATGTTCTTCTGCCAACGGATGGTGCCGTTGCCGCCGCCCTCGTTGGAAAAGTTTTCGATGCGGCTGCTCTCGTCGGTATGCGGCGCGCTCTGCTCGATGCCGAGCAGCGACCATGTGCCGCTCGAAAGGTAGGGCGCGTTGCAGTCGGACGCGATGGGCGCGGCGAGCACGGCGCTCGCCGTATCGTGCGAGGCGCAGAGCACGGCGCGCATCTTCCCGCCGACCTCCGCGGCGACTTCGTCCGTCAGTTCGCCGATGCAGGTGCCGGGGCGCGCGATCTCCCCTTCGAACAGCCGCGCGGGCAGCCCCAGCGCGGCGGCGATGTCCCGATCGAAGGCGCGCGTCTGCGCGTTCAGAAGCCCCGTCGTGGTCGCGTCCGTGTATTCGCACGCCTTTGCGCCCGTCAGTTTATACAAAAGGTACTGCGGCAGCATTAAAAAGCCCGTCGCCTTCTCCAGCCTGCCCGCGCACTTATCCGCGTACAGCTGGTATACGGTGTTGAATGGCTGGTACTGGATGCCCGTCTTTTTGTACAGTTCCCTGAACGGGAGCACGGCGTGCACCTTTTCCGCCGCCTCCGCCCCGCGCGAATCGCGGTAGGCGTAACAGGGCAGGATCTCCTCGTCGCCGTCAAGCAGAACGTAGTCCACCCCCCATGTATCGATGGAGAGGCTTTCGATCTCCCCGCACTTTGCGATCGCCGCGGCGATGCCGCTCTTCACGTGCCCGAGCAGTTCCTCCACGTCCCAGACGAGGTGCCCGTCCTGCATTTTGCTGCCGTTGGGGAAGCGGTACACCTCTTCGGTGATCAGCTTTCCCCCTTCGACGCGCCCGACGATGTGCCTGCCGCTGCTCGCGCCTATGTCGATGGCAAGATATTGTTTCATAACGCTCCCCTCTTTTTTCCACTATTATAGCAGGCAGCCGCAAAACAAGCAATGACACTATTTAGTTAAAAAACTGACGGCATTTGACTTTTCATGCAAAACGTGTTACAATATGCATATGGACACAGAAGTGATCGAACGGCTGACGGCGCTCTCCGCCGAGGAGGCGCGCATCCTCGGCGGGCAGACGGCGATCCGCAAGGACGACTATACGCCGGGCAAAGAATTCATCGTAAACAGCAAAAAGCTGCTCGGCGGGCGGCAGGTCGACATGCGCCTGCACACCCGCTTTGCCGACTTCCCCGAGCACGGGCACGACTACATGGAGTTCATGTATGTGTACGCGGGCAGCGTTACGCACGTCATCGGCGGCGAAAAGGTACGCCTTTCGGGCGGGGACATCCTGTTCCTGAACAAGCACATCCGCCACGGCGTGCTGCGCGCGGAGCGGGAGGACATCGGCATCAACTTTATCCTTTCGGACGCGTTTTTGAAGTATGTATTCGGGAACGTACAGCACAACCCCGTCATGAGCGAGTTTTTATCCCGCAATTTCGACCCGGACGGCGAGGGCGAGTACCTCTTTTTCCGCACGGGGAACACCTTCCCCGTGCGCAACCTTCTGGACAACCTCATCTACGCGCTGGCGCAGCCGCAGGGCGAGGACGACGCCATCCTCGCACAGCTGGTCTCCCTCCTCTTTTCCTACCTGGCGCGCTACCGCGAAACGCTGGTGAACGGCTCGAAGATCGCCTCGCCCGAGGCAGAATTCCGCCGCAGCGTGGCGGCGTACGTGCGCAGCCGCTACCCGCAGGCGCACCTTGCCGACCTCGCCGCGCTGATCGGCTACGACCCCGCTTACCTTTCGGGAAAGATCCGCCGCACCTTCGGCAAGACCTTTCAGACGCTCGTGCAGGAGGAGCGGCTCGCCGTCGCCGAACGGCTGCTGCGCACCACCGACCTGCGCGTCGAAGAGATCGTGCGCTCGGTCGGGTACGAGAACCAGACGCACTTTCATGCGCTGTTCCGCAGGGCGTACGGCGACACGCCGCACCGCTACCGCCTCGCCGCAAAGACCGCGGGCGGCGCGCCGCCCGCGCCGTAACGCCGCTCACCGCGGCGCCGCAAAAAAGACAGACAACGCCGAACGCGCCCCGCGGCAGTGCCGCGGGGCGCGTTTTCCGTTTTCCTTAGTCCAGCTCGTAATGGCAGCCGGAAATATCCGTCGGGGGAAGCGTTTCCCCTTCACGCATATACACGCTGCCCACGATCTCGCCCGCAGGGCTGATGACTTTGTAGTTCGCCGTGCGGGGCGCAGTGTCGCCGCAATTCAGACGCATACCGTGTTGACCTCCTTTCAGAATCGTTACCAGTATGCCGCCCTTGCGCGCTTTTATGCATGCGCCGCTTTTTTCCTTTCGCCGCTCTTTTTCCGCCGCCTTTTTTCATGCGCCGAACACGGCGCGCGCGCCGAGCAGCGCCGCCGCCAGCACGATGAGGTAGACGGCGAAGGGCATGAGCGACCCGCGCGCCATGACGCGCAGGATGAGTTTTACCGACACGAGCCCGAACGCGAACGCGCACAGCGTGCCCGCGGCAAGGCTCCCCCAGCCGACGGACGCCGCCTGCGTGCCGCCGAGTACAAGCCCGAGCGCCTCCGCCAGCACCGCGCCCGCGATGACGGGCACGCTCATCAGCAGTGAAAATTCCGCCGCTTCCTCCCGTTTCAGCCCCAGGAACACGCCCGCCGCGAGGGTGGTGCCGCTGCGCGAAAGTCCGGGTATGACCGCCAGCGCCTGCGCGCAGCCGACGCCGAACGCGCGCGGCGCGTTCAGAAGGCGCGGCGCGTACCCGCGCCCGATGCGCGCGGAACAGACGGCGAGCAGCAGCGCCGTGAGCGCGAACGCCGCCCAAAGCAGGTCGCCGCCGAAAAAAGCGTCGTCCACCGCGCCGCGCAAAAGAAAGCCGACGAGCGCG
The DNA here is from genome assembly GCA_017886545.1 of Clostridia bacterium. Taxonomy (GTDB): domain Bacteria; phylum Bacillota; class Clostridia; order Christensenellales; family Borkfalkiaceae; genus Borkfalkia. The sequence goes on from JAGHJS010000013.1 coordinate 47,015, forward strand.
GCGGGCACGGACGCGAGCACGAGATACAGCAGCCGCTTTTTATCGCGCAGCAGCCGCAAAAGCGCGGGGAAACATGCGGCGCAGACGGCGAGGAGGGTGCCCGCGTGCAGCATGATGCCGAGGAACATGTCCGCCCCGCCCGTCTCCGCGCCGAGCAGGCGCTCGAAGAGCAGCAGATGCCCGCTCGAAGAGACGGGCAGAAATTCCGTTATCCCCTGCACGATGCCCAGCACCGCCGCCTTCCATACTTCCAAACCGCCCGCCTCCGCAAAAAAGATCGCAACGAAGAACCGCTGCTACTATCTATATGGCGGACGGGCAAAAAGTATGCGCCCCGCAGCGTTGCTGCGGGGCGCAGAAAGGCAATGCCGTCAGATCGAATCGATGTCCGAATAGGAATCAAGGTCCGCAGGCGTGTCGCCCGCGGGCGTATCGGTGAGCATCAGCCAGCTCGTCAGGTTGCTGTTTGCCTCGACCGCGACGCTGATGCCGCTTGCGGTCACCGACCCGCCGAAGTCGTACTTGATCTTGCTGCCGAACCCGTCGAGCAGGCCCGTCTCCTTATCGATGGAGAAGTAATACTCGCAGTACCCGAAGTCCATGCCGGCAACCAGGTCGCCGCTCACGGATGCTCCGACGGAGCTCTCCAGCTCGGAATAGACCTCGTCTTCAAAATACTGCAGGAATCCGTCCTCGTCCCATTCGATCTTCACTTTGCGAAGTCCGGGATCCGAATCGTCTATGTACACGCCCACGCCGCTGTCGGCGAGCGCCTGTTCGACCATCGAAAAATCGATCAGCGTGCTGACGACGTCCTCGTCCGAAAAGTTGAAGTCCAGCCCGTAATCGCCGCCGCTGGTCAGTTCGTCGTACACCTTCATGCGGTCGGAGATCCGCGCGCTCTGCCCGTTCACCGAGGCGGACGCGGTGTAGTTGACGTCCATGTAGATGCGGCTCATGTCGTTGTAGATCGACCCACGCATGCTCGTGTTCATGCGCATGCCGCTCGCGTTTATGTCCATCTTCATATCCAGCGCGCCGCTGCCCCAGAAGGCGATGCTGCCGCCCTCGTTGCGGAAGGAGATGGTATGGTCGACGTTGTTGAAATCGATATCGATGTTGAACGATTCCCCCTGCGCCGAAGCGCGGGATGTGACGCTGCCGTACACGACCTGCCGCACGTTGACGCCCCACGCCTCTTCGCTGACGTCGCCCCACAGATCGCCCGCGGCGAGCGACCGCGATACTTCGCTGCGCTGTTCCGCCGTTGCCGCCCGGCTGAAATCGCCCTTAATCAGATCCTCATGCCTGTTGCAGCCGACGAAGGCGAACAGCGAGCCCAGCATCGCGAGCGCAAGAAAAACGCCCAAAACTTTTTTCATATTGACCCTCCCATGGTCTTTTCTTGCTTCTATTATAGCATGCTTCTATGCATGTTTGTCAACATTTTACCGATTTTTATCGAAAAAGTTTTTACCGCCCGCAGGCGCAGGCGAAAAACGCATACACGGCAGGGCAAACCCGCCGCGCTTGTGCCCCGCCACCCTGCTCCGCGCCCGCATGCAGAAACGAAAGGGAAAGCGGATAAAAAACCCCGCCGCCGCCCGAACGGGCGGCGGCGGGGCGATCCTGTTTCCGCGAAAATCAATCCTGTTTTTTGCTTTCGCGCCTGAGCAGCCTGCCCAGCCCCATCACGATAAAGGGCACGAGCACCGCCTGCGCCAAAAGCCCCAAAAGCCCCGTCTGGATCTGGGACCAGACCGCCGCGGCGGACAGGGGCGAAACGCTTTGAAAGATCGCCGCCAGCACGAGGAAGAACGCCCTGCCGCTCACCGCCGCGAGCAGCACGGCGGGGAACGCCATCCAGCCGTTTTCGGCGATCTTTTTGGAGAACAGCCCCGAAACGGCGGCGAACACCGCGAGTTCCGCCATCATGTACGGCAGGCGCGCCGCCGCGGGCATCGCGTTGCCCGCAAGCGAGGTGATACAAAAGCTCACCAGCGGCGAAAGGATCCCCACGCCCAGCCCCCAACGCCAGCCCAAAAGGCAGCCGCCGAGCAGGACGGGCAGGTACATGGGCAGCCACTGCATGCCGCCCTGCGGCCCCGCCGCGAGGTGTACCAGCTGCGGCAGCGCCACCGCCAATACGACGACGGCAGCCGAAACCAACGTTTTGACCGTAAGGCGGACGCCCGCCTTAACGTTTTTTGCGCGCAATGCTCTTTCTATCATCTTTTTTCAGACCTCCTTGTTATTCGCTCTGTTGCAACCGCTTCGTGAAATCCTTCATCATACCCGGGATGTCGATGCGCTGCGGGCAGACTTTGGCGCAGCTGCCGCACCCGACGCAGGCGGAGGGCCACTTCTCCCCGGGCAGGGCGCTCAGCGCCATCGGCGCGATGAACCCGCCGCCCGTAAAGCGGTGCTCGTTGTACAGTTTGATCAGCTCCGGGATGTCCAGATGTTTCGGGCAGTGCCCCGTGCAATAGCGGCACGCCGTGCAGGGCAGCGATTCCTTTTCCGTCATCCGCTTTGCGATCGCCGCGAGCGCCGCGCGCTCCGCCTCCGTGAGGGGCGCGTCCGTCGCAAACGTTTTAATGTTTTCGCGCACCTGTTCAAGCGACGACATGCCCGAGAGCGTGACGACGACTTCGGGCACGCTCTGCAAAAAGCGGAACGCCCAGCCCGTTACGCTCTCCTGCGGGCGCAGCGCACGGAGCGCCTGCCCGTCCTCCGCCGCGAGCGAACACAGCTTGCCGCCGCGCAGCGGCTCCATCACCCACACGGGGATGTTGTAGCTCTTTAAAAGTTCGACTTTCTCCTTTGCGTGCTGGAACGTCCAGTCCAGCCAGTTGATCTGCAGCTGGCAGAACTCCATCTCCGCCCCGTACTTTTCGAGGAAGCGGCGCAGCACGGGCAGGTCGCCGTGCGCGGAGAACCCGAGGTGGCGGATGCGCCCCTCTTTGCGCTGCTCGTTCAGGTACTCGAAGGTGCCGTATTTCTCGTCCAGATAAGCGTCGATGTTCATCTCGCACACGTTGTGCATGAGATAGAAATCGAAGTACTCCACCCCGCACTTTTCAAGCTGCGCGTGGAAGATCTCGCGCACCTTCCCCATGTTGGAAAGGTCGTAGCCGGGGAACTTGGTTGCCAGGTTGAAGCTCTTGCGCGGGTACTGCTTCAAAAAGGTGCCGATCGCAGGCTCTGCCCCGCCGTCGTGGTACCCCCACGCCGTGTCGTAATAGTTGACGCCGCCGCGCATGGCTTCGTCCACCATTTCCTCCGCCGCCTTGTAGTCCACCTTGCCGTAGTCGCCGCCCACGACGGGCATGCGCATGCTGCCGAAGCCCAGAGCGGACAGCTTTTCGCCGCGGAACTCCTTATAGATCATAACGGCCCACCTCTCTTTGCCCCGAAGCGCTGCGGACGCCCGCCCTGCCCGGGACGCGTATATTATAAAATAAAGGTCTTTCCGTTGTCAAATACTTCCGCGGTATGCCGTTCCATGCCGTACAGGTATGGAAACGACTTCCGCATAGAATCCGCATAAAAAAACCGCGCGGGAGGAGCCTCCCGCGCGGGAAAATTGTCGGATGCGGCGCCGCGTTCCTGCGGCGCCGCATGCTTTTTTGGTTTTTACATGCCCTGCGGCATTACACCACGCCCTGCGCCATCATTGCGTTCGCGACCTTTTCAAAGCCCGCGATGTTCGCGCCGACAACGTAGTTGCCCTCGAAGCCGTACTTCTTCGCGGCGGCGTCGATGTTCTTGTAAATGTTGACCATGATGCCCTTGAGCTTCGCGTCCACTTCTTCAAAAGACCAGAACAGCCTGCCGCTGGACTGCGCCATTTCGAGCGCGGAGGTAGCCACGCCGCCCGCGTTCGCCGCCTTGCCGGGCAGGAACACGACTTTGTTCGCGAGGAACACCTCGGTGCCCGCAAGCGTGGTAGGCATGTTCGCGCCTTCGCACACGAACTTCACGCCGTTTTTGACGAGCGTCTTGGCAGACTCTTCGTCCAGCTCGTTCTGCGTCGCGCAAGGCAGAGCCACGTCGCACTTGACCGTCCATACGCCCTTGCAGCCCTCGTGGTACTCCGCACCCTTGACGCGCGCGGCATACTCTTTGATGCGGCCCCTTTCGACCTCTTTGATCTGCTTGACGACGGCAAGGTCGATGCCGTTCTTATCGTACACATAGCCGTTGGAGTCGCTCATCGTAACGACCTTCGCGCCGAGCTGCTGCGCCTTTTCGCAGGCATAGATGGCGACGTTGCCCGAACCGCTGATGACGACCGTCTTGCCCTTCAGGTCGTCGCCGCGGCTGCGCAGCGCCTCTTCGGTGATGTACACGAGACCGTAGCCCGTCGCTTCGGTGCGGACGAGCGAACCGCCGTAAGTCAGCCCCCTGCCCGTGAGCACGCCGACGTGCTCGTCGCGGATACGCTTGTACTGCCCGAACAGGAAGCCGATCTCCCTGCCGCCGACGCCGATGTCGCCCGCGGGAACGTCCGTGTCCGCGCCGATGTGGCGATAGAGCTCGGTCATGAAGCTCTGGCAGAAGCGCATGATCTCGTTGTCGCTCTTGCCCTTCGGGTCAAAGTTGGAACCGCCCTTGCCGCCGCCGATGGGCAGACCCGTCAGGCTGTTCTTGAAGATCTGCTCGAAGCCGAGGAACTTGATGATGGACAGGTTCACCGACGGATGGAAGCGCAGGCCCCCTTTGTACGGGCCGATCGCGCTGTTGAACTGCACGCGATAGCCCTTGTTCACCTGCACGTTGCCCTTGTCGTCCACCCAGGGAACGCGGAACATGATGATGCGCTCGGGCTCGACCAACCGCTCCAGAAGCCCCGCCTTTTCATACTGCGGGTTCGCGTCGATCGCCGCTTTCAGGCTGTTCAGCACTTCGGTCACGGCCTGGTGGAATTCAGGCTCGTTGGGGTTCTGTGCCTTTACGCGTTCAAGAACGCTCTCTACATACGACATAGTAAAAAACTCCTTTGTTTTTTATTTTCATCAAGTATTGTACCATTCTTACACGGAATTTGCAAACATTCTGCCGCAAAACTTCCTATAAATAAAACTTATACTCGGAAAAAGCTGTAATTATAGCGCGCTGCGGGGGGGCGCGGCTGTGCGCATTTCTTCTTCCCCTGCCGTAAAAACCTTGCCTTTTGCAGGCGAATGTGCTATATTGTGACTGTCACACAAACTGAATTTTGTTTCACAGGTACGAAAACAGGCATTTTCGTATCTCTTTTTCCTGTGAAACGGAGTTTGTGTGACGGCAATCGGAGATACAGGTGCAGGGCGTGTCTTCGGTTGAAGGCACGCTTTTTTATATTGCGGCGCGCAGATACCCCTGCGGAAAATCACTTTTTTGGGAGGAATTTGATGAAAAAAGTTTTGACCGTTCTACTTCTGTTTCTACTATGGCTTAGTTGTATGGTTGTCTTTGCCGCATGCGGAGGCAGCGAAAACCCAACAACCGATGATCCTGGCGTGACCGATCCCGCCGACCCCGACAATCCGGACGAACCGACTGGTTTTACAGAAAATTTAAGTTTTTCCTTGATTAAAAATGGTACTGCCTATGCTGTTAATCGGATCGGTACGGCTACAAGCGAAAAAATCGTGATCCCGCCTGTTCATAAAGGATTACCGGTAACTTGTATTTATTATTCCGCATTTTCGGGCTGCAACAGCATTACAAATGTCATTATCCCAGACAGCGTGACCGAAATTTACAGCGGTGCGTTCAGCTTTTGCAGCAACCTGATTTCCGTGACGATCCCTGATAGTGTGACCTCTATTGGTACTTTTGCATTCCGAGATTGCAACAGTTTAACTTCCGTTTCGCTTCCACGCACTTTGAACAAAATCAGCGATTACACGTTTTATAACTGCGAAAACCTTGATTCTATCACGATCCCAAACACAGTGACCGAAATAGGCGATTACGCATTTTACAATTGCAGCAGCCTTACCGAAGCCACTATTCCAAACGATGTGACCGCCATTGGATGGGGTGCGTTCGAAGGATGCAGTACCCTCAAAAAAGTTACCATTCCGAACAGTGTATCTGCTATTGATTGTTCTGCTTTCTCTGATTGCACATCCTTGACCGATGTCGTGATCGGAAGCGGTTTAACTACCCTTAACAAGAAATTATTCAGCGGCTGCAATAGTCTTACTTCCGTTACTTTCCCTGAGAGTCTAACAAGCATCGGTGATTCAGTATTCAATAACTGCAGTAGCCTTACTTCCATTACTTTCCCTAAAAACCTAACAAGCATTGGCAGTATGGCATTCTACAAATGCAGCAGCATTACTGAAATCGTTATTCCTGATAATGTAACCAGCATCGGCGGTTCGGCTTTTGACTATTGCAACAGCCTTGCTTCCATCACCATTCCAGACAGTGTAACCGAAATAGGCACCTCCTTCAAAGATAGTGCATATTACAACAACGAAAGCAATTGGGAAAATGATGTGCTGTATATCGGCAAGCATCTGATCGAGGCAAGAGACACCATCTCCGATTCCTATGAAATCAAATCCGGTACAAAAACGATTGCGTCCGGAGCGTTTCGTGATTGTAAACTTCTTACCTCTATCACTATCCCCTATGGCGTAAAAAATATTGGTTATTCAGCGTTCAGCAATTGTTACAAACTTACAGCTGTCGCGATCCCCGGCAGTGTAACCAATATCGAAAGCTCTGCATTCTCGGATTGCTACAATTTGAGCGAAGTTACAATTGCGGATGGTATTATAAACATTGGTACAAGTGCTTTTGACGGTTGTAGCAAACTTACCGAAATCACGATCCCTTACAGTGTAACCTATCTCGGCAGCGACGCGCTCAAAGGATGTAACAATCTTATAGAACTTACCATACCATTTGTCGGTGAAAAAAAAGACAACACCAAAAATACATATTTGGGTTACATTTTTGGAGCAGACTCTTATTCGGAGAACGGCGATTATGTCCCTCAATCCTTAAAAAAAGTAACGATCATTGACGGGGAATATATTGACAAAAATGCATTTTTTAAATGCGAAAACCTTACCGAAGTTGTCCTTCAAAATCATATGAGCAGCATCGGCGACTCTGCTTTTTCCGGTTGTACTGATCTCACAACAATATCTCTTCCAAACAGCGTGACGAGCATTGGGGCTTCTGCATTCCTATCATGTACCAGCCTTTCCTCCATTAAACTCCCAATATACTTGACTGATATTGGCAATAATGCATTCAGCAGCTGTCGCAGGCTTACCGAAATAGACATTCCTAACAGCACAACCCGCATCGGTGACGGTGCGTTTCAGAATTGCAGCGCAATTACCGAGATCGTTATACCATACAGTGTAATAACTATTGGCGATTACGCATTCTTTAATTGCACTAATCTCACCGACATTACAATCGGAATCGGAGTGACAGCCATAGGCAAACGTGCCTTCCCTGAAGGTATTAGCCTAAGCACCATTACTGTTGATCCAAACAATACCGTATACCACAGTAGCGGGAATTGTTTGATCGAAACTGCAAGCAAAACATTGCTGGTTGGTTGCAAAAACAGTAAAATTCCCGCCGATGGAAGCGTAACCACCATTGGCAGTTATGCATTTTACGATTGCTTCTTCTTTAACCCTATCATCATCCCTAAAAGCATAACCATCATTGACGATTACGCATTTTATAACTATGACTATCCTTCCGTCTTCTATACGGGAACGGCTGCGGAATGGGAAAAAATCGAAATCGGCAGCTATAATGACAGCCTAACCGATGCAACGCGCTACTATTACAGTAAAGAGCAGCCGACAGATGGCGGCAATTATTGGCGCTATGTAGACGGCAAGCCGACTGTTTGGCGCTGAACAACGCTTTGTAAGAGGAGAGGACAAACCATTATCGACCACACACATACAGCCAAACGGGCGCAGCAAAAGCTGCGCCCGTTTGATTTTTTGCTGCCGTACCCACCGCGCAATACACCCCCTAACGTACTTTCTGCCTTACGGCATACGACGTTCAGCCCCGTGCCGCAAGGCGTTCGGCTACGTTCAGCCCCGCCAGACGGGAGAGACGCGCAAAGCCCTCCTCCAACGCATGTTCCGCGGCGGGCGCGTCCGTGCGGGTGCATGTTCCGCGAACGGCCCCCGCGCTCTCCACCGCCGATCCGTTGCGGCGTGCAAAGGGATCGCAGCAGACGGAGCACAGGCTGCGCGGCGGGAAAGGACCGCGCGCCGCCCGGTCTGCCTTTTCAGCATTCTTCGGAGCCGCGGCAGCCGTTCGTTCCCGCACCGCCTGCGGGGCGCCCTTTTGCGCCTGTGCGAGCAGGAAGGCGACCGTGCCCGCATAGCGCGCCCAAAGCGCCTGCTTCGCCGCTTCCTGTCCGGAAGCGCCCGCCGCGCGCGGAGCGGTTCCGCCGCACACCGCAAACGGGATCGGACCGCACAGCGGCGCAGCGGCGTTTTGCGCGGAGCGGACTCCCCGTCCGCCCTGCGCGCCCTGCCTTTGCCCGCCGAAGCAGCCTGTGCCTTCCCTGCGCACGATTTTAAAATCCCCTTCCGACGCGGGAAGGAACACCGCCGCCTTATCTTTCTTTCCGCCGAAAAATTTCATTGCCGTCCTCCTGTTTACGCCCCTATCCTACCACAATATACTTGACAGATATTGTCATGTATATTAAAATAATTCTGCAAAACCGAAAAAAATTTTTTCCGTTCCCTTTATCATAGGCACAAAGGGCGCGGGATATACCGCTCCGCGGAAAATTTTTTCGGGCGGACAAAAAGGCCCCGCGCGCCGAAGGGCGCGCGGGCGGGAGGAAAGCGATGAAATTTCAGGTCATGCTGCAGATCTTATTCAAACTGCTGCGGCGGCGCAAGGTCAGCGCGGCGCAGCTGGCGCGGGAGTGCGGCGTAAGCGCGCGCAGCGTATACCGCTACGTCGAAGAACTGAGCGTGGCGGGCGTGCCGCTCACCGTGGAGCGGGGGCGCAGCGGCGGCGTGTGCCTGCCCGACACCTACCGCCTGCCCGAAAACTTTTTCACCGAAGAGGAGTACGGCGCGGCGGTGAACGCGCTGAACGCCCTGTACGAGCAGATGCACGACGAGCCCTGCAAAACGGCGCTGGAAAAGCTGACGCAGCAGCACAAGGCGGACGGCAGGAGCCTCGCCCTTTCGGGGAACATCCTCGTGGACGGGAGCAGCTGGGGGGACGCGTACGACTTTTCGGACAAGCTGCACGCCCTGGAGGACGCGACCGAACGCCGCGAATGCCTCGACCTTTCGTACATCGACCGCGCGGGGCGGGAGAGCCGCCGCGTGGTGGAGCCGCACCTGCTCATCTACAAACAGAACATCTGGTACCTGTACGCCTGGTGCCGCACGCGGCAGGACTTCCGCCTGTTCCGCATCAGCCGCGTGCGCAGCGCGAGCGGCACGGGCGAGACCTTTGCGCGGCGGGAGATCGACCGCGCGCACCTGCCGCTGGACTTCACCTTCGAGGACGCAGAGATGGTGCAGCTGCGGCTCGCCGTAGAAAAAAAGGCGCTGCCCGACGCGGAGGAGTGGCTGGGCATCGCGAGCATCCGCACGGTGAACGGCGGATTGTTTGCGGAGGCGACGCTGCCCGCGGGGGAAGTACTGCTCTCCAAACTCCTCTCCTTCGGCGACGGCGTGCGCGTATTGGAACCGAAGGCGCTCGCCGCCGAAGTGCGCGCCCGCGCCGAGGCGCTCGCCGCGCTGTATGCGCGGCAGCCCGTCTGAAAACAGTACGGTCGCCCCGCGGCTGAGCCGCGGGGCGACCTTTTTCCCTGTTTTTATGCTTTTCCCGCGCCCGCGGCAATGCCGCGGGCGCGGGCGTTCTCTGAATCCGCCGCAGGGTGTTTCCCCTATTCCCGTACGGGGACGCCGCAGGGATGACAAGGCACGCCCTCGGCGGCGGCGTCCTGCACGACCGCCGCGTAATAGCGGTACCCGCCCGAAAAGTTGTAGCAGTCGAACCCTTCGCCCATGAGCATGCGGCAGGCGATGTAACTTCTGAGCCCGCTCTGGCAGTTGACGTAGATCTTTTTGCTCTTGTCCAGCTCGTGCATGCGCCCGCGCAGCTCGTCCACGGGGATATGCAGCGCCTTCGGGAAGTGCCCCGCCGCAAATTCCGCAGCCGTGCGCACGTCTAAAAGCTGCGCGTCCTTATCCGCGTACACGGCGGGCAGGTCGTGCCAGTGGAACTGCTTGCAGCCCGCGCGCACGTTTTCGATGACGTACCCCGCCATGTTGACGGGATCCTTCGCCGAGGAGTACGGCGGCGCATAGCACAGGTCGAGCGCCTGCAGGTCTGCGGCGGTCATCTTCGTGCGGATGGCCGTTGCAAGCACGTCGATGCGCTTTTCGGTGCCCGCATAGCCCACCGCCTGCGCGCCTAAGATCTCGCCGTTTTCGGGGCGGAAGAGCACTTTCAGTGTCATGTTCTGCGCGCCGGGGTAGTACGTCGCGTGGTTCGCGGAGAAGAGTACGACCTTATCGCAGGCGATGCCCGCCGCCTTCGCCGCGCGCTCCGAAAGCCCCGTGAACGCCGCTGTCATATCGAACAGTTTGAGCACGGCGGAGCCCTGCGCGCCGCGGTAAACGGACGGGATGCCGCACACGTTGTCCGCCGCGATCCTGCCCTGCCTGTTCGCAGGCCCCGCCAGGGCGAACGCGCCCTCCGCGCCCGTTACGGCGTTTTTGACGAGCACAGCGTCGCCGACGGCGTAGATGTCTTTGTCCGACGTGCGCATGTGTTCATCCACGAGCAGCGCGCCCCGCGCGCCCGTGGCAAGCCCCGCCGCCGCGGCAAGCGCCGTATCGGGTGCAACGCCCACGGCGAGCACGGCAAAGTCGGCGGGAAGGTCGCCCTTTTCGGTGCGGACGGTGAACGCGCCCCCTTGCTCCGCAAAGCCGAGCACTTTGGCGTTCAGGCGCAGGTCGACGCCCGCCGAACGCAGGCGCGCGTGCAGAAAGCACGCCATGTCCGCGTCCATCTGCGGCATGACCTGCCCCGCGCCCTCGCAGAGGGAGACGCGCACGCCCCGCTCCGCAAGGTTTTCCGCCATTTCCAGCCCGACGAACCCGCCGCCGATGACGACGGCGCGCTTTGCGCCCTTTGCCGCCATGTAGTCCGCGATGCGGAAGGTATCCTCCACCGTGCGCAGCGTGAACACGCGCGGATCGTCCGCGCCCGCGACGGGCGGGACCACCGCCCTCGCGCCCGGGGAGAGGATGAGTTTATCGTAGCGCTCCGTATATTCGCGCCCGCTCTCCGTTTCGCGCACGCGCACCTCTTTTTTGGCACGGTCGACGGCGACCGCCTCGCTGTGCACGCGCACGTCGACGTTGAACCGCGTTTTGAAGCTCTGCGGCGTCTGCAGCGTGAGCGCGTTCTTGTTTTGGATGACCCCGCCGATATAGTACGGCAGCCCGCAGTTCGCGTACGAAACATACCCGCTGCGCTCGAGCACGATGATCTCCGCGTGCTCGTTCAGGCGGCGCAGCCGCGCCGCAGCCGTGGCGCCGCCCGCGACGCCGCCAATGATGACTACTTTCATAGACTTTTATCTCCCTATACGTTATACGTTCTTTCTATACGTTCTTTTATTTTCAGCCGTACAGCCCTTTCTGCCGGGATAAGGCACGGCGTCACTGCCGCCCGCTCCCCTGCGGCGGGGCGTTCCCGCCCTTCGGGGGCTGTTTTTTGCGGCGTATCAGCGCCCAGGTGAGCAGCCCCGCCGAAACCGCGACGATGATCACCGCCGCCGCGATCAGCATGGTGCGCGCGAGCCACCCCACAAACAGATCGCCCGTATGGGGCTGCCCGTCGTGCAGCGTAAAGTACAGCTCGCCGTCGGGAAGCGTATCCAACGCGATCGAATACCCCTCCTCCGTGCGCTCGTACGGGTGATTGCAGGAAGAAAGCTCGTACGGCGTGCGCACCTCGACGGAAAGGCTGCCGAACGCCGCCCACGTCTGCGCGGGAGAGAGGTAATAGCTGTAGCGGTAATTCGTGCGCCGCGAGGAGGACACGCGGCTCACCCGAGGGTACAGCGGCGCCGTGACCGCATTGGTGACGCGCCCGCCCGCGGGTACGGTCAGTTCGTATTCCAGCCAGTGCAGCAGCCTGCCTTGCATTTCCATGTCCGAAAAGGAATAGGGTATGTACGTTTCCCGTTCGTTCAGCGCGGCGACGGCGGCGTTGTACCAATCGGTTTTGCCCTCCTCTTCGCCCGCGTAATAATACAGCGCGAGCTGTTCGAAGGTGCATTCCCCTTCGTACACCTGCCGCAACCGCGCCTGCACGTCGCTGCCGTCCGTCCCTTCGAACAGGCGGGTCCCCGCCGCCGCGGGTTCCCCCGCCACGGCGACCCATATGACCCCGCCGTTGTTTGTCAGAACGTCGGCGGTATCATCGTTCCCGGCGTACCGCCGCTCTCCCGAAACAAATACGCGCGACACATCCGTATCGAGTTCGGGGAACGTCACATGCGCATAAAAATCGCCCGTGTATTCGCTTTCGACCTTATAGCCGTATACGGTGACGGGCAGGTCGGGCGCAAAAAAGGCGTCCTCCGCAAAAGTATCGGACAGCCGCGCCAACCCCTCCTCCAATACGAACTCATATTCGTTTTGGTAGGTGCCCCGCTCCCGCACGGAAACGGAAGCGCCGTCCGCCGACACCCGGCAGCGGGAGACGGGCGAAAACCCCGCGGGAACGTATTCGGGCAGGGTGCCGTACGGGAACACGAGCGTCATGGCGGCGTCATAGTCGGCGGGGTTGTAAAAATCATACTCCGCCGTGACGTGCGCGCCGTATTCATCGAAGGAATCCGCGCTCGGGTACTCCGTCTGCGGCAGTTCCCCGACCGTAAAAACGAGCCGCTCCCGCTCCACGACGACGGGGCAGTCCTCTTCCTGCACGGTGACGCCGCCCGCAATGCTCCCCTGCCATTCATACAGCGCGGAATTCGCCGAAACGCCGAGGGGCGCGGCGCACAGCGCGGCGGCAAAAAGCGCCGAAACCGCCATACAAACGCCCCTTTGCAAGGTCTTTTCCCGTTTCATCTCTCCCCCCTCCGTACCCCGATTATACCACAGCCGTCCGGTTTTGTAAAGACTTTCGCAAAAATCCGCATACGGCGCTCCCATACTCCTGCGGCGGCGCCCGTCATCCCCCGCATACGGCGCTCCCATACTCCTGCGGCGGCGCCGTGTATTTTTTGGCGGCCGATCCCGCAAACTGAAAGAGCGGAGGGACGATATGCGCAAGGGGCGGACGATCTTTTTTGAAAACGCGCCGAAGATCTCGGCAACGGCGACGGTCGCGGGACCGAAGGAATGCGCGGGCGTGGTCGGCAGATACGCAGACGTGCCGCTGGTCGACGACATGTTCGGCGAAGACACGTTTGAGCGCGCGGAGCGCAAAATGCTGCTGACGGCGGTGCGCAAAAGCATCGAAAAGGCGCGCCTTACGGAGGCGGACGTAGACTTTTTTCTTTCGGGCGACCTGCTGAACCAGATTATTTCGGCAAGTTTTACGGCGCGGGCGACCAAACTGCCCTTCCTCGGCATCTACAGCGCCTGTTCGACGATGAGCGAGGGGCTGCTGCTCGCCGCCGTCCTCACGGACGGCGGCTACGCGGAGCACGTCGTTGCGGCGACGGGCAGCCACTTTTCTTCCGCCGAACGGCAGTACCGTTACCCGCTCGAGCTGGGCACGACCCGCCCGCCGCAATCGCAGTGGACGGTGACGGGCGCGGGCAGCTTCGTCGTTTCGGCAAAGGGAGAAGGCCCCGCGATCACCTGCGGCACCTGCGGGCGGGTGACCGACTTCGGCGTTTCGGACGTGAACAACATGGGCGCGGCGATGGCGCCCGCGGCGGCGGATACCCTGCTGGCGCATTTTGCGGACACGGGCAGGAAGCCCGATTATTACGACCTCGTGCTCACGGGCGATCTGGGCGCGCTCGGGAGCAGGCTTTTGAAAGACCTGTTATGGGAAAAGGGCGTGGACATCGGCGAAAACCATGTGGACTGCGGCGAGATCGTGTACAAGATCGTGGAAGACGAGTTCCAGGGCGGCAGCGGCGCGGGGTGCAGCGCGGTCGTTCTCGGCAGTTACATCTACGACAAACTGCAGCGGAGCGGCCTCGGACGGGTGCTGTTTGCGGCGACGGGCGCGCTGCTCTCCACCGTTTCGTCGGGGCAGGGCGAGACCATCCCCTGCATCAGCCACGCCGTCGCCATCGAGCGGACGGACGCGCGCGCAACGCGCGGGGAGGAGAGGCTATGAACCCCTATCTGAACATATTGCTCGGGTTTGCAAAGGCGTTCGCCGTCGGCGGCGCGATCTGCGCGGTGGCACAGGTCATCATCAACTTTACCAAACTGACTTCGGGGAAGATCCTCGTCTTTTTCATGCTGGCGGGCGTGGCGTTGGAAGCGCTGGGGCTGTACCGGTATGTCGTTGAATTTGCGGGCGCGGGGGCGACGGTGCCCATTTCGGGGTTCGGGTACCTTCTGGCGCGCGGCGCGATCCGCGGCGCGGAAACGGGTCTGTTCGGCGCCCTGACGGGCACCCTTTCCGCCGCGGCGGCGGGCGTGACCGCGGCGATCCTGTTCGCCTTCCTCTTTGCGCTCATCTTCAAGCCGAGGAGTAAGAAAAACTAGTTCACGAAAGTGCTCGCGCAAACCTCGCCGAGCTGTCGGCTGCGGTTTGCTGCGATTTTGAGGACAACCCCACTACCCTCACTGCGTTCGGGATAGCGGAGGTTTTCCTCGCCGCACGATAATTCAGGGCACGCCATTATAGAAATCGTGCGGCTTCACCTTTCCTGCAAGAGGCAAAGTATTGCCAAATGGGGTTGCGCTGCGGAAAAGTGTGATTTCCCTTGCGCGAATTATTATTGTAACAGTGTTTATGTCATCCCGAGCCTGTCGAGGGATCTCTATGGAAATATCGACAATATCTGAATAGAGATCCTTCAAAAGCGCTCGTAGTTTTCCCTTGCTTGCAAGGGGTAAAACGAGCGCGCCGCAATCGGCGGCAATGCCCCCTGTGTCATTTCGACCGAGCGAAGCGAGCGGAGAAATCTTTGGTAACTATTCCGCGAGAGCTTTATACAGTTTGTTTGGCAACACTATCTGTATCCGACCCTCGCGCAGCGAGGTAAAGACCCGTTCGACTCGCCGCCGTTCCTTCTCGGCGGCTCGCTCAGGGTGACACGGAGTGTGTTTGTGTCTTTCCATAATCAAATTGCGCGTGCCAAAATCGCAATTTTGGCTAAGCGCACTCAATTTGCCGAAAACTTTCGGCTTTCCTGAAAAGGGGTGAATGTGCGCGATTTCTATAATACGTAGCCCTTAAATATCGCGCACAGAGGGGAAAACGCCATCTCGCAAGAGTGGCGGTTGCCCCTCAAAATCACGGCATTCCGCAGCAAAAAGGGCTCCCGAAAATCGCAGCGTGCGGAAGCACTGCGAGATTTTTGGGAAGAGGAGAAACAATGCCGCAGGGCATGCGGGTTGGTATTTACCAAGCCGCTGCAAGGCAGGTGTTGTTTCGACGAGCGCGAGGAATGCGTGAACTTTTTTCGTGAACTCTATAGTAGAACGGCGGCCCCGCATCCCTGCGGTGCCGCCGTCCTTGTCTATGAGAGAGCTGTGTGTGAGTTGGTTCAGTGCCTTCCCCCCGCTTATCGGCGGGGAAACGCCGTCCGTTTATTCGTCATCGGCGTCCTGCAAGGCATCGTAACCCGATTCGCCCGTGCGTACGCGCACCACGTCTTCGACGTCGTAGACGAAGATCTTGCCGTCGCCGATATGCCCCGTGTACAGCGCCTTGCGCGCCGCGTCCACGACTTCGGTCACGGGCACTTTGCTGACGACCACTTCCACCTTGACCTTCGGCAGCAGATCCATATCGACCTTGACGCCGCGGTAGTATTCGCTCGCGCCCTTCTGCACGCCGCAGCCGAGCACCTGCGTCACCGTCAGGCCAGTCACGCCGATCGCATTCAGCGCCTGTTTGAGGTCTTCGAACTTAGACTGCTTGGTGAGGATGACGACCTTGGACATCTTCGCCGCGGACGCCTCTTTGCTTTCGGACACGGCGGGCATCGCGGGAACGGTCATATCCGTGACCGTGACCCCTGCGCCGGCAGCCACTGCCGCAGGCAGCCCTTCGGGATCGATGATCTCCGCCGCCAGCGGAACGGGCGCGAAGTCCGCATACGCGCTGGGCAGGCCGTGTTCGTGTTTGTCAAGCCCTTCGATCTCCTCGACTTTCGCCGCACGCAGACCGACCGTCTTTTTCAGGAGGAGGAACAGAGCAACCATTGTAAGGATCGTCCATGCCGCAATGCAGAGGATACCGATCAGCTGTGTGAGCAGCAGCCAGCCGCCTCCGCCGTAGAAAAGACCGTTCTGCGCCGTCAGGCCGTTCGCCTCGCAAACCGCGGCGGAAGAGAAGAGGCCTACCGCCAGCGTGCCCCACAGCCCGTTCGCGCCGTGTACCGCGATCGCGCCGACAGGGTCGTCGACATGCAGTTTTTTATCGATCAACTCGACAGCAACGACTACCAGGACGCCCGCAACAAGCCCTATAAAGAAGGCCCCGATGGGATCGACATTCGCGCAGCCCGCAGTAATGGCGACAAGCCCTGCAAGAGAACCGTTGAGCGTCATGGAGACATCCGGTTTCTTGTTTTTGATCCATGTAAAGATCATCGTGGCGCAAGTCGCCGCAGCCGTTGCGATCGTCGTAGTGACGAGCACCTGCGCGAGCTGATCGACCGACTCGGTCGCCGCGCCGTTGAAACCGTACCAGCAGAACCAGAGGATGAACACGCCGAGCGCGCCGATGGTCAGGTTGTGCCCGGGAATGGCGCGTACATATTTGACTTCCTTGCGGACAAGGGTGGGCTTGCCGTCCTTGTCGAGGTATTTGCCCCAGCGGGGACCGAGAATGAGCGCGCCGATAATGGAAGAAATGCCGCCGACCATATGGATGAGCGAAGAACCGGCGAAGTCAACATACGTCGCATGCCCGAAGAGAGCCTCCGAAAGCCAGCCGCCGCCCCAGACCCAGTGCGCTTCGATCGGATAAACGATCGCGCTGATCACCAGCGAATAGATGCAGTAGGAAAGGAACTTCGTACGTTCCGCCATCGCCCCCGAGACGATCGTCGCGGTCGTTGCGCAGAAAACAAGGTTAAAGAAGAAATCCTGCGCGATCTCCGGCGTTACGAAATCGGAAAAGATCATCAGATTCGGAATACCGATCAGACCGCCGAGCGTATCGGTGCCATACAACAGTCCGAAACCGAGCAACACGAACACGATCGTGCCCAGGCAAAAGTCCATCAGGTTTTTCATGATGATGTTGCCTGCGTTTTTCGCACGCGTGAAGCCCGTTTCTACCATCGCAAACCCCGCCTGCATGAACCATACAAGCACGGCGCCGACGACATAAAACAAGCCATCAGACATCGTTATTTACCTCCAAAAATTAAAAATCGTAATATTTAGAAAGCAAAATATAAAAACACAGGCAAAAACAGCTCATTTTCCTGTGAGCATCCGCGCCGCGCCGCACGGGGATTTCCCTCCCCGTGCGGGGCAAAACGCTTTTGCCTCTGTTTTTTTTCAGACTTCGCATACCCGCTCGCAGCGGGGGTACCGCCCTGCGGGGGCGGGAAATGTTTTCAGCCGCGCTTACACGCTGAACAGGATCTCGCCGTAGGTCGGGAACGGCCAGTACTTCTTCGCGGTGGAAAGCTCCATCTCGTCCGCATAGGCGCGCAGCTCCTGCATGACGGGGATGACCTTTTCCGCAAAGAACTTCGCCGCCGCCTCCGCGTTCGCGCTCTCCTTCGCCTCGATGAGCAGTTTGTCGATCTCGTTTGCCTTGAAGTACATCGCTTCGTTCGCGGCGGAGAGTTTTTTGACCAGCTCCTCCTCCGCGGCGGCGGGAACGCCGAGCTTGCTCTTCTTTTCGATCAGGTCGCACAGGTCGGAGATGTACGCGTTTACGGAGGGGTAGATGTCCTCCTTCGCCATCTCGATCATGGTCAGCCCTTCGATGGCGAGCACCTTTGCGTAGTTGTCGAGCATGATCTCGGTACGGGAAGTGACTTCGCGTTCGGTGAACACGCCTTCGCGTTCGAAAAGGGCGATGTTCTTTTTATCCGAGAAGTGCGGCAGCGCCTCCGCCGTGTTTTTGAGGTTCAGAAGCCCGCGGCGCGCCGCCTCTTCCTTCCATTCGTCGGTATAGTTGTTGCCGTTGAAGATGATGCGCTTATGCTCGCGGTACACCCGGACCACGAGGTCGTGCAGCCCTGCGTTGAAGTCCTCTGCCTTTTCGAGTTCGTCCGCAAATTCGCGCAGCGTATCCGCCACCATGGTATTGATGATGATGTTCGGCCCTGCAATGGAGAAGGTGGAGCCGAGCATGCGGAACTCGAACTTGTTGCCCGTAAAGGCGAACGGCGACGTGCGGTTGCGGTCGGTCGTGTCCTGCGGCAGGTCGGGCAGCGTATCCACGCCCAGCTTCATCATCTGCCTGCCCTTCCCCTCGTACTTGACGTCGTGATCGAGCGCTTCCAGCACTTCGGAGAGCTCCTCGCCGAGGAAGATGGACACGATGGCGGGCGGCGCTTCGTTCGCGCCCAGCCTGTGGTCGTTGCCCGCACTCGCAACGGAGAGGCGCAAAAGATCCTGATAGTCGTCCACCGCCTTGATGACGGCGACGAGGAAGAGGATGAACTGCCCGTTCTCCGCGGGGGTGGAACCGGGATCGAGGAGATTGACGCCCGTATCCGTGCTCATCGACCAGTTGTTATGCTTGCCAGAGCCGTTGATGCCCGCGAACGGCTTTTCGTGCAGCAGGCAGTACATGCCGTGCCGCGCGGCGACCTTCTTCATGGTCTCCATCATCAGCTGGTTGTGGTCGCACGCCACGTTGGTGACGGAGAAGATGGGCGCAAGCTCGTGCTGCGCGGGCGCGACTTCGTTGTGTTTGGTCTTGGCAAGGATGCCCAGCTTCCAAAGCTCCTGGTCGAGGTCGTGCATGAATTCGCTCACGCGCGTTTTGATCGCGCCGAAGTAATGATCCTCCAGCTCCTGCCCCTTCGGCGGCTTTGCGCCGAACAGCGTCCTGCCCGTGTAGATGAGGTCTTTGCGCGCATCGAACATCTTTTGGTCGATGAGGAAGTACTCCTGTTCGGGCCCGACGGTGGAAACGACGCGTTTCGCCGTCGTGTTGCCGAACAGGCGCAGGATGCGCAGCGCCTGCTTGTTCAGCGCCTCCATGCTCTTCAGAAGCGGCGCTTTTTTATCGAGCACCTCGCCCGTATAGGAGTAGAACGCGGTCGGGATGTACAGCGTGCCCTCCTTGATGAACGCATACGAAGTCGGGTCCCATGCGGTGTAGCCGCGCGCCTCGAAGGTCGCGCGCACGCCGCCGCTGGGGAAGCTGGAAGCGTCCGGCTCGCCGACGACCAGCTCTTTGCCCGAAAACTCCATGATGATCTTGCCGTCCTGCGTGGGAGAGATGAAACTGTCGTGTTTTTCGGCGGTGACGCCCGTCATCGGCTGGAACCAATGGGTGTAATGCGTCGCGCCTTTCGAGATCGCCCACTCCTTCATCGCGTGCGCCACGGCGCCTGCGATGCTGCTGTCGAGCGGTTTTCCCTCGTCGATGGTCTTTTTCAGCGATTTGAACACGTCCTTGGGGAGCTTTTCGCGCATCACGTCAAGGTTGAACACGTTCTCGCCGAACATTTCGGGTACTGTCATTGCGGTTTCTCCTTTTGCCCTGCGGGCTCTCTCATTGTACTGTAACAAAAAAAGCGCCGCGCCGCGGAAATGCTTTTCTGCCTTTCCGCGAACACAGCGCCTTTGCTGTTTCTTCGTGTTCCATTATATTCGCCCGCCCCGGAATTGTCAAACAAAATTCGCAGATTCGCAGTATCATTAAAATTTATGGACGGTATAAACGCGGTGAAAAGAAAAATGCTTCTGCTCCGAACTTTTTTTGTGAAAGTATTGACAACGCACCCCGCAAATCGGTATAATATATATACCAAATCAGGGAGGAATTTGAAATGGCAAGAAAGAGCGATTATTTCGGTCTGAGCTATCTTGTGAGCGTGATCCTGGCGATCATCCCCGTTACGGCATTCGTCTGCGGCTTTATCACCCGTATCCTGGACGGGAAGATCCTCGCCGCGATCCTGCGCCTGGTCCTCGGCTGGAACATCATCTGGCTCATCGACCTGATCCTGATGATCGTCAGCAAGCACATCCTGCGCATCATCCCCATTTAACGGTCACACCCTAAACCAAAAGCACGGGACAGCGGTCCCGTGCTTTTTCTGTTTTGTTTCCGGCGCGCGTATGCGGCGCGGACGGCGCGCCGCATACGCGCCCCCGCGGAAAGATCATTGCAGCTTCTGCGCCAGGCGGATGCACTCCTCCTGCCCGTTGATCTCCTTTTCCCCTTCCGCGCGCACGGCGGGGCGGTATACGCCGTCCTCGCAAAGGTGCATCGCCTTCACGTTGTCGGAGAGCATGAGTTCCAGATAGGAACACACCTGCTCTTCCACCGCCTTGTCCAAAAGCGGCGCGGCGATCTCGACGCGCTTGTCGGTGTTGCGCGTCATCATGTCCGCCGAGGAGATGTAGGTCACGCGGTCCTCCCCTTCGCCGAAGGTATAGATGCGCGAATGCTCGAGGAAGCGCCCCACGACGGAGGTGACGGTGATGTTCTCCGTTTTCCCCTCCACGCCCGGGCGCAGGCAGCAGATGCCGCGCACCAGAAGGCGCACGCGCACGCCCGCGCAGCTCGCTTCGACGAGTTTGTCGATGACGGTCTTGTCGGTAAGGCTGTTCATCTTCATCGCGATGCGCCCCGCGCCGCCCTCTTTCGCCTTGGCGATCTCGCGGTCTATGTAGCCGAGGATCCCCTCTTTGAGCGTTTCGGGCGCGACGAGCAGGTGCTTATAGGAAAATTCCGTATTTCCGATGCCGATGTTGCGGAAGAACGCCACGGCGTCCTCGCCGATCTCCTCGTTCGCGGTGATGACGTTGAGGTCGGTGTACTGCTTCGCCGTCGATTCGTTGTAATTGCCCGTGCCAAGGTGTGTGATGTACGCCAGCTCCTGCTCCTTTTTGAGCACGACGGAGACGATCTTGGAATGCACCTTGTAGTTGCCCATGCCGTAGATGATGTTGCAGCCCGCGTCGCGCAGCTTTTCGGCAAAGTGCAGGTTGTTCTCCTCGTCGAAACGGGCGGAAAGCTCGATGACGGCGGTCACTTCCTTGCCGTTTTCGCAGGCGCGGCAGAGCGCGTCTACGATGCGCGAATGGCTGGCAAGGCGGTAGATCGTGATCATGACCGAAAGCACGCGTTCATCCTTGGCGCACTCTTCGAGCAGTTCGACGAGGGGCGACATGCTCTCGTACGGGTACGAGAGGAACACGTCGCGCTGCGAAACGCAGTCGATGAGCGAAGGCGCGTCGCGCAAAACGGGGTCGACCGCACCCTTGAACGGCGGGTATTTGAGCGCCGCCGCCTGTTCCTTTGTGAAATAGGCGCCCATGCCGCCGAGGAAGGAGTAGCTGAAAAAGTCCGGCGCCTCGATGCAGCATTCTTCGCCCGCGCCGACCTGTTTCAGCACGAACGAACACAGCGGGGACGAAAGGTCGTCCACTTCGACGCGCACCGCGCCGAGCTTGGAACGGCGCTCGATGGTCTGGCGCATGACGTACGAAAAGTCATGCCCGTCGTCCGCGTCCGAAATGCTCGTATCCACGTCCGCATTGCGCGTGACGCGCAGCATGATGCGGTGTTTGACCTCGTAGCCCGTGAACGCGAGGTAGCCGAAACGGCGCAGAAGGACTTCCAGCGGCACGACCTTCGCCTTTTTGCCGCTGCCCACGCAGAACAGCCGCTCCGCCGCGGGATTGACGTACAGCACGCCGATCATGCGGCGGCCGTTCCTTTCCAGCTCGTAGAGCATGTAATGCCGCATGTTTTCAAAGCGGATCATCGGGTGCTTCGCGTCCAGCACCATCAGCGAAAGGAGGGGCGTGATGTTTTCAAGAAAATACTGTTTGCACAGCTCGTTCTGCCGCGGCGTGATCTCCTCGTCGGTGAGGATGCGCACGCCCGCCTTGGAGAGGCGCTTGCGCAGGGCGCGGTACACCGTTTCGCGCTCCTTGTACAGCCTGCGCACGACCGCCATGATGCCCGCCAGCTGCTTTGCGGGGGTCAGCCCCGTCTTGTTCTCCTCCTCGTCGGGGTCGGATACGTTTTCGTTGAACAGACTCCCTACCCGCACCATGAAAAATTCGTCCAGGTTGGACCCGAAGATGGAGAGAAACTTGCACTGCTCCAGCAGCGGGTTGGTCGGGTCATTCGCCTGCCGCAGCACGCGGCTGTTGAATTGCAGCCAGCTGTATTCCCGATTGATATAAATGCCGCGGATAAACCGCTTTTTCGCCTTACTCAGGGCGTTATCTTCTTTCATACGTTTTCCTCACCGTCGCCGTTCTGTTCGGGCGCCTTCGCCTTGGGCGGTCTGCCGCGCCGCTTTGCGGGCTGTGCCGCCGCATCCGCCGCGGGCGTTGCACTCTCCGCTTTCGCTTTGGCGGGTCTGCCGCGCCGCTTTGCGGGCTGCGCCGCCGCATTAGCCGCGGGCTGTGCCGCAGGCGCCGCGCCCTCTTCTTTCGTTTTGGCGGGCCTGCCGCGCCGCTTTGCGGGCTGTGCCGCCGCATCCGCCGCGGGCGTTGCGCCCTCCTTTTTCGCTTCGACGGTCTGCTCTTTCCCCGTCGGTGCGGAAGGTCTGCTTACCGCCGCCTGCGGAACGGAGCGCCCTTTCGCGCCCGCTTCCTGCGAAAAATCGTAATACGCGCCGCGGAAGCTGCCCGAACGCACCAGTTCCAGATACCCTTCCTTGACGCCCTTATTGCTGACGACGATCTTTTCCGCGCCGAACCGCTTGCACAGCGCTTCGGCGACGACCGCCGCAAGCCCGACCGCATACAGCTTATCGGGCGCGACGTCCAGGATGAGTTTGGCGCGCCCCGCTCCCGAAAGCAGGTGTTCAGTCAGTTTTCTGAACTTTTTCAGGTCCATGACCCGCTCGCCCACCGTATGCGTTTTGGTATACTCTGCATAGACGGCGTAGAGCGCAAGGTTCGTGGCGCCTGCGAGCACGACGGTATCATACACCCCTTTTTTGGGCAGCCCCGCCTTTTTGAAGCGCTTTTTGAGGAATTTGCGGATGTTCTCCGCCTCCTCCTCGCCGGGCTGGATCTTTTCCACGAATTTTTTGCGCAGCGTCAGGATCCCGAAATCAAGGCAGCAAAGCCCTTCCCTGTCCTCCATATTGAGGTCGCAGATCTCCGTGCTCGCCCCGCCGACGTCCAGCAGGACCGCACCGCCCTCCGCTTCGCCGTACGCGCGGTTTGCGACGTAATCGCAGTACGCCTCCGTTTCGCCGTCGATGAAGTTCAGCGGGATCCCCGTTGCGGAAAAGATCTCCTCATGCACCTCTTCGGAATTGAGCACCGCGCGCAGCGCCGCCGTCGAAATGAGGTAGAGCATGTCCACGCCCACGCTGCGGCATTTTTCCTGCATGGCAAGCACCGCCTCGATCAGCTTTTCGATGCCGCGCTGCGAAAGCGCGTGCCCGTCCATGTAGTGCAGCAGGGTCAGGCTCTCCCGCGCGCGGAAGAAAGGTTCGCCCCCTTTATCGTCTGCCGCCGTCAGAGAGATGCTGCTCGAGCTGATGTCTATGACCGCATATTTCATATTATAAGACCTCCTGCCCCGCGCCGACGCGCGGGAACGAAATTCCCTGAATGTTTGCCGCTCACCTGCCGAAGCAGACGCCCGTCTCCTCGGCGGCGCGCACGATCTCGCCGTTCGGGTCGACGAATTTATACTTGCCCGCAATGTCGGGCAGCGCGTTGAACGTGATCCTGTTGCCGCTGACGGCGACGGTCACGCCGAACCTGCCCGCGCGGCACAGCTGCGCGGCGTAGCTCCCGAGCCGCGTGCAGAGCACCCTGTCGTAAGCGGAGGGTTCGCCCCCGCGCTGGATATACCCGAGCACCGTGGCACGCGTCTCCGCGCCCGTGCGCTCCTGAATGACTTCCGCAAGGTGCTGCGTCACCGTCGTTTCGCCGCGTTCCGTGCGGACGAACACGCGCTCGCGCCGCTTGAAGGGCGCTTCGCTGTCCAGCGCGGCGCCTTCGCCCACGGCGATGACGATGCAGCGCTTGCCCGCCGCATATCCCTGCGTGACGGCGGCGCACACTTTATCGAGATTGAACGGGATCTCGGGCAGCAGGATGACGTCCGCACCGCCCGCGATGCCCGCGTACAGCGTGAGCCAGCCCGCCTTGTTGCCCATGACTTCCACGAGCATGGTGCGGCGGTGGCTTTCGGACGTGGTGCGGACGCGTTCGAGCGCGTCCGCCGCAACGTCGACGGCGGTATGGAAGCCGAACGTGACGTCTGTGCCGTAGATGTCGTTGTCGATGGTCTTGGGCAGGCCGATGACGTTGCACCCCTCCGCGCAGAGGAGCGCCGCCGTCCTGTGCGTGCCCGCGCCGCCCAGCGTGAACAGGCAGTCCAGCCCCAGGCGGCGGTACGCCGCCACCATTTTGGCAAGGCGGGTGCTGCCGTCCGCTTCCGGTACGGACATCAGTTTGAAGGGGGTGCGCGTCGTGCCGAGCACGGTGCCGCCGACGCGGAGCATCCCTTCAAAATCCGCGCGCCGCATGGGCACCGCCTCGCCGCGGATCAGCCCCGCATAGCCGTCGCGGAAGCCGACGATCTCCACATTTTTTACGTTCGTGTACAGATTGAGCGCGATGGCGCGCATCACGGCGTTCAGCCCGGCGCAGTCGCCGCCGCTGGTCAGCATCCCGACTTTCATTGCTTTTTCTCTCCTTCAAAGCGGAAAAATTTCTGTGCTTCTTACTTATTTTACCATTCCCGTTCCCGTTCCGTCAATGCGTTTTCCGCAAGAAAGTTGTAAAATTTTGTTGCCTGCGCGGCAAGGCGGAGGGCAATGCGGAAAAAACGGCAAAAGCGGCGGGGCATACTGCCCCGCCGCCTCCGCTTTACAGGTCGTCGGCGTCCTGCACGGGCGCGCCGCCGTCGGCGGCGACGCCCGTATAACTGCCGTTCGGGTCATAGGAAGACCTGTTCGGCTTCCTCCCCTTTCCGCCCTTTACTTGCAAGACTTTGTGCCCTTGGAAGAGCCGCAGTTCTTCGCGCTCTGCGCGCTCTTTGCCGAACCCGCCTTGCTCTGCGCGCTTTCGGGCTGTGCCGAACGCGCGCTTCCGTTCTGTTTGCTGTTTTTCATGTTCTTTCTCCTTTCTATTACAAGGCGCAAAGCGCCCGTGATAGCGTGATCCGTCCGGCGGCGCTCGCCGCGCCCGCTCAGCCGAAGGGCAGCGGGATCTGCACGAGCCCCTGTTTCGCCTTGCACAGCGGGCAAAGTTTCCACGCCTCTTTGGTCGTGGCGCGGTAGCCGCATTCGCTGCACACCCAAAGGGTGGGCTTGTCGCGCTTGTACAGCGTGCCGTCCTTCATCGACTCGTGCAGGAAGCGGAACACGATCTCGTGCTCCTTTTCCACGCCCGCGACCATCTCGAACAGCCGCGCGGCGTCCTCATACCCCTCTTTGCGCGCCTCTTCGGCGAATGCGGGGTATACTTCCGTGAACTCGGCGCGCTCGTCCTCCGCGGCAAAGCGCAGGTTTTCGGTCAGCGTGCCGAAGTGGAACGGGTAACCCGCGTCGATGACGATGTTTTCGGTACTGCCCGCGTTGAGCACAAGGGTGTCGAAAAAGGTCTTGGCGTGGTAAGTCTCGTTCTTGGCGATGGTGCGGATGGTATCCGCCAGGACGATGTACTCCTCCGCCGTCGCCTGCTTGGCGATGAGCTGGTAGCGCATGCCCGCCTGGCTTTCGCCCGCGAACGAACGCGCTAAATTTTTACAGGTGTTGCTTTTACAGAATTGCATGTCCGCCTCCTTCCTCGGAAAGTATGGGCAGGACGGGGCAAAACTATACCTTCCGCGCATAAAAAACCCCGCCCGCTTCCGAAGGGAAGCGGGCGGAGCTTTTTCGGTGATGTCCGTCCGTTACTGTTTGTTGAAGTTGATGTCCACTTCATGGTCGTAGCCCTTATAGAAGAGCAGGAAGATGCAGCGGACGAAGTTCGCGCCTGCGCCGAGCAGGAACCACAGCGTCATGGACGAGAAGCCGGACGCGAGCCAGAAGATGAGGAAGAACAGCAGCACGCAGAGAAAGCAGGACCAGGCGCAGAAGGTGTGCCAGCCCTTGAACTTGACCCTGCCGCCGAGGCTGAACAGCACGGGCAGCCCGAGGATGAGCAAGACCGCGTATACGATCACGCCGTAGCGCAGGATGTATTCGCACGCCGTGGCGACGCCGCCGAACCAGAGCTGATCTGCCGTGATGCAGGTGCTCACATACAGTTCGAACAGCGCGCCGTTCTCGTTCCCGCCGAGGGCGGCGATGATGTCGAACCCGCTGAACATGTTATCCACCCAGTCGAAGAAGAACATCGCCACGCTCAGCCCGATCATCAGAAGCACGA
Organism: Clostridia bacterium; assembly: GCA_017886545.1. Classification (GTDB taxonomy): domain Bacteria; phylum Bacillota; class Clostridia; order Christensenellales; family Borkfalkiaceae; genus Borkfalkia. The sequence continues at coordinate 73,708 of JAGHJS010000013.1, forward strand.
CGATCGAGATAAAGATGCGGCTGCCGCAGCGGCGGATCTTCGCGGGGCGCCTTTTGCCCGGCTTGTATTTCGCGTTTTTCTCCGCCTCCGCGCTCTTCCCGACGGCGGGCGCCTGGACGGGAGCCGCCTGCGGGTAGGTCTGGTAGATGACCGTCGGCTGCTGCGGAAGCGGCTGCGCGGCGGAAACGGGCTGCACGATCACGGGCATCTGCGGCTGGCTGTACCCGCGCGAACGGTCCATTTCTCCCTGCAGGGCGCGAAGTTCCCCTTTGACCTGCGCAAGTTCCGCTTTGAGTTCGTACTCCTCCCCGCGGGCGGCGGGAGCGGACTGCGCGGGCTGTACGGGCCGGTACGCCGCCTGCGGCTGCACGGGGACGTATGCCTGTGCGGGCTGCTGCGCGGGATCATGCGCCTGCGCGGCGGGCTGTACAGGTTGCGCGGCCGCCTGCTGCGGAGGCTGCGCCGCAGGCGCGGCGGATACTTCGCTCTTATAATTGTTCAGATTTGACTTCATCGCGCGGAGCATATTGTCCATATCCTCCGCAAAAAGGTCGCCGCACTTCGGGCAGCGAAGTTGCGAATCGTCTGCGGCGTAGCCGCAATTTTTACAGATCTTCATTCCTTCACCCTCTCGGCTTATTCCCGTCCCCGCCGCGGCGCGGACGGATACCTGTTTTTATTATAAATGCAAAGCGGGAAATTGTCAACCCCGCAACAAGGATCGGCTCAGATTTTCCGCTTGGCAGTTCCTGCCTGCGGCGGCGCCCCGGCGCGCCGTTCCCGCCCAAAAAAGTGCGCCGTCTGCTTACTTTTTGTTGAAGTTGTCTTTCAGCGACACGATCTCGGACAGCACGAGTTTTTCCCCTTCCGTGCACGTTTTATAATAGCCCGTGCGAAGGAGCTGGAAGGGCGTCCCCTCCGCCGCCTCCGCGAGGTACGGCTCCGCCGCGCCCGCGAAGATGCGTTCGCTGTTCTCGTTCATGCGCTCCGAAAAATCCTGCCCCGCATAGTCGGCGTCGCGCAGCAGGCTCTCGTACTGCCGCACTTCGGCGGGAACGCATGCTTCCGCGTTCACCCACTGGATGACACCCTTCGCCTTGATCCCGCTCGTATCGCTGCCGCTGCGGCTTTCGGGGATATAGGAACAGAGCACTTCGGTCACGTTGCCGTTTTCGTCCGTGTTCCAGCCGTCGCAGCGCACGATGTACGCGTTTTTAAGGCGCACCACCCCGTCCTTTTTGAGGCGGAAGTACTTGGGCGGCGGGTCGAGCGAAAAGTCCGAACGCTCGATCAGAAGGTGCTTGCCGAATTTCACCCTGCGCGTGCCCGCGCCCTCGTCCGTCGGGTTCTTGTCGAAGTCCAGCTCCTCTTCGCCCTCGTAATTGGTGATCGTGAGCGGGAGCGGGTCGACGATGCCCATCGCGCGCTCCGCATGCGCGTTCAGATACTCGCGCACACACGCCTCGAAGTAGGAATATTCGCATTCGGACTGCGCCTTTGCGATGCCGATGCGCGCGCAGAAGTCGCGCACCGCCGCGGCGGGGATGCCGCGGTTGCGCAGCCCCGACAGCGTGGGCATGCGCGGGTCGTCCCAGCCGTGCACCTTCCCCTCTTCGACCAGCTTTTTAAGGTAGCGCTTGCTCATCACCGTGTTGGTGATGTTCAGCCGCGCGAACTCGATCTGCCGCGGCTTGGGGTCGAACCCGAGGGAGATGCCCACCCAGTCGTACAGCGGGCGGTGATCCTCGAATTCAAGGGTGCACAGCGAATGCGTGACCCCCTGCAGATAGTCGCAGATGGGGTGCGCGTAGTCGTACATGGGGTAGATGCACCACTTATCGCCCGTGCGGTGGTGCGTCGCGTGCAAAATGCGGTAGATGACGGGGTCGCGCATGTTCACGTTGGGGGCCGCCATGTCGAGCTTCGCGCGCAGGCATTTCTCCCCGTCCGCGTATTTGCCCGCCTTCATCTCGCGGAACAGCTTTAAATTCTCCTCGGGCGTGCGGCCCCTGTACGGGCTTTCGATACCCGGCTCGGTGAGCGTGCCGCGCGTGTTTTTGATCTCCTCGGCGGAGAGGTCGCATACAAATGCCTTCCCTTCGAGGATGAGCCGCTCGGCAAATTCGTAGATGGTGTCGAAAAAGTCGGAGGCGTAGCACTCGCGCGCCCATTCATAGCCCAGCCAGTGGATGTCCGCGCGGATGGCGTCGACGAACTCCGTCTTTTCCTTGGAGGGGTTCGTATCGTCGAAAAAGAGGTTGCACTTGCCGCCGTATTTGAGCGCGGTGCCGAAGTTGACGAACATGCTCTTCGCGTGCCCGACGTGCAGGTAGCCGTTCGGCTCGGGCGGGAAACGCGTCTGCACCTGTTCGGGGCGCAGCTTGCCCGCGGCAATGTCTTCGTTTATGATCTGTTCGATGAAGTTGGTCGCTTCGGGAATGACGGTTTTTTCTTCCATGGGTCGAATACTCCTTGCCGCCCCTTTCGGGCGGACGGCGCGCGGCTTTTGTTGACTGCCGCATGCTTTTTCTATATACTGTACCCCGAACAAGGGCGGGGCATCGGTCCCGCCGCAAAAACGGAGGTCTTACGAATGAAGAGGCACATTAAATTCGCGCTCGTCTACGCCGTGCTTGCCATGGCGTGCGGCGTGTTCTACCGCGAATTCACCAAGGCATACGCCTTTACGGGCGACACCGCGCTCGGCAAGGTGCATACGCACCTGTTCCTGCTCGGCATGGTCGTGTTCCTGCTGTTCGCGCTGTTCGACGCAAAGCTGGACCTGCGGCACAGCAAACTGTACCTGCCCTTTATGATCGTGTACAACGCGGGCGTCGGCGTCATGAGCGTCATGCTCATCGTGCGCGGCGTGTTCGACGTGACGGGCGGCATGTCCGCTGGCGCGGACGGCGCCGTTTCGGGCGTCGCGGGGCTGGGGCACATCCTCGTCGGCGCGGGCATCGTCCTCTTTTTTGTCATGCTGCTGCTTTCGCTGCGCAAAGGCAAGCAGGGCGCGGACGCGGCAGAAGCCGCCGCATGCGCGCAGGGCGAAACAGAAAACAAAGAGAGCGAATAGGCTTTTTCTGCCGATCGGAACGGGGCGCGGCGCACAGCCGCCGCCCTGTTTTTTTATTGCCGCTTTATCGCCATTTGCCCCGCCGCAAGCAAGACAAACACAGCTATGCGACGCGGATTCAAACAATTAATCATCTATTGCGCGTGCAAAACAACCGCGCGAGCCGTTTCGGCTTGGAGACGCGAGCAGAGCAAGGAAGGCGCGGCTTTGCGAGGGGAGCGTACACAGACGTACGTGACCCGCTGCAAAACGCAAGCCTGACACAGCTATGCGACGCGTATGCGAAGCAAGATTTCCGTTCAGCCCCTTCGATCCGTGTTTCGGTTTGCAGACGCGAGCAGAGCAAGGAAGGCGCGGCTTTGCGAGGGGAGCGTACACAGACGTACGTGACCCGCTGCAAAACGCAAGCCTGACACAGCTATGCGACGCGTATTCAAACAATTACATGCGCGTTTCAAAATCGCATTTTGAATAAGCGCACCCAATTTGCCGCAAACCTGCGGCTTTTATGAAAAGGGGTGAACGCGCGCGATTTCTATAATACGTAGCCCTAAAATATCGCGCGCGGAGGGGAAAACGGCTGTCCCGCAAGGGCAGCGGTTGCCCCTCAAACTCACGGCATTCCGCAGCGCCTTTGCGCGAGATTTGCGTGAACACGCAAGCCGTTTCGGTTTGGAGGCGCGAGCAGAGCAAGGAAGGCGCGGCTTTGCGAGGGGAGCGTACACAGACGTACGTGACCCGCTGCAAAACGCAAGCCTGACACAGCTATGCGACGCGTATCCGAGGCGAAACTTTACGATAATCCGACGATCTCCCCGTTATTATCCACATCGATCTTTTCCGCGGCGGGGTGCTTGCCCAGCCCGGGCATGAGCATGATGTTGCCCGCGACGGCGACGACGAACCCCGCGCCGCCCTTGACGATGATGTCGCGCACATGCACGGTAAAGCCCGAAGGCCTGCCGACGAGCTTTGCGTTATCGGAGAGGGAATACTGCGTTTTGGCGATGATGACGGGCGTCTTTCCGTACCCGCGCGCCTCCGCCTCGGCGATCTTCGCGCGCGCCGTATCCGAAAAGGTGACGCCGTCGCCGCCGTAGACGTTTTTCACGACGTCCTCTATCTTCTTTCCGATGGGGTCGTTCAGATCGTATGCAAAGTGCAGCTCGCGCTCCCCGTCGGCGGCGGCAAACACAGCCTTTGCAAGCTCTTCGCCCCCTTCGCCGCCCTTTAAGAACACGTCGGTGAACACCGCTTTCGCGCCCGCGCGCTCCACCGCGGAGAGCACCTCCTCGATCTCGGCGGGCGTATCGCTCGCAAAGCGGTTCATGGCGACCACGACGGGCCTGTTGTACACCTTTTGCATATTCTCGACGTGCTTCAGAAGGTTGGGCATGCCCGCCCGCAGTGCGGGGATATTTTCTTCGGAAAGGGACGCCTTGTCCGCCCCGCCGTGCAGTTTGAGCGCCTTGACCGTCGCCACCACGACGACGCAGTCGGGACGGATGCCCGCGATGCGGCACTTCGTATCGAGGAATTTTTCCGCGCCGAGGTCGGCGCCGAAGCCCGCTTCGGTGACCGTCCAGTCTGCGAGCGCCATCGCCGCGCGGGTCGCGAGGATGCTGTTGCAGCCGTGCGCAATGTTCGCGAAGGGGCCGCCGTGCACGATGGCGGGCGTGCCTTCGAGCGTCTGCACGAGGTTGGGCTTGATCGCGTCCTTCAGCAGCGCGCACATGGCGCCCTCGACGCCGAGGTCGCTCGCATAGACGTATTCGCCCTTCCTGTTTTCGCCCACGATGATGTTGCCCAGCCTGCGTTTGAGGTCGGAAAGGGAGGTCGCAAGGCATAAGATCGCCATGACCTCGCTCGCGGCGGTGATCTCGAAGTGCTCTTCGCGCTCCTTCCCCTCGCCGCCATGC
>JAGHJS010000014.1 GCA_017886545.1 Clostridia bacterium
CGAGCAGGATGACCGCGACCGCCCCGACGACGGCCCACTGCCACTGCCGCGAAGAGATCTTCACGATCGCCCACCCCGCCAGGATGGGCGCCTTTACGATCATCTGCAGCCCCATTGAAATGAGCATCTGCACCTGCGTGATGTCGTTGGTCGTGCGGGTGATCAGGCTCGCCGTGGAAAAGCGGTTGATCTCCTCCATCGAAAAACTTTCCACTTTATCGAACACCTGCCCGCGCAGGCGGAACGCGACCGCCGACGCGATGCGCGCGGCAAAGTACCCCACGATGACCGAGCTCGCCGCGCTCCCGAGCGCGCAGGCAAGCATGATGCCGCCCTGCTTCCAGATCTCGCCCATCGGCATGCCCGTCATCGCATATTGCAGGATCGTGCTCGTATAATCGGGCAGCAGCAGGTCCAGCCATACCTGCAATACGATGAACCCGACCGAAAGGACAAGGTACACCCAATCCTTCCAGTGCAGCGCTTTCAATATCCTTCCCATAGGCGCCTCCCTTCCGTCTTTTCCCTGTAGTTATTGTGCGCAATTATAACACAGAACCGTCGGGCTGTCAAATATTTCATATAAATTTATAATAAATATTTGTGAAATGTTTGCGGAAATTATTGACATCGCCGCGCCGCCGCGCTATAATGGGGAGCGAACGAGGTAAAGACCATGCAGAACGAACAGGCGGAACGGCTCGCACAGCTTCTTTTTCAGGCTGCGCCGCCCTTCCGCAGGAACTACATCAAGCCGTCGCCGCCCGAAAAGATCGACGGGTTCCCGCGCATACCGCATCACCATGTATTCTGCCTGCTCATCCTGAAAAAGAGCGGGCGGGAGAGCATGGGCGTGCTTGCGGAAAAACTGGGCGTCTCCAACCAGCAGTGCACGCGCATCGTGGGCGAACTGGAAGAGAACGGGCTCGCCGCGCGCGCCGCGGACGAAAAGAACAGGCGGCTCGTGTACGTTACGCCGACGGAGAAGGGAACGCAGCTGCTGACCGTATTCTACCGCCATGCCTGCGAACATATCCGCGAACAGCTCGGCGCACTCCCCGACGAGGACGTCGACGAACTCATCGCACACCTTGCGGGGATCATCCGGATCTTGGACAAGCTCGGCTGAGCTTCCGCCGCAGCGGCGCCCGTGCCCGCACGGGCGTTCCTTATTATAGTATGCACCGGAAGGTGCGGTTTTTCCGACGCGGGAACGCGCCGCGCGGTGCCGCGCGGTGCGGCGCAAAAAACGGGCGCGGAAGCCGAAAGGCTTCCGCGCCCGTATCCGTTCTTTCCGTCACGCTTTCGGAACGATGAGCTCCATGTCCGAATCGGGATAACTGCAACAGGGGTGGATGTACCCGAATTTTTTATCCGCAAGCCGCCGCTTGTCCGCGCCCGCGACCGAAAAACGGCCCGAAACGAGCTTGCTGTGGCAGAAGCCGCAGCCGCCCGCGCGGCATTTGGAGGGAACGTTCAGCCCCGCGCGCTCCATCGCCGTAAGCACCGTTTCGCGCGCGTCGGCGGGAACGGTGTACGTTTCGAACCCGATGTGCACGGTAAGCGTATACGTCTGCGGGGCGACGTCGCGCAAGCCGACGCAGTTCGCCTCCTTTTTGATGCGGCGCAGGGGCAGCCCGAGCGCCGCCAGCTCCTTCTCCGCAAAGGCATACATCGCCGTAGGCCCGCACAGCATGGCGGTAAAGTCGCCCGAAACATACTTTCTGATGAGTTCCGCGCCGATAAACCCGTGCTCGAAGCCCTCTTTCCGCTCATCGCTCAGCACATAGACGACCCTGAACGCATCCGAAGCGAGCGCGTCCAGCTCTTTGCGGAAAAGAATGTTCTCCTCCTTCCTCGCGCCGTAAAATACGGTGAGCGAACAATCGAGCGTGCCGTCCGCGATCGCCTGCGCCATGCTGTAAAACGGCGTGATGCCGCTGCCGCCCGCAAGGCCCACGAGCTGTTTCGCGTCCTTGACCGGCTCATAGCAGAATTCGCCCGACGGGTCGCCGACGGTGAACAGCTCCCCTTCTTTCGCATTGTCGAAAAGGTAGCCGCTGAAAAAGCCGCACTTCTGCACGGTGAGCGAAAAGCGCCTGCCGAGCGCCTCTTTCGGAGCGGAAGAGATGGCGTACGGGCGGGAAACTTCGCTCTCCCCGATCCGGCAGCCGAGCGTCACATACTGCCCGGCGCGGAAATAGAACGGGTGCTCCGTCTGAAAGGTGTACGTTTTCGTGTCCGCCGTATTCTGTTCGACGGAAACAAGTTTTGCCTGCCTGTACCCGGGATGCAGGACCTTCGCCGTTTCGTTCACGCGGTACGACGAAGGGAGCGGCGCGGCGGAACCCTCCGCAAGTTTTTTGCGGCGTTTGGGCACCATCTTTTTGAAGCGCAAAAGATCCATAAATCCGAAGATCTGCCTTTTGAAGGTATATGCCATGGTTCAGCCCTCCCTTTTGATGTCGCCGACGGTCTGCCTGCCGGAAATGTCGCCCGAAAAATAGGCGCTCGAATAGCCCGAAAGCCGCATCGCGTAGCCGCCCGCAAAGCGCAGCCCGCGCACCTTGTGATCCTCGCCCATCATCTGCAGGCGGGGCATCAGCCCGTCCCAATACTGCGATTCGTACCCGTAGATGACGCCCTCCGGGTGCCCGCAGTAGCGCGCATACGTCATCGGGGTGGCTACGGAGATCTCTTCGATGTGCCCGCGCAGTTTCGCGCCCGTATCCTGCTCGAAGCGGTCGATCATCTTGTTCGCCACATAGTCCTTGGTCCTGAAGTAATCTTCCGCCTTCACGTTGCCCCAGTCGTCGCTCATATACAGCGTGGTGAAGTACATCATGCAGGTGCCCTTCGGCGAACATTCGGGATAGGCGCGGTTGAGGCAGACGGTCGCCTGCACTTCGTTGTCCCTGATGGTGCGCATGCGCTCGTACTGCGCGGCGGAATCCGCCGTATCGTACAGGAAATAGTTATGGTTTTCCACGCCGAGCTCGTCCGCATCCGCGTCCAGCCCCAGGAACATGCTGAATCCCCTTCCCGAAAACTTCCGCGCGTTCGTTGCGCGCACTTCCGCTTCGGGCGCCTTGTCCATCATCTTCCCGAACACGAGGTGCGGCGCACAGTTGGCGACGACGTGCCTTGTTTGGATCGGCGTTCCGTCGTCCAGCACGACCCCGCTCACGCCGCCGTCCTTTTCATCGGTCAGGATCTTTACCGCTTCGGTATTGAACAGCACGTCGCCGCCGAGCTCGCGGATCCGTTCGGTGAGCGCGAGCGAAATTTCATGCGAACGCATTTTCGGCATGCTTGCGCCGCGTTTGATGTAGCGGTTGACCATGCTCGCATAGTGCATAAAGCTGAGATCGTCGCAATGCGCGCCGAGATAGCACCAGTAGGCGTTGAGGATGTCCTTCGCCTTTTTCGGCATCTTCAGCGTGTCCAGCACCTCGTTGACGGAATACGAGCCGCACCGCACAAAGTTGCCGTAATGCTTGACCATGTATTTGGAGTCCGTATTGCCGTTCACGGACGAACTGTACGCCTGCGCGAGGCGGATCTCTTCGGCGAGGTCGAAAAATTTGACCATCGAAGCGCGGCTGCCCGGTACGTAGCTCTCCATTTTGTCGATGAACGCCTGCACGCCGAAGGGCATGGTCGCATCCAGCTTCTCCGCCCGCGCGATCACGCGGTACGCCTCGGGGATCTGCGTCCATTCGATCTTGTCCGTCACGCCGAGCTCGTCGAACAGCACGCGCACGTCGCCCGCGTTGTCTGCCGTACCGAAGTCGTTCAGCTCGTGCAGCGACGCTTCGAACTCGAACCTGCCGCGGCGGAAGCTCGTGGCAAAGCCGCCCGGAAGGTTGTGCTTTTCGACCAGCAGCGTTTTTGCCCCGCCCTGCAACAGGCGGATCGCCGCGACCAGCCCGCCGTTCCCGGCGCCGATCACGACCGCATCATATTTTTTCATGTCCCGCTCCTTTTTATCTGTTTTTTTCTTGTTCCTGTCTGAATTTTGCGATCAGCCCGCGGCATACGTCGCTGAGCATGGCACGCACTTCCTCTTTGCCGAAGGCCGCCGTGCCCGTCGCCGTCATCGCGGCGATCCCGTGCGAAAACAGCCACATGTCGCGGTAAAGCGTTTCGGCGGCAATGCCCGTCAGCCCTTCGCTCTCTTCGATGACGCCCAGAATGTACTCCATCTCCACATGCGCGCCCAGAACGTCGGTCTGCCCGAAATCGCTCATGAACAGCAGGCGGAAGAGCGCGCGCTCTTCGGAGGCGAAGGAAATGTAATTCAGCCCGACCGCCATATACGGAGAAACGCCCTCCTGCGGACGGCGCAGATGTTCGCCGAACACGCCGAGCGCCGCCTCGTATACCGCGCCGCGCAGCTCCTCCATCGTGGAAAAGTGCCAGAAGATCGGCTGCGTCGAACAGGAAAGCTCCGCCGCGAGCGCCTTCGCCGTCAGCGCCGCTTCCCCGCCCCTGCGCACAAGCGCGAGCGCGCCGTTTACGATCTGTTCCCTTGTCACCTTCGGCCTCGGCGGCATAACCCCTCCACAGTTTTTTCGTTATATAATGTATATTATATATCAAAAACGGGATTTGTCAAGACCCTTTTCAAAATTTTTCGGAGTTTTGCCCTGACCCCTTTCAAAATTTACTTTTCGGGGGGCAGGATACAGTATGTGCGGGAACGCCGCTTTGCTTCCGCAGGGCGGCAAAAAAAGCGAAACAAACCGGGGCGCCCATAAAGAGCGCCCCCAAAAAAGGACTTTGCTCCCGCAGGGCGGCAAAAAAAAGCGAAACAAACCGGGGCGCCCATAAAGAGCGCCCCCCAAAAAAGGACTTTGCTCCCGCAGGGCGGCAAAAAAAGCGAAACAACCCGGGGCGCCCATAAAGAGCGCCCCCCAAAAAAGGACTTTGCTCCCGCAGGGCGGCAAAAAAAAGCGGGGCTGCCGCACGGCAGCCCCGCTTTTGGGATGCGTTCTGTTATTTTGTGCCGAACAGACGGTCGCCCGCGTCGCCGAGCCCGGGCAGGATGTAGCCGTTTTCGTTCAGCTCTCTGTCGAGGGTGGAAACGTAGACGCGCACGTCGGGGTGCGCCTCCGCGACCCGTTTGATGCCCTCCGGCGCGGCAATAATGGACATCATGCGGATGTTTTTGCACCCGCGCTTTTTGAGCGCCGCCAAAGCGTCGCAGGCGGAGCCGCCCGTCGCGAGCATGGGATCGACCAGGATGACCGTTTTGTTTTCAATGCCTTCGGGGAGCTTGCAGTAGTACTCCTGCGGTTCGAGGGTCTCCTCGTCGCGGTACATGCCGATGTGCCCGACGCGCGCCGTAGGGAGCACTTTGTGCACGCCGTTCACCATGCCCAGCCCCGCGCGGAGAATGGGAACGATGGCGACGCTCTCTTCGGGGATGCGGTACTGCACCGTTTTTTCGAGCGGGGTCTCCACTTCGACGGGGATGAGCGTCATATCTTCCATGCTGACGTAGGTCATGATCTGCGTGATCTCTTCGACCAGCTCGCGGAACTCCTTCATGCCCGTGTTCTTATCGCGCAGGATGGAAATTTTATGCTTGATGAGGGGATGATCGAAAATAAAAACGTTCGGATACTGCTGCATCGTCCTATTCCTCCCTTTTGCCGTCCGCTTTTTCGCCGTCCGCCGCGCCCGTCGTTTCGGGCGGGGCTAAGTTCTCTTCGGCAGCTTCGGACGGGGCGGACGTTTCCGCTTCGCCCTCGGTCTCTTTTACGATGCTCTCCGCAGGCTCTTCCGCGCCCTCCTGCGCGGCGTCTGCCGCTGCCGCCCTGGAGCGCTTCTTTTTATTGATGTTCACCAGCAGGTTCGTAAGAATGCCGAGGATGAGCGCGCAGGCGATGTTTGTAATGGTGATCTTGCCGAAGGTGAGCGCAAGGCTCCCCACGCCCGCGATGAGGATGGACGAGACGGTGAACAGGTTCCCGTTGTCGTTGAGGTCGACCTTCTGCACCATTTTCAGACCGCTGACCGCGATGAAGCCGTACAGCGCGATGCACACGCCGCCCATCACGCAGCCGGGGATACTTTCCAGAAACGCCATGAAGGGGGCGATGAAGGACGCCACGATGGCAAACAGCGCCGTTACGAAGATCGTCACGACGGAAGCGTTGCCCGAAATGGCGACGCAGCCGATGGATTCGCCGTAGGTCGTGTTGGGGCAGCCGCCGAAGATCGCGCCGACCATCGAGCCGACGCCGTCGCCGAGCAGCGTACGCGAAAGCCCGGGGTTGCGCAGGAGGTCGGTGCCGATGATGGACGAGATGTTCTTGTGATCCGCGATATGCTCCGCGAACACGACGAACGCGACGGGGATATACGCCACGGCGATGGTGCCGATGTACGCGCCGATGTCTGTGCTTTCAAAGAAGCTGAGATCGCTGAACAATTCGACGACGGTGAACCCGGGCACCCACTCAAAGGAGGTAAAGACGCTGAAATCGATGATGCGCATCGCTTCCGCGCCGGGGATATAGCTGAACCCCGTAAAGATCGCGGCGAGCGCGTAGCCCGAAAGGATGCCGATGATGAACGGGATCATCTTCATCATCTTTTTGCCGTACACCGAGCAGATGACGGTCACGGCGAAGGTGAACAGCGCGCAGACGAGGCAGAGGATGGAGTTCGTGTTCATCGTGTAGCTGCCGAGTTCGTTGAGGCTGATGCCGCCCACGGCGTTCTGGATGGCGCTGGACGCGAGCGAAAGCCCGATGAGCGCGACCGTAGGTCCGATGACCGCGGCGGGCATGATCTTATCGATCCACTTCACTCCCGCGAATTTGACGGCTATGGCGATGACGACGTACACCAGCCCCGCAAAAACAGCGCCGATGATCAGCCCGAACGCGCCGAGCGACATTGAAACGCCGCCCGCGAACGCCGCGCACATCGAGTTGATGAAGGCGAACGAGCTGCCGAGGAACACGGGGCTGCGGAATTTGGTGAACAGCTGGTACACCAGCGTGCCCGCGCCCGCGCCGAACAAAGCCGCCGAAATAGACATTTCGCTCCCCGTCGTACTGTTGACCACCATCGGCACCGTAATGGTCGCCGCCAGAATGGCCAAAAGCTGCTGCAACGCGAACAGCACGAGCTGCCCGGGGCGCGGCCTGTCCTTTACGCCGTAGATCAGATTCATTGGTGAAAACTCCCCCTTTCTTTTGTTTTTGCGCCTTCCGCTTGCCGCAGGGAGATCGCATTCGACTCATTATAGCATTCTCCGACAAAAAAGGCAAGGGTACGTGAACGTTTCGTGAAACAAATTCTTGCGCGGTACGGATTTTGTGCGCACCGCACTGCGCCGCGCCGTATCCGCCCGCGGCCCGCCGCGCGGCGGACGCCGCCGCACGAACGGAAAAACGGGAGGCGTTTCCGCCTCCCGCATGATCTTTTCAGCCGTTCCCGCCGCCGTCGGCGATCTGTTTTACAGCGCCCGCGGCGGCAGCATGCCGCCCGTTCAGCGGCGGCGCGGCAGCCGCACCGCCTTGCCGCCCGTGAGTACGATCATCTTGACCGCGTCGGGCGAAAAGTCGTCCGCTTCGACGGTGAGCGGTTTATCGAGCATCCCGCGCGCGAGCACTTTGAGCGAACCCGCCTTCTGCGGCGCCAGCCCGCGCTTTTTCAGCGCGCCAAGGGTGACCGTTTCGCCCGCGGCAAAGCGCAGCGACAGCGTATCGATGTTGACGATCGCGCGCTTGCCCGCCCCTGCGGGCGCCCTTTTCTCCGCCTGCCGCGCGGGCTCTGCGGGTTCGGGCGCGCTCTCCACGAGCGTCGCCGCCGCTTCGTCCGTGAGCGCGCTGTGCGCTTCGTCGAGGGTGATCTTATCGCGGATGAGCTGCGAAATATCGACCGTTTCCGCCTCGCTCCCGTCCTCGTTGCGCCCGCCCATCGTCACGCGGATGAGTCCCGCGGCGATGAGTTCGCTCACCGAGGCGGGCGGGATGAGCTCCGCGCTCTGCCCGCTTTCGCCGCAGGTCAGCCCCGCGCGCTCCGCCGCAAGCCCGAACAGATACATCGCATACTTCAGCTTGCGCG
>JAGHJS010000015.1 GCA_017886545.1 Clostridia bacterium
AATACTGCCCCGGCGCGTACGCGCGCGCCGCATAGGTGAGCAGGTACAGATCCCCCATCTTCACCAGCCGCGGGTCCTCCACGCAGCCGCCGTCCGGCTCGTCGCGGTGCCCCTCGAACACGGGCGCGTTCCCCACGCGCGTGAAGTGTTTGCCGTCTCGGCTTTCCGCCAGCCCCAGACGGATCTGGTGCCTTTTATCGTTCCCCGCCGCTCGGTAGAGCATGATAAACTTTTCCCCGTCGTACACCACCGCGGGGTTCAGCACACACCGCTCCTCCCATGCGTTCGCGGGGTTCGGCGTCAGGATCGGGTTGCCTTCGTATTTTGTGAACTTCATGTTCGGCATGTTCCTTGTGTTGAAATTGTTCTGTTTGTTTTGCGATATAGGCAGAATTTGCCTGCCCTGCGTGCAGGGCAGGCAAACCCGATGTTCCGCGCGTTACGCCGCGCTCTTGTCCACGAACGAGATCGCCCCGTCCGTCACCTGCCAATAGGTCGTATCCCAGGTGTCGATCTCCGCTTTCAGCGCAGAATCGGTTGCGTTGTACGCTTCGGCAAAGGCGGTCATGCTGTCATACTTTCCGTACACGCTACCGCTTACCAAATTTGCCTCCTCGGTCCAAGTCGTCGTTCCTTCGGGGAGTTTCCCAATCACATACGCGCCCTGCAAATTCGGACTTTTTGCATCCTTCTTTCCGAAGAAACAGAACTGGTAAGTCGTCCCGCCCGAAACCAGCGAGAAACTCGTGTTCGAAATGTCGACTACACAGTCTTTGATTGTCGCTCCGCCGCCGCCGACACCAAAACTAAACGCCAGTCCGAGCGCGTTGTTAACGCGTAGTTCCTTAAATTGAGCATATACGTTTTCGATCGTCCCGGAGCCGTAGGCGCTGATTAGCGAACCCTTTACGCCGAGGATGACGTTCGTGAAAGAAACATTTTTGACCGTTCCGCCGTAAAGCGAGCCGAACATTCCATGAAAGTTGTTCCATTTTTCACCGGAATCCACGGTATTGATCTCGATCCCGTCGATGTTGTACCCGCAGCCGTCGAACACGCCGACAAACCCGCCGTTTGCCGCAACGATATTCGAAGGCATGACGTACTTAAACTGTCCGCTGTAAGAGATGTCTGCCCCCAGCTCGAAGTAGCCGCCGTAGATCAGCTCCTCGGTTGCTTCGCTCTCTTTGGAGAAGTAGGTCATATTGTCAAGATCGGTTTTATTCATAATGACCTTGGTCACCAACAGGACGGGCACATTGACCGTGCGCTCCGTACCGCCTTCATCTTTAAACGTGATCGCGATCGTACGGTCGCCGTAGGCGAAACCGAACTCGGACACGTGGAACGTAAGCGTACCTTCGGCAAAGGTAGATTGAATATCCTTGCCGTCCCTGTTGTAAATATTGATGTTGTCGCCTTCATACGCGAGCATTGCGACCGTTACGTCGGAAATGCCGCCGAACATGCCGAGGTCGATTTCCATCGTTTTTTCCGTGTTCGGCGTGATCTCTAACGTTTCGCTGTTATACTGCGCATCAAGGTCGACTTTCTGCTGGGCAAACCCTTCAAACGCCTCGCCGCAAATGCAGCTGACCGTGTCGCCGCTGCCGTCATTTGTCCAGACGGTATAGGCGTGCACATGCTCGCGCTCGTTCATCTGATAATCGCAGACGGAGCACAGCTGCACGTCTTTTCCGCTTTCGGCGTCGTACGTCCATTCGCCTGCGGTGTGCGCGGCTTCGCCGACTTTTTGCGAACACGTTTCGCACGTCTGCCAATGGTTGGTTTCGTTGCTTTCGTATGCGCCGAGCCTGTGCTGATGGGCAGCCGTGCTCATCACATAGCCGCAGTCCTCGCATTTTACGGTATCGGTCGCGCCGTCCGTTTCGACCTCGCCCGCAACGTGCGCTTCTTTGCCAACGACAACGCCGCAGTCTGCACAGACCTGCCAGTGATCGGTTTTATCGCTCTTATACTCGCCGAGGGCGTGCGCCTCTTCGGTGGAGGCGACTTTTTGCCCGCAGACGGAGCAGTTGCGCCAATGGTTGGTACCGTCGCTTCCCCATTTGGTTTCATCGGCGGTGTGGGTGTGCGCGGTTTTGTTCATTTCCGCGCCGCAGACGGTGCACTCGTTCCACTGCTGGGTGTAATCGCTGTTGAATTTCAGCTCGCTGCCCGCGGTGTGGGCTGCCCTGTCCGTTTCATACCCGCAGACGGTGCAGACGCGGTAATGCTCGCCGCTTTCCGCATCGATCTGCCATTCGCCGGGCGTGTGCGCCGCTTCGTCCATGACCTCGTCGCATTCGGTGCAGGTGTGCCAATGGTTGGTTTTGTCGCTTTTCCATTCGCTGCCGGCGGTATGTTCGTGCCCGCAGGCGACCAACCCGAATGCCAGCGCCAGCGCCATAACGAGCGCAAGCACTTTTGCCAGATGTTTCATACATCTTCCTCCTTTTTTATAAAAAATATTTATTGTCTGCCCAAAGGCAGGAGCAACCGTTTATTCAGCGGAATACGGGGCAGCCGTTCGCGTCCGTCGTCCAGATGCTCTGATCCCACCCGGCGATCACGCTTTGCGCGGTAGCGTCCGCCGCGCATTCCGCATACGAAGCGAATGCCGCGTATACGTCCGCCCCGCTCGCGCCGGAAAGCACCACCTCGCGCAGAGGGCGCGAAGTGGAGATCACATACGCACCGTTGCACACAGCTTCCGTAGTGAGACCGCAGCCGATCAGGCGGACGGTCGTCTGATTTGTGACGATCGCGCCGCTGTTAACATACCTTGTACCCACGCAATTGACGAACAATGCCTCGATCGCTGCGCCCGCAGAGGCGCTTCCCGTGAACACTGTACCCGCGAAATGCTTATCCGCGTCACTGGAAACAGAAGCATACTGCACATACACGTTGCGCACGGTGCCGCTGCCGCTGTATGCGATGAGCGCGCCGCAAACGCTTGCCTGTTCAAAAGCGACATTCTGTACCACGCCTTCGCGGTGAAGCACGCCGAACATGCCGTTATAGGCGCGCGTGCTGACGGACGCATCGAATTTCAGCCCCGTGATCGTATGCCCTTTGCCGTCGAACACGCCCCTGAAGCCGCCCGTAATGCCCGCCGTTGCATCATTGCCGCCGTTGCTGCCGCCGCCCTTCGACCACACCACGCCCTCGGGCGCAAGCGGAGCAAACGACGCGCCCGTATAGGTGATGTCGTCTGCAAGGATATAATAGCCGTCGCAAATAACGCCGTTTTCTCCCTCGCCGATGCCCTGCATCGCGTCAAGGTCGGACGAAGTCCGCATAATCATCGTATACAGCGCCGCGTCCAACAGATAATCGGCGCGGTCGGTGCTGATGACCAATTCCCCTTCGCCGAGATGCGCCGCGTCTTTCGGGAATTTATCGGAAGAAAGCGTAAGCTGCTTTTGCGCCGCATCGTATGAACCGAATACGGAAACGCCTTTGAACGTTGCGTCCGTCACCGTCCCCTGTATATCGCCGGAAAGCACAACAGGCGACAAAGCGCGCGCTTCCAATGTGACGCTTCCGTCCAATCCGATCCGGGTGCGCGTCACTTTTACGCTGACCGCAACGCTTGCGTCTTTATACGTACCTATGACCTGCGTTTCGCCTTCACCGACGGCAACAAAACTTTCGTTGCCCTCTACGCGCACGACGGCACTGTCATTGCTCTGCCAGCTGACGTCGGGGTCCTCCAATTCGGTACCGTTCTCAAAAACCGTGAGCGCGGGCGTGAGCGCATCGGCAAACCCGTCCGCCGCAAGGGTATACAACTCCAGCGAATAGCCGCCCGACTCATTCGGCATGCAATTGGCTATGTCGAACGCAATGCCCGCATCGCGGATCGTCACGGCGATCTTTGCCGCAACGTATACACCGCGCACGGTTGCCGATACATACACTTCCGCAGGGCCGGGCGCAAGCCCCGTAAGGACAGCCGTCCCGCCTTGCGGCGAAACGGAAACGACCTGCCCGCCACCCGTCCAGCTGTACTGTACATTATCTACCAACTCTCCTTTGAGCATGACCGACGCCGTTACGGTGAGCGAACTGCCGACTTCAAGCTGAACATCCGTTTCGCTGACCGACAGCACGGGAGCCGCCTGCGAATCCGTGATCGTGACCGTGCAGACGGCAGACGCGCCGCCCGCCGAAGCAGTAATGCGCGCAGTACCGACGGCAAGCGCCGTCACCAGCCCGTTTTCAACGGAGGCGCGGGAAGGATCGGAACTGCTCCAGGCTATGGATTCCTCCGTGTTTTCCGCCGTTGCGCTGAGCTGCAGCGTATCATACAGATCAAGCGATGCCGAAGGCGTGCTGATCGTGACGGAAGCCTGCGGCTGCTGTTCGCCCGTTTCGCCGTTGTCGCATGCCGTAAAGAGGAAGACCAGCGCACAGGCCAGGATAAGCGCAAAAACCTTAAACTTTTTCATCTTTTTCCCTTCTCCTTATACGCCCCATGTGTTGAAAACACTGGAAAAACTCGTCTGCTCATCGACCATCGACGCGCCCAGCGCGGCGCTGTCTTCCTTGAACGAAACGCGCATCTGCTGTAATTGCGTAGAGGAATAATTGCCCGAATACAAGGAGATCAGCGCATACCGCGGGAAGAGCGATTCCAGCGTGATATGATCGCTGTATACCGCATACCGCTCGGGATCGGACGCACGCAGCGGCTCGATGGCGGCGTTCGCCTCGTCGATCAATTCCATCCACCCGTCCAGCAGCTTTTTCGGCCAATACTGCGCCTGCGCTATATTGTCTTTATACCCGCCGCGCAAACTTGCCGAGTACGTAGCCTCAAGATATTTCATATGCGCCTGCAGCCCGTCAAAGAAAGTACGCATCGCCTCGCCGCCGTCGCCGTAATAGTTTGCAAAAAAGCGGTCCACCAATTCGCCGTAGTTCAGGTTGACGTCAACCAACAGACGGGAATCAAGATATTCTTTGAGTTTGCTGAAATGCGAAACGGCATTCGTATTCCACTGCCCTTCGTTGTACATGAACACGGCATTGTTCTCTTTGCAGAAACGGTACGTTTCCGCGACCGTATCCCACGTTCCGGCAGGGAACATATAATACGCAAAGTTTGTCGCATACAGCCACATGTAAATGTTGTCGCACACCGCCGACCACGATTTAATGTTTTCCGCGTACGTCGTGTTGACCGATTCATAAAAGGAATGCGAATAGGACGCTTCGATCGGGGCGATGATAACGCCGACGTTCGGGTGGCAATGAATGCCGTCGATCGCGGAATACGTTCCGTCGCTGTTGCGCACCGTGGGCGACTGCGCGGTAGCGCGATACGCAAAGAATGAAATCGTGACCCGCCGCGTATCGCCAAGGTAATCTTCCAGCTTTTCGGCAAGCGCGTTGACGAACTTGATGACCGGCCCGTTCACCGACCCGCCGTACTTTTCCGCCTCTGCCATGCAGGCATCACAGTCGCATGCGTCGTAGTTGTCTTCCTGCGTGAGCGTAACGTTGCTCAATGTCGGATTTGCGTCTACCGTCTTTTTCAGCACTTCGAAGGCGGTGTCGATCATCTTTTGGTACGTGCCCTTTTCGTTGCCGTGCGCCGTATAGCACAGCTGCCCGGGGTTCTGCCCTCCCGTCGCCGAAGACTGCGTCCGCCCGTCAGGCGTGTACCACTCGGGGTAGTCCTCCGCCCACGTTTCGGGCGGGAGGTACTGGAAGGAATTGTGCCACACGCCGCCGTTGACGGACATCATAATGCCGTTGTCTGAATAGCCCATGCCATAGCGCCCGTTCCCGACGGGTTGACTGATCTGGCGGTAATCGAAATCGGGGCGTTCGATCAGCTCCATATCGGGGAGCGTCGTGCCGTCTTTTTCGTACAAAACGGTATCGTCCGCCAACATATCATATCCTACGACCTGCCGCAGAAAAGCGATCGCCGCGAGCTGATACCCTTCGTCGCCGTTTACCGCAATGAATACGGAATCGCCGACGCTTTTGATGTAGTAGCCCGTAAAACCGATATCGTCCTCCGGCATCGTAAGCCCTGCCGCCGCAAACAGATCGTCATCTCCGACGACGATATATTTTGCGTCAGCCGACCAGTCCGCATCAAGCAAAAGCGGTAACTCCACGCCCGTCGCCGCAAGCACATGCGTGATAATGAAGTTCGCCGCCGTACGGGCGAAATTGCTTGACCCCGCAACGACCTGATAGTCGCTTCCCTGCGGCGTGACGAACGGGCGGTTCGCCTCGGTGACGGTCACTTTGTGCAGCGTGCCCTCTACATAATGCAGCTGCACATCCTCCGTAACGGGGCCTGTTTGCCCGCCTTCGTTTCCGCCGCCGCCTGTTCCGTCTACGGTGCATGCGGCGGCGCCGAACACGAACGCAAACGCAAGACACAGCGCAAAGATCTTTTTCAGAAATTTCATCGCGTTTTCCTCCTTATTCCGCCGTAACGGTGACCGCAAGACGGACCATCGTACTGTTCCCGTCCGAATCCATTGCAACAATGCGGAATTCGTACACTCCTGCATAGGAGGGGCTGAAAGAATTCCCGCTCATAGGGATCAATACGCCGTTCGGGTTCAGCACAAAGACGCTGACGGCGATCTCTTCGGCCGCTGTCATATTATCCGTAACGGTATACGACGGAAGGACGATCGTATCGCCTACCTTTGCCGTGCCTGCGAGCGAACCGCCGAATGTGATCTCGGGCGGAACGGAATCCTCCACATTCACGACAAAACCGAGCCGCGCCGTATTCGGGCGGGGCGTGAACGCCTCATTTTCTGCGGCCGTGTAAGAGACCTGATACTGCCCCAGCTGCGTGATCTCAAAAGAATATTCCATTCCCGGATCTGCGTTTTCCAGCAAAACGCCGTTCACGTCGCGTACGACATTCCCCTGCGGGTCGCGCACGGTAAGCGTAAAATCTACCCGCGGCGAAAGCACGTCTGCCGCGACAGCCCTGCCGATCGTATATATGTCACCGATCGCATAACTGCCGCCGTAATCGCTGAGCAGCACGATGTTGGGAGCGACCAGGTCGCGTGTCACTTCGGTGAAAGGATAGTTGTTGATCGACGCGATCTTATACGCCGCCGCGCCCGTGACCTCCTGCATTTCTATCTGCAGCCATACCAACCCGGACGAAAAACCGCTGAACGCCGCACCGCCATCCGTATTCCCGACAGGGAACCGCACGCCGTTGATCAGAAAATCCGTGCCGCTGAATCCGACGGTAAAGGATTGCTCCGAGGAAGACATAAAGCTCTGCTCCAGCTGCAACGAGCTGCCGCCCGCTGAAAAAATCACGCCGTTGCTTCCGTTTTGCAGCTGCGCGGAAACCGCGTTCGCCTTATTTTGCGCGTCAATCAAAGTGATCACGATACGACCGAAAGCGCTGCTGCCCGGCACGCTGCTTACATTCATCGAGAATTCTGCGGCAAGCGTATTCGCATACATCCAGCGCATCGCGCTCGCATTGTCGGCCGCCGAAAGAATGATGCCGGACTCTGTCTTGTCGGTCCCGACGTTCGTGCCATAAAAATAATTCTCAACGTGCAGGCGGGATGTGCCGTCCTCGCTCACAAAGGCAAGAATTGCGGGCACCTCATACTGCCTGACTTCCTTGCCGTCGCACAGATACGTCAGTTTCACTGTATCGCCGTTTGCCGCAACGTGCGGGGTATAATCGCTGCCCGTACTGTACGTTTCGGAACCGTTTGCGTCTTCGATGCGTACATCAAGCAGGATACGGTCCGGCGCGCCCGAAGAATAATCGGTCGCATACGCCTCAGGAATGATATACGGTGAACCCGCAATAAAAATATTCGGCAGAACGGGTTCTTCCGTCAGGACGGGAGCGTCGCCCGGCTTTGCGTCCACCGTAAAGGAAACCCTTGCGGTCTTTCCGGTAATATCCGTTGCCGTGTATTCGACAACCCACTTCCCCGTTGTTTCGGGACGGAACCCGTCCGATATTTCATAGGTTTCACCGCCGTGCGTGACCGTGATCCCGATCGTGATATTGCCGCTGCCGCCTGTAACGAGCGCATCCGACGCGGCGGGGACCTCCACCCACGAACCGAGATCGGCTTTGCCGGTGATATCTTCCTCCGTCACGGTAAAGCGCATCTCATCGATCGCGCCGCCCGCATGCACCCAAAGCGTTTCGCTTGCCGTTTTCCCGAATTTATCCGTCGAAGTGTACACGATGGCGTACCAACCCGTCCTTTCGGTACGGAACGTCGTTCCGTCCGTATCAATGCGAACGGGGTTGTCCGTCATATAGTTATACCAGACCGATGCCTTTACTTCACATTCCCCTGAATAGATGTCCTCTGCGGAGGCGGCAAACACGGGATATATGCCGCCGACCCGCGCTTCCGGCATTTCGGTATACGGATTTTCTATCGTGATGACGGGCGGTTCGTTGTCGGCGATTACGCCGTCATAGTCCGTTATGTCGGTGCCGAGCACTTTTGTAAAGCAAATATTTGCCGTAGCCGAATTAAACCCTTCGCCGCTGACCGACAGAAACACTTTTCCGCTGGGGAACCCGCCGAACAGATCCTCAAAATAGCTGGGGCTGTCCAGATCGATTATCTGCCCGCCGTACGAACCGCTGCCGCATTCGCCGTATACGCCGTTGCTCGAGGCGTCAAAAGAAAGTTTATTGATATAGCGGTCCGAGTCCTCATAATTGCTGATGCCCGTGTTCCAATCATAGCGCATCGCCTCGAACGAACCTGCCATTGCCATGCCCCATTCGTCGTCGACGTGCAGGATGTCTTTATCCGCCTCGTACCCCTTCATGGGGCCGCCGCTAAAGCCCGCGGAGTAATAGACCATTCCGGGGCAGCGGATATAACGGTGCCCGCGTATCTTTACATAAATATCCGGATCCTGTGAATCGGTCAGCGTAAAGACGATCGCGTCCATATCCGCAACGCCTTCCGTCGTCGGATACACGTAAAATTCGGCAAAATAATTTTCCTCTTGCAAATCCGCCACATCGATGTACTGCATAAACGTGAGCGTATCGCCCTGCGCCAAATGGACGAGCATCCCCTCCGTTTTTGCAGTGTGCGGCACGCCGTATTCGACGGTCGTCCCCTCCCCGTAGGAAAGGATCGGATTATAGACATAAAACGACTGCTCCGCCGCATAGGGCTGCCCGCCCACCTCTGCCGACCAATTCACCGAATACGTGCCCGTCTGATCGAGCACGGCGGGGCTTTTCAGGGTCGCCGTGCCGTCCGGATAGACAAGAACGCCTTGCGCCTCCGCCGTCTGACCGTTTACGGTGACCGTGCGGGACGGGATCGCAAATTCGCTGTTGACCGCATACTCCTCTTCAATTTGTGTTGAAGACCATTCTTCTTCCGCCCGTGCGGTAACGGAAGGGGCGAGCCCCAGCCACAATACCGCACCGAAAGCCAGCGCCAGAAGGACAGAAAGCAGAATACTGATAGACTTTTTTGTTTTCATGCAACGTTCCCCTTTTATATTTTTCAGCCTTTAATTCCTCCAACCGTAAGGTTGCCGAGCAATCTTTTCTGAAAAATCAGAAAAATCACCAGGATCGGCACCAGCATCAGGATCGCCGCTGCAAGGCGCATCGGGACATAACTCATTTCCTGCGTCGGCGTGACCGACACGGTATACATCCCTTGCGCGATCGTCGGATAAGACGGCAGATAGATGAGCGGCGTCTGGTAGTCGTTCCAATATTGAATGAAATAAATAAGAAACACCGTAAAAAAGGTATTCCGCACCAACGGAAGCGCAATGCGCAGAAGCACCGACATATTCCCGGCGCCGTCTATCTTCGCCGCCTCTGTATAGGAGGCGGGCAGCGCCTTGAATATGTTATAAAAGACCAGAAAATACATCCCTAAGAAGTTTGCCTTCAGGATCCACATCCCCCAGATCTGATCGTACAGACCGAGCGACTGCGCCATGCGGATCTCTGCAGGAAGGCTGCCGACGACAGGGATCACCATCGTGATGAGCACCGTCGTGTGCATCACGCGCGAAAATTTATATTTGAACCGCGCGCAGAGATACGCCGTAATGCAGGGCACGAGCGTATTGAAGAACGCGCTCCCGCCGGCATACAAAAAGGAATACAGATACATCTCCGCCATACCGACGACCCCGACGCGGGTCTCTGTACTGACATGCACGACAAACTGTGTAAATACGTACGAAAAATTCCAGACCCATTCGACGGGAAAACCGTAGGTGTTGGTGCGGAAATCAAGCAACGGATCTTTGAACGCCGTCAGGACCGCCCAAAAAAACAGCAGAAACAAAGAGGCAACATACAGTATGAGCACGATCAGCATGGCGATCGTGACGGGCGAAAATTTCGGATGCGCCCTCTCCCTGCGGATTCCGAGGAGTTTGTTCCGTTTTGCCAATTCTCTTTTAAACATACGCCCCTCCTCAGTCTTCGGACGGCCCGAACTTTTCGAGCAGCCAGCGCACGAACAGCGTGAGCGGAATGGCAACGGCTGTAAGGATCAACCCGAAAGCCGCAAGGCGAGGGTAAGAGCCGTAATCGCCGTCCGCCTGCTTGGTCGCCATATACAAGTAGTACCCGAACGTCTGAACGCTTGCATGCGCGGTCCCGCCGTAAAAAGAGTACAGGTTGATCTGATTGACGAAAATGCTCGCAACGCCCGTAATAAGAAACACCGAAAGCGTAGGAAAGACGAGCGGAAGCGAAATATGCCAGAACTCGCGGATGCCGTTCGCCCCGTCGATGTGTACCGCGTCCACAAGCTCCGGGTCGATGCCGCTCATGCCGTTGGAATACATCAGCACAGACGTTCCGAACCCGACCCAAATACTGTAGAACATCACCGTCCCGAACGCATGACCCGTAGCCGGATCCAAAACATTCGGCATGCTGACGCCGAACAGGTCGTTCATCAGGTCCGGCATGGCGCTGGTCACAAAATACCGGAACATCGTCACCATAACGATCGCCGATACAATGGACGGCATAAACAGCACCGCACGGAAGAAAATCGAACCCGGCATTTTCTTATAGATATAATAGGAAAACAGAAGCCCGAGCGGGATACTGACGACAAGCGAAAGCAGCCACGCCAGTACGGAATTCTTTGTCATCGTCCAAAAATTCGGCCATGATAATTCTACAAATATGTCGCCGAAATTCCCGAATGTCCAAGAAATATCCCCCGTAGCGACGTTGATATTCTGGAACGCCATGATAAAGGAACTGACATTGACCCATACATAACATACGGCAAACTGAATAACAGCCCCTGCGATCATGCAGACATAGAATATCATGTCCTTCTGGCTGCCTTTCAGGTGAAACTCTCTTTTATCACCTCCCGAAGAAGACGGTTGCACGCCGTCTTCCGTAACAGGTATATCTGCCTTCGTGATGCGAGATTCATCCATACGCTTCAACCTTTCCGACTAATTCAACGTACTCCAGGTACGCTCGTAATACGTTGCCATACCGGCAAAGTAATCTGCGGCGGATACGCCGTCCACATGGAACGCCTGCGCGGGGAAATTCGCCGTCGCGCCGTTCACTGTCGCCCGATAGTAGGTATCGGCACGGAACATGGACGCATTGTTGATGTACTTTTCCGAAGACGAATACGGGTACACGATATCCGCGTTGCGGATAAACCCGACGAGCGACTGTCCGTACGGCGAAAGCTGCTCCAACACGTCATTGCCGATCTCATACGAGAGCGCTTTCATCGTATTGGTCGTCGTGGTAAATTCGAGAAGAGATTCGTCCGTGTTGCAAAATTGAATGAAGTCGACCGCGATGGGCAGCTTCCAGTCGTCAATGCCGGAGGAAACAAAGCAAAGCGAATAAAGCGCATCGGCAATCGTGTTGCCCGCTTTCCCCTGCTTGATATTCTCCGCCGCCTCCTGCGCCTTTTCCTCCGTCGCTTTGGGCAGCGGCATCCAGCGGAGTTCGCTGTTTTCCTGGGAATACTGTGCGCCGTAGCGCGATGCCATGGACGAGAACACATGCGATGATTCGCTCTGCCACCACATGCCGTCCACCGTCATGGCGATAGGCGTCGTGACCCCGTCCGCACGGGACATAAGGAAGTCTTCCTGATTGTTCAGATGCGAATACGAGTCGTTGAACGCGTTGTCTCCGTTCCGGTACGTCGGCGTATCGACCAGCGTTTCGATAAACGAAAGCGCTTCATACACGCCACGCTGACGTTTGAGATTCCAACCGTTCGACTCGTTGATTCCCAAATCCTGCGCATCCTCCCGGAACGTTCCGCCCGATACGGTGCCGAGGTCGGTCGCCGACCCCTTGAACGTATAATTGAGCATCATCTGGTCGAGCCCCTCGTAATCGGCAACGAGCGCGTTGAGCAAAAAGCCGAGGTACTGCGTGTAATACTGCCCCGTCCACGAAAGGGCCACCTGATTGTTTACCCTGCCGATATATTCACACAGCCAGAAAAATTCCTGATACGTCGTCGGCAGTCCGTCATCGTCGTTTCCGGGATCCCCGTCGGGCCCGGGCGTCTTGGTATCGTCCTTGTAATAAATAAATTTTTCTTCCAGCGGACCTTCGGGGTCATATCCGTTTATAAAATAGTAGCCCTTTTGGTCAAACAAGTCCTTATTGTATACGATCCCGTAAGAGCCGAAATAGTGCGGGATACCGAGATATTGCGTTTTGCCGTCTTCGCGCTGCCCTTCGATCCCGTAAAAGTTCTGCTGTTCGTCCGTGAACTTGCTCTCCACCGTCTTCTCCGGTTCATACGGATTTTTGCCCGTCACCGCCTCGGTGATGTCTGCCAGGGCACCGTCATACCGCAGGGAATAATAATACATGTTTTCGGTAAAATACACTTCATCCTGCCCGTTTTTGATGGTTTCCGACGTTACGGCGTTTTTGGTGTTGTTGATCATGATCTGAATGCCTTTTTTGCCCGTCCCGGGTTCATACTCATCATTGGCATGCAGCGCTTCATAGCGCGCTTTCACCTTGCTCAGCCATTCAGAGCCGAACCCGCCGTCATAGTTATACACATACAGCTGCGTACGGTTTTCATCGATCGCTTCGGTATAATTCCCTCCGCTCCCTCCGCCGCAGCCGACAAATGAAAACACCGTTGTCGCGCCAAGCAGCAACGACAAAACGACGGCTGCCGTTTTTTTGAATATCGCTTTCATAATTTTCCTCCTGTCTTGAAATTTTATTGTATGCCGTTCCGACGAACGGTTTTTTTTCTGTCAAATGTATACTTTTTCTGCACAGCAGAAAAAGTACAGGATCCTGTACTGAACGATCTGTTTGGCGGGACGTCAGTGGGTGCCGCCGTACGAGCCCGAATTATCGATCAGAATATCTTTCCCTTCTTTCACGCGCGAAACAGCTATATGTTCGGAAAGTTTTTTGTAGTAGTACTCATCGTCGATCGGCAAGGTCACTTCGGCATTTTCCCATGCTGACAGCAGCATCGCATCGATCAGTTCCACGCATCGGAGCCCTTCCCGCCCGTCGACATACAGCGGTTCTGTTCCGAGAATGGCATTCGCAAAGTTGTTGAGTATTCCGACATGCTGCGGATTTTCCCCTTCAAGCGGAAACGCCTGCACCGTAAATTCGGGGGCACGGAACCCGTCCTTTTCCCTTTTCAGAAAGTCCTGCAGATCAACATCGGAACGGCTGTACGTCAGCACGTCTTTTTCGCAGACAAGTTTGCCTTTGGAGCCAAGGATCTCGAATCGGTTCGTACCGGGAGCGTCTGCCGTAGAGGTGATAAACGCGCCCGTCGCGCCGTTCGGGAATGTAAGATACGCGGTCACATCGTCTTCGGTTTCAATGTCATGCCATTTGCCGAAATGACAAAACGCGCGCACTTTTTCCGGCATCATGCCGCAGATCCATTGAAGCAGATCCAGCTGGTGCGGGCATTGGTTCATCAGCACCCCGCCGCCTTCTCCGCGCCATGTGGCGCGCCATGCTCCCGAATCATAATAGTATTGCGTACGGAACCAATTCGTGATCAGCCAGTTCACGCGCCGTATTTCTCCGATCCCGCCTTCCGCAACGATCTCGTGCATTTTTTTATACAGCGGATTGGTACGCTGATTATACATCAGGGTAAACAGCTTGCCGCTTTTATCGGCAGACATGTTCATCTCTTTGACCTGCTTCGTGTACACGCCTGCGGGCTTTTCGCACAACACATGCAGCCCCCGGCGGAATGCACGCTCCGCAAGCGGCGGATGGCTGTAATGCGGCACGGCAAGCAGCACGGCGTCCACCCCCGCTTTATCGATCAGCTCTTCGCCCGAATCATAGCAAACATACGCCCCCGGGGAGTTTTTCCGCGCCGCCGCCAACTTTTCCGGATTTACGTCTGCGATCGCCGTACAGACCCCGTTTGCGACCTGCCCGTTTTGGAAAAACCCGAGATGCACCGAGCCCATGTTCCCGACGCCGATAATACCGAACTTTACTTTATCCACTTGTCTCCCTCCTCATGGAATCCTTCGGCCGACAAAAGCGAGCGCAAGGCTTCGGCAGCCATAGCGAATGCCTCGCGGGAAGTTTTATAGCCGTACTTTACTTTTTTTGCTGCAGGTTCCAGCAGCGAATACCCTTCAAATACAGTCAGATGCGGTTCCAGCGTCAGCGTCGTATCTTTATGAATGCTGCCGAGAACTTTTTTCAGGTTTCCGTCGCCCAGCCCCGCGGGCACGACTTCGCCGTCTGCATACAGCGCGTCTTTAATATGGTAATAATCCGTCCTGTCGGCAAGCAGTGTTACCGCGGCGGCCACGTCCTCGCCGCATTGGACATAGTTTGCCGGGTCAAATACGCTTTTCAGCTGCGGCACCGTTTGCAGCAAATCGACGCAGCGTGCCGCGGTATCGCCGTAAATTTCCTTTTCGTTCTCATGGTATAGGACCACTCCGTTTTTTTCCGCCAGTTCGGCAAGAGCGCGCATACGCGTCATTACTTCGCCGCGGTCTTCCGCAGGATCTTTTGTATAAAAGGAAAAAACCCGTACCTTTTCCGTGCCGAAAATCTTCGCCAGCTGAAAAATATGCTTTGCAAGTTCCATGTGGGACTTGAAATCGTCGCCGATCCCTATTTTCCCCAAAGGGGAACCTATTGCCCACACCCTGATCCCCGCCTTTTGTGTTTGGAGCGCATATCGCTCCGCCTCGTTTTCCTTTATGTCCGAAATGTTTTTTCCGTCTAATCCGCGCAGTTCTATATAAGGGATCCGTTCTTCCTGCAAAGCCTGTAATTGCGTACTGTATTCCGAAGCTGCCTCATCCGCAAAAGCACTCAATCGAATAACCACAGCAACCTCCTATTCTATTGTTTTGATATCACTACTATCATAACACGTCTTTTCTATATTTCAATATAAAAAAATGCTTAAATACTTGCAATTTGTGCCCTGTTCTGCTATAATAATGCTATGATTTATGAAATCTCTTTCCCCGATATCACGTTCCGTTATGCGCATGAAAACGTCCTGAACGAGGCAGATTTTTTCAAACATCACCATGTGCAATATGAAATACTTTATATTGTGCACGGGAGCGGTTCTTTTATCATTGAAAACGATCTGTATAATTTCTCGGACGGAACGATCATCCTGGTCCCGCCCGGCAAATATCATGTAATGAAGATCTCTTCGCAAGATCTTTATGAACGTTACGTCATCAACTTCTCACCCGACCTTTTCCCTGAAGTTTTGGCAGAAGAACAAAATTGCAGCATCTGCAAAAAGGCAGGCGGCGAAATGCTGCAGTTGTTTACAAAGTTATATTCTTATTCGGAACGTTTTTCTTCCGAACATTTCCACGCGCTCCTTAAAAGCATTCTGAACGAATTTCTCATCATTTTTTACGTCGACGCCGAGCATAAGGTGTTAGAAAAAAAAGACATGCCCCCGCTTATCAAAAAAGCGATGGACTACATTAACGAAAATATAAATCAACCTTTGAATATAGAGACCATCGCCGCACACCTGTTTGTTTCACGTTCATACTTAAACCACCTTTTCAAGCATTTTTTAAATACCGGCGTCATGCAATACGTCCGCATCAAAAAAATGTGTGAAGCGCGCAAACTTTTGAAAAACGGTATAACCGCAATACAAGCCGCTACCCTGCTCGGATATACCAATTACTCAACTTTCCTGCGAAATTACCGCACTGAATTTATGGAAAACCCCATCAACAAAGCGTCGAAAAAGGGGCACTGAGCCGTGCCCTGCTCCTTTCCCGCTCTTACCTGCCTTTCCTTCCGCTTGCAAAGAACGTAAAAAGAGGGGACGCCCCCTCTTTTTTCTTTACGGGGCATGCTCCGCTTCCGATGCGGCTCTCCGCCCCCTTTCCCTCTCTCTTCCGGATCGTAGCGTTCGGGATGCAATTTTCATGCTTCGCCCTGCCATGCGGCTCCGCACACAAAAACGGCGGCTGCGGAATTTTCCGCAGCCGCCGCAGCGTTCCTGCCCGAAAACGGGCGCGCCCTTTTTACCCGGGCACGCCGTTCACCGTTCCGCCGAACGGCGGAAAAAGGCGCCCCCTCAGCCCGCGGCGCGGTCGGTGCGCAGCCAATGGCGCGCCGTGCCGCCCGAGGAAACCGTGTACACATAAAACGCTACCGTTCCGCCCGAAGAAGAACGGATGTTCACCGAAGCGGAATCCAGCACCCCGCCCGAAAAAATGCGCAGACCGCCTTCCGCCGAAAGATCGTACAGCGCGCAGGAGGAGAGGCTGTCTCCCGTCAGCACCCAATCCGTGCCCCTGCCGAGCAGCGTGCCGAGCGTGCTGCTGCCGCCGTCGCCCCACACGGAGAGCGTGCTCTGCCCGTCGGAAACCGTCATGTAATAGGCGTTCCCGCCCGTGACCGTCAGAAAACTCTGCGTCTCCGACAGCGTGAACTCTGCTTTATCCGCCGCCGAATAAATGCTGTTGTCCGCCACAAAATAGTTTTGCATCGGGGTCGTGCTCTTGTAGGCGGGAAGCGAGTACACGAGCCTGTTGTCATAATAATAGTTTTCGACCGCTCCGTCGGAGAGAAGGACGCTCTTCCCGTCGATCTCGATGTCGTCCGCGCCGGGGAGCAGCGCCTGCAGATCCAGATGGATGCCGCCGCCGTTGTTGAACGCCTGGATGATGCGCCGTGACGAGAGCTGTTTGTTATCCAGGATCTTATTCACATACAGCACGGCGCAGGCGTCATTGCTGAACGCCGCCGCGTTGTTGGCGTTCACGACATACGCCATATCGGCGGTGCCTTCGGAATCGGACGCAATGTCGTACCATGCCGTTTCCAGGCAGTACTTTGTTCCCGCGTCATAGAAATCGTAGTCCCGCGAATCGTCGGGCACCGCATAGGCGTACTGCATAAAGACCCGCGTTCCGACCACCCAAGCCGCCGTGTCCGCCTCCGCGTCCGCAGGGATGTCGAACAGCGAACCGGCGGACACCGTGCGGAGGTATTTGCCGTTCTTGTCAAAGACGTTTAGCCCTTCGCCGACAGACTCTGCATAGCAATCGTCGCCGAGCCGCGTCACCCGCTCGTACCGCGCATACGGCGTGAGCGCCGTAATGGCGGCCGTATGCACCTCGCCGTCGACGCCGACGTACAGGACATCCCCGTTCGGGAAGGTGACCGTGCCGTTGCTCGTCGAAAAGACGGGGTCCAATTCGCCCGACGCGACCGTCTGCGAGGCGGCCTGCCCGTCCTTGCCGTACACGGTATAAACCGTGCTGCCCGACTGTTCGGCGGACGATACATACAGCCCCGCCGCAACCTGCGTGAAAGCCGTCGGCGAAGAAGCCATGATCCCGCCGCGTTCCGCGCTGTACAGTACGTACTCCGTATCCGCATCCGTGCGCGAAGCGCTGACGACGCCGAGCCGATCGATGCCCGTGACCGTATAGCCCTCCAGCGCGGACAGCTCCGTGACGGAGCTCTTCGTCTCTTCCCCCGAAAGGTTGTTCGTACCCGTGCCGCACCCTGCCAGAAGCGCAAAGCTCAGCACCGCCGCCAGCGCACAGGCGGCAACCGTTCTCTTTTTCATTTCCCCTCTCCTTTTCCCTCCCGTCTGCGGGAAGGCTGTTTCTTACTTACAGTATACAGGATGCGGCGCGGATTTGCAACAAAACCGAAAAAATTTCCCGTTTTTCCGCGATTTTCCCCGAACGTTCCCGAAATTTCCCGCTCTCCTGCCCGCCGCAGCGGGCGGGGCGCGCCGCAAAACCTTGCGCGCAGACGGAAAAAACAAAAAAACCGGCTGCCCGTGCGGGCAGCCGGCATTCCGTTTGCTTACTTGTTGAGGTTGGCTTTGAGCGTTGCAAGCTCGTCGGAAAGTTCCTTCGGCAGGCGGTCGCCGAACTGCTTGTAGAACTCTTCGATGCCGTCCGCTTCCTGCTTCCAGGTCTCTTTGTCGACGGTGAGCAGCTCTTTGAGCGTCTCTTCGGACACGCCCGAATCTTCGAGGTTGATGTCCTTCGGGTCGGGAACGTAGCCGATGGGCGTTTCCACCGCGCCGACTTTCTCCTCGCAGCGCTTCACGATCCATTCGAGCACGCGCATGTTCTCGCCGAAGCCCGGCCACAGGAAGTGCCCTTCGTCGTCGAGGCGGAACCAGTTGACATTGAAGATCTTGGGCGGGTTCTTGTCCAACCCCTCCCCCCAAACGGTGTTGTTGTCCGTATTCAGTACGACGTTCGTGAAGATCGTACCCTTCTGCGTGGTGTGCAGCGCGTTGGGGTTGGATTTTTCGTTCGTGCCGGGCGCTACGCCGAAGAACCCGTTTTCGGGGTTCATCGCCCACAGCCTGCCGTCCGCGCCGACGCGGATCCAGGCGATGTCGTCGCCGACCGTCCAGATCTTATAGCCCTTGTTGCGGTAGATTTCGGGCGGGATGAGCATGGCGAGGTTGGTTTTGCCGCATGCAGACGGGAACGCCGCCGCGATGTACTTGGTGTCGCCGTCCGGCTTTTCAAAGCCCAGAATGAGCATATGCTCTGCCATCCAGCCCTCGTTTTTGCCGAGGTACGACGCGATGCGGAGCGCGAAGCACTTTTTTCCGAGCAGAACGTTGCCGCCGTAGCCGCTGTTGCACGACCAGATGGTATCGTCCTCGGGGAAGTGCAGGATGTAGCGCTTGCTCTCGTCGAGCTGGCACTTGGAGTGCAGACCCTTGACGAAGTCGCCGTCTTTGCCCAGCGCTTCCAGAACGTCGG
>JAGHJS010000016.1 GCA_017886545.1 Clostridia bacterium
TCGTGAAAAAGGTCACCAACGGTGCTTTCGGCGATCCTGCCGGCTACGAAGAGACTCTGTACGTCGCCGAAAACGGTACGTATTTCCTGTACACCAACGGCGGGGAGCAGTCCAAGTATCCTGCGGAAAAGCTGACCAACCTTTCCAAGGCGAAGGCGCAGGCGTGGGAAAAAGAAAACGCATAACCACCAATTCACATAATGTACCAAGCGGGGCGCCCGTCGGTATTTGCCGACGGGCGCCTTGCTTTTTTCGTGTTTTTACTTGACAGGGCGGCGGGCAAGTGATATACTTTCCATATCCCCCCATGGGGGATATGGAGGAGAAAAATGCACGGACATACGCATACAAAAGCGGCGATCGACCGAATGGCAAGGGCGATCGGGCATATGGGAGCGGTAAAGCGGATGCTGGAGGAAGGGCGCGATTGCAGCGACGTGCTCGTACAGCTTGCCGCCGTGCGGGCGGAGATCACGAACGTGAGCAAGCTCATTTTAAAGGATCATCTCGACCACTGCATCGTCGATGCGGTGCGGGAGCAGGACGAGGAGACGATCGCGCGCCTGAAAGGGGCGATCGACCGCCTGCTTTGAAAGCGGCAAAGACGGGGATCCTGCTCGCAGTCCTTGCGGCGGCGCTGTATGCAGTCAACGCGCCCTGTTCAAAGCTGCTGCTGGACTATATGCCCCCGACGCTGACGGCGGGGTTCTTGTACCTCGGGGCGGGGATCAGTATGGGCGCGGTCGCCCTTGTGCGCAAGCTCCGCCATACGGAACATAGCGAACAGCGCCTGACAAAGGCAGAGCTGCCGTACACCGTCGCCATGATCCTGCTGGACATCGCCGCGCCCGTCTGCCTCTTGTTCGGGCTGCGTATGACGACGGCGGCGAACGCGTCGCTTCTGAATAACTTCGAGATCGTCGCCACGGCGGTCATCGCGCTGGTCTTTTTCAAAGAGCGGATCAGCGCCCGCCTTTGGGGCGGCATTGCCTTTGTGACGGCTGCGTGCCTGCTGCTCTCCTTTGAAAGCGCGGAGAGCCTGCGGTTTTCGTACGGTTCGCTGCTGATCCTGCTCGCCTGCCTGTTCTGGGGCATCGAGAACAACTGCACGCGCAAAATTTCCTCCAAAGACCCGCTGCAGATCGTTCTGCTGAAGGGGATCTTTTCGGGGGCAGGTTCGCTGGTCATCGGGCTGTGCATCGGGGAGCGGGTCACCGTATTGTGGAGCGTGTTCGCCGCGCTCGCCGTCGGGTGCGTCGCCTACGGGCTGAGCATCTTTTTTTATGTGCATGCGCAGCGGCTGATCGGCGCGGCGCGCACGAGCGCCTATTATGCCGTATCGCCCTTTATCGGTACGCTGTTTTCGTTTATTCTTTTTCCGCAGTTGCCGCACTATACCTATTTTATCGCGCTCGGGCTGATGGGGATAGGGGCGTGGCTGTGTTCGCAGGATAAGCCGCTCTTCCGCCGCAAACAATGAGCTCCGTTCCGCGCCCGCAGCAAACGCTGCAGGCGCGGTATTGTTTTCCTTTTCCGGCACATACTTCCTGTGCGGGCGTTCCCGCAGGGGAGGAACAGAGTATGGAGCAGTATGGCGAGCAGACGGAGCGGGGCGGCTCCGCCTTTTTTGCGGGGTGCAGCGCCTTTTGCTGGGAGAGCGAGGAGGGGCTGCGCTTTTTCGGCAGGAATTTCGATTTTGACCGCTTCGACGCGGGCAGCCGCGTTTTGTTTTTGCCGCGCGGGGAAGAGATAGGTGCGCTCCTCGGCGACGGGGCACGGGAGGGCTTCCCCGCGGCATATGCAATGACGGGCATGGGCACCCTCTCTCTGCCCGTACCCGTGTTGTACGACGGCGTGAACGAGTGCGGGCTGGCGGGCGGGCAGCTGTACTTCCGCGAACACGCGCACTACCTGCATACGGCGCCCGCGGGGCGGCTGCCCGTGCAGCCGGGGCTTGCGCTCACCTGCGCGCTCGCCTCGTGTGCAGACGTGGAGGAGGCGATCGCCGCCTTCACGCAGCGCTATGCGCTCCTTGCCGCGCCGCTCATGGGCGCGGTGCCGCCGCTGCACTGGTTTTTTGCCGACCGTACGGGCGCGAGCGCCGTCATCGAGCCTGCGGCGGGCGGGGTGCGCGTGTACCGCGGCGCGGGCGCGATGACCAACAGCCCGCCTTACGGGTGGCACCGCGCGAACCTTCTGAACTACGCGCACATCCGCGCGCAGGACTATGCGGAGGCGCCCGAAGGGCAGGCTCCCTGCTTTTCGGGCAGCGGGGCGGCCGGGCTGCCGGGGGACTGGTCGTCGCCCTCGCGCTTTGTGCGGCTGAGCTTCCTGCGCGGATTATGCGTGCGCGGGAAGGGGGAGAACGAAGCCGCCGCCTTCACCTTCCGCATTCTGGAAAACGTTGCCTTTCCGCTCGGCATGGTGCGCGTGCATGCGGCGGGCGAACCGCCCGAGGAGGGCGTTTCGCCGTACGATTACACCGTGTACAGCTGCGCCGCGGGGCTGCATTCGCTGCGCTATTACTGGACGAGCTACCGCAACCCGCAGGTGCGCTTTGCCGACCTTGCCGCCCTGCGCGGGGAAAAGGGGCGCGCCGTGTTTGCCGTGGACGACGCGCCCGCCTTCGCCGCCGCGCGCAGGGAGGGGACGGGAACGCGGCACGCGCGGTGAACGGGAAAGCACAGGGTTTGCGCATTCCCGCCCTCCGCGCAGCGGCGCGGAGGGCGGGAATGCGGGCAAATCTTGCGGAAAAGGCGTTGACATTGCCGTTCAAATGCAATATAATGAAACTCTCAAAACAGAAGGGGCGGAGGAGTGCGCCCTTCGGGAGGTTACCGCTGATGGACAGGAAACAATGGCTGGACACAGCCGTCTTTTATGAGATCTATCCGACGAGTTTTTTCGATTCGGACGGGGACGGCGTGGGCGACGTCGAAGGCATCATACAAAAACTGGATTACGTGGCGGGGCTGGGGTGCAACGGCATCTGGCTGAATCCGCTCTTTTGTTCTCCCTTCCGCGACGGCGGGTACGACGTGGCGGATTATAAGCGCGTCGACCCGCGCTTCGGAACGAACGAGGACCTCGTCCGCCTGTTCAAAGAGGCGAAAAAGCGCGGCGTGCGCATATTGCTCGATCTTGTTCCCGGGCATACGTCGGATACGCACCCGTGGTTCAAAAAGTCTGCCGAGGCGGAACGCAACGGGTATTCGGATTATTACATATGGTCGCCGAACGTCTGGACGGACGCGCGGGGCGAGGGGCTTCGCACCGTCAACGGCATGTGCCCGCGCGACGGGAACTATGCGGTGAACTTCTTTTCCATGCAGCCCGCGCTCAACTACGGGTATGCGGCGCCAGACGAGCCGTGGCAGATGCACTGGCAGGACGAGCGCCTGCTGCCCCTGCGCCGCGAGATCGAGGACGTGATGCGGTTCTGGCTTTCGCGCGGGTGCGCGGGGTTCCGCGTGGATATGGCGGCGAGCCTCGTCAAAAACGACGCGGACAAGAGCGCGACCTGCGCGCTGTGGCGGGAGATGTTCTCCGTCATCCGCAGGGAATTCCCCGAGGCGGTGTTCGTCTCCGAGTGGTCGGACCCGCCGCGCGCCGTGGGCGAAGCGGGGTTCGACATGGACTTTTTCCTGCACTTCGGCGCGTGCGAACGGGCGTACATGAGCCTGTTCCGCAGAGGTGCGGATTCGGTGTTTGCCCGCGGGTCCAAGGCGGGATTTGCACTCTTTTTCGATACGTTTGAAGAGATGCGCGCACAGCTTTGCGGGAACGGCTTCCTCGCCGTGCCCGGCGGGAACCACGACATGGTGCCCCGCCTGTGCGACGGCAAGGACGAAGCGGTCGCCAAAGCGGCGTACGCGTTCCTTTGCACCCTGCCGAGCGTTCCGTTCTTCTATTACGGAGACGAGATCGGCATGACGTATCAGGCGCTGCACAGCAAGGACGGCGGCTACGACCGCACCGGTTCGCGCACGCCCATGCGCTGGGGCGGCGGCAAAAACGCGGGCTTTTCCCAAGCGGAAACGACCTATCTCCCCATGGGCGCAGGCGAGACGGCGGAGAGCATGGAGGCGCGCGAAGGCTCGCTCCTGCACACCGTGCGCGCACTTTCGCACCTGCGCCGCGCCCAGCCCGCGCTGGCTGCGTCGGCAGAGCTGCGTGTCCTGCAAAAAGAGGGCGTCGCCGTGTACGAACGCGAAGGCGGCGGGCAGAAGCTGCTCGTTGCCGTAAACCCGAACGGCGCGGCGGTTTCCTTGCCGTTTGCGGCGGGGAAGGTGCTCGCCGCGGAGGGCTGTACCCTGCGGGGCGGCACGCTCGCGTTCACGGACGCGGGATATATGATCGCGCAGGTCTGAAAGAGAGGAAGTTATGCAGAAGAAGTTCATTAAAATTTCGCTGGCGGGTGACCTCGGCAGCGGCAAAACGACGGTCGGCGCGCTGCTTGCGGAGCGCTTTTCCGCCGAAAAGTATTCGACGGGCACCATCCAGCGCAAGATCGCGCTGGAGATGGGCATGACCACGCTCGAGCTCAACCAATACATGGAACGGCATCACGAGATCGACAAGATGATCGACGACGGGCTTTGCGCGCTCGAAGGGGAGGAAAAAAATCTCATCATCGATTCGCGCATGGCGTGGCACTTTGTGCCGTCCTCCTTCGCCGTGTATATGCAGGCGGAGCCGCTCGTTTCGGCGGCGCGCATCCTTGCGGCGGGCAGGGCGAGCGAGCATTTCGAATCGGTCGAGGAGGCGGCGGCGTCCATCCGCGCGCGCAGGGCGAGCGAGGCGGCGCGGTACGAGACGCTGTACGGCGTGAACATCTGCGACATGGAGAATTACGACTACGTCGTCGATACGACGTACGTCCCCCCCGAAACGGTGGCGGAACACATCGCCGCGCACTTTGAAGCGGCTGCGGCGGGCAAGACCTTCCCGCGGTACGAACTCTGCCCCGCGCGGCTGTACCCGTACGGGCAAGAGGAGGGCGAACCCGCCTTTTTCGAGGAGAAAGGGCACTGCTTCATCGCCCGCGGCGCAAAGGCGATCGCAGAGCGCATCCGCGCGGGCGCGCCGCTCATCGCCCTGGAGCGCGCGGAGAAGGGGGAGGGCGCCTGCACTGCGGCTGCCGTGCGCGCATGGGAGGAGCGGACGGGCGTGCGCTTCCCCGCGCTGCCTGCGTGCGCGGAATGAGCGCGGTACAGGAGCGCGCCGAGCGCTCGCTCATCACGACGTACCGCAAGGAGCTGTGGAGCCGTTTCGTGCGCGCGGTGCGCGAATACGAGCTGATCGAAGAAGGGGACAGCGTCGCCGTCTGCCTGTCGGGCGGGAAGGATTCGATGCTGCTCGCCAAGTGCATGCAGGAGCTGGAAAAGCACGGAAAATTCCGCTTCGGGCTGCACTTTCTGACCATGGACCCCGGTTACGCGCCCGAAAACAGGCGGCTTCTGGAAGAGAATGCGGAAAAACTCGGCGTGCCGCTGCACATCTTTGAAACGGACATCTTCGCCGCCGTCGAAACGGTGGAAAAGAACCCGTGCTACCTCTGCGCGCGCATGCGGCGCGGGTACCTGTACGAGGAGGCGAAAAA
>JAGHJS010000017.1 GCA_017886545.1 Clostridia bacterium
CCCCTGCCCTCCGCATGATTTCGCCTACGGGACTTTTACCCTCTTCGGTGCGGCTTTCCAACCGTCTTTGACTATCTTGCTCGGTAGCGTTCCGGGGTCCTTACCCCGTACGTATTGCTACATACGGTTTGTGCTCCTCCGATTTCGCTCGCCACTACTCTCGGAATCGTTCTTACTTTCTTTTCCTCCGGGTACTAAGATGTTTCAGTTCCCCGGGTTCCCCTCATTTACCTATGGATTCAGTAAATGATACTGCAACGTTACTTGCAGTGCGTTCCCGCATTCGGACATCCGCGGATCTTTGCTCATTTGCAGCTCCCCGCGGCTTTTCGCAGCTTGTCACGTCCTTCCTCGGCGCCATGTACCTAGGCATCCTCCGTATGCTCTTCGTAGCTTGATCTTTTTCTTCTCGTCTACTTGCCCTTACACATACAAAATCCTAAGATTTCAACTCGGCTAATCCGTCTTTACAGCTTCCAAGGTTTCCTTTCCGGCTTTCCCTTGTTTTCACATACGTTACTTTTGCTTCTTTAACCGATTAGCTCTACTTACTCTCTTTGCCTTTCGTACTAATCTCTCTATTCTTCGCTATGCAGTTGTCAATCTTCAAAGACTCTTCAACAGAAGAGAAAGGAAGCTGCCTCAATCGACAGCTTAGCTATGATAGCACTTTTATAAGTATATGTCAAGCGTTTTTTGAAATTTGCCGAAAAAATTCTTTTTTAAAAAAATACGGGCGTTTCCGCCCTGCCTTCGGGAAAGAACGCGGAAAAACACGCCTCTGCGGGCGGTCTGCGCGGCGGACGGAAAACGCCGGCGGGCAACCCTGCGCGGCGGACGGAAAACGCCGGCGGGCAACCCTGCGCGGCGAACGGAAAACGCCGGCGGGCAACCCTGCGCGGCGGATAAAAACGCCGGCGGGCAACCCTGCCCGCCGGCGGCTCACGCGCAAAAGAGCGCGCCTTCGTTTTACTCCTTCATGAACGCTTCGAACGCTGCCTGCAATTTCGCGAACGCCTTTCCCGCCGCGCCCTCGTCTTTGGCGCGCACGGAATAGTAGATCTTCAGCTTCGGCTCGGTGCCGCTGGGGCGCACGCAGATGAAGCTGCCGTTCTCCAATTCATAATAGACGGCGTTGGTCTTGGGGATGTCGATCGGCTCCTCGGTGCCGTCGGCGCAGCGGCGCACGGACGCGGAGTAATCGCGCACGGCGGTGACGTTATAGATGTCGAATTTTTCGGCTTTTTTCGTTTTGAGCGAATCGACGACGGCGTTCATCTCCTTCATCGCGTTCAGCCCGCCGAACTTGACGCTCACGTTGCGGTCGAGAACGTACTGGTACTTATCGTAAATATCCATCAGCCTGCCGTACACGGACTGCTTGATATAGGTATAGTAACACACCATTTCGGCGCACAGCAGGCTTGCGACCACCGCGTCCTTATCGCGGCTGCCCTCGGTGCCGCGCAGGTAGCCGCAGCTCTCTTCAAAGCCGAACAGGAAGGTCTTTTCGCCCGTCTGCTCGTATTCCTTGATCTTTTCGCCGATGAATTTGAACCCGACGGGGACATCGACCAGCTCCACGCCGAAGTCCTCGCAGATCGCCTTCGCCATGCCCGTCGTAACGAAACTCTTGACGACGACGCCGTTTGCGGGGAGTTTGTTCTCCTCTTTGAGGCGGGTGAGGATGTAGTCCAGCAGCAGGATGCCGACCTGGTTGCCCGAGAGCGCGACGAACTCGCCCTTATCGTTTTTGATGGCGACGCCGAGGCGGTCGGAATCGGGGTCGGTGCCGAACACCACGTCCGCATGGATCTTTTCGGCGAGCGCGATGCCCATCGAAAGCGTCTCTTTGAATTCGGGGTTGGGCACCTCGACGGTGGAGAACTCCGTATCCTTTTTGACCTGTTCGGGCACGACCGTCACGTTGATCTTCATCTTTTTGAGGATGGTGGTGACGGGCACGTAGCCGCTGCCGTGCACGGGGGTATAGACGAGTTTGAGCGTCTTCCCCTCCTTTTTCACCGCCTCGGGCGAGAGGGTGAGTTTGGTCAGCTTTTTATAATAGCTCTTATCCACGGAGGCGGGCACCTTTTTGATGAGCTTGCTACCCGCATCTTCCTTGACGGAGAAATAGTCGGTGATCTTTTGGATATACCCGACGACTTCGGCGGTGGGTTCGGGGGACATCTGCGCGCCGTCCTCGCCGTAGACCTTGTAGCCGTTGTATTCCTTGGGGTTATGGCTCGCCGTGATCATGATGCCCGCGACGGTGCCGAGCCTGCGCACCGCATAGGAGAGCATGGGAACGGGGTGCACGTCCGCAAAGAGGTATGCGACGATGCCGTTGGCGGCGAGAACGCCCGCCGCGGCTTTGGCGAACACGTCCGACTTGCGGCGCGTATCGTAGGAGATGACCACGCCGCGCTTCATCGCGGCGGCGCCGAGCGACTTGACGTATTCGGCAAGCCCCTGCGTCGCCCTGCGCACGGTGAACACGTTCATCATGTTCGTGCCGTAGCCGATGATGCCGCGCATGCCCGCGGTGCCGAACTCGAGCTCCGCGCCGAAACGGTATTCGATCTCCTTTTCGTCGCCTTTGACCGACTCCAGCTCGCGCTTGCCTTCCTCGCCGAGCGCGGGATCGTTCAGCCATTCGTTATACACTGCTTTGTAATCCATTTCTTCCTCCCTCCGACCTGTCGGTTTTTATATTTTATGATATGCATGAGCGCCGCAGAAGCAGAAGCCGCACGGAAAGCGGCCGTCATCCTTTGGCGTAAGCTCCTGTTTTCCCCGCGGCGCCTTCCGCGCAGACGGGTCACACTTCGTCGAAATCGTCGTAATAATTGTCGTTCGTCTTTTCCTCTTTGGGACGGATAACGGTATCCTCGGTGAGGAAATACTTCTTTTTTTCAAAGGTATAGTACCCGACGAACTGCACGCACAGCATGATCAGGTACGAAACGGGCACGGTGACGAGCAGCGCCGCGCCGAACGTTGCAAACGCGCAGAGCACGTTCACGCACATGATCGCGATCACGGTGACGAGATAGGTGGAAAAGAGCGGACCGAACCGCTTTTCGCCTTTGAACGAAAAACTCTTTTTAAACGCCGCGCGAAGGCGCAGCCTGTCCGTGATCATCGCGGGCGCGGCGTGCGAAAACAGCGTCAGCTTGACCGCCTGCGACGCTAAAAACAGCGCGACGGAGAGCATGAGCGAGGCGACCGCGGCGATCGCGGGCACCGAAATGACGCTGAACAGGACGACGAAAAAGAGATAGCACACCGCCAGCACGAGCACGTCGTACACGAACGTGAGCGGAACATACACCAGGTGCCACAGCGCCGCCCTGCCGAGGTTGCGGATGTATACGCCCGAAAAGGAAAGTTTTGCGTTGGAGGACATGCGGCTGTCGATCAGGCTGCCGAACGCGAAGTTGCCCAGCCCGTTTAAAAAGCGCACGACGAGCAGGATCGCCGCGACGGCAACGCCGAGCAGCGCCAGGCGGGACGCGTTGTCCGCAAGGAAAGAGCCGAAGGAGCGCAGCGACGTCTGCATTTCCGGGGAGAAGGAACTCCAGAACCCCTCCGAACCCGAAAAGAGCGCGCCGAGCAGTTCGCCGAAAAAGTCCCCCTTTGCCACCGCGGCAAACTCCGCGCTCGAGAGCAGGAACTGCAGCGTCGGATAGACGAACGCTGCCGACAGCGCGGCGGCGACCGCCAGCACGATCACTTTGTACAGCAAAAATTTGAACGTAAGCCCGAAATGGCTGATCAGCAGATGGATCGCGTTTTTGAAGATCAAAACCTGCCCTCCGACCCGTAATTTTTTACAAGATCCTGCCGCTCCTCGCCGGACGCGGCAAAGTACGCCACGAACATGA
This sequence comes from Clostridia bacterium, assembly GCA_017886545.1. Classification (GTDB taxonomy): domain Bacteria; phylum Bacillota; class Clostridia; order Christensenellales; family Borkfalkiaceae; genus Borkfalkia. The sequence continues at coordinate 3,888 of JAGHJS010000017.1, forward strand.
GCGCGGCAAAATACAGCAGCAGAATAAGGAACACCAGCTCGCGCACAAGGAAATCGACCGCTTCCAGACGGGCGGGGATCAGCACGAGGCTGACGAACTGCACCGCAAGCCCGACGAGCGCGGGCACGGTCACCGAACAGAACAGCCTGCCGCGCACCGCGCCGTACAGCGCGTTCGCGCAGGCGAGCGCGTCCATGAACGCGTACCCCGTTATCTGCAGCGAAGGAAGCCACAGAAGGACGAGCGAGGCGAGGTAGCACACGAGCGCGGCAAGCCCCGCAAAGGTACACACGACAATGACTGCGGACGCAACGCCGCCGAAGAGCAGCGTTTCCGCATACAACAGCCCCGCCGCGATCAGCGCCCACAGCTCGTACACCGCCACAAAGACGAACAGCAGCGCGAGCGTGGAAACGAAATTATGGTTGAAACGGCTGCGCAGCCCGTGCAGGGAGCGGATGCCGATGCGCATATGCTTTTCGATGAACCCCGTGAGCATGGGAAGGCACACGGCGGCGAGCACGAACGCGACGAGCGCATACGGCCAGCCGTGCGCGTTGAAGGGCGACAGGAAGAAAAAGAAAGTCGTAAAGGCGACGTCCCCCTCCCCGAACAGGCCCGCAAAAAGCGCGCGCGCATTTTCCGCATCCGTCGACATCGCTAAAAAGTACGACGGAAGCAGCGCGAACAGGAACAAAAAAATGAAGTTTTTGAACGCGTACCGAAACGCGCCGCCCGCATAATTCACGTTATCCGCCCCGCTTTTGCGTCGCTTCTCTCTTTATTATATACCAAAAACGAACGCTTGTAAAGCCTTTGCCCGATTTTCCCGCCAAAAATTCACACCGCCGGCGGGCGCCGCACGGAGCGGCGCCCGCCGCGTTCCGCCCCCGCGCTTGTTCCGCCCCCTCCTCCGCGCGTCCGCGCGCACGCCTTCCCGTCCGTTTTTCCGCCCGTTTTTCCGTCCGTTTTTCCGCCCGTTTCTCCGCCCGTTTCTCCGCACACGATAAAGCCCCGCCTCCCGAAAAGGAGGCGGGGCCGCTCCGCGCCGCAGACCGCCCTGCGGCGGAAAACCCGTTCAGACCTGTATCATCGTCAGAAGCTGCAGAAGATAATTATAATACGAACCGAGGTAGTCCTTCGCCACCTGATCCTGCCGCAGATCGGCGAGCGCCTGCGCGGGGTCGTACGAAAGGTAATACTCCTTGACTTCGATGTAACGGTCGCGCATGGACAGGCGGTAATCCACATGGTAAGGCGCGTCCTCCCCGCCCGAGCCGCCTTCGGAAGGCTCCTCCTCCGCGCGCAGAGCGGCGATGCTCTCGTCCAGATCCTTCTGGATGCGCAGAATGCGCGTATCGTACGCCGCGCGCAGTTCGGCGATCTCCTGTTCGAGCGCGCACGAGCGGTACATGCGGCGCTCCGCCGCGCCGTACTCCGCACGCAGCACGCCCGCCTCGTAATCCGCCTTCGCCTCCTCCGTCTGCACGTTCGCCTCTTCGATCAGGCGCGCGATCGCCTCTTCCAGTTCACTGCCCGTCATATGCCGCCTCCTCGTACGCCCAGCTCGCCGCGAGCGAGCGCACCCGCCCGCACTGCCCCGTTCCTTCGATACGGACGCGGAATTTCGCACCGAACAGCGCCACGGGGAAGGACTGCGCGCCGTTCTTCGCCGCGCGGAAGGTACGCGTGCCGCGCGCGCCTTCGACGGTCACGGCAAAGCCCGCGTCCGCGTCGAGATGCAGCCGCTGCAAGAGCGCCGCGCCCGCGGGCGGGTACACCGTGCCCTCCCAGGCGCGCCGCATGCACAGCCCGCCCCGCACCGCGCCCTCGCGCAGAACGCAGGGCGCGCCGCCGTACACCGCCAGCGCCCGACCGCCGCAGCAGGCGAGCCCGCCGAACGCGCCGCTGAGCGCGCTGCCCTCGCTCCCGTCCTCCGCAAAGGAGAACAGCGCCCGCGCCCTGCCGCCCGAAAGGCGCGCTTCCGCTTGTAAATAATACCGCCCGTTCGCGGTGCAGCCGCGCGCGTCCGTCTGTTCCGTGCCGCACAGCCGCGCCGAAAAACCGGGGGCAAAAGAGGATGCGGCGCCGCCGTCGAACGCGTGCAGCCCGTCCTCGCCCAGCCACACGATGCGCCCGCCGCACACGGCGACGGTCTGCCCGTACACGCGCGCGCACGCCCATGCGTCGCGCAGCTCGAAGGCGCGTTCGTCCCCGCGCGCATACAGCCGCTGCACGCCGTATTCGCGGAATACATAGATATAATTTTCAAAATCCGCAAGGGCAACGACGCGCCCCTTCCCGTCGGGCAGGTCGGCATAGCCCCCGCCGCCCGCCGCCTCGGCAAAGTCGCGCCAGTCGCGAAAGGAGGAATAGCGCAGCCGCGCGCAGCCGCACTCGCCCGTCGCCAGCCACAGCCGCTCGAAGGCGTACGCCGCCGCCGTAAAGGCTGGCACGCCCTCCTCCGACAGCCCGTCCGCCGTGAGAAGGGCGCTCTTTTCCCCGTCCGAAAGGAGCAGCGCCTCGCCCGCCGCATCGTCGTACACGCGGACGCAGGCGGGAACGCGCACAAAGGTCAGCGACGCGCGCGAAAACGCCGCCGCATTTGCCGTGCGGACGTACGCCGCCCCGCCCGCGACGGCGAGGTACGCACCGTTTGCCGCGAACACCGCCTGCACCCCTTCGGGCAGCCCCTCCGCGGGGAGGGGCTGCATGTCCGTACCCGCGCAGAGGGCACCGTTCTCCCCGCGCAGCCCGAGCGGGAGCGCCCCGTCCGCGCCGCCGCACGCCAGCGGCACGGCGGCGCGCCGCACCCGTTTTTTCACCGTATACGCATACCCGTTCATACCCACCTCCGCATGCGCAGCCTGCCGCCGCGCGGGCGCCCCGCCGCGGCGATCGCCGCGCGGTACCGCCTGTCTAAGAGCGACGCCGTTTCCAGCCTGCCGCTCATCAGCGCGAACTCCGCCGCCGTGCCCAGCGCCAGAAGGCGCGCGCCGCCCTTTGCGCATTCGGGGAAATCGCCCTCGCGCTTGACGCGGGGGCGGCAGTTGTACTCCACCGTCACCGCGCCCGCACGCACGCGCACGCCGTTCTCCTCCGCCACGAAGCGCAGCCGCTGCCCGTTTTCGCCGCGCACGCACACGATCTCGAGCGGTTCGCGCTCCAGATCGGCGTAGGCGACGCAGCCGTCCGAATCGTGCGGCTCGCTCCTTCGCAGCGGAAGGTAGTCGCTCGCCAGCTCGTACTCGGTGAGGTTGTAACAGCGCAGAAGGAGCGCCGCCTCCGCGCCGAGCGCGCCCGCGTCCTCGCCCTTGCCGCCCGCAAGGTACGCCGCCAGATCCTCCCGCCCGCACACAGACGCCGCGAGCGAGAGCACGTCCTTTACCCGTTCTTTCATGATCCCACCTCCCAAAAATTGCGGCAAGGGGCGCGCAGGATGCGCGCCCCCGCCGAAAGGCGCCGCCGCGCCTTACGCTTCGGTGATGCCGTACAGCATACCCTGCCCGCAGGGGCGGGTGCAGATGAGGTCTGCGTACTTGACGAGCGTCGCCGTATACAGCGGCTTGCCCGCGACCTGCCGCAGCACCCTGCCGTCGTCCCCTTCCAGCCACTTCCAGTCGCACAGCTGGTGCAGGCAGAAGTCGTCCGTGTTGAGCAGGTACATCGTCTTTTCGGGGCAGAACCTGTCCGCCACGACAGGGATGCCGTTGTAGGTGATCGCCTTGTACCCGCCCGCAAGCTCGGTCACGTCCGTGATGCGCTTGTACTGCGCGAGGTAATTCTGCAGCGCGCGCTTGACGCCCCAGCTGCACACGATGAAGTTGACGCGGCTGCCCGCGCGCTCCTCGAGGCGGTCGATCGCCGTCTGGATCGCCGTTTCGCTGATGGCGCCGTTCACGTCCTTTTTGTACGGCTCCAGCCACTTGTTGTCGCTGCGGGTCAGCCCGTAGAGGGTGGTGCCTTCGCCGAAGATGGCGCCCAGCCCCGTCAGCTCCAGCCCGTAAGAGCCCTGCACGCACAGCATGTACGTCGCGCTGTCGGCAAAGCTGAGTTTGGCGCTGAGGTCTGCGGAGAGGGTGACCGTCTTTTTGTCGGGGTCGACCGCCGTGACGCGCAGCCCCGCGCCGCCATCCACCGCGCCGCCCGCAGAAGTGAGCACGTCCACCGCCATACCGACGGCGAAGTTGCGCGCCGAGTCGACCGTGAGCGCCGCGCCGCTCGCCGCCGTGACGGTGGCGAGCTTGCCCGTGCCGTCGCCGAAGAGCATCCTGCCGAAGTTGAACGAGGAGGCGCGCACCAGCCCCTCCATCTCCGCGTTGAGCAGGTTGACGAACGCGCCCGCGTTGTTTTCGGAGGCGCGCACCGCCTTGTCGCTGATCTCGATGGTGCCGTACAGGTTTTTGAGGGTGGTGACGAACTGCGCATAGCCGTTGCCGTTCGCCGCGGGCAGGTCGCCCTCCTCCGTGCCCGCGCCCACGCCGCCGTTGACGCCGAACTGCACGAGCCTGCGCACTTCCTTGCCCCATACGTCCGCCGTAGACTGTTTGATCTGCGCGAGCAGCGGGTTCGCCGCCGTGTTGAGCTGTTCGCTCACCGCGCCGAGGTAGTAACTTTTCAGAGCGCTGTCCGCGCTTGTCATCGTAACCATGAATGATCTCCTTGTTTATTGATTTCCGTTTTTGTTGAACAGCTCGCGCGCGAGGTCGCCCGCCTCGCCGAAGGTGCGCACGCGCCGCGCCGG
>JAGHJS010000018.1 GCA_017886545.1 Clostridia bacterium
ATAAACTGTTTGCGCTGACAATGCTGTGTCTGCACACATGAGGCGCCCCTGCGCAAAGGTTCTGCGGCTGCCGAAGCCGCTTTGGCTGAACGGCTTTGCCGGCATTCCGCTCGGCATCAAAGTTTGAAGGAGGCACAGCCGACGCTGTGCCGTAAACTTCGGGAAGGACGCTTTGGAACGCATAGGGGCCGCAGCTAAGCCGCGGCGCCCTACGCTATGTTTGCAACGTGTGAGCAAAAGGAAATTTCAGAAGTCCGCTCCTTACAGAACCGACATACTGCTTTTTACTTTGATACAATATGAATGATACGATACTGCGCGAATGTTTCATGCCGCGCCTACCCGTATATAGGTGTATTGCGCTATCCTTGCCACTGTATCCGTATCGTTCAGTTGTCCTCCGTCGCCGCCATACAGCACTGCGACGGCGGTTTGATTTTATATACTCAGCCTCACCGTTCGGTGAAACCCCGTCATACAACGGTGACCGTTGTATGCTGCGACAAATAGCGGCACAAGTGCAGCCTTTACCGTATCTGTACCCACGTATGCTCTGCGACCGTCTGCCCAATACCGCGGCGATTAACAATAAACCGATTGTTTTCACTGACCTGATCGCCGTCGCTTGTATAGCCATGGCAGTTGCTTGCCAACATTTCACTATAACGCCAATCGTCTTCATTGGCATTCTCTCTATCTACGCCGATCGCGCCACCGTTATACCAATAATGACGCCCTGCCGTGCCACCTTGCCCCGCCTTCTGCCCGATAAACGTACCGCCCGAAAGCTGGATGTTGCTGTTGGGGTCATGCACGATGAAAAGCCCTGACCGACTGTTGCCCGTAAAGGTGCCGCCGCTGATGGTCAATTTTGCGTTCGGGTTGCTGTACCAGATGCCGTCACGCCCCTCACCATCCGTTCCTGTGCCTGTATACGTGCCGCCATGAATGGTGACGTTCGTATTTCTATCCGTCGTGTTTTCAATGGCGATCGCTGCCGCAAACGCGGAAACAGAGATGGATGAACCCGTTCTTTCTTCGTAGCTCCCATTTTCTTCAAAGGTTATGGAAACATTTTGGAACACGCTGAACCCTGCCTGCCCCGTCACGGCAAACGTGCCGCCGTAGATATACGCCTCAGCCTGTTCGGAAGTACCCATGACGAACGCGCTGCTGCCGCTGCCGCCGAATGTACCGCCGAGCACGGTCACCTTTCCGCCGTACAGTTTAAAGGCATAGGACGCGCCCACACCGGCAATAGGGCTTGTGCGTCCATCCCCATAGTCATAGACATAATTGTCGTTGCCCGTAAAGGAGCCGTTGTAAATGCGCGCATCACCGCCGCGCACCAAAATACCGTTGCCCTGCGCCGCAGAATAGGTGCCGCTTTCTACATTGAGCGTACCGCCCGAAACTTCCACGGCGTGCCCGCCCGTGGATGTGAGCTTGTAATGCCAGTTCCCATCCATGCCGGTAACACTGTTTATATAATCACCGACAACTGTATTTCCCTCTGTGAGCACCTTCAATTTTGCATTTTCCACAGCTATCTGCTCTGTGTTTGCCCCGTTGGCGATCCGATTGCCGAGAGTCACGGTACCGCCGCCTGAAACGTATACGCCCCCGCCGACGGAGTTTTTGATCGTACCCTGTGTGATCGTAACGGTACTTCCCGCCCCGCCCGCAACACGCACGGCGTAGCTGCGCACGGCAAACGTTTCATAGGTCAACGAACTGCTTGTATCGTTTTCGATCCCTTTATGCGTGACGTCGAACGTGCCGTTTGCCGTCAGCGAACCTGCAACGTACACGCCGTCGTAAGAAACGCCTTCCCCTTCATACGAAACGTCCGTCAGGTCATTCGTTATATCCGCCGCGCCGTTCAGCGTGAGGGTGCCGTTTGCCACATACACCGCCGCGCCGACGCCGTAATGCGTGACGCCGAAACTGCCGTTTTCAGCAACGGTGAGCGAGCCTGCAACGTACACGCCGTCATACCGCACGCCCGAAAGGCTGCCGCTGTACGCGAACGCGTATTTGGTGATCTTCGCCGTGCCGCCGAGCGTGACCGTGCCATTGGCGTACACCGCCGCCCCCGCGCCGCTGTGATCGACGGTGAAGCTGCCGCTGACGGTCATCGTGCCGTCTGCGATGTGCACGCCGTCCTGCAAGGCGCCGACGGGATTATTATCGTAACTGCCCGCTCCGTATTTATAAATGGTCGTATTGCCGCCGAATTTTGCCGTGAAAGCGCCCTCCGCCTCCTGCGCGGTGCCCTTGTTCACATACACCGCCGCGCCGACGCCGTAATGCCAGACGGTAAATTCGCCGCCGACTTCCAGCGAGCCGTTCATGACGCGCACGCCGTCATAATACGCGGCGATCGCGGGATAGCCGTCCGTTACGGCGTTCTTTGTGACCTCTGCGCCCTGTGCAAACGTCGCATTGCCGCCGTCCACGCAGACGGCTGCGCCCGCACCCGTGTGCTTTGCCGTAAAGCCGCCCGAAGCCGTGAGCGAGCCGTTTTGCACGAACACGCCGTTGAACATCGCCGTGCGCACGCCGTCCGTTTCGGAAAGGTAGCAGTCGTTCGCCGCCTCGGACTCGACGGAAACCGTTGTGCCCTCTGCAAAGCGCATGTCGCCGCCCGAAACGTACAGCGCGGTGGCGCGCGAGGTAATGACGGTCAGGCTGCCGCTCTCCAACGTGAGGGAGTTGCCCGTGCCCGTCTGTGCCTGTTCCCCCGCCCACACGGCGACGCCCATGCCGTCTGAACCGACGGTGACCGTGCCGCGAAGGGTGATGCCGCCGTTCAGCGCCGCCATGGCAACGGAGTCGATCTGTTTGCTTTTATCGCTCATTGCAAGGTCGAGGTCGAGCACGTCGCCGCCTTCGCCCGTATACGTGATGTTGCCGCCCTGTGCGAGCAGCCCGATGGACGAGGAGCCCTGCACCTGCACCTTGCAATTTCCGTTCAGGCTGACGTTTGCCGCGGCGTTCACGCCGTAGTTGCCGCTGCCGTTTATCCCCTCTACCGTGATATCCGTATCGGTGAGGGTGACGGCGCTTTTTCCGCCCGTGGCGTACACGCCGACGTTGCCCGCAGACTTGTTCTCCGCGTCGGCGGCAAAGGAAATTTCGGCGTTCGTCAGCATAACGGTGCCGTTATCGGCGTACACGCCGTACTGCGTAGAGCCCGTCAAACTGAAACCGAGTTTGTTCTGCGCGGAACCGCTCGCCGTCAGCGAGCCGCCCGTGACGCGGATGATCGCGCCGTCGGCAGCGGCGGGGTCGGTATCGTCCTTATAGAACGCGCCGCCCGAAACGAGCATTTCGCCGCCCGAAACGCGGACGGTATCGCCGTTGTCGGAGCGGAAGCTGCCGTTTGCCACGCGCAGGTATTCGCCCTCGCCCGCGTCTTCGCCGTAAGCGCATTCGATGCACACGCCCCCTTCCAGGGCGTCAAACGCGCCCGCTTCGACGGACATATACCCGCCCGAAGCGTACACGCCGTAGGAGTGCCCCGTGCCGAAGTTGGCGGCATACGAGCCGCCGCGCACGTACATGTTGCCCGCCAGCATTTTGACGGTGGCGTAGTTCGCCGCTTCCGTGGCGCTGCCCTTTACGCTGTTGTAGCCGTATACAGTGACGGTGAACACGTTCGTGCCGTCTGCCGCATCGCCCGTAAGGGTATACGTCGGCGCGCCGTTCTCGCCGTTGTATGCGCGGCGGACGTTGTAAGTATAGTAGAAGTCTGCCGAGCCGCTCACGGCGATCTGCGTGCCGGTGACGGACTTGTCGCTCAGCACGTGGTACAGGTAGGTATCGCCTTCGATGCCCGTATAGCCCGTTTCGCCGATGCCCTCGTCAAAGTACATGTTGCCGTTGACGAACCAATAGCTCTCTGTACTGCCTGCCGAATACTGCACCTGCGTGACGTACGGCGTGATGACGGGCATAGCGACCGTGCCGCCGCCCGGCGTGTAGCCGCCCGCGTCGTTCTTTTCGTACAGCGTGACGGAAGCCTTTTCACTGCCGATGCTGCCGCCCTCGCCGCCGAGGGCGAACAGCCCGTCATCGCTCTGCACTTCGCTGCCCGCCGTCCAGCCGCCGCTGCCGTCTTCGTGCGCGTACTCGCTCTTTTTGGGACCGCTGATGAACGCGCCCGCCGACACGGTGAGCGTGCCGCCGCCGATCTGCAGCACGCTGCCGACGGGGTTGTAGAAGGAGCCTTCCTGCTGCGACGAAGTATCGATGATGGTGAGGCGCACGCCGTTTTCGATGTTGAGCATCGGGTCGCGGTTGTTGCGCTGGATCTCGTGCCCGTTCAGGTCGAGGATGAGGTCGGTGCCGACGTCCGTCACGCCCGACGTGATGATGAGCGGGTTATCCACGCTGTCCGCGATCTTGATGTTGGAGTAACCGTTCTCGATGGCGGCGATCAGCTCTTCGACCGATTCGACTTCCACCTGTTCGGCGACGATGTATTCCATGTCGCCGTCGTAAATATCCGAACCGGAGACGGCTTCTTCGACGTACCGCGCCTGCGTGAAGAGCACGCCCAGAAGGGTGCACAGCACCAGGAGCAGCGCAAGAAAGCCGAGCAGTCCGTATTTATTTTTCAGCTGCTTCCACGCCTTCATACGCCGCCTCCTTCCGCCGCGGGGCTCTCCGACGCCTGCGCGAACAGCGCCGTCAGCACCGTACTGTACCCTTTGCTCAGCGCTTCGGAGAGGGCGTACTTCCGCCTGCCTGCCGCGAACTGTTCGGCGAAGGTATCGTAAAACGGGTCGTCGGACAGTCCGCCGAAACAGATATACCCGCTCTTCCCTTCGTTCGCGCACCTGCCGTACAGCCCCGTGCCCTCCGTAAGGATGCCGTTTTCCACCGTGCAGCCGTTCACGCCCGCAACGCTGCCGAAGCCGGCGGCAGCCGCCGCGCTTTCGGACGGCGCGGAGTAAAACGCCTCGATCGCGTGTTCGACGGACGCAGAGCCCGCCGCTTCGGAAATGGGCGCAACATGATCATAGGAGAGCGTTGCGCCGCCGTTTTCATAGTCGTAGACCTTGTTGATCCTGACCGTCGTTTCGCCGCTCGCCGCGGCGGCACCCTCCTGCCAGACGGGAAGGTCGCGCGTGAAATGATAGCCGCGGACGGCTGCGCCGTTGAAGGTATAGGGCTGCGTTCCCGCCGAAGGCTCGGCAAGGAGGTCCTCCCACGCCGACGCACCGCCGCCGACCGCGCCCGTATCGCCCCATACGGCGCTGAAATCGCTGTTTACGCTGCGGCCGAGCAAGGTGATGCACAGCACGAACGTTTTGCTCTCCGCTTCCGCCGCGCGGAAATACATTTCGGGCAGGGTGAAGTCCACGGTATAAAAGGACATCTCCTTTTCGCAGTCGAGGTACAGAAGGGGCGCCATTTTCCCCGTTTCCGACCCGCCGCCGATCTCCGTCCCGTCCGAAGTGCGCGCCTCGGTGCGGCGGAACCCGACCGAATAGCGCGCCGTCTGCACGACGGAGGTGAGGGAAAGCTCCGTTCCGTCCTCCGCAAGCGCGGTGATCGTGCCCGTGTGTAGCGAATCGCCCTCTTCCCGGAAACCGCCCGAAACGGAAAGCTCCTGCTCCAGCGCGGCGATCGCCGCGCCCGCAAGCCCGTCGGTGCGGTCGCTGTAATCCTTCGATTTGCCCGTTTCGATCGTGCGGCTGTTTTCGGCAAAGACGTCCGTCTGTTCGTATTTGCCGTTCACTTCGTTCACTTCGTAAATGAGGTCGCCCAACACGTATTGCGGCGTGACCGCCGTGTATGCGCCGCTCCTGTTATCCGCCTGTAAGATCTGCATGGCAAGGTTGCCCGCGAATTCCGCGGGCGCGTAAAAGCGCAGGGTGCTTTGCAGCGCCACGTCGCTGACCCTGTCTGCCGAGCCGTCTGCGGCTTTCAGATGATTGCGCAGGTCGAACCGCACGCTGCGCGCCGTGTTCGTTGCGCTCGTTTCGCCGCCCTCCACCGTCAGCCAGTAATCCGTGTTTGAAAAAATCAGCGAAGATGCGTCCGAGATCGAATACGAATAGATAAAACGGCTGAGCGAAGCGCTCACGTCGCCGCTGGTCGCGCTCGTGTAGCGCGCCAGGCTTACGCCCGTGAGTAGGATGCATACGATGACCAGATAACTCAGATAGCGGAGGATCGGGTATTTTTCGAGCTTTGCGTTCTTTGCCATGCCTGCTCCGTTTCTTCCGCGCGCACATGCGTGCGGACTGCCGTTTGTTTCCCGCCGGACCGCGGCGGCTCCCTTGCCGTTTTCCGCCGGACCGCGGCGGACGCTTTCCCTGTACCGTTGCTGCCCGCATAGGCGGGCGCTCCGTTCCGTTACTCTTTGTCTGTTTCGCCCGTTTCGTCTGCGGGCCGCGCCTCTTCGGGCGCTCCGTTCTCCGTCTCCGCGCCCGCGCCGTCTGCGACTTCCGCGCCCGACGCGTGTTCGGCTGCCGTCCCCTTTTTCGCCGCGCGCCGCCCGATGAGGTACGAACCGAGCGCCGTCGCGCCCCAGACCGCCGCCGCGGCGGCGATCAGCACGAACATGCCGGCGGGCGTCTGGAAAAAAGCGATGAACGAACCGAGCCCGTTCATGACGGCGACCACCCTGCCCACGACCGCGCTCTGCGGTACGGTAAAATTGTCCTGCACGTTGTTCGCGTCGCCCTTCGTCGTATAGCCGCTCTCCGTGACCAGGAGGATACGGTGGGTGACGTATTCGCCGCGCGCGGAATCGTAAAAGGTGATCACGTCGCCGACGGCGTACTCCTCCTCCGCGTGCACGATGATGAAGTCGCCCGCGCCGATGGCGGGCTCCATGCTGCCCGTTTCGACGACGGCGCACCCGTACCCGAACACGGTGGGGATGCCGACCCCGCAGGCATAGCGCATGACGAGCGTATAGATGTTGTAGGCGAGCAGCAGCGCAACGAGCACGAGCACGAGCGTGCGCACGGTGATCTTGATGATGCGGAATGCCTTTTTCATGCTTTTATACTGCCTTGCGGAAGCGGCGCCGCCTGTTTTGCGGCGTCACTGCCCGCGCACGGCGGCCGTCAGCCCGATATGCAGGGTATAGCTTGCGCCTGCGGCGCCCGCGGCGGTGTCCGCTTCGTCGTTGTGTTCCCAATACCACTGCAGTTCGAACAATGCGCTCGAACGCGCTTCCAGCGTCAGCCCCGTGACGCCCAGTTCCCCTGCGGGAAGATACTCTTCGCCCGTAACGGGCGCGCCGTCGCGCACGAGGCGGTATTTCAGCGCGATGCCGTATTCGTTTTCTTCACGGAAGGTGAGCGAATACTCCACTGCGTCTTCGTTTGCGTTTTCAAATATAAAGCGGTATGCCCCGCTCATGCCGGGCGCGATCACCGCGTCGCCGAATTCTTCATTGAAGAACACGGAAAGATCTTCCTGTTCGCTCCAGTGCGTGCCCTCTTCGTCCGTCAGAAAGATGGTGGGCGCATACGGCTCCGCCGAATGCGGCACGGCAAGGGCGCCGAGCAGAACGGCCAGCAGCGCAAGCGCCGCGCACAGCACGATGAGCACGAGCAGCGGCAGGCGCGAACGTTTGATGGTGGCGACGTGTTTGTGCAAAGACGTGAGCAGGTTGCCGTTTCCGTCCAGATAAGCGAGCGCGGTATCCTGCCCGCTCGGATAGTACAGCACGCCCTCGCCCTGTTCGCGGAACGCGCCCTTCTCTTCCTTTTCCGCGCCGTACCAAACGCCGCGGCGCAGAACGCCTATCTTTTCGCCGAAACGGTCGTACACCGACCCGCGGCGGGGCAGCCGCGCTTTGACCGCTTCGGGCGGGAGCTGCGCTTCCTGTACGGGAGCGGCGGCGGCGATCTCTTCGGCGACGGGGTCTGCCGCGCGCTCTGCGGCGGACCTGCCGCGCGCGCCCGCTACGGAGGCGGGCGCAGGAACGCGCACATAGACGCGCTTTTGCCGTTTTGGCTTGCCGAAGGCGCCTGCCTGGTCGCATGCAACGTAATCGGGATCCTCTTCCAGCCCGTTTTCCCGCATGAGTTTGCCGATCAGTTCCTGTGCGTACCGCACCTGCCTGTCGGAGGTGAGCCGCAGCAGCATCGGGCAGCGCGCATAGCGCGCCGTTGCGGACATATCCTTGTGGTGGTACCTGCCCCCGCTGTATTTTGCGGGGTCAAGGGCAAGGAACAGCCGCAGCGTTGCGCCCGAAACGCGCAGCATGGCGAGCGTTTTCCTGCCGAACGAAAAATTTTCGCCCGTTTTGGAGAGTTTGGCGCGCACGCCCTTGCCCGTGCGCGGATGACGGTAACGCAGCAGTTCGTTTTTGATCGCGTCGTACCGCCTGCCCGTCACATACCCGGCGCCGCTCATGCGCTGGGCAAAGGTCATGCTTTCGCCCGAAAGCATGCCAAATCGGCCCGAGGCGTCCTCGCCCGAGCCTGTTTCGCCGGTCTGCCCGGCAGTATGCGCATCCGTCCCGCCCGCCTGCGTATCCGAAGAACGCTCGGGCGCGTCTGCGCTATGCGCCTGCGCCCCTGCCTCTGCGGCGGGCTGCGGCGCTTCGCCCGAAAGCGAACCGTCCGCCTGCGCGGGCGCGTCTGCTTCCGATGCGGTCATTTCCGTGATTTCGTTTTCAACAGGCGCTTCGCGCCCCTGTACGGGCACTCCGTTCCCGTCTTTTTCCTGAGAGGTATCCGCCATTGACGTACGTCACTCCGTTTCAGAGATTCCTTACTTCAATTAAAGTATACCCCCCCCCGTGCAACGATCTCGTCTGCACTGCTCTCGCTGCACTGTTCCGCCGCAGAACGTTCGGAAAAATTTCCCGTCTGTATGGCGGCTTCCATGCCTGCGGCACGGATATCGTGTCAAACACCTCGGCACAGGCCGTAAAGCAAACCGTGCGCGGGGAGGCGGGTAATCTGTACGCTTGTTCATGCTCTGCGCGCGCCGCAAAGTCTTTCTGCCCCCTATGTTTGCGCGCTTTGGCGGGCAACTGTTCTGCCCGGACTTGTTCTATTCCCTCTCTTGCGTGCGGCACGCGCGTTAGCCGCACGGCTGCCGTTTCGTTTGCTGCCGCCCCTGCCACATCCCCGTTTCCGAAGCAGGCGGCCTGCAAACCTCTTTTCCCGAACGCGCCGCACAGCGCGCTCGGGAAAGGTTTTGGTTTCGTTGTGTTTATGCGTTAGGCAACTCGCTCGCCTGGACTGCGGTATACGTAACGGTAGAAGCAACCTTCGTAATGTTCTCGCCGACCCACGTATCGAGGTAATCAGCGACCTTACCGTCCGTACCTTTCCCTTCGTCCAGATCGTCGGCACTCGTCCAAGTAATGCAGACGAACAGATTCAGCGTTCCGCCGGGAGCAAGCGTGATGCCGCCAGCCGTTGCGTCATCAGTTGCACTTGCCGCTTCGGATCCGTCAGGATCGTCTGAATTGTACGTGACAGACACACTGAACAGTCCCTGCACCTGTGCTTCCGTAGGAGCGGGTTTCAATGTGTAGTTCTCACTCGAAATCGCCGCTGCCCCGTAGTTTGCATCTTCAGCCTTCGTGACCGTAACCGTATCCGCAGTATCAACCGTGACCGTTGCAGACACGTCACCGCTATTCGTGATCACGATCTTAGCCTTCGCTGTGGAATGCGAGCGAGTGTTAGAAGTTGCCCATGCATCCATAGAAGGGGAAAGCTGCGTGCTGTCGGCGATGATATCCGCACCATCGGTAAGAGGAGTAGAGCCATCGGTAGTGAATGCGATGTTCCATTCCGCGATGGTGACCGTTGCACTGCCGCTGCCGCCGCTGGTATAGCGTGCGAACGTACTCCCGAGGAAGCAGCAGCTGATGGCCGTGAGCACGACCAATGCAAGGATCAGTTTGGAGATGATCCTCTTTTTCTTGACCATTTTTTCCTCCTGTTTTTATAAAATGGTTTTTTTATTTATGTACACGCGCGGCGTATGTGGCTCCGCCCCGCCTGACACCGAATTGATTTTTTCCGCTTTGTGGGGAAGGTTTTATACCGCTCTCACTTGCCTTCCGCCTTTGCTTCCTCTGCGCCTTCGGCGGGTGCGGGAGAAGATGGTTCCTCGGCGGCGGGCGGAGGCGCGTCTTCTGCAGCGGGCGGCGCTTCTGCGCCCGCATCCTCCGCGACGGGCGCATCCTCTGCTGCGGGTTCGCCCTTTTCCGCAAGCAATTCGCGCAGACGGCGGATCTCCTCGTCCTTTTCGCTCTCCTTCTCCGCCTGTTTGGCGGCTTCCGCCGCCTTTATGCGGCGGTTATTGAGGGTGATGCGCGTAACGTCGTACGCGATGTATAACAAAACGGGAATGCCGATAACGACCACGATGCCGACGGGCGTCTGCAAAAACATGGCGAAACTGCCCATGCCCGCAACGCTGCCCGTGCAAAGCCCGACGACGTTTTCAAGCAGGATCGCGCCGTCGTTGGCGTTGTTCGCATCGCCCTTTGTGGTGACCGAAACGACCGCCCCGTCCACGGTATTCACGGTGACGATGCGGTGCGTGACGTATGCGCCGTTCGTACGGAAGGTAACGATGTCGCCCTCCTGCAGAGCCTGCTTCTCTTCTTCGTCCAGAATGCGCACAAAAATGAGCGCGCCCTCGGCAAAGCTGTCAGCCTCGTCGCCGTCCATAGACCCTGTCGTGACCGCCATGGGGGCAACGCCGAACACGTCCGGCGGGACATCCGGGTCAATGCTGCCTTTGATGACAAGGGTAAGATTGATCGCAAAAATCGGAACGAGAATGACCGCCAGAACGATCAGGATCACAAGGCTGGCTATATCGCCTTTTGTACGTTTCTTTTTTTCTTTTGCTTCTTCCTGCATTTCGCCGCGCCTCGGCATGAGCTTCATAAAGATCCTGGTTCTCAAAATCTCTAAATATGTTGATATGAATATTATAAGTGCGAATTATTTGCATGTCAAGATTTTTTATAATAATCTCTGATATTTTTTATGTGATGTTAATATTTATCCCTGTTACGGGAATAGCGTTCAGGCGCCGCTGACAGATTATGTCAGCGGCGCCTGCATTTTCGTATGCAGGTTGCAAAAACTGCTATATGTGGCATTTTTCGGGCGGGAAAACGCGGTGCACACGCAAAAGGCCCTCCCGCAGGGGAAGAGCCTTCTGCCATTATGTTTGCCGTGTAAACTTGCTACCGTTATGCTTTGAACAGAATGTTGACCGTTACCGTAGACGAAGAGACCGTCGTGACCATGGCTATGGTCAATGTCGTATCGTCAAAGGTGACGTTCAGTTCCGTTCCGACCCCGAGCACATCCTCCAATTCATCCCCGTAGCTGATGTGATACACCCCTTCCTCTTCGGTATAATCCATGACCATCTTTGCGCCCAATGCTTCCCATACGAATTTCCCGTTCTCAAAGTATGCCGTAGACCCTGCATACATTTGGTCGTACAGCTCCGCAAACGATTCTTCGCTGACCGAATCGTATGTGTACTTCGTCGACGTGGGGACCTCTCCCTCATCGCATGCGGTGAATGCGAAACCCACACCGACCGCCAGCATCGCCGCCATGCAGGCGACAAGCAGTTTTGTCCAAGCGTTTTTCGCTTTTTTTGCCGAAAAGCCACAAAAAAACGCGCCTGCGGAATTTCCGCAGACGCGTTTTGTTTTTGCGTAAACGCAGCGATTACTGCATAACGGCTTCGCCGCCGGCTTCCTTGATGCGGGCAACGATCTTTTCCGCCTCGTCCTTGGGTGCGCCCTCTTTGATGGTGCCCAGGCTTTCGACGAGCGCCTTCGCTTCAGCAAGGCCGAGGGAAGTGAACTCGCGGACAGCTTTGATGACGTCGATCTTCTTCTCGCCGAAGCTCTTCAGAACGACGTTGAACTCCGTCTTCTCCTCTTCAGCGGGAGCAGCAGCGCCTGCAGCGGGAGCAGCAGCCACAGCCACGGGAGCAGCGGCGCTGACGCCGAACTCCTCTTCAAGCGCTTTGACGAGCTCGTTGAGCTCGACGACCGTCATACCTTTGATCTCTTCGATAAACTTAGCAACATCTGCCATTTTTGATTTCCTCCGAAAATTTTTTGATTTTTGTTTGCCGCGCTTGCTGTTTGCGGCGGCGGCCGCCGCGTTCCGCCCTTACGGGCATCGGTTGCCTTGGGTGTTATGCGCCCTTCTTTTCTGCGATGGCGTTGAGCGCTACGACTACGCCGCGCAGAAGCTGCGTGAGCACGCCTGCGAAGTTCGCGAGCGGCGCCTGCATGGAGCCGAGCATCTTCGCGATGAGCTCTTCACGCGAGGGCATGGACGCGAGCGCGGTGACGCCGTTTGCGTCGACATACGCATTGTCCACATACGCGCATTTGGTTACGATCTTTTCGGGCATCGCCTTCGCCGCTTCGACTAAAAGTTTTGCGGCGGTGACTTCGTCCTTGCTGAACGCGGTCGCAGTCGGGCCGTTCAGAGCCTCGTCGAACGCGGTGACGCCGAGCTCGTTGAACGCCTTGCGCAGCAGGGTGTTTTTGTACACCTTGTACTCTGCACCTGCGGCACGGAACTTATTGCGCAGTTCCGAGACCTCGGCGACCGTGAGCCCCTTGTAATCCACGAAAACGACGGACTTGGAATCGGCGATCTTCTGTTTGATCTCGTCCACGATCAGTTTTTTCGCTTCTAAATTGGCTGACAATTGGTTTACCTCCTTTGAAGAATCCTGCGGCAGAGCCGCAACGGAAAAGCCCTTCTGCCGCAGACGGAAGAAGGGCTTTGTTTCGCACGGATCGCGTGCGGAAAAAACGCTTTATGCTTCTTACCTGAGCGGGCGGCGCGAGCCATTGAACCTTGCGGTGCCTGCCTTCTGCGGTAAAATTCAGTTTTCTGCGACAGTATACCCGATTTACGGGCAAATGTCAAGCGAAAATAATCACAACTGTTCACGAAAAAAGTTTTGAAAGAGACAAAACTTTTTTCCGTGATTTGAGGGGACAACCGCTGCCCTTACGGGACAGCCGTTTTCCCCTCTGCGCATGACCTTTAAAGGCTCTCTTATCATAAGTCATGCGCATTCACCCCTTTCGGATGAGCCGAAGGTTTTCGGCAAATTGAGGGCGCTTTCCGAAAAGCGTGGTTTTCGGACGCGCAATTTAATTATTAAAAATAATTTCGCGCAAGGGAAATCACACTTTTTCGCAACACACCCTTGCCATTCACGAAAAAAGTTTTGAAAGAGACAAAACTCCGCATTCCCTTTCCGATAATCCGACTGCGCGTGCCAAAATCGCAATTTTGGCTAAGCACACCCAAATTGTCGCATACCTGCGACTCAATTCGGAAAGAGTGAATGCGGCGCGCTTATAATGGAGAGCATTTGGCGCGCGCCGCAGAGAGAAAAACGAATGCAGAGCCGCGCTTCGCCGCGGCGAACATTCGGTTGTCTCTCAAATCACGGAAATTTCTTTCATCTCTTTTGAAAGAAATTTCGTGAACACTCAAAGCTTCGCGTAATTCACCTTCACGCCGGGGCCCATCGTACTGGAAAGGGACACGCTCTTGATGTACTGCCCCTTGGCAGCGGCGGGCTTCGCGCGGACGATCGCGTCCATCAGCGCCGTGAAGTTTTCCGCAAGTTTTTCTTTGCCGAAGCTCTTTTTGCCGATCGGGCAGTGGATGATCGCCGTCTTGTCGAGGCGGTACTCCACTTTACCTGCCTTCACCTCGGCGATCGCTTTTGCGACGTCCATGGTGACGGTGCCGCTCTTCGGGTTCGGCATGAGGCCTTTCGGGCCGAGCAGTTTACCGATGCGCCCGACGACGCCCATCATATCGGGCGTGGTGATGACGACGTCGAAGTCGAACCAGTTTTCGGACTGGATCTTCTGCACCATCTCTTCCGCGCCGACATAGTCCGCGCCTGCGGCAGCTGCCGCGTCTGCGCGTTCGCCCTTGGCGATGACGAGCACTTTTTTGCTCTTGCCCGTGCCGTTGGGCAGCACGAGCACGCCGCGGACCTGCTGATCCGCCTGACGGGGATCGACGCCGAGGCGGACGTGCAGTTCGATCGTCTCGTCGAACTTCGCGCGCGCCGTGTCGATGACGATGCCCATCGCCTCGTCTGCGTCGTATACTTTGCTGCGGTCGTACGCCTTTACGCTTTCGGCATACCTTTTACCGTTTTTCATGTTTTACCTCCTTGTGGTGCATGCGAGAAAAAACCTCTCTCCCACATTCTCCTTTACTCTTCGACGGTCACGCCCATGCTGCGGGCGGTGCCTTTGACCATGCTGATCGCGCTTTCGAGCGACGTGGTGTTGAGGTCGGGCATTTTCAGCTTCGCGATCTCCTCCACCTGCGCCTTGGTCATTTTGGCGACTTTATCGCGGTTGGGACGGGCGCTGCCGCTCTCGAGCTTGCAAGCCTGCTTGATAAGCACGGGCACGGGCGGCGTCTTCAAAATGAAGGTAAACGACCTATCCTGGTAGATGGTGATGACGACGGGGATGATCAGCCCCGCCTGGTCAGCCGTCTTGGCATTGAACTCCTTGGTGAACCCGGGGATGTTGATGCCGTGCGGGCCGAGCGTAGAACCTACGGGCGGGCCCGGGGTAGCTTTGCCTGCGGGCAGCTGCAACTTGACGACCGCAGTGATCTTTTTAGCCATAACTCCTCCTATAGAGTGTGGTGCTTGCAAGGCGCACTTTGCACAACGCGTTTATTTTGCGCCTCTCCCACTTATAAAACGGCGCGCGTGCGCGCGGTTTTTACGATTCTTCCGACGGGGCCGATTGTTCTTCCTCGGGCAGGGCGGCGCTCAGCTTGCGCAGCTGCGCGTAGTCCACTTCCACATCGGTGTTCCGCCCGAACATGACGACGCTGACCGTCGCCTTCTGCGCGGAATCGCTGCACTTTTTGATCTTGCCGACGAACCCCGCGAGCGGGCCCGCGTCGATGCTGACCGTATCCCCCGCGGCGAAATCGGCGTCCACCACGACGGTTTCGAGCTGCATCTTGCGCACTTCGTCCTCTTTGAGCGGCAGAGGCCTGCCCTGCGGCCCGACGAAGCCCGTGACCCCGCGCGTATTCGTGACCAGGTACCAGACCTGGTTGGAATAGATCATCTTGATAAAGACATAGCAGGGCAGCAGCTTGCGTTCGACCACTTTGCGCTTGCCGTTCTTCTCCTCGATGGTCTGCTCCATCGGGATCTTGAGGTCGAAGATGCTGTTCTGCAGATTGTTGTTTTCAATGAGCTGTTCCAGGCTGCTTTTCACCATGCTCTCATAGCCCGAATAGGTGTGGAGCACATACCACTTTGCCTGGCTTTCGAGGGAAGTATCCATTCCTCCCTCCTTAACCGCCGATGCTTGTGATCAGATCGAGCAGCGCGCCGAGGCCGTAGTTGATCGCCCCGAACACGACGAGGAACGCGATGACGACCGCGAGCACGGCGCCCGTGGACTTCACCACTTTGCCGAACGAGGGCCAGGTCACCTTTTTGAGTTCCGAAAAGACCTCTTTCAGCTTCCTGCCCATGCGGACAAAGATGTTCGGCTTTTTTTCAGCTGTTTTCGCTTTCATGTATCGTCCTCCCCTTTTCGCGCGCAAAAGCACGCAGCTAAGGCTCTCCCCTTACTTGGATTCCTTATGGACCGTATGCTTTTTGCAGAAGGGGCAATACTTTTTGAGCTGCAGACGCTCCGGGTCGTTCTTCTTGTTCTTCATACTGTCGTAGTTGCGGTGCTTGCATTCCGTGCACTCGAACGTGACTTTCGCTCTGTTGATGGCAGCCATGTTTCAAAAACTCCACGCAAAAAAATCACACCTGTTTTCGGTGCGTTCTTGAAGTTTATCATATTCTTTATGGCTTGTCAATCGATTTTGCGTTCTTTCGCTCATCTTTTGCAAAAATCTGCGGAACAAGCTCCCCTGCCCCGTACGCGCCGCGCCCGCGGCGGGAAAATCCCGCCGATTTTGAATTTTTTGCCGCAGCGTTTGCAAAATCTCTTGCGCTTTCCCGCCCTTTCCATATATAATAATAAGGAAAAGACAAAGCGGCTTCGCCGCAAAAAACGGAAACGCACGCACTGCGTGCGGAAAGGAGAGAACCATGCAAGCGTTCAAACTTGCCGAAAACATCTATTGGGTGGGCGCGATCGACTGGAACCTGCGCAACTTCCACGGCTATGAAACGGAAAAGGGCTCCACCTACAACGCCTACCTTATCCTCGACGAAAAAGTGACCCTCATCGACACGGTGAAGGAGGGCTTCGGCGAAGAGATGCTCGCGCGCATCCGCTCCGTCATCGACCCCGCGAAGATCGATATCATTATCTCCAACCACGCCGAACCCGACCACAGCGGCTGCCTGCCGCTCATCAAGCGGTTTGCGCCGAACGCGCAGATCTATACCGCTGCCGGCGCGGGGGTCAAGGACCTTACCGCCTACTACGGCGACCTCGGTTATACGGGCGTCAGGGCGGGCGAAACGCTCTCCCTCGGCAAGCGCACGCTCACCTTCGTGCCCACGCCCATGGTGCACTGGCCGGACAACATGGTCAGCTTCCTCACGCCCGACAACATCCTCTTTTCCAACGACGCGTTCGGGCAGCACTACGCTTCGGACGAGCGGCTGGACACCGAGTGCGACCTGCCCGAGGCGTTCATCCAGGCGCGCAAGTACTATGCGAACATCGTGCAGCCGTACGGCATGCAGACGGGCAAGGCGCTCGCCGCCGTCGCGGGGCTGCCCATCGCTGCCATCTATCCCAGCCACGGCATCTGCTGGACGAAGCACATCCCCGACATCCTCGCGCTGTATAAGAGCTGGGTCGCAAACGAATACGACGATACGGCGGTCATCGTGTACGACACGATGTGGCACTCCACCGAGGCGATGGCGCACGCGATCGAAAACGCCTTCCTCGCCTGCGGCCTGAAACCCCGCCTGTACAACCTGCACTACTGCCACAATTCGGACATCATCGCGGACGCGATGACCGCGAAGTACATTGCGGTCGGCTCGCCCACGCTCAACAACAACATGATGCCCTCCGTCGCGTCCTTCCTCTGCTACTTCAAGGGCCTGACGGGCAACAAAAAGAAGAGCGTCGCCTTCGGCAGCTACGGCTGGGGCGGGCAGTCGCCCGAGCAGGTGGAAAAGGCGCTTGCCGAATGCAAGTGCGAGCAGCTTTTGCCCGCGATCCGCATCGCCTACAAGCCGAGCGAAGAGCAGCTTGATAGAATCACCGCAGACGTCACCGCGGCGGTAAAGGCGAACGGCTGACCACTTTGCCCCGCCCGCGCAAACGGGTAACCCGCCTGCGAAAAAACCGAAAAACAATCGCTCCCGCGTCCTTCCGACGCGGGAGCGTTATTTTTGCGTGCGGTTTGGTGCCTCTTGTTTTTCGGCGCCGCATGCCCCGTTTGCTTCATCCCCTTTCGGCACGTTGTCTGCCGTCGGCGCCTCTTCGCTCTCGGTGCCTTCTCCTTTTTTAAGCTCTGCTTGTCGCTCTTCTTCTTTTTTTAAATAATGCTTGGCGACCAAATAAGCCGCTACGCTGCACCCGCCGAAAAACAGCGACACAAAGCACAGCCCCCAGCATTGTGGAAACACCGCGCAAATAACGATTGCAAGAATAATAAAAAAAGGAACAGCAAAAATCATGAGGACTTTCCTGCTCCTCACATAATACTCCAACAGATCCATATATTTGTCATCCGACATATTTTTATTTCTTTTCATACTCCTCTCCGTTTACCGATTTCTGCTGTTTTATAAGCTGTTCCAAACGCTCTTCTTCTTTCAGAACGAGGTGCCGCCTCACGAAATACCCGCCGATACAGCAAGGGACAAGCAAAAACAGCAGCAACCCGACCCACCAAAGCTGTGGAGCAATACACCAACATACGATGGCGGCGATTGTAATGATCGGAATTAAAACCCATATCATGACGGTAAATGTTCTCAATTCCCGATCCAAAAATTCCAGATACTTTTCATCGGGATTCCGTTTGGGCTTCATCGCTGCGACTCTCCTCTTTTAACGTATCCGCCAGGCGGATCCTCTTTTTATAAAAACGGGTCTGAAAAAGGAACCCGCACACATGCCATACGGGAAAAAAGAATGCGAAACAACCCCACCATGTATGCGTTGTACAATAACAGATAATCACCGCCGCGACGGCAATCACCGTATAGATGACAGTTTCTAACGGAAAAAACCGTTTCAGTTTTTCCAATTCTGTTTCATAGATCGTCTTCTTTTCGACGGCTTCCCTCTGCCTTTTTCGCAACCGCTCTTCTTTTTTATTCATCTATCCTGTTCCTGCTCTTTTTGAGCTGCTTTCGCTCGTTTATACATTCTCCAACAATATTTGCCGCCAAACACCATGATAAGGATCATGATCGGCACAAACACCGCAAAAATGATCCCCACATACCATTGCGGACGGTCAGCCAATACGCTCAGCAGCCAAACAGACAGCCCCAACGCCACACAGGCTACCAGACTGCCCGCGATCATTACAAAAATGAACAATCCCAAATAGTAACGCGCCGGCACATGCTTTACTGCATATTCGTTCCATTCCTGAAAAAATTTTGCCATACTCCCTCCCAAAATTGATTTCCTCTATTGTAGCAAATGCGTTTCATTCACTTGTCTTATTTTTGTAACAAATTTGTAATAAGGGAGCCGCACGGCACAGCGCGCAAACGCCGCCGCCTTTGCGCAAACAGTAAAAAATGAGGCGGGCGCTCCTTTGCGGAGCGCCCGCCCGTTTAATTGCCGATGCCGAACAGCTCGTTCGGCGTAATTTCCAAAAGTTCGCACAGCTTTCTGATCTGCCCGTAATTCAGTTCGTAGACGCCGTTTTCAAAGCGGCTGTATTGCTGCTGCGTCATAAACAGCTGCTGCGCCACCTGCTTTTGCGTCAGTCCCTTCCCCTTGCGGGCGGCTTTCAGGTTCTCCCCGATAAATTTCGCGTATTCCATGCACAGACTATACCACTTTCTGATGTAAAATTCTTGACTTACATCCGTATATGATGTAAAAATATCTCGTTGAAACCCCGTTCCGCTTCCGCGGAACGGGGCGCCCTTTTTTATTCCGTCTGCACGGGCACGAGCGTCGTGAGCAGGTTCCCGCGCCCGATCAGGCGCATGTCTGCATCATACGTCTTGTCGGTCGCGGGGAAATAGTAGCCGAGCAGGCGGAAATCTCTGTCGTACAGCGTCTGCCTGCCCGCCGCGCCCGCAACGTAGCCCAACAGCTGCGCGTCGGAATCATACAGTTTTTGCATATCTCTCCCCTCCCCTTTCCAGTATACACGGGGAACGGGCGGCAGCGCAAGCGTACCTGCCGTATTTTTGCGCCCCGCCCTGCGGACGGGGCGACGCACGCACAAATCAAGCCATGCAGGCACGGCTCGCCGCGCAAAAACAGTACCGCCGGGCGGCTTTTACCCGCCCTTTGCCCGCTTGCGCGGGCGCTTTTTGCTCGGCTGCGGGCGGACGAGCGGCACGCCCTCCTCCGCGCCCGTCAAAAAGTTTTTGCTGAAGTCCGCTTCGGCAAGTTCGCCGCCCCCTTCCAGCGCGATAAAAAAGGCGCAGATGAGCCGCACCCCTTCGGCGACGGCGCGGGCGAACAGCTCGTCGGCGCTCTCGTGCGAGGTGAAGGCGGGCACGGACGGGTTGCGCCAGAGGGCGCGCTCCGTGTTGACGCAGCGCGGGTCGGGTTCGCGCCTGCGGCAGAGCGAGGAGCAGACATGCGGCGCAAAAAAGAGCGTTTCGGCGGCGCGGAACACCTTGCGCTTGCGGTAGGTGCGGTCGCGGAAAAAGCGCTCGTACAGCGCGAAGCGGCGGAAACTGCGCGCAAGCGCGCGGGGCGGGAAGGGTACGCCGCATGCCGCCTGCACGGCGGGGTACAGTTCGCGCACCGACCCGCGGTGCGGAGGCGGGGCGTAGCGGTGTACGGGCACGCCCTTGCGCGCAAGGGTGAAGTGCGTATCGAGGTCGCTTTCGATATACGAATGCAGGTCGGTGCGGCGCAGACGCTTTTCTCCCCCTTCCGCCGCGGCGAGCAGCCGTTCCTGCGTGCCGTACACAAAGGGGTGGAACACCGTATCGGCGGCGTAATGGGTGATATACCCCGCCGCGTACGAGCGCACCGCGCTCCCGCCATCGCGCGCGGCTGCCAGCAGGGCGCAAAAGGTCTTGTAAATGTCCTTGCGGTGCAGGCGCTTGCCCGCGTTTTTTTCGGGGTCCGTCGTAATGCGCAGGAAAAAGAGCACGTCGCCGCCCTGCGCGCCCGCAAAGTAATCGGGAAGGGATGTGACCGCGCCGCGCACGTTTTCGGGCAGCGCCGCTAAGATCTCTTCCGCGATGAGCGCGTGCGTATACTGTGAAGGCATAAGCCCCTCCTCCCGCCCGCGCATGCGCGGGCGGCGGGCAGGCGGCGCCGCTCTGCGGAGCGGCGCCGCCTGCCCTGCCTATACAGTATATACCGAAACGCGGGTTTTGTTCACTGTTTTTACCGCGTTTTTGCCGCCGCGCCGAAAATTTCATCGAAAAACAGAAAAAATTTTTTTTGGAATCTGCATAAAAACACTTGCCAAGCGCTCTTATTTTTGGTATAGTATATGGGCGGTTCGGACGGAAGTTTAGCTCAGCTGGGAGAGCACCTGCCTTACAAGCAGGGGGTCATAGGTTCGAGCCCTATAACTTCCACCATTTTCTTTTCGATAAATACGTGCGGAATCCATTATGCGGGAATAGCTCAGGGGTAGAGCGCTACCTTGCCAAGGTAGATGTCGCGAGTCCGAATCTCGTTTCCCGCTCCAACATTCCGCACTTATTTTTTGGTGCTATAGCCAAGTGGTAAGGCAAGGGTCTGCAAAACCCTGATTCCCCGGTTCAAATCCGGGTAGCACCTCCACGCTGCCGCCTCCGCTTCTGTGAAGCGGAGGCGGTTCCCCTTTCGGGCGGCCCTCGGGTGTCTTTTTTTCGGCGGATCGCCGCGGTTTTTATGGCGGGTATGCCCCTTCCGTGTATGAAGATCCTTTTTGAGACCGAGCGCCTCTTTTTGCGCGAACTGGAACAAGCCGACTTTGCCGCCCTGTGCCGTACTTTGCAGGACGAGCGGGCGATGTACGCCTACGAACACGCCTTTTCGGACGAAGAGGCGCAGGCATGGCTTGCAAACCAACAGCGGCGCTACCGCGAAGAGGGTTTCGGGCTTTGGGGCGTGGTGCGCAAAGCGGACGGGCAGTTCCTCGGGCAGTGCGGGCTGACCCTGCAGCCGCTCGGCGACGGCACGCGCGGGATCGAAGTCGGGTACCTTTTCGAGCGGACGTATTGGCATAACGGGTACGCGACGGAGGCGGCGATCGCCTGCAAGGAATACGCCTTTTGCACCCTGCACGCCGATAGGGTGTATTCGATCATCCGTGAAAACAACCTCCCCTCCCGCCGCGTAGCGGAGCGGAACGGTATGCACGTCTGCGGCAGGCTCGTGAAGCATTACTACGGCATGGAGATGCCGCACCTGATCTACCGCGCGGAAAACCCGCACGGCTCGGCAAGGGTACAGCACGGGCAAGCGACCGGGCAGGATCCCCGAAAGAAGTAAAGCGGCGCAGACGCAGCGGAGACAACGAGCAAGCGCACGGCCGCAACGTTTATAACAGACAGGCGCAGGGGCTGCAAGCGGAAGCAACGAGCCGACAGCGCAGATACAACGGCTGCTCATGCGGCGAACAACAACTGAATGTATGCGAGTATGGCGAAACCGGCAGACGCAAGGGACTTAAAATCCCTCGGGAGCGATCCCGTATCGGTTCAAATCCGATTACTCGCACCAAACCGTAGCAGTTTGAACCGTTCAACTTACTTAACAGTAAACGAACTTCAAATTGCGGTTCCCATTCAGCAAGAGCCTCGTTCTTAACGGACGAGGCTCTTGCTGTATTATAACGAAAATTTCTTTTCTATCTCGAAATCTAACCCGACTTGTTTTGCATAGGAGATTGAAACCGTAACACTCCCCCATGTCCTTATTATAGTCGTCCGGGTTTGGCGAAGCAGGCAGACCGTGCGCCGCAACGAGAAACGCCGCATCCGCCGCACCGATCTTTTTGCCCCAATACAGGTGCTGCAATAAACCTGCGCGGTTTATGTACATACAATAGCTGTAATTTTTGCCCGAAAGCAAAAAAGTTTTCGTACAGCTGTCGAAGGAAATTATGCCGCACGTCCCTGTTGTTTTTGCGCTTGTTTACGACAGAAGTATGTCGAACGCAAAGTCGATCGTATTTTCCCTGATCTGATACTTTTCCTGCAATTCAGGCCCGCAGGAATGCGAACCCAGCCCGCACATGCGGTAATCGACGTACAGATACA
>JAGHJS010000019.1 GCA_017886545.1 Clostridia bacterium
AAAATTCGTTTGTTGTCGGGCATAAAAAATTCCTCCGTATTCACGCAAATCTCGCGCAAAGGCGCTGCGATTTGCCGTGAGTTTGAAGGGCAACCGCTGCCCTCCCGTCGGTCGGGACAGCGTTTTCCCCTCTGCGTGCGATAGTTTGGGGCTACGTATTATAGAAATCGCACGCATTCACCCCTTTTCCTAAGAGCCGAATGTTTTCGGCAAATTGAGGGCGCTTGCAAAAAGTGCGATTTTTGCGCGCGCAAATAAATTATTTTAATGCCGTATCAAAAATTCGTTTGTTGTCGGGCATAAAAAATTCCTCCGTATTCACGCAAATCTCGCGCAAAGGCGCTGCGATTTGCCGTGAGTTTGAGGGGCAACCGCCACTCTTGCGAGATGGCGTTTTCCCCTCCGCGCGCGATGTTTTGGGGCTACGTATTATAGAAATCGCGCGCGTTCACCCCTTTTCGGGAAAGCCGTAAGTTTACGGCAAATTGGGGGCGCTTGCAAAAAGTGCGATTTTTGCGCGCGCAAATAAATTATTTTAATGCCGTATCAAAAATTCGTTTGTTGTCGGGCATAACACACCTACCAAAAAAACTTATCTTTAAATCGTTCGTTTTGTCTATCATGCTGTATAGCGTCTGCGCGGTGACCTTCCAAAGATTTCTCCGCTCTCTTACGCTTCGAAATGACACAAAAGACACTTTGCGTCAACCTGAGCGGAGAGACAGCGCAGCCGCCCCCTTTGTGTCACCCTGAGCGAGCCGCCGAGAAGGAACGGCGACGAGTCGAACGGGTCTTTACCACGCTTGCGCGAGGGTCGGATACAGATAGTGTTGCTAAACAAACTGTATACAGCTCTCGTGGAATAGTACCAAAGATTTCTCCGCTCGCTGCGCTCGGTCGAAATGACACAGGGAAAGCGCACACGAACCGATGGAAAACAGGCACCGCTTGCAAAGCGATGCTTTGCCTCCCATCAAGAAAAAACAAATCAAACCGCTTGTAAACGCACCGCCGTTTTTACAGCTTTTCATACAGATCTTCCCAAAAAGGATTCGTCTGCATGATCAATTTCTCTTTCTTTTCTCTTCGCCAATGTTTCAATTGCTTTTCCCGTCGGATCGCACTGAAAATATCCTCTGTACATTCATAGTAGACCAACTTTTCTGTCTTATACTTTCCTGCAAATGTATCTTCCTTTTGCTGGCGATGCTCATATACGCGTTTCTTCAAATTATTCGTAACGCCGATATATAAGACCTGATTGCTGTAATTTGACAGAATATAGACGAAATATGACTTTTTAGTCATAATCGATGACCACATTCTTCCCCATCTTTTTCAGGTTCGCCGCGAGGGATTCGACGAGCTTCAACTTCATCGTGATGTCGATGGGCAGCCCCTCGTGCGCGGCGTTCACGCTCTGCCCAACGAAAAAGTGCACGTCGCTCGCCTCTTCGAACAGGAGCTGCGCCAGAAGGGACGCTCCGTCCTTTTTGGTAAACGTTTTGGGGGTGAGGTCTTTCTCCGAAACGTACTTTTCGGAGAGCTCCAGAAGCCTGCGCATGGTCAGCACCCCCTCGGTGGTGAGGTCGATGCCGTCGATGTAGCCGATGGGCGGCACGTCGCGGTCGGGGAAGTCCATCGACGAGCGCACGTCCGTCTTTAAATAGCGCGCCACGATCTGCGAGCTCGTCCCCCCGCACACTGCCTTTTTGCCCTCCCCCGCGAGAAACCGTTCGACGTAAAAATCGTCGCGCGATTTATCGACGGGCGGGCCGATCATGATGTTCACGTTCAGTTTTTCGCGCACCTTGACGGCGGCGACCGTCGTATCGTCGCCGGGATCGCCGAGATACAGGTCGTTGCACGCGCCCGCCAGAAGGCACGCCACCGCCCGCGCGCTCATGTCTTTTTTCACGCTGCGGTTCAAAAAGTCCACCACCTCGGGGCGCTGCCAGCCGAGGTTCATGGTCATGCCGATGCCCGCGTGGATGACGCCGTCGCTCATGACGACGATGATGTCCCCCGCCGTAAGGTCGAGCGGGGAGCGGTACACCTTTTTGCCGAGGATGTTCATCTCCTCGCGCGGAAGATCGCGGCTGACACAGTCGTGCAGCAGGATCGCCTGCGGGTTGTCGAACTCGAACAGGCTGCCCTTCCCTTCGCTGTTCATGTGGATGACGGAGAACGTCGAATACGCCACGCCGCGCACCTTGCACACGGGGAGCGACTGCACGATCGTTTCGATGCAGTCCTCGATGGACACCTCGCTGGAGACCATTGTACAGAGGATCTTGGAGGTGAGCGTGGAGAGGATGTTCGCCTTTACGCCGCTTCCCAGCCCGTCCGCGAGGACGAGCGTCGTATAATCGCCGACGACGGCGCTCTCTACCCTGTCACCGCACAGCTCTTCGCCGTGCTTATTCAGGGACGTATATCCGCTTTCAAGACACAGTGCCATTACCCGTACCCCCTGCCGCGGTCCTCTACTTCTTCTCTTCGTCGCTGCTTTGCAGCGTCTTTTTGAGCTTCAGGAGGGCGACCTTCGTCTCCGCCGTCGTCTCGCCCAGAAGCGAGGCGATCTCCTGCGCGACGCGCATCTGCTTTTTGATGACCTCGTCCGTGGTGGCGAGCGTTTCGGAGCGCACCTTGTCGAGCTGCTCCTCCGCCTCCGTCTCCTGCGTGACGTCCTTCATGACGGCGTAGGTGCCCTTGTTGTCCTTGAGCACGATGATGGTCATTTCGATGTGCCGCGCCGTCTTTTCGACGAAGATCTTTTTGTTGTAGATGTTCTTTTTATCCGCCTGCGCGAGAACGAAGTCCGTCGGGTTGAAGAACTCGAACAGCGCCCTGCCCTTCACATTGCTTTCGCCGATGCCGAAGATCTCCATCGCCTTGGCGTTGATCTCTAAGATATTGAGATCGTTGTCCAACAGCACGATGCCGTTCGGGCTGGTGCGGATGATCTCGTACGACATGCTTTCGGCGCGTTCGCGCATGTACGGCACGCACATTTCGATGCTCGCGTAGCCGTTGGCGACCGCCCACGCCTTTTCGACGCAGGTATCGTACCCGCACGCGCCGCAGTTGAGCATATCTTCCTTGGTGAACTTGCCCGTTTTGGCAAGGATCTCGGCGATCTGCCGCTCGGTCGGCTCAAAATCCTCCGTGCGCCTGCGCTCGTGCACGCAGGTGAAGTCGATGCCCTTTACAGGCTCGTACGGCGCGGAGGCGTTCTTCTGCATATCGGTATTCACATAATGGCGGATGTCCGCGTTCGCGCGCAGCGCGCCCGCCTTTAAGGTGAGCGAGCACGGCCCGTTCACGCAGGCAGAATCGCAGCTGTTCATCTCGATGAACATGCCCGAAAGGCTTTCGATGTTCTCCAGCACTTCCTTGCATTTTTCCGCGCCATCCACGGCGACGAACTCGTAGCCGTCTATGTAATGCTCGAAAGATTTGATGATGCCGCGGCTGATGGGATAGTATTTTGCGCGGTTGACGCCGCCCGCAGACTCATCCTGCGGTGCGAAGGAAGAAAGGTCGACGCCCTTCTCCTCGAACATGGCGGCGAGGTCCTCAAAGGTGAGCACGCCGTCCAGCCCGTACTCCGCGCCCTCCCGTTTTTTGGCGATGCAGGGACCGATGAACACGACTTTCGCCTTTTTGTTGCGCGCGCGGATCATCTTCGCGTGCGCGACCATGGGCGTATCCACGGGCGCAAGATAGGGCAGCGCCTGCGGGTAGTACAGCTCGATCATGCGGTTGACGGCGGGGCAGCAGGAGGTGATAAAGTTTTTGAAGGTGCCCCCTTCCAGCAGTTTTTTATACTGCGCCGTGACCTCGCGCGCGCCGACGGAAGTTTCCTCCGCGTCTGCAAAGCCGAGGCTTTTAAGCGCGGCGCGCATGACGGAGAAGTCCTGCAGGTTGAAGCTGGACACGAACGACGGCGCGACGGAGGCGATGACGTTGCCGCCGCGCAGAAGACGCTCCACGTCCGCGCGCTCGCTGTGCACGCTTTTGGCGTTCTGCGGGCAGACCTTGGTGCAGTGCCCGCAGAGGATGCAGCGGTCGTCGATGATCTTTGCATGGCGATCGACGACCTTGATCGCCTTGACGGGACACTCGCGCAGGCACTTGTAACAGTCCTTGCAGCGCGCGTCCTTGAAATCCAGAAAACTATACCCTGCCATTTTTATAACCCCCGATATACGGACCTGTACAGCCGCCGCCTCTTTCCGAAACAAGACGAATGTGCGCGAATTCTATTACCTTTCGCGCAAGCAAAACCACGCTTTTTCGTCGGAGCAGTCGGCTGCACTCTCGCTTTGCCCTTTTGGGCAAAGCTCGTATGCGCGCTCCGCTCCTCCTCTTCCC
>JAGHJS010000002.1 GCA_017886545.1 Clostridia bacterium
AGACGGTCGTCTTCCCCTCGCCCGAGGCGGTCGGGTTGACGGCGGTCACGAGCACGAGTTTCCCGCTCTTTCCCACGGGCATGCGCGCAAGTTTCGCCTTGTACTTCCCGTAGCGCTCGATGTCCTCTTCCGTAAGGGAGAGCTCGGCGGCTACCTGCCCGATGTCCTTCATTTTACACGCTCTTGCAATTTCGATGTCGCTCAGCATACGCCCCTCCGATATCCGCAGATCATTTTTTCTATTTTACCACAATCCCCGCGCCTTGGCAAGGATTCTGCCGCTTATTCGCAGTCGTGCGGCAGGCGCAGGCTCTCCGCCGTCGCCTCGAACCGCTCCCCGTTCCGCACAAACCCAAAGCGCGTGAGGTCGAATCCCCAGCCGTCGCGGGCGTACACGGCGGGCACGCCCTCGTTCATGCAGCGGAACACGAGGGTGCGCAGCATCAGCTCCTTCTGCGTGCACGCGGCGTCGCAGAACAGCTCGCCCCCCTCCGTCATGCCGCCGCCGAAGGTATTTTCCCCGTCGAAAAGTTCGTACCAGAAGGCGCAGCCCGCCTTCGGTTTTGATAAAACGCTCAGCATACGCACAGTATACCATAAACGGCGGGCAAACGCAAAGCATGTTGCGCCCGTGCGCCGCATTGCGCCGCACTTTTTTTGCGCCCGCCCGAGGAGCGACCATGGATGCTGCCGTTTTACGGTTTTTTGAAGCGCTGCGCTGTCCCCTTTTGGACGCGCTCTTTCAGGCGTTTTCCGCATTGGGCGAGGAGACGGCGGTCGCCGCCGCCGTCGCGCTCGTCTATCTCTGCTTTTCACGGCGGACGGGCGAACAGGCGCTTATAACGCTGCTCACCGCCTCTGCCGCGGCGGCGGGGCTGAAAGGCGCGGTGCGCAGGCTGCGCCCGTATGCGGCGGGCACGGTGACGCGCGTGGAATTGCACGGAGCGCTCGCTTCGACGGTCAGCCTGGACGCGGATATGTCCTTCCCCAGCGGGCACGCGGTGGCGGCGGCCGCCTTCGGGGCTTCGCTCGCGCTGCGGCTGAAACGGCTGCCCGTGACCTTGCCCGCCGCCGTCCTGCCCCTGCTCGTCGGCTTGTCGCGCGTCTACCTGGGCGTGCACAACCCTTCGGACGTGCTGGCGGGGCTGGCGCTCGGGCTGCTTGCCGCGCTCGCGTGGCAGACGGTGTACGCCCGTTTTTTCGGCGGAAGACTGTACGTGTTTGCAGCCGCCGCGCTGCTGTGCATCCTCCTTTTGTTCTTTGAACGCACCGCGACGGGCTCTGCGGTGCGCCTTACGGCGCTCCTGCTCGGCGCGGCGGCGGGGCTGCTCACGGAGGACACCTTCGCGCGCCTCGGCGACGCGGCGGGGTGGAAGGCGCGCGCCCTGCGGCTGCTGATAACGGGCGCGTTTGCGGGCGCGGCGTTCCTGCCTGCGCACCTGTTCCTGCCCGCGGCGGGCGGCGTGCTCTGCAAATACGCGGCGGGCGCGTTCGCCGCCCTGGGGCTTGCGCCGCTTCTTCTTAAAAAACTGCGCTTGTAAGCGAAAATAATTGACTTTACGCGCATAAATCGGTACAATAAACAGCGAAATTTATTCACCGAGAGGAAAGACTTATGGCGGAAAAGACGGAAAAGAACGCCGTTACGATGGAAAAGATCGTATCGCTTTGCAAGTCGCGCGGGATCATCTTCCCCGGCAGCGAAATTTACGGCGGCATGGGCAACACCTGGGACTACGGCCCCGTCGGCGTGGAGATCAAAAACAACATCAAGCGCGCCTGGTGGCGCAAGTTCGTGCAGGAGAGCGAGAACTCCTTCGGCGTGGACGCGGCGATCCTGATGAACGCGCGCGTTTGGGAAGCGAGCGGGCACACGACCTCCTTTTCCGACCCGAAGATGGACTGCAAAAACTGCAAGGCACGCTTCCGCGCGGATAACCTGATCGAAGCGCATTCCAAGGGCAAGGTCAACCCCGACACGATGACCAACGAAGAGATGGAGGCGTACATCGCCGAGCACAAAGTCGCCTGCCCCAACTGCGGCAAGCACGACTGGACGCCCATCCGCACCTTCAACCTCATGTTCGAGACCTCCCGCGGGGTCACCGACGAGAGCCAGAACAAAATTTACCTGCGCCCCGAAACGGCGCAGGGCGAGTTCGTCAACTTCCTGAACGTGCAGCGCACGACCCGCGCGAAGGTGCCCTTCGGCATCGCGCAGATCGGCAAGGCGTTCCGCAACGAGATCACGCCGGGCAACTTCATCTTCCGTACCATCGAGTTCGAGCAGATGGAGCACCAGTGGTTCTGCAAGGAAGGCACCGACCTCCAATATTACGAGGAGTACAAAGAGAAGGCGAAAAACTTCCTGCTCGGGCTGGGCTTTAAAGAAGAGCACCTGCGCTTTAAAGACCACGACAAGCTGGCGCACTACGCCAAGAGCGCGTGCGACATCCAGTACCTGTTCCCCATCGGCTGGTCGGAGCTGAACGGCATCCACGACCGCACCGACTACGACCTGTCGCGTCACCAGGAATATTCGGGCAAGAACCTCAACTACCTCGACCCCGTGACGGGCGAACATTATATCCCGTACGTCATCGAATACTCCATCGGCGCGGACAGGCTGATGCTTGCCGTGCTGTGCGAGGCGTACGAGGAGGAACAGCTCGAAGGCGGCGACGTGCGCACGGTGCTGCACCTGCACCCCGCGCTCGCGGCATATAAAGTCGCCGTGCTGCCTTTGCAAAAGAACCTTGCGCCCAAGGCGCGCGAGGTGCGCGACATGCTCGCGAAAAAGTTCATGGTCTCCTACGACGAGGCGGGCAGCATCGGCAAGCGTTACCGCCGCCAGGACGAGATCGGCACCCCCTACTGTGTGACCATCGACTTTGACACGCTCGAAAACAACACCGTCACGATCCGCGACCGCGACACGATGTCGCAGATCCGCCTTGACATCGGCGAGATCGCCGCGTTTGTGGAGAAGGCGATGGAGCACTGACGGGTTCACGCGTTTCTCGTACAAAGGTACTGCGAAACGCCGTGATTTTGAGGGGCAACCGCTGCCCTCCCGTCGGTCGGGACAGCGTTTTCCCCTCCGCACGCGATGATTTAGGGCTACGTATTATAGAAATCGCGTGCGTTCACCCCTTTTCATAAAAGCCGTAAGCATACGGCAAATTGGGGGCGCTTATTCAAATGCGATTTTGAAACGCGCAAGAAATTATCAAAAAGGTTCACGAAATTTTTTTCGAGCTGACGAAAAAAATTTCCGTGATTTAAGGGAGGAACCGCCGCTCTTATGAGACGGCGGTTCCTCCCTCTTTGCGGCATTTGTTTTGGCACACATATTTATAAATGCCGCAAATTCACCCTCTTCCGTCACGCTTTCCATAAAGCGCAAGGTGCAAAAGCAAAAAGCGCGGTTTTTGCTTTTGCAAAAGATTATTTCAGCGCGCCGCATTCACTCTTTCCCGCTTAGTCGCAGGTTTGCGGCAACAGGGTTTCCGAAAATCGAAACGGAGTGAGATTTTGGGGGAAGAGGAGGAGCGGAGCGCGCACGCGAGCATTGCCGCTTTGCGACAATGCGAGAGCGCAGCCGACTGCTCCGACGAGGGTGCGCTTATTCAAAATGCGATTTTGAAACGCGCTATTTGATTTTATAAAACGGGCAAAATTCACCCTCTTCCGCAACACCGCCCATGCGGTGTAATGGGCACGAACAGGATTCCCGAAAATCGCAACGGAGTGAGATTTTGGGGGAAGAGGAGGAGCGGAGCGCGCACGCGAGCATTGCCGCTTTGCGACAATGCGAGAGCGCAGCCGACTGCTCCGACGAGGGTGCGCTTGCAAAAAATGCAACTTTTGCGCGCGCAATCAGCGTATTGAACGAGCCGCGAAATGTTTTCGGGCTTCCGTAAACATTTCCGCAACATAAGAAGTTCCCCGCCGCTCTTACAAGAGCGGCGGGGAGCTTCTTTCCGTCAGACATATCACCCTTTTTTACAAACTTCCCCGATATGCCAGACCCAGCTGCCGCAATCGGGCAGGCGGGGGCAGAACAAGCCTGCGCCCATGAGCGCCGCGCCGCTCGCCGTCACGTTCAGCTCTTTTACCGTATACGTTTTGCCTTCGTCCAGCCCGCGCAGTTTCAATACCCTGTCGTGGTCGCACGGGTCGCCGCGGAACCGCTCGCCCACGACGTACGCCTTCGATTTATCTTTGCTGACAAGCATTTCGCAAAAGTAATTTCCTTTGAACGGGTCGGCAAGGCGGTACAGATCGCCCTTTAACACAAGCTCGTCGATCTGCTTGTAGTTTTCGATCTGCTCTCTGACCTGTTCTTTTTCCTCCTCGGAAAGTTTGGTAAGGTCGAGTTCGTACCCCGTCGCGCCGAGCGAAGCAATCGCCCCGCGCGTTGCAAACGGCGTCGTCCGCCCCGTCTGGTGATTCGGACAGGCGGAAACGTGGCAGCTCATCGCGCTTACGGGGTAGCACACCGACGTGCCCCACTGGATCTTCGTTCTCTCCAACCCGTCCGTGTCGTCGCTCGTCCAGATCTGCGGGAAGTAGTACAGCGCCCCGCCGTCGAACCTGCCGCCTCCGCCCGCGCAGCCCTCGAAAAATACATTCGGGAAAGATTCCGTCAATCGCTTTACCAAGTCATAGAAACCCAGCGTATACCGGTGCCAGAACTCTCCCTGCCTGCCCGCGGGAAGATTCGCCGTATAGTTCTCCGTGATGTCGCGGTTCTTGTCCCACTTGACATAGGAGATTTCGTTTTCGCGCAGAATTTTCGAAACGGTCTCAAAAATATAGTCCACTACTTCCTTTCTTGTAAAATCGAGCACGAGCTGGTTTCGCCCGCGGCAGGGTTCAACGCCCGCCTTCCCGATCGCCCAATCGGGATGCGCGCGGTACAGGTCGCTGTCCTCGCTCACCATCTCCGGCTCGAACCACAGCCCGAACTTCAACCCCTTTTCCTTGCAATGCCCGATGACCGCCTTTAAGCCGCCCTTCAACTTTCTCTCGTTGACGGACCAATCGCCCAACCCCGACGTATCGTCGTCGCGCTTGCCGAACCACCCATCGTCCAGCACGAAGGTATCTACCCCGAGCTTTGCCGCCTCGTCGATGATGGAACACAGCTTTTCGTTGTCGAAATCGAAGTACGTCGCCTCCCAGTTGTTGATGACGACCGGGCGGCGCGCATAGACACGCTTCGGGTCGATGATATACTCGCGGAAAAAGTCGTGATACGCCCGCGACATGCCGCCGAGCCCTTCCGCGGAATAGCACAGCGCCGCCTGCGGCGTTACCAATTCTTCGCCGCCGTTCAACGCCCAGCCGAACAGAAAGTCGTTTATGCCGCCCTGCACGCGGATGCTCTTATTGTGCGATACGTCCGCGGTAATTGCAAACGAGCCGCTGTACAGGAGATTGAAGCCGTAACACTCCCCGCTCTCTTCCCCGCAACCCTCCGACAACACCGCCAGGAACGGGTTCATCTGGTGCGAAGAATACCCGCGGGCGGACTCGATGCGCAGCGTTCCCTCCGCGAGCGGCGTTACGACGGGCGTTCTTTCGCGCGCCCATGCCCCCGCGAGCCGCAGCGCCGAATAAGTGCCGCGGGTATCGGGCAGTTCCGTGCAGAAGGAAAAGGCTTTCGCGATCTCCGCGGCGTCCTTCCCCGCGTTGCGCACCGCCGTGTTCCGCACGAGGATATCCGAATCCTCCGATACGGAATAGTTGAGGTCGAGTTCGATGTCCGAAAAGTCGTCTCTGAGCGTCAGGATCAGCGTTTCGTCCGCCTTCCGCGCGCACGGCATCCCTTGCAGATGCAGCGCGCCCTTTACGATCTTATGCGAAAGGTAGCGGAAACGGCTCATTGCCGCGCCGTCTTTCCTCCGCACAACGACGGTCGCGGGACGGAAATCCCCGCGCCCGAAACTGCCGCACTCGGAGGGCATGCCGTCCGTCGCCATGTCCTTATTATAGTCGTCCGGGTTTGGCGAAGCGGGCAGACCGTGCGCCGCGACGAGAAACGCCGCATCCGCCGTATCGATCTTTTTGCCCCAATACAGGTGCTGCAATAAACCTGCGCGGTTTATGTACATGCAGTAACTGTAATTTTTGCCGCTTAACAGAAAACTCTTAGTTTGCGATTTATAATAAATCATAATCTTCCTTAAAAATAAAATTTAATTTCGTATGAAGAACGTATCTTTGTCGCAAAAGCCGCCCTTCCCCGCGCGTTCGATGCGCACGATATCCTCGCTCAGGATCTGAACGCGAAGGTTGCCGAAAATAATCTGTTCCATTTTCCTTATATGACAGCAATCTTTCCGTTTTCGATCGTGAGTTTTCCTGCCAATCGTATGTCTTGCGACGACGCACCGATGAGAATTTCATAGACGCCGTCATCAACCGTCCAACAGTCTTTCGCCGATGACCAGTAGGCGAATGCGGACTTTTCGAGAATGACTTCCTCCCCCTTTTTCTCGCCTGCTTTTACTTCCGCTTTTACAAAGCCTTTCAATTCCTTTACAGGACGATAGACCATGGGCATACAGGGGCGAATGTAGACTTGCGCGACCTCTTTTCCCGCACGCGTTCCTTCGTTTTTGATTTCAAAGCGAATCGTTACACGCTTGCCGTCCGTTCTCGCGTTTAAACCGCCGTAGGAAAATTTCGTATAGCTCAACCCGTATCCGAAGGGAAACTGCACCGCCTCCGGGTGGCGGTCATAATAGCGATACCCCACATCCAGCCCCTCTTGATAGCGTGTGACCTGGCTGTCACGGTATTCTGTTGCCG
>JAGHJS010000020.1 GCA_017886545.1 Clostridia bacterium
ACATAGCCGCGGTCAACGGTATAGATCGAATAGCCGGACGTGCTGTCCGGGACCCCCGAGGCTTCAAACGCCGCCATGTACGACGCATTGTCAAACAGAGCATATTTTGCATACGACTGCGGGTAGGAAGTGTTTCTGTCGTCAAAGGCAACGGGAACGAACGGCCCCGACGCTTTTTCGGACGTCGCCACGATCGGCATATAGTAGGGAGCGGAGTTCCCTTCGCCCGCCGTCTTATCTGCGGGCGGATTCACGGTGAAAAACGCATAATAAAGTTCGTCCTCTTCATCGTAAATGACTTCGGGAGCCCACAGGGCGTCGGAACCCGACAGCTCTTCCGGAAAGGATACGAAACTGCCGCCGCTCTCCCACGTCACAAGATCTTTGGAGCGGGAATAGGTGAGCCCCGTCACATACGCGTAGTAGTATCCGTCGCGCGACGTGTTGTCCAGAACAAGCGGGTCTGCGCCGCTGAGGTCGGTGTTGTTCCGCCGCCAAAGTTCCTTGTTATAATAGGGCTTGTAGGGATCGGCAAGCTCTTCATAATGCGTGCCGTCGTAATAGGAGAGTTCGGTCGCCGCCTGATAGACGGTCTCCGTCTTCTCTCCGCACGCTGCAAACAGCGGGAAACACATGAGTGCGGAAAGCCCCGCCGCAATGATTTTTGTCAGTTTCATTCAATTTTCCTCCTGATGATTCTGCCGGTTTGCGCAGCCTTACTCTTTTCCGCCGCCGATGTTGATGCCTTCGATGAAGTACTTCTGCATGCCGATATACAGAAGGATGAGCGGGAGCATGGAAATAAACGCGGCGGCGCACTTGGCGTTGTTGTAGCCGTTCCCTTCGCTGAGCATTCCCGTCAGTTCCGAGAGCGCGAGCTGCAGGTTCCAGAGCGACTTATCGTTATACAGATACATGAGCTGCGCCGAATAGCTGTTGTAGCCGCCCACGAACGCGAACAAAAACTGCGCGAGGATCGCAGGCTTGCCGAGCGGCAGCGCGATGGAAAAGAACAGCCGCACCGTGCCCGCGCCGTCGATCTTCGCCGCTTCCACGACCTCGTTGGACAGCGCGCTGTCGTAATAGGTGCGCAGAAAGAAGATGGTGCCGGCGCTGCCGAACAGCCCGGGGATGATGATCGGCAAAAGCCCGCGCGCTCCCCCGACCCAGCCGATGTTCACATAGAACAAATATCCGACGAACCCGAACGCCCCGAGCGGCAGCATCATCGTGAACACGTTCGCAAGGAAGAATATCTTTCTGCCGGGGAAACGGAATTTGGAATACACAAAGGCGACCAAAGCCGAAACAAACAGCGAAACCACCGTGGGAACGAGCGTCTGCCACATCGTATTGAAGAACCCGATAAGCAGCGACGGCACTCCGTTCACGGCGTTGGGATCGAGCGTGAAGATAAGTTCATACCCCTCCGCCGACCATTCATAGGGAAACAAATGGAATTCGCTTGCCCCTATCTCGTAATCGGACATAAACGATGTGCAGAAGATGACGAGGAAGGGAACGAACAGGATGAGCGTATAGAGTACCAGCGCAATATACGTAACGAGTTTTGCAACGGGAAAACTCTTTTTTGTCTTCCCTTGGCGAATCGTTTTTTCCATATTACTGATCCTCCAACGAAAGAATGCGCTTGCGGATGAGGTACACGGACGGGATCATCATGACGATGAACAGAAGCCAACTCAGGATCGAGGCATACCCCATGTTGCCGAACTGCACGCCCTCTATGTAAATGTAATACATGAGTGCCAGCCCCGCATTTTCCGGACCTGCGTACCCATCCCAGCTCATGGGCGCCATGATCCGCGCCGCATCGAAGGTGGTAAGCCCCGCCGTGATGCCCGCAAGGACCAGAAAGAATGTGATGGTGGAAATGCCGGGGATCGTGATGTACCAGAACTTTTTGAAAGCGTTCGCGCCGTCCAGCTCCGCCGCTTCGTACAGCGCGGGGTTGATGGACTTGAACGCCGAACAATACATGACGATGCCGTAGCCGGGCGCCTGCCAGATGACGGAGATGAAGATCGCCCACGTCAGCGTGGAGGGATTTTCCATGTTGTTCAGCCAGTCGATGTTCGTGCCGAGCAGCGAGTTGAGTGCGCCGTTCCAGCCGAAGATGACCGTCCACATGATGGACACCGCGACCGAAGAACAGACATACGGGATGAAGTAGAGCGTCTGAAAGAGGCGCGTCCCCTTCACGCTTTGGCTTAAAAACGCCGCCATGATGATCGCGATCGTCAGCGAAGTGAACTGTGCCAGCACCATGACGAGCGTCACTTTTATGGACTGCCAGATGGTGCCGAGGTCCTCTCCGATACGGATAAAATTGGCAAAATCGTTCCATTTGAGCGTATCGAGCTGGTTGTATTCCATCTCGCCGAACATCGCCGTGATCGAGAAAGCGATGGTGAATCCGTTAAAGACGAGAAAGGCGAGCAAAGGAATGCTGACAATGATCCAGCATACAACGTTCTGCTTGGTAAAAAATTTGTTTTTGGGAAGCCGTGTGCGCCCCGACCGGGCGTCCTCTTCCTCTGGAAGCGCGGCTGCTTTGGTCAGTTCCATGTCAGAACCTCCCGTTGAGGAAGATGTTCACTTCAGAGATCGCCCTGCCAGCCTCGGCGCCTTCGTTCGCAATAAACTGCGCGATCGTCGTATATCCCGCACGCAGCTGACCGTTGAAGGAACCGGACCAGTTGTTCACCCATTCGCCGTTTTCAAAGTACGCCCAGTCGCCGATCT
>JAGHJS010000021.1 GCA_017886545.1 Clostridia bacterium
CCTTTTCGGTGCAGGCGGGGATGGGGATGTTGTTCGTGCCCGCGCCCGCGCGCGCCACGGCGAGCAGGTTGCTGCCGAGGGGATACTCGTGCATGTTGAAGCTGCGCAGCATGATGCCGTCGGGGTTTTCCGCTTCTTTGGTAAAGGTGTAGCCCGCGGGGAACTCTTTGTCCGCTACGGGGCTGATCTCGTTGAGTTTAAGGATCTGCGCCATTGTTCCGTTCTCCTTCGCGTTACGCGTTCTCTTTTTCGAACTTCTTCATGAAGTCGATGAGCTTTTTCACGCCGTCCACGGGCATCGCGTTGTAGATGGAGGCGCGCATGCCGCCGACGAGGCGGTGCCCCTTCAGGCTCACGAGCCCGTTCGCCTTCGCTTCGGAAACGAACTTCGCGTCCAGCTCCTTGTCGGGGGTGACGAAGGGCACGTTCATGATGGAACGGTACTTCTTTTCCACGCTGTTGGTGTAGAATTTCGAGTTGTCGATGAAGTCGTACAAAAGCCCCGCCTTGTATTCGTTGATCTTGTTGATCTCCTTCACGCCGCCCAGCTTTTTGAGGTGACGGAACACGAGGTTCGCCATGTAGATGGAGAAGCAGGGGGGCGTGTTGTACAGCGACCCGTTCTCTGCCTGAATCTTCCATTTGAGCATGGTCGGGCACTGCGGCAGCGGGTTTTCGATGAGGTCCTTGCGCGCGATGACGATGGTCACGCCCGCGGGGGCAACGTTCTTCTGCGCGCCCGCATAGATGACGCCGAACTTTTTCACGTCGATCTCGCGGGAGAGGATCTCCGAGCTCATG
This sequence comes from Clostridia bacterium, assembly GCA_017886545.1. Taxonomy (GTDB): domain Bacteria; phylum Bacillota; class Clostridia; order Christensenellales; family Borkfalkiaceae; genus Borkfalkia. The sequence continues at coordinate 802 of JAGHJS010000021.1, forward strand.
TCCGCGACCAGCGGCGCCTTCACGTCGGGGAATTCGACGTAGCGCGTGCCGAAGATGGTGTTGTTCGAGCAGATATGCACATAGTCCGCATCGTCGTTGAAGGGGATCGCCTTCACGTCGGGGATATAGGTATAGGTCTTATCCTCGGAGGACGCCACGCAGCGCGCTTCGCCGAAGATCTTGCCTTCCTGCCAAGCCTTTTTGGCGAAGTTGCCCGTCACCACATAGTCGGCTTTGCCCGTGTGCATCAGGTTCAGGGGCACCGCTGCGAACTGCTGGCTCGCGCCGCCCTGCACAAAGAGCACGCAGTACTCTTCGGGAATGTTCAGGAGCTCGCGCAGGTTCGCTTCCGCCTCTTCCACGATGGCGGAGAACGCCTTGTCGCGGTGGCTGATCTCGCATACGCTCATGCCCGTTCCCGCAAAGTCGAGGAACTCCTTCTGCGCTTCTTCCAGCACTTCGAGGGGAAGCATGGAAGGCCCTGCCGAAAAATTGTAAACTCTCATGACTGTACTCCTTGGGATCTCTCCCGTAAAAAACTCATCCTGTGTATTATATCACGAAAGCGCGTTTTTTGACAAGTCTTTGAGGCGCGTAGCGCAAAAGGTATGAAAATTTTTTGCGCCCGCCGCATGAAATTTTGCGGCAAAGGAAAAAATAACCGAATAAAACCGACCAAAGTATTTACAATTTTTCGTTTTTGTAGTAGAATGGTATACGGAATATTGTATCGCGGCACTGCTTTTTCGGCAGGCGCGGGGAGGCACCCATGTCTGATTCTTCTCAAAACAGAGGAACTTCCGTTTCTTTGGTCGAACGGCTCAGATCCACCGATAAATTTCTCGCGGAAATGCGTTCCGTGCTCGCCTCGATGGACGAGATCGACGGCCTGCGCCGCCAGCGCGGCGAAGCCGTGACGGACGAGTTCGGAGGATATAAACGTTCTTCGGTCACCAAACTGGTCGAGGGGCTGGAAAAACAGCGGGAATCCATCCTTGCGCAGATCGCACAGGAAGAGCAGCGCGGCAAACAGCTTGCCCGCCGCGCGCAGGAGGAGGCGGAGGCGCGCAAACGCGCCGAAGAACAGAACGCACGCCTCGTCGCCGTCGAAAAGACGGTGCGCGAAAGCGAAGAGCGCCGCCTCGCCGAGGCGCGCAAAGCGGAGGAGGAGCGCCGCAGCGAGAACCCGTTGGCGAGCTTCCGCCGCGGCGACCCTTCGCTTGCCATCGAAAGCATGTACGAAGGGCTTTCGATGGACATCGAAAAGCTGCGCGACGATATTTTGCAGGAGCTGCGCTATACCTATAAGCAGGATATGGCGATCTACGACGACCTGAGCTCGCTCATCGAGTCCGCCAAAAAAACGGACCGGGGCGCGCTGGAGGAGAGCCTGCGCCCTCTGCAGGAAAAGCTCGATACGCTTGCGCCCGTCGACTATGAAAAACTTGCCGACAGCGTTGCGGAAAAGGTGATCGCCGGCGGCATCGATTACGACGTGCTCGCGCATCACATCGCGGAGATCATGCGCGCAAACGAACCGGCGGAAGCGGCGCTGCCCGCCCCTGCGGCGGAACCTGCCGCGGACGGGCTTGCCGCCATGGAACGCAAGATCGACGATCTGCAGAACATCCTGCAGGGCGCCGTATCCGTCAAGCAGATGCCCGAATTCCAAAAGCTCGACCGGCTCATCGCGGAATTTTTGCAGACGCAGTCTTACGAGTTCATCCCCGATATCCTCGTCGCGGCGGACGCGGCGAAGAACACGGCGAACCGCTACATCGTAACGGGCAACGCCCTGCGCGGCGAAACCATGCTTTCGGACATCCGCACCCGCCTTTCGCGCGTGGTCGTGAGCGGGTCGTATGCCTGCGCCGCCGTGGCGGACGCGGTTTCCGCGCACAACCTCGCCGTGACCTATTCGCCCGAGTCGATGGAGGCGTTCCGCCAGGCGTGCGTCGAGTTCGAACAGAGTTCCGCCATCCCGCAGGACGAGATCGCGGAGCGGCTGCGCCGCGCCAAGTTCGCTCTTCTGGGCGACGGCGACGCGGAAGCCGCCGACAACGAGACGATGGCGGAGATGCTCGCCGCGCGCGAAAACGTGAACGGCATGCCCGATCAGGAGCAGATCAACGCGTTCAACGCCTTCAAACACGACCTGATGGCGTTCAATCTTTCGTATTTTGTGGACCTTACGCCGCCGCTTCCCGCCGAAGCGCCGCAGGGCGGTGCGGGCGCTGTGGATACGCAGGCGATCCTGGACGCCATCGCAAGGATGGGCGTGCGCACGCAGCAGGCGGCAGAGCCTGCACCCGCCGCGGCGGCTCCCGTTCAGGAAGCGCCGCTTGCGCAGGCCGTTCCGCATCCCGCCGCGGCGGTGAAAAAGCCCCGTTCGCTCCGTCCCGCCGTTTCGGCAAAGGACAATCAGGTGGAAAAGACGGATCAGCCGCTGCGCACCGTAAAGCGCAAGATCGATCTTTCCCGGCAGAAGCAGGACGGCATCTCCCGTCAGGTGGTCGAAGACCTTGCCGTGCGCATCGCGAACAGCAGAGTAAAATAAACGGGCACGGTTTTCCGCGTCAGAAACAAAGGAATAAAGGGGGCTGAAGGTACGTTCAGCCCTTTTGTATGATTTTTCAGCGTTTTCGGGCGCAGTGCGGGCGGGGCTGCCGCGCCGCGCATCCTTCCGCCCGTGCGCGAAAAGAAAGAGCCGTAATAAGCAAGTGCAGTGAAAGAGCAGTAAAAAAGGAGAGCAGTTTTGAAACAGACACAGCAACAGACACACACACAGGAAAAGGGCGCGAAGCGCGGGCGCATGCTGCCGCAGTACGCGGGCAAGGCGAGCGCGCAGCAGCCCGCCGCGAAAGAGGCGCCCAAGGCCGCGCGGCAGGATACGCGCGGGAAGGCGGAACAGAAGGGAAAACACACGCAGGCCGCGCCCGTCCGCGAGGACCAGGCAAAGGGCAGGCAGAAAAAACAGAAGGGGCGGGTAAAGAACCCCGTCAAGATCATTTTCCTCGGCGGCATCGGCGAGATCGGCAAGAACATGACCGCCCTCGAGTGCGGGAACGACATCATGATCATCGACGCGGGGCTGACCTTCCCCGACGAGGAGCTGCCCGGCATCGACCTCGTGATCCCCGATATCAGCTACCTCGTCGCCAACAAAAACAAGGTGCGCGGGCTGGTCATCACCCACGGGCACGAGGATCACGTCGGCGGCATCGCCTATCTTTTGAAGGAGATCAATTGCCCCGTCTACGGCACAAAACTCACGCTCGCGCTGGCGGACAACAAACTGCGCGAACAGCGCATCAATAAGGCGCAGCTCGTCTGCGTGCAGCCCGGGGACAGGGTCAAGCTCGGCTGTTTCGGCGTCGAGTTCATCAACGTGAACCACTCCATCGCGGGCGCCTGCGCGCTCAGCATCGATACGCCGCAGGGCAGGATCTTCCACAGCGGCGACTTCAAGATCGACCTGACGCCCGTCGCGGGCAGGCCCATCGACCTGCCGCGCATCGCCGAGATCGGCAAGGAAGGGGTGGAGCTTCTGCTCTGCGAATCCACCAACGTGGAGCGGCAGGGCTACACCATGAGCGAAACGGTCGTCGGCACCACGCTCGACCATCTGTTCGCCGAAAACGCGAACAGGCGCATCATCGTCGCAACGTTTGCGTCGAACGTGCACCGCCTGCAGCAGATCATCGATATTGCCGCGAAATACAGGCGCAAGGTCGCGCTGTCGGGGCGGAGCATGCTCAACGTGGCGGACGCCGCCGCGAAGATCGGCGAGCTGACCGTGCCCGAGGGCGTGCTCATCGACGTGGAAAAGATCAAAAATTATTTTGACCGCGAGATCGTCATCATCTCCACGGGCAGCCAGGGCGAGCCGATGAGCGCGCTCACGCGTATGGCGGCGGGCGAGTTCAACAAAGTCACCATCGGGCCGAACGATACCATCATCATCTCCGCCAGCCCCATCCCGGGCAACGAAAAGATGGTCTATAAGGTCATCAACAACCTCTACCGCAAGGGCGCGAACGTCGTGTACGAAACGTTGGAAAAGATCCACGTTTCGGGGCACGCCTGCCAGGAGGAGCTGAAGATCCTGCACACGCTTTTGAAGCCGCGCTTCTTCATCCCCGTGCACGGCGAGTACAGGCATCTGAAGCGGCACGCGCAGCTGGCGACGGAGCTGGGCATGAGCGAGAACAACATCCTCATCGCGGACATCGGTAACTGCGTCGAGCTTGCGCGCGGGAATATGCAGTTCGGGGAGAGCGTTTCCTCCGGTTCCCGCCTCGTGGACGGCGGCAGCCTGGAGGACAGGGAGAACAGCGTGGTCATGAAGGATCGCAAGCACCTCTCCGAGGACGGCATCTTCGTCATCACCGCCTGCGTATCCGAGCGCAGCGGCGACCTGCTGGGCGACCCGTCCGTCGTCGTGCGCGGGTTCGTCATGCCCGAGAATGCAGACTACATCGCGGAAGTGCGGCGCATCGCCGTGAACTGCTGCGACCGTTCGCTCATCCAGCGCGATACCGACAACACCGAACTTGCAGCGGCGATCAAAAAGGCGGTCAAAAACTTCATCTATAAAAAGACCAAACAGAACCCCGTCATCATGGCGAACATCGTACGGCTGTGAACGGGGAGGATAAGGCGGCGGGCGGCGGGATGCCGCTCTCCGCGCTCTGTATGGCGAATGAGGCGGAGGAGCTTGCCGTGCTGCCGCAGCCGCTGCAACAGCTGCGGGCGCAGGCGCGCACCGTGCGCGACCCGACCGCGGCGGACGGCACGCTCGCCGTCCTTTTGCGCCTTGCGCGGGAACTTCCCGCGCGCCGCGTGCTGGAAATAGGCACGGGGGAGGGCTGTACGGCGCTGGCGCTGCTGCTGGCGTGCCCGCAGCTTTCGCTCGTCACCGTTGAAGCGGACGCGGAACGCCATGCCGCCGCCTGCGCGCATTTTACACGGTTCGGCGTTTCGGGGCGGGTGAACGCGCTCTTCGGCGACGCCGCCGAGGTACTGAACGGGCTGCAAGGCCCGTTCGATCTCATTTTTCTGGACGGGCCGAAGGCGCAGTATGTGCATTGGCTGCCCCGCCTGAAAGGGCTGCTGCGTATCGGCGGCGTGCTCGCCGCGGACGACGTGCTCCTGTACGGCTGGGTGGACGGCAGCGTGCCCGTCCCGTACAAGCGCCGCTCCATCGCCGCGCGATTGCGCGAATATCTCGCCGCGGCAGAGGCGGACGAAGAGCTGGAAACGCTCGTTCTGCGCGTCGGCGAAGGGCTGGCGGTGTCGAGGAAACGGCAAGCGGAGCTGAAATGATCTGAGCGATGGCGTGCGGTGAAAAAGAGGAGCGGCGGAAAAGGAAAGAACGTATTCAGGAAACTGTGCCGTGAGGAGGGGCGCATGGTCGAACTTCTCGCCCCTGCGGGGGATTTTGAAAAACTGAAAACGGCGCTGTACTTCGGCGCGGACGCGGTATACCTCGGCGGCAAGGATTTTTCGCTGCGCGCCTTTGCCGATAATTTTACGGCGGAGGAGATGGCGCGCGCCGTCGCCTATGCGCACGCGCTCGGCAAAAAAGTGTACGTTACGGCGAACATCTTTGCGCGGAATGCAGACTTTGCGCCGCTCGGGGACATGTTCGCGTTTTTGCAGGAGATCGGCGCGGACGCCGCCCTCGTCACCGACGCGGGCGCGCTCGCGCTCGCCAAACAAAGGGCGCCCCGCCTGCCCCTTCACCTTTCCACGCAGGCGAACACGACCAACAAATACGCGGCAAAATTCTGGCAGGAACAGGGCGTCTCCCGCGTGGTGCTCGCGCGCGAACTGTCGCTCGCGGAGATCGCCGAGATCCACGCCTTCTGCCCCGGCCTCGAACTCGAAGCGTTCGTGCACGGCGCGATGTGCATCTCGTACAGCGGCAGGTGCCTGTTGAGCAACTACCTCGACGGGCGCGATTCGAACAGGGGCGCATGTGTGCAGGCGTGCAGGTGGCGCTACGAGGTGCGGCCGGAGGGCGGCAAGGCGCCGCTTCCCGCGGAAGAGGACGCGCGCGGCACATACGTATTCAACAGTAAGGACCTGAACATGCTCCCGTACCTTGAAGAACTTGCGGCGGCGGGGGTATGCTCGTTCAAGATCGAGGGGCGCATGAAGAGCCGCTATTACCTGGCGACAGTCGTGGGCGCCTACCGCCGCGCGCTGGACGGCGCGCCCGTGCAGGCGATGGCGGAGGAGCTGGAAACGTGCGCGCACCGCGCCTTTACGCACGCCTATGCGTTCGGGGAAAACGCGCACACGGTCAGCTATGGAAATTCGCAGACGCAGGGTACATGCGCCTATGTTGCGGACGTGCTGGAGGGCGGGGATGCGCCGCTCGTGCAGATGCGCGGCAGGTTCCGCGTCGGCGACGTGCTGGAAGTGCTGTCGCCGTCCGCGTCCTTCGGCAGGGCGTTCACGGTGGAGCGGATGACCGCCGAGGACGGTACGCCCGTGGAGGACGCAAAGCTGGTGATGCAGAAGCTGCGCCTTTCCTGCCCGTACCCGCTCGCGGCGGGGGACATCCTGCGCAAAAGGGGATAGGAAGAAGGCGCAAGGGGGAGTTTGTTTGGTCGTACTGCATTCCGATCTGAATAATTTTTACGCGACGGTGGAGAAAAAGCTCTTCCCCGAGCTTGCGGGCAAGCCCGTCGCCGTCTGCGGCGACAAGGAGGCGCGCCACGGCATCGTGCTCGCCAAAAGCGAGGAGGCGAAGGCGTTCGGCGTAAAGACGGGCGACGTCATCTGGGAGGCGCAGCGCAAGTGCCCGGGGCTCATCATCCGCCCCGTCCGCTTCTCCGAATATGTAAAGCAGTCCCGCGCGGTGCGCGACATCTACGCGCGCTACACAGACCTCATCGAACCCTTCGGCATCGACGAGTGCTGGCTGGACGTGACCCACAGCACTATCTTCGGCAGCGGCGAAGAGATCGCCGAACGCATCCGCAGGGAGGTCAGGGAAGAGCTTTCGCTCACCGTCTCCGTCGGCGTGTCCTTCAACAAAGTGTTCGCAAAACTTGCGTCCGATCTGAAAAAGCCGGACGCGGTGACCGTCGTTTCGCGCGAAAATTATAAGCGGAAGCTGTACCCGCTGCCCGCGTCGAACCTGCTGTACGTCGGCAGGGCGACGGCGGAGCGCCTGCGCAGGCTGGGCATTGCGACCATCGGCGACCTCGCCGCGGCGGACCCGAAGATGCTTGCGCGCCTGCTCGGCAAGTGGGGCGAGATGCTCTCGCGTTATGCGCGCGGGGAGGATACGTCCCCCGTCCGCAACATGAACGACAAGCCGCCGCTCAAATCCGTCGGCAATTCGCTCACTTATTTTGAAGACATCTACCGCACGGAGGACATCAAGCGGCTGATCTATGTGCTGGCGGAAAGCGTCGCCGCGCGCGTGAAGGACGCGCACCTCGGCAAGGCGGACACCGTGCACCTTTGGGTGCGGGATAAGGAATTGCAGAGTTACTCATGGCAGAGGAAAGTGCGTCCGACCGCGCTCGTGAGCGAGATCGCCGAAGCCGCCTTTTCCCTCTTTCTGGAGCGGTACAAGGTGCGCCGCGCCGTGCGCGGGCTGGGCGTGACCGTTTCCGGCTTCGACCTCGGCGTCGAACAGCTCACCTTCGATTCGCTCAGCGGCGACTATGATAAAAAGGCGCGCGCGGAGGAAGCGGTGGGGAAGATCCGCGAAAAATACGGCTATTCCAAGATCCAGCGCGGCATCATGTTCGAGGACAGGGCGGCGCTGAAAATGGACGTGCGCGGGGAGCGGCTCGTGCGCCCCGGAGGGGTGGAGGGCGACGTGGCTTCCCCCTTCGAAGAAGAAATACAGCAGATACCGCCGCCCGACGGCGAGGAGACATGATGGCAGAAAAAGAGAGACAAAAGACAAAAAAATACAACCTGGATTCCTTTGCGGCGGCGTACGGGCTGGAGCGCGGCAAGCACTGCTGCTACGGGGTGTGGAACGGCTACCGCGTGCACGTCAAACGCGTGCCCTTCGGCAACCCCGCCTGCCTCGTCACCGTCGTAACAAAGGCGAACGGGAAGGAAGAGCAGCTCAAAAAGTGGCTCATCCGCAAAAAAAAGGAACTTTGCATCGCCGATTCGGGCGTGGTCGGCATCGGGCTGATGGTCTGCCCGAAGTCGTCCACGGATACCTGGCGCCGCGTCGCGCACATCCTGGATACGATCACGGCGCACCTTGCCAAAAACGGGTTTGCGGGCGCCGACCGCTGCCCGTACTGCGGGGAGGAGCTGGGGAAAAACTGCGTGGAGATGAGCGATTCGGATATCCCGTTCCGCGCGCACGAGCCGTGCTTCGAACAGGCGTATCTGCAGATCCAAGCCAAGCGTGCGGAGGAGGCGGCGCGCAAGGACAAAAAGCCGCTCGCCACGCTCGGCGCGCTGCTGGGCGGCGTGCTTGCGGCGGCGATCTTCGCCGCGTGCTGGTTCTGGTTCTCCTTCGGCGCGCCGGGCGCGCTCATCGGGCCGTTTGTCGGCGCGTGGCTGTATAAAAAATTCGGCGGAAAGGAAACTGTATATAAAGTCCTCGCCTGCGGGGCGCTCACGCTCGTCTGTACGGGGGCGGGGTACCTTGTTTGCCTGTACGTTTCGGCGATGGCGGACCTCGGCGGGTACGCTTCGGCGTTTGCAAAGATCGCTGCCGACCTTGCCACGTCGGGCGGGGCGACGAACCTTATCCTGAACGTCGTTTTTTCCGCCGTGTTCGCGCTGGCGGCAGCGGGCTGGCTGCTGCGCGGGTACTTCAAAAACAAAAAGAGCGTGGGCAGCGTAAAGCGGCTGGATTGAACATGAACGGAGAGGCGCGGAATTTTTTGCAGGCATCGGGGCGAGCCCCATGTCATCCCGAGTCCCGCGAGGGATCGCTATGGGAATATTGACAATATTTGAACAGAGATCCTTCGACTGCGCGGCGGCTCCGCCGCCGCTCCGCTCAAGGTGACACATAGAACCCCTGTGTCATTTCGACCGAGCGCAGCGAGCGGAGAAATCTTTGGAATGTTGCCGCGAGAGTTCTATACAGTTTATGTGGCAACACTATCTGTATCCAACCTTCGTGCGGCGGGGCAAAGACCCGTTCGACTGCGCGGCGGCTCCGCCGCCGCTCCGCTCAGGGTGACACAAAAGGGCTGCTGCTCTCCTGTCATCCCGAGCCTGTCGAGGGATCTCTATTCGAATATCGTCTTTATTTTTATAGAGATCCTTCGACTCCGCTTCGCTCCGCTCAGGATGACAAAAGATTTTGCACCTTAACTCATGGCATTCCGCAGAGCCTTTGCGCGAGGAATGCGTGAACAGTTGCAATAATCAAATTGCGCGTCCGAAAACCGCGTTTTTCGGAAAGCGCCCCCAATTTGCCGTATGCTTACGGCTTACACAGGAAAGGTGAAGTTGCGGCATTTCTATAAAGGTGTGCTCTGAAAAATGCCGCAACGAGGAAAACCTCCGCCATCTCGAACGTAGTGAGAGTGGCGGCGGTTTTCCTCAAAATCGCAGGATTGCGGCGGCTACGCCGCCGTCAACTTCGCCGATTTTGCATAAATGTCTGCAAGCAGCCGCTTCGCAAAATCGGCTTCGTTAGCCGCAGGCAGCAGCCTGCCGAGAAATCCGCGAGGGAGTTTATATGCTGATCGACTTTCATTCCCATGCATGGCTGGACAAACTGGCGGCGGGCGCGGTGCGCTCGCTTGCGGAAAAGGCGCACATCCCCGCCTTTACGGACGGCACGCTCGCGGACACCCGCCGCGTGCTGCACGGGCAGGGGGTGGATACGTTCGTGCTGTTGAACATCGCCGTCGCGCCGCGCACAGAGCGTCACGTCAACGATTTTGCGATATCGCTCGTGCACGAGGCGGACATCATCCCCTTCGGTTCGGTGCATCCCGATTCGGAAAACGCGCTCGCGGAGCTGGCGCGGCTCAAAGCCGCGGGCGTAAAGGGCGTCAAATTCCACAACGAGTACCAGAACTTTTTTGTGGACGACGAAAAGGCGTTCCCCCTCTACGAGCGCTGCGCAGAGCTGGGGCTTGTCATGCTCTTCCACGGCGGCAAAGACCTCGGGTTCGGCCCGCCCGTAAAAACGAGTCCCGCGCGCATGCGCAGGGTGGCGGAGAAATTCAAAGGCGCAAAGATCGTCGTCGCGCACCTCGGCGGGCAGCGCATGGAAGAGGAGGCGATCGGGGAGCTCGCTTCCACAACGGTGTACATCGATACGAGCTACGCCTCCCGCTGCGCCTCTCCCGAACTCGGCGAAAAGGTCATCCGCGCGTTCGGGGCGGACAGGGTGCTGTTCGGTACGGACTGCCCGTGGGATACGCCCGCGAGCATGCTCGCGTGGCTGGATAAAATGGCGCTTTCCCCCGAAGAGCGCGAAAAAATTTACAGCGGCAACGCGCGCACGCTGCTGCGCCTGCCGTAAGGAGAATACCATGGAAAAAGGACGGAAAGAAAGCGGTACGGGCGCGGACAGGCGTCCGTCCGTTCCCATAGCGAAAAAGCTCGCTTTTACGGCGCTGTTTGCCGCGCTGTGCTGTGTGGCGACATTCGCCGTCGTCATCCCGCTCCCGTTCGGGTATTTTAACCTGGGCGACGTGTTCGTGCTGTTGGCGGGCTGGTGCCTCGGGCCCGTGTGCGGCGGCGTTGCCGCGGCGGTGGGGAGCGGGCTTGCGGACATCCTCAGCGGATACGCGCTCTATGCGCCGGTCACGTTTTTTGTGAAAGGGCTTGACGCGGTATGCGCCTATTTTGTCTGGCGGCTGTTCAAAAAACTCTTCCGCGGCGACCGTGCGGACGCGCTGGCGCGCCTGCATGCGGCGATCCTCGCCGAGGCATGGATGGTGTTCGGGTATTTTGCCTTCGAATGCTGCCTGTACGGTTTGGCGGGCGGCGCGGCGAGCCTGGTCGGGAACGCGCTTCAGGGCGCGCTCTGCACGGTATGCGCCCTTCTGTTGGTCGAAGTCCTGTACAATATACGGCCTGTGCGGCGGTTTTTTCCGCTGCTTGCGGTGCCAAAGACGGAAAAGACTACATAACGGCGCGAGGAGGACGGGCGCACCCGCATTTTGCGGCGCGCCGAGGATGTTGCGATGGTTTCGTTATTGCTTGCGCTCATTTATCTGGCTTTTATCAGCCTGGGGCTGCCGGATTCGCTGCTCGGTTCGGGGTGGCCTGCCATTCACGCCGATCTCGGGGTGCCCGTATCGTATATGGGGTTTGTGACCATGATCATCTCGGGCGGCACGATCGTTTCCAGCCTCTTATCCGACCGCCTGACAAAAAAACTTGGTACGCGGGGCGTAACGGTCGTCAGCGTTTTTCTTACGGCAGCCGCGCTGTTCGGGTTTTCTTTTTCCACGCGGTTCTGGATGCTGCTCCTCTTTGCCGTTCCTTACGGGCTCGGGGCGGGCGCCGTCGACGCGGCGCTGAACAACTACGTCGCTCTCCATTATACCTCCCGCCATATGAGTTGGCTCCATTGCTTTTGGGGCGTCGGAACGATCGTCAGCCCCTTTGTGATGGGGTATGCGCTGTCGGAATCGGTATGGAACGAAGGCTACCGCATCGTCGGGTATGTGCAGTTGGGCATAGCGGCGCTTCTGCTGCTGACCCTGCCCGTCTGGAAAGCCTGCAAAAAAGAGGAGTCCGCTCCGCAGAAGAGCATCGGCCTGCGCGGCGCGTTGAAAAAGAAAGGCGTGCCGTTCCTGCTGATCGGGTTTTTCGCCTATTGCGCGGCGGAAGCGACGGCGATGTCCTGGGCGAGCACATATTTTGCGGAGGTCAAAGACTTCACGGCGGAGCAGGCGGCGCAGCTGGCGTCCCTCTTTTACATAGGAATCACGGCGGGGCGGTTCGTCAGCGGGTTTATCGCGGATAAGCTCGGAGACCGCAGGATGATCGTCATCGGCGCCTGCGTTCTGTGCTGCGGCGCCGCCGCGCTGTTCATTCCCGCGCCGCCCGCCGTGGCGATCGCGGCGTTTGTCGTCATCGGCGTCGGCTGCGCGCCCATTTATCCGAGCATCATCCATTCCACGCCCGGCAATTTCGGAGCGGAATATTCCGGCTCCATCATCGGCGTGCAGATGGCGAGCGCTTACGTCGGTTCCACGTTCATTCCGCCGCTGTTCGGCGTCCTCGGCAGGGCGGTCGGGTTTGCCGTCATGCCCGCATACCTGCTTGCCTTCGCCGTCCTGATGCTCGTCATGACGGAACTGACTTTCCGCGTCACGAAAAAGCAGCGTGAAGCGGGGCTGCTGCCAAAAGAAACGCACGGCGACGGACGCAACGGATAGCCTGTGCGCCCGGAACGGAACAAAATATAAAAAGCGCGCCCGCGGAAGATCCGCGGGCGCGTGCTTTACTGCGCCTTGCCAAAGCGTGGAGGGCTGATTTGGGCGGCTGATTTTTCCCAGCTAAAGCGTGGACGGCTGAACGTGGACGGCTGATCTTGCCTTGCGGGGCGGGGGCTTCGTCGGCTAGTCTTTGATATTCACGCCTAGCGCGCGCAAAAAGTCGGCGCATTGCAGGCGCGAGAGGGTGGCGCCCCGTATCTCGGTGAGCTGCGCCGAAAGGGTCAGCCCCGCAAGCGTGCAGGAGGAGAGGTCTACGCCTTTAAGCGGCGTGCCGAAAAAGTTTGTGCGCACGAACCGCGTTTTGTCCGTTTCGAAATTGCGCAGCGCGCACCCGTCGAGGTCCGCATACGAAAAGTCGCAGGAGGCGGCGCGCACATCGCGCAGTTTCGCGTGCGAAAGGTTGGCGTACGAAAAATTGCACTTGTCGAACACGGCGTCCGATACCGAGCTCTCCGAAAGGTCCGCCCCGACGCCCTTGCATTCGCAGAATTCCGCGCGGCGGAAGGAAGCGCCCGCAAAGTCCGCGCCCGAAAAATCGCAGCGGTCGAACACGCAGTCCGCAAAATCCGCGCCCTTCAGCAGCGCTGCGGTAAAGCTGCAGGAGGAAAACCGCGTGCAGGCAAAGGCGGCGTTCGGAAAGCGCAGGGGCTGCCCGCCCGCAAGGCAGGCGCCGTATACGCGCTCTTCGGCGGCAAGGAGAGTTTCCGCCTCTTCGGCGGCGAGCGGCTGCAGTTGTTCGGGAAGTTTCGGAGACGCGATCTTCATGCAACCAGTATACACCCGCCTGCGACAAAACGCAACCGCTTTGCTCCGTTTGCGCCCCGCCGTGCGGGACGCGGCATAAAAGGGAGCGCTATACAGGGAGAAATGCCGCCGTTTGCGGCGAAAGATTGACTTTTCCGTGCGGAAAGTGTATGATATTGCTAAACAGGAGCGCCGCAGCGGCGCATGTGCGTAAGTGTACATGTGAGCAAGGGTACGGCGCGGGAACGATATGAAAAAGACGCTGATCAAAAATTATGCAAAACTCATCGCGCGCATCGGCGCGAGCGTGCAGCCTGGGCAGCACGTCGTCATTTCGGCGCAGACGGAGGCGCACGAGTTCATCTCCGTGCTGGCGGAGGAATGCTACGCCGCGGGCGCGGGGAAGGTCACCGTGGAATGGGAGAACGCGCAGCTTTTGAAGCTCGCTTCCCGTTTTGAAGAGGTGAAGGAGCTTGCCGCCGTGCGGCCGTGGGAGGAGGAGCGGCTCAGGGCGCGTGCCGAAACGCCGCCCGTGCGCATCAAAATTTTATCCGCCGATCCCGCCGGCATGAAGGGCGCCGACCGCGAAAAGCTGACCCTTGCCGAAATGGCGCGTTCCGCCATCACCAAACCGTACACGGACGCGATGACCAACCGTTACCAATGGTGCGTCGCCGCCGTCCCTTCGGCGGGCTGGGCGAAAAAGGTGTTCCCCGAAGAGCGCGCGAACACCGCCGTCGAAAGGCTGTGGGAGCTGATCTTACAGGTCTCCCGCGCGGACGGGAAAGACCCGCTCACCGACTGGATGTGGCACAACCGCGCCCTGCGCGAAAAGTGCGATAAGCTCAACGCGCTCGGGCTTGCCGCCCTCGAATACAAAAGCGGAAACGGCACCGATTTGCGCGTCGGGCTCATCGACGGGGCAAAGTTCATTGCGGGGCGGAAAAAGACGGTTTCGGGCGAGCACTTCAACCCGAACATCCCGTCGGAGGAGTGCTTCACCACCCCCAAGCGCGGCGAGGCGGAGGGCATCGTCTATGCCGCGAAGCCGCTCTCTTACGGCGGCGAGCTCATTGAAAATTTCTGGCTGCGCTTTGCGGGCGGCAGGGTCGTCGAATGCGGCGCGGAGAAGAACGAGGCGCTGCTGCGCAAGATCCTGTCCATGGACGAGGGGGCGGAATTCCTCGGCGAATGCGCGCTCGTGCCCTACGATTCGCCCATCAACAACACGGGCGTGCTCTTTTACAACACGCTGTTCGACGAAAACGCCTGCTGCCACCTGGCGCTGGGCAGGGGGTATTCGAATACGATCGAAGGGTTTGAGACCATGCAGAAGGACGACTTTGCCGCGCTCGGCGTGAACGATTCGTCCGTGCACGTCGATTTTATGATCGGCGCGGAGGATCTGTGCGTCACGGGCGTGACCAGAGACGGCCGCCGCGTGCCCGTCTTTACGGACGGCAACTGGAGCGAAGAACTGAGGTGAGCATATGCAGCGCACTGTTTTGATGAATTATGCGAAGCTGCTCGCGCGCACGGGATTGAACGTGCAGAAGGGGCAGGAAGTCCGCATCACCGCCGAGGCGGACCAGGCGGAGTTTGTGGCGCTCGTCGCGGAGGAATGCTACCGCGCGGGCGCGGCAAGCGTGCGCGTGGAGTGGGGGTACCAGCCGCTGCGCAGGCTCGCCGCCCTGCGCGAGAGCGAGGATACGCTCGGCAGCGTCGCCGCATGGGAGGAGGAGAAGCTGCGCTATGAAGCGCGCACGCTCCCCGCGCGGCTGTACATCGAAAGCGAAAGCCCCGACGGCATGGCGGGCGTGGACGAGGGGAAATATGCGCGCGCGTTGAAGGCGCGCGCGCAGGTCGCCAAGCCCTACCGCGACAAAATGGAGAACAAATACCAGTGGTGCATCGCCGCCGTGCCCGGGCGCGAATGGGCGAAAAAGGTGTTCCCGCGCCTGCCCGCGTCCGCCGCGGAGGAAAAACTGTGGTACGCGATCCTGCGCTGCGCACGTTCGATGGAGGGCAGCCCCATCGCGAACTGGCAGGCGCACAACGCGCAGCTTGCCGAAAAGTGCCGCGTCCTGAACGCGCTGCAGCTGACCGCCCTCGAATACGAGGCGGACAACGGCACCCGCCTGCGCGTCGGGCTGATGAAAAACGGTCTGTTCCTCGGCGGCGAGGAAGAGACCCTTTCGGGCGTGAAGTTCAACCCGAACATCCCGTCGGAGGAGGTGTACACCACCCCCAAGCGCGGCGAGGCGGAGGGCGTCGTGTATTCCACGAAGCCGCTTTCCTACCGCGGGCAGCTTATCCGCAATTTTTCGCTTCGGTTTGAAGAGGGACGCGTCGTCGAAGTGCACGCCTCGTCGGGCAAGGGCGCGCTCAAAAAGCTCATCGGCATGGACGAGGGCGCGGCGTACCTCGGCGAATGCGCGCTCGTGCCGTACGACAGCCCCGTCGCAAACTGCGGCGCGCTCTTCTACAATACGCTGTTCGACGAAAACGCGTCCTGCCACCTGGCGCTGGGCAGGGGGTTCAACAACTGCGTCGCGGGCTGGGAAGGCTATTCCCTTGACGAGATCAGGGCGATGGGCGTGAACGACTCGGTCGTGCATGCAGACTTTATGATCGGCACGGAAGATCTTTCCGTCACGGGCGTAGCCGCGGACGGCAGCCGCATCCCGATCTTTAAAAACGGCGGCTGGGCGATCTGAACCATATCATAAAATAGACTGCGGCGGCGGGAATTTCCCGCCGCCGCAGCGCATAAAAAGGGCGCCTTCCGCGTATGGCGGAAGGCGCCCGCGCCGTTTCGCTGTTTAGCAGGCGCCGCCCGAACGGGCGGCGCCTGCCGAAGAGGAAGGGGAGCGCGTTCTGTTCAAAGAAAGCACGTTCCCATCGTTCAGACGAACAGCTGTACCTTTTTCAGGCGGACGAACACGAGGACGGCGAGGACGGCGCAGAGGACGGCGAGCGCCGCGAGCGGGATCCACCCGAACAGCAGCGAGAGCACCGTCACGAGGATGCCGGGGATGAGCATGCCGAAGGAGAGGATCATGACGGGCGCGCCGCGCTTGACGACCTGTATCTCCTGCGTCCATTCGTATTTCGGGTATTTGTAGTTTAAAAAGATGCCGCCGAGCGCGACCAGCGCCGCCGCCGCGACGCCCGAAAGGGGGCAGAGGATATAGGCGGGCCAGGCCGCGCCCGAAATGGCGCAGCAGACGACGGCGACCGCCGCCGAAGCGGCGCCGTCCAGCACGAAGGTCGGCATTGCCTTGGCGAGCAGGATCTTGCGCGCGGAAACGGGCATGGCGAACAGCTGCCCGCGCGCGCTCCCTTCCAGCGAGAGGGCGGAGGCGGCGGGGCAGGCGGTGCCGAGCATCGCGGCGCACAGCCCCGCCAGCGAATAGGGCACGTTGGGCAGGATGCGCGCGTCGGTGAACACCGAGTCGCCGAACCCCGCCAGCATGACGATGACGAGGACGATGAGCACGACCAGCCCGCCTATGCTGTTGAACATGTATGCGGAGGAGCCGAACAGCCGCTTGAACTCCTTTTTGACGAGCGCGGAAAAGGCGGAGGAACGCCTGATCTGCTCCGCTTTGTACGCTTTTTTCGCGCTGCGCGCCTGCAGGGAAAAATGGATGCGCGTATAGCAAGCCGAAACGATCAGGCAGAAAATTGCTGCCAGCGCCAGCGAGCCGCCCGCAAAGGCGAACACGCCCCACACCGCGCCGCCCGTAAGGGTCAGATCGAGCAGCAGCGCGGGCGGATACGCCTTGCCGATGAGCACGCTTGCGATGTTCGAAAGGTCCGCGCCGATGTCCGCATTCGCGGAGAGGGTGAACAGCATGTACACCGCCATCAGCGCGCCGAACACGAGGATGCCGAACACGGCGCGCAGCACGTTGCGGTATTTGAACCCCGCCGTCAGCGCGGAGAGGAGGGTGCCGACCGTCAGCGCCACGGCGAGCGGCGCAAGCGGCGCGCAGATCGCCGCAAACACGATCGCGCCCAATGCCCCGAACGTAAAGTCGCAGTACACAAAGTACACGACCATCGCGGGCAGCATAAACACCAGCGTGAACGCAAGGTTGGTCAGGTACGCAACGAGCAGGCGCGAGGCGATCATATCCCGCTTTTTAACGGGCATGCTCATGATCAGGTCATAGTCGCGCACGGCGAACAGCCCGCCCGCGCCGCGCACGAGCGCGTATAAAAAGACGGTGAACGAGGCGATCGCGAGCATGAAAGCGGGTACATGCCCGCCCATTCCCTGTTCGGCGAGCAGCACGCACACCGACGCCGTGAACGCGACGAGGATCAGTCCGACGATGCCGAGCACCGCCGCCGCGCCGAAAAAGCGGCGTTTTGCGCGCCCGTCCGAAGAATGGCGCGCCTTGTTCACCCCGAGCAATTCCAATAGCTGGACTTTGGTGAGCAGCGCCCATTTAGCCTTCACTGCCGAGCACCTCCAAAAAGACCTGTTCCAGGCTCTCGTCGCCGCGCACCTCGTCGGTGGCGCCGTCTGCGACCAGCCGCCCGTCCTTGATGATGGCGATGCGCCCGCACAGCTTTTCCGCCACGTCCAGAACGTGCGTCGAAAAGAAGATGGCGGACCCGTTTTCGCAGAGTTCGCGGAACACCTCTTTCAGGCGGTAAGCGGCTTCGGGGTCCAATCCCACGAACGGCTCGTCCAACAGCAGCAGCTTCGGCTCGTGCAAAAGCGCCGCCGTCACGGCGAGTTTCTGCTTCATGCCGTGCGAGTACGAACCGACGAGCGAACCCAGGTCGCCCTCGATGCGGAACATGCCGCAGTAGCGCTCGATGCGCTCTTTGCGCAGCGCCTTGTCCACGCCGTAGATGTCCGCAACGAAGTTCAGGTACTGGATGCCCGTCAGAAAGTCGTACAGGTCGGGGTTGTCGGGTATGTAGGCGGTCATCTGCTTGCAGCGAACGGGCTCCTTTTTGACGGAGCAGCCGCCGATGCGGATGTCGCCCTCTCTGAAATCGAGCACGCCCGCGCAGGCGCGCAGCGTGGTCGTCTTTCCCGCGCCGTTCTGCCCGATAAATCCGTAGATGTCGCCTTCGCATACGGTCAGCGAAAGGTCGTTCACCGCGTTGCGCTTGCCGTCGTAGCTCTTGGTGTAATGGCTGATCTCCAATACGGGGGTACGCATAGTTTCTCCTTGTTTTTTCACCGTCTGTGTGCGGATCGCCGCATGTACGACCATGATAGCATAGTCGGGGGGGGGTAAGTCAACTTTTTCGGGACAAAAAAAGTATACCCGTGCCGCCGCAGGCGGCACGGGTATAGCATAGCACACGAAGTGCGGTTTGTCAACAGAACCGACAAAAGCGGTACCTTTCGCCGTGGGGACTCCCACTGTGGGCGGGGGCTTCGCGCGGCGTTGTTGGTTTGGTCGACACGGTGCGTCTGGACGGCTGTGTTTATTTGGGCGGCGGGGTTCGCCTGCCGTTTTCAGGGGTCAGCCCTCAATGGTCACGACGAACTGGTCTGCGGGCAGCCCCGCGCCGTTGAACAGCGACATATACAGCCGCACGTCGTTGCGGTCGAGTTTCGGGTAGTTTAGGTACCCGTACCGCACGGAGACGATCTCCTCTACGGCGGAACAGGTGACTTCGACCCCGTTATCGCCGACGGACGCCGCGCGCGCGGGGTAGTATACGCCGTCCGCGCCTGCCGCTTCGAGATTGCGGGAATTGTTTTCGACGACCATGCCGCCCGCCGCGTTGCGGAATGTGAGGAGCACGCCGTTTTCGCTGCGGGCGGCGGAGAGCAGTTCGGGGGAGCTCCAATTCCCTTCCGCGCCGTAGAACGCGTCCATCACCTTCCACACAAGGCGGATGCCGACCGTGTCTTTGTCGGCGGGGTGCAGTTCGTCGTAATCGCCCGCGTCCACGTTCACCGTGCGATATACGGCGGGCAGATCCTCCGCGCGCTTCTGTTCTTCGCGGATCGCAAAGGGCGAGGCGGACAGCGTGCCTTCGCCCGCGTCCGTCGCGGCGTAGCCCGCGGGCACTTCGTCGTTTTCGCCGTAGCGCGGCAGCCCGACGATCAGGAAGGGGAGTTCATAGCCGAAATCCTCCCGCCAGCCGCCGATCAGCGCTTTGAGCGAATCGCCGTAGGAGAGGGGCTGCCCTTCGCCCTGGTGCCACACCGCCGCCTTGCATTTATAGCCGAGCAGAGGATAGATGTATTGATTGTAGCAGCGTGCGGCGCGGTTGAACTCGTCCTGCGTGCGGTCGCCGCCGTACATGCATACGTCCCTGTTTTCCTCGTAGGTCTCCTCGCTCATCCAGGTCGGGATGTTCGTCGAGCCGAGCGCGGCGCATATGAGCCCGACGGGGATGTCCGTCAGTTCGTGCAGCGTCGTGCCGAACCAACACCCGACGGCGGAGAACGCCGTCATCGTTTCGGGCGTACACGGCGTCCATGTGCCGCCCGCGTCCGTCTGTTTTTGGTTTTCGGCGTAGACGGGGTCTTCCGCTGCGCGCAAGGGCACATTGTACAGGCGGATATCCGGATAGGTGCATGCGGCAAGTTTTTCGGCGACGCGCGCCGCGATCGCCGCGTTGCGTTCGGCGCTGTCGCCTGCAAACTGGCTGTACGTCGGCTCGGTGTCGGAAGGTTTGTAGGCGCCCGAATGCACGCCGAAGTCGCCGTTCGCGTTCATCGCCATGCTCCACGCCATGTTCGACTGCCCCGAGAGGAGGAACACTTCGCCGAAGCATACGTTTCCCACCGTGCGCTTGCCCTGCGTTGAGAGCAGTTCGAGGGTATACCCGCTCCCCGCCGCGTGCGGGGCAAGGTAGACCGTGAACGTGCCGTTTTCCACCGTGCCGTAATAGGTGGCCCCGTCGATGCGCACGGCAACTTCGTCCGCCGTCGTGCTGCCCCAGATACAGGTCACGGCGTTGCGCTGTAAGATCATGTTGTCGCCGAACAGCGAATTGGGCGTGAACAGCGTTTCGTCTTCCCGCGCGTCTTCGGGTACGGCAAAGGTGGGCGCGGTGACGACCTTTTCCAGATCGGTCGTGTCTACCGCGTCAAAATGTTCGCCGAGCGAGGCGTCGGGATGCTCGGGCGTTTCGGGCGTGTTCTCCGTGCCGCCGCAGCCGGCAAAAAGGCATAAGCCCAGGAGGCAGGCGAGCAGGCATGCAATGCGTTTCATACGTTTTCCCCCTTGCGGTCGTTTGTCCGTATTATAGCAGGAACGGGCTTGTTTATCAACGCAGGGGGATACTTGGTTGATAAAAACGATAAAAAAACGATAATACGGAACACGGAATGATCGTAAACAGCAAAGGATGCGATCTTTCCGATATTTTTGTCTGCCGTTTTCAGGGGCAGAGGTGCGTCGCGGGGGCGCTGCGGCGGAGAAAATGCGCCAAACGGTTGCCGCACGGCGGGAAAAGGTGTATAATGGCAGGGAACGAAGCAGGGAGGGATTTCTATGAAATTTGTACAACTCGGCGATCGGCGCGTGCCCGCGGTCGCTGTCGGATGCATGGGGCTTGCCGCGCTCGGAGAGAAAGAGTGCGATGCGTTTGTCTCCGCCGCGCTCGAACACGGGCTGAACTTTTTCGACCATGCCGACATTTACGGCGGGGGCGCATGCGAAAGCGCGTTCGGCGCTTCGATTGCGCGGCTGGGCGTCGCGCGGGAAAAGATCGTGCTGCAATCGAAGTGCGGCATCGTGCCGGGGGTCATGTTCGACTTTTCCGAAAAGCATATCCTGGAGGCAGTGGACGGCTCGCTCAGACGGCTGCGCACCGACTATCTGGACGTGCTCCTTCTGCACCGCCCCGATGCGCTTGCGGAACCTGCGGAAGTCGCCGCCGCGTTCGACAAATTGGAAAAAGAGGGGAAAGTGCGCTCGTTCGGCGTTTCGAACATGCACCCCTGTCAGATCGAGGTGCTGAAAACGTGCGTGAAACAGCCGCTCATCGCCGACCAGCTGCAATTTTCACCCGCGCACGCGGGGATGATCTCCTGCGGATTTGAAGTGAATATGTGCACCGACGCGGGCATTTCGCATGACGGGTATATCCTCGATTACTGCCGCCTGCATGGTATGGCGGTGCAGGCGTGGTCGCCCTTCCGCTACGGATTTTTCGAAGGCGTGTTTTTGGACAATGAAAAGTTTGCCGGACTCAACGCCGTACTCGAAGCCGTGGGCGAGGCGCACGGGATCGGCAAGGCGGCGGCCGTCGCGGCGTGGATCCTGCGTCACCCTGCCAAAATGCAGGTCGTAACGGGCACCGTCAAGCCCGCGCACCTTTTAGACATTGCAGCGGGCGCGGACGCCTGCCTCACCCGCGAGGAGTGGTACAAGATCTATATGGCGGCGGGGCATATCCTGCCGTAGGCGTTTTGCGGAGAGTCCGCAAACGAAGGAGATTTCGCCGCGGGCGGCATTTGCCGCCGCGGGCTGGAAAGGAGGAGGAACCGATGCAGACGATCGTGGTCGCGAGCGGCAACAAGGGCAAGCTGCGCGAGATAGCGGAAATTTTTACGGGCTTTGCGATCCTCTCCATGCAGGAGGCGGGGTTTGCGGGCGACATCGAAGAAACGGGCGCGACCTTTGCGGAGAACGCGCTCATCAAGGCGCGCACCGTGTGCAAGGCGCTGGGGCGGCCCGCCTTAGCGGACGATTCGGGGCTGTGCGTGGATGCGCTGGGCGGCGCGCCCGGCGTGTACAGCGCGCGCTTTGCGGGCGTGCACGGCGACGACGCGGCAAACAACGCGCTGCTATTACAAAAACTTGCGGGCGTGCCCGAGGAAAAGCGCGGCGCATACTTTGAAAGCTGCGTGGCGTTGGTGTTCCCCGACGGACGGGAATGGACCGCAAACGGCAGAACGTACGGGAAGATCATGACCGCGCCGCAGGGCACGGAAGGGTTCGGGTACGACCCGCTCTTTTACAGCAGCGAGCTTGCAAAGGGCTTCGGGGTCGCTTCGCCCGCCGAAAAAAATGCCGTTTCGCACCGCGGCAAGGCGCTGCGCGCGCTGGCGCGGATGCTGCAAGGGGAGTGAGCGCGCGGGCGGCTGTATGAAAACTCTCGTCATTTTGTCGGATACGCACGGCAACGCCGCGCCGCTGCAAAAGATCGCGCGCGTGCTTGCGGAGTGCGACTATATCATCCACCTCGGCGACGGTGTGTCGGATATGCGCGGCGTGCTGCGCGCCTATCCCGAAAAAACGTACCTGCTTGCGGGCAACAACGATTTTTACGGCGGCGAAAGCGAATTGGTGCTGGACGTCGAACAGCGCCGCATCTTCGCCTGCCACGGGCACCGCTACGGGGTGAAGGGCGGCACGGAGCGCCTCGTTTCCGCCGCCAAAGAGCGGCTGTGCGACATCGCGCTGTACGGGCACACCCATCAGGCGGAAGTGCGCGAGGAGGGCGGCGTTCTCCTTGTGAACCCCGGCTGCATGACCCGTTTCGGCGTGCGCCAAAGTTACTGTTACCTCGTCATCCACGGCAAAAAGGCGGTCGCCACCATCGTGGAGGTGTAGGGGAACAAAAAAAAGCGCGGGATCTCCGCGCTCTTGCGTTGTCGTGTGTGTAGCGTTCAGCCCTTCGGCTCTTCCGTCTTTTCCGTTTCCGCAGCGGCGGGCGGGTCCTGTACCTTCACAAATCCCGCTTTCAGCTTTTCGCGGATGAGCTGCGCCTTCTTTTCTTCGGCAAGTTCGATGGTGGTCAGGCCGCGTGTGCCGAGCACGCCCTTTTCGCCGATCTTGCCGATCGTGGTGCGAACTTCGGTGCCGACGATCTCGATCGTCCACTCCTTGCCTTTGGCTTCGTTGATGTAGCGTTCCATATCGTACCTCCTTATCACGGCAGTTGCCGTCTTCCCTGTATCAATTATACAGGAAAAAAGGGAGAACGTCAACCGTTCCGAAAAATTCGCAGGGCGGTAAAATTTTGATAAAAAAGGGGAGAATGTGCGCAAAAATGATTTGACAATGCCCCCGCGTTTTGCTATAATCATTTGGCACTGTGAAGCGCGGGTGTAGTTCAATGGTAGAATTCCAGCCTTCCAAGCTGGCTGCGTGGGTCCGATTCCCATCACCCGCTCCAATAAACAGAACGATGAGAGCCGAGCCGCTCGACGGTCATGCGCCTGTAGCTCAGTCGGATAGAGCAATGGCCTTCTAAGCCATGTGTCGGGAGTTCGAATCTCTTCAGGCGCGCCAAATTTTATGGCGGGTGTAG
>JAGHJS010000022.1 GCA_017886545.1 Clostridia bacterium
ATTGTCTGCGACGCAATCGGGCAGATGAAGCCTACCCAACCTACCGCTATGCTTTTACAGGATTTTATCAACGCACATCTTGATACTCCGAGAAAATGCAAAACTATCTGCCAATGTCTTTCCATTCTGTATAATTATATGGAGCGCGTCGATTTGATTGACAACAACATTTATCGCAAATTGAAGATTCCGCAATACACGCCAAAAGAAACCCCGTACTACGATTTGAAACAATAAAAACAGCTACTGAAAGCGATCCTTGATTGCGACAGCCCTATCTATACCCCTGTCTTGCTCATGGGCGGATTAGGGCTGCGCCCCAGCGAGGCGTTAGCCTTAACCAACGACGATATTCATGGGAACATATTGCAAATTGATAAAGCTGTGGTATATGTCAAAAGGAAAAACCAAAAGCTATACCTTGACACGGGCGATACAAAAACTGAAAAGAGTGTACGCGCGTTCCCTTTGGAAGATTCTTTCGTCAAAGAGATATTCTGATATAAGACGGCGCACAATATTCAATCTCCCTATCTCTGCGTAACACAAGACGGCAAACAACTGTTGGAGCGGATGTTCGCCCGACATCTCAAAAAGATATTGCTGGACTACGGTTTACCGCACATCTCCCCATATGGCTTGCGGCACACGTTTGGGCAGATTCAGAAAAGCATCAAAACGGATATTTACACCATCAGCCGCTTGATGGGGCATAGCAACATAGGAACGACCACTCGAACGTATTTTCACAATGATAATCTATTGAATACCGACGCTCTGAAAACAGTATCTACCATGATACAAACAGAAAAATAATGGAAATTCTCTAATAATTCTCTAATGAATTTCGCCCGAAAAACTATACACTCTGTATTTAGGATATAAAACCCATCAAATACACCATATATTGTGTATCCTGCCCAATGGGAAGATTCCAGAGTGGCCAAATGGATCAGACTGTAAATCTGACGTCTCCGACTTCGGTAGTTCGAATCTACCTCTTCCCACCAGCAAAAAGGCGATACCCGATCGGGTATCGCCTTTTTGCTGGTGAAAAGCTAATTTTACTCCCCTTCAAAACCGGAGTCCGTTCATGCTGAAGCGACAAAACAAAGCCCCTCGTCGGAAGTTCCGCGAAGGGGCTTGATCTTTATATTTTTATGGCGCACCTCGTTTCAAATCAAGTTAGCTTTTCAAATAATTTTATCACTTCGTCTCTTAAGGGCATTGACTGCTGAGCCCCTTGGCGCGTGACCGTCAGCCCCGCAGCTACGCCTGCATAAAGCATTGCATTACGCAAGGACATATCTTCTGCCAAACATACCGCCAACGCTCCGATATATGTATCCCCTGCCGCCGTCGTATCCAAAACCTTCCCCGCATTATAGGACGGAATCCTTACACAGCCCGCTTCCCCTATGCAGACAGATCCTTCTTCTCCGAGCGTGATCAGCACATTTTTTGCTCCGCGCCTCAAAAAGATCTCCGCACTGCGGCGTATGCCCTCTTCATCCTCAGGCAAGACCCCTGTGTAAAATTCCGTCTCAGTCTGATTCGGAACAATATAATCACAAAAAGTAAAGACATCGGTTCCAAGTTCAGCAGCCGGAGCCGGATTAAAAATCGTAGTCATACCTTTCTTTTTGGCAAGGCGCAAAGCATATTCCACTGCGACGACAGAAACTTCACATTGCGTCACAAGAATGTCCCCTGCCTGTGCTCCCAAAAGCGCCTCTTCGATCAAAGAAATACCTACACGCGCATTAGCCCCACTGTCAAGCACAATCCGATTATCCCCGCCTACCACGAGGATTACGGCTGTTCCGCTCGGAACATCGTCATATACCTGCACATACCGGGTATCGACGCCGCTTTGCGCAAGCGCCTCAAGCAGGTCTTTACCGTTCTCTTTTCCGACGCAGCCGACCATACACACTCTGCCGCCAAGTTTTGCTGCGGCAGCCGCCTGATTGGCTCCTTTCCCCCCTGGATTTTTCATAAACCCACAGCCCGCACGCGTTTCCCCGCATTTCGGCAATGCATCCGTATGTATCACAAGATCCATATTCAGACTGCCAACCACATATATCGTTTTCATAGGCATTCCCTTTTAACGCTGCTCAAATATAATATTCAATGCGACCGGACGCTTCCGCCCTGTTACAATTTCAAACCGATATGGTCAGGATCTCCTTTTCTCTTTCCCTTTGCGGGGCGATGCCTTTTGTCCGCACAATACACTCGACCTCTTTCGGCGCACGGAAATCCGTTCGTATCGTATTCCCGACCCGTTCGTGCCGCACCCAAAGAGGTCCGTACGGCGTGGGAAATGCCCCCTCCGCCCATTGCAGATCTCCGAGATCCGGCGCGATTTCCACCCGTTTGCAACCGGCTTCCAACACCCGTATACCCAACACGCATTCACTGAGGAACGGCACCGGCCCCGCCGCCCAACCATGGCACAAACTGTGACGGTAACCACTGTAACAGTACCCGCCATTGTCTCCGTGTACATCATATTCATCCGAAGCAAGAACAGTATCAATCGGCTTAGCACCTTCTGCCCAATCGATATTGAAATCCTCCCAAAACGTTGTTGCGCCTAGCTCAACCATTTTCCCCCAAAAGCCACGCACAAGGTCAAGCGCTCCCTTTGTATCTCCGGCACGGCTACGCGCCTGCAGCACATAATATCCCAAGAATGAAGACAGCCCCTTCAACGGTTCTACCGAAAATAGACTTTCGTTCGTCTTTTCCGCCTCAGAAAGTTCTGCCAACACGGAAAGCGCAGCCGCCTGTTTATTGGAACACGGTTTTGCTTTTGCGCGGCACAAGCTGTCCGCAGCCTTTTCGCAGGCAGCAATACGCGCTGTATCTGTTGACGTGCCAAATGTTTTCAGCAATCGAACCGCGCACCCCAAGGCAATTTTCAACAACGCCCGAACTCCTTCCGTCTGCGCGGCAGCATCGCCCGAAGAGGGCCAATCGATAAACCTGTCTGTAATCGTCATGTCGCCATTCGCGTCCACACATGCAGCAAAACGTTCGGACAGTTCCCTTACATACGGGATTTGACGTCGGATAAAACTTTCCTTTCCTGTGTATAGCCAGTAATCATATACTATGCGCAGCCACCACATCGAATAGGACGGGATCGCATTCATCCATTGCGACGGCGGCGTATTATCCCGCACGAATTCAAGACTGCGTTCCACACGTTCATCCGCCCCGAACAAACGCAGAATCGCGCTCGTTTCGGGATGCATATCTCCGATCCAAACCACCCTGTCCCGCTTTACGCCATCATAAACGTAGTCTTGCATATTCAAAAAAACGGTATGAGCCCCGACTTCCCAAATGCGGTCGAGCCGTTCATCACTGCAGCGAAACTCACCGATGCGCTCAGCATTGCAATGCACATATACGGCAAAAACCTGACGAAACGTAAAAGAATATGTACTTTTGTTTTCTATGCGAACAAAGCGGAACCCTGTATTACCGTACTCAAGCTCCCCCACCCAAGGAACTGTTAGCTCTTCGTCACGAACGGCATGATCGTTTGTTGCATTTTTACACCCGATCGGCTGCAACGCTTCCATGGCCGACTCACCGAAAGTAATACGAATACGCGCGTTCTTCCTTCCGCTGCATTCGTTACAGACGATCCGCACACCGCCTGAAAGCTCCTTCCCGAAATCGAGCAGGACAGCCGCCCCAGGTTCCAGCACACAACCAAGCGCACCACCGAAAAAAGCCTGATCGCTATTATAACGCAAAAGGCTCTCAGCCTCTTTTACGCCGCCTGTCTCCCAAAGGATTCGTTCCGGTAATAAATATTCACGTATTTTTTTATCGATCATGGTCATCCCCTCGGAGACAAGCGTTCTATCTCCTCTTCCAAAAACTTTTTATCACATCCTGCGACATAGCGGAACATCCCACCTTCTTTCGGAACAAACCGCGTCCTGCCGTTCCCCTCTACAATAAGTTGCCCCGGAGCGGAGAGTTCCGCCCTTTCCGTTCCGCATACCGCCAAATACGCTGTAACGGGA
The DNA here is from genome assembly GCA_017886545.1 of Clostridia bacterium. Lineage (GTDB taxonomy): Bacteria > Bacillota > Clostridia > Christensenellales > Borkfalkiaceae > Borkfalkia. The sequence goes on from JAGHJS010000022.1 coordinate 4,053, forward strand.
TCCCAGCTGCTCCTTCCTGCCATGGGCGAAACACCTGGAAATTCCGCAGCGAACAGCCGCTCTTCGGCAAGAGCGACAGGATTCCCTGACTCACAGAATACATCTTTCCCTGTCAGAATATCTGCCGCGCTTTCAAACGGGATGCAGACCATCGGTACCGGGCAAAGCGCCGCAACCGTTTGCGCGGCGGAAATATCCTGTACAATATTGAATTCTTCCCCGATCGTCCCGTCAAAGCAGCCGCCCATAAAATACAATGCTTCCGCCTTTTCGCGCATAATTTCGACACCTGTCAGCGGACTGAAAGCATCCGGTTGAGAACGCAACAGAGCGGCGATGTTACTGAGCGGACCGATCGCCACGACCGTGCACCGCCCCGCAACGGAAGCCAGTTTACCTCGCAGGACCGCAACGGCATCATCGGCCGCATCCGAACACCCAAATTTCTCCGCAAGTCCCTTCGCATAAACGTTCTTAACGTCCGCCGGAAGCAGTGTTCCGTTGTATCTTCCGATGGGCGGCACCTCCACCCCGTAATACCCGCAAATCGCGCGTACTGAGGCAGATGCACCGCCGCGAGTCGTCGATACCGTGATCCCCGCAATAAAACACCTTTCTGCTTTTTGCAGATTCAACAGTACTGCAAGGGCAACGGCATCGTCGCAATCGATCCCGATGTCGGTATCCAATAAAATATTTTTTATCATGTCGGTAATTGCATCTCCAAATCTTTGATGCGGTAGGAAAACAGATTCTGTCTTCCCGGAAGATTGATCCCGTAACAAACCGAATATCCGAGTTCAATCGCTGCAGATGAAGCGACCCTTCCGTACACGTCGCGCACGATACAGCCGTTATGATTGCGCGCATATCCGGTAAGCGCAGGCGTTATGAACCCTACCGTGGTCCAACTGCGCCCGTCGTATTCCTTCAAAACATCGCCCACCACGTTTTCCGCCCCCGTCAAGTCTTCCATGTACCCGACATACAGCGCCTGTGTAATAAAATCCGGCGTATTTTCGGTATCGAGCGGCAATGCGTCGCAAATCATATACAGTCGTTTCGACGTCTCGTCATACGCAAAATTCGCATTTGTAATACAACTTGTTGGCGCGGATGAATTGAATTGCGTAATACCCGTAATCGGGACCCGCGCACGAAATTCATTGATGGGTTCGTTCAGATCGGAAAGATCCCATCTTCCCAACTCCACATGGTCATCGCCGCCCGGTCCGCAAGTATAACTGAACAGCACTTTTCCCTTTTGATCGACGCTTACCAATGACGGCTGCCCATACCCCCATTGAAAGGCCTCCGGACGGCTTTCATCATATTCATAATCGATGACGGGATTAACAGCATCGCATTTTACCCAAGGACCTTCCGGCTGTTTTGCCACGGCAAGACCCACTTCGTTCACTTCCGTATCGGTGCGGGCACAACCGAGAAACGCCATCAAATAACTGTATGTTTCCCCGTTATAGCTGAACTCACCCTTCACCACATCCGGATCGCAGACATGCTCTCCGTCCCATGTCCCCGCCGTAGGCGAAAGCACATATTGTTTCGGACTGTAATACCAATTTCCGTCCACTTTTATCCCTTTGCGGTAAGCTACACAATCCACAACAACGTTCATCCGCTCGTTAACACAGTAATAGACATGTCTTGTATTTTCATCTTCCTGCAAGATGCTCGGACAATAGTTGTAAAACGCCCCCTCCGCAGGATCTTCGGCAAACAGGTATTCCCCTTCCTGCTCATATCCTTCGGGGATCCCGTTCCCGCCGCAAGCGGCGAGAACGGGCAAAATCAGCACATAACACAGGAGAACGCTGACCCACTTTTTCATACACGTCTCCTCATAACAACTTCATCTGCAATTCGCGCAGCCGATACGAAAACAGATCCGCACGCCCTCCGAGGTTTATGTCGTAGCATACGGCATATCCGATCGGCAACTCATCCCCCGGCAAAATCCTTCCGTATCCATCGCGGATGATACATCCGTTATGGTTGCGCGCATAGCCCGTCAGTTCCGGAGTGATAAACCCGACCGTATTCCACGGCCTTCCGTCATAGGAAGTCAGAATATCTCCCATTTCATTTTCCTCTCCGGAAAGATCCTGCAAATACCCGACATACAGCGCCTGCGTGATAAAGTCAGGCGTATTTTCGGTATCGAGCGGCAATGCGTCGCAAATCATATACAATCGTTTCGACGTCTCGTCATATGCAAAATCCGCATTCGTGATACAAGGCGCGGGCGCTGTAGAATTAAACTGACTGATACCTTTGATAGGCACCCGCTCGCGAAATTCATTCACCGGCTCGTTCAGGTCGGAAAGATCCCAACGGCCTAACTCTACATAGTCGTCTCCTCCGGGACCGCAGGTATAGCCGAGCAAAACCTTTCCCTTTTTATCCACACTGACCAGCGACGGCTGCCCATATCCCCATTGGAAAGCATTCGGACGGCTTTCGTCGTATTCATAATGAATGAAAGGATTGATGTCGTCACACTTGATCCACGGTCCCTGCGGTTGCTTTGCCACCGCAAGCCCGACTTCATTGACCTGCGTGTCCTGCCGCGCACAACCGAGAAACGCCATCAGATAATTATACGTCTCGCCATTGTAGAAAAATTCGCCCATGATCACATTCGGATCACAATCATGCTCGTGATCCCATGTCTGCAACGTAGGAGTTACGACATAGCTCTTCGGTCCATAGTACCACTCCCCGTCGATTCGGACACCGTGACGATACGCAATGCAGTCCACGACCACGTTCGGCGTCTGGTTGGCACAGTAATAGATATGCCTGTTGTTTTCGTCCGTCTGCAAAACAGAAGGACAGTAGTTATAAAATGCACCTTCCGTTTCCGGATCTTCCGCAAAGAGGTATTCCCCTGCCTTTACATATCCTTCCGGCACGGATGAGGCGCCGCCGCCATCTGTACAGGCAGCAAAAGCAGGCAACAACATCAAACAACCCAAGGCAATGCTCAAAATTTTCTTCATGTATCCCCTCACCCGTCCAATTCTACTGTATAACCGGTGATTGCCTGATAGAAACGGTACTCATACGTCTGCCTGTCAAAACTTGTTACGGTAAGCGCAAGTTCGAGCGCTTCCGCTCCGTCAACCCTGCCGTATCCGTCGCCGACGATGCACGCGCTGTATACCCGCTCCCATCCGTCCAGCGTATCCGTCGAAAGGTCGAGGTCGTTGATCTGTGTTTCCACCTCTTCCCATTCCGCGTTTACCGCATACAGATCTGCCATAGGCATTTTTATCACCTGTACCGCCGTCGGAAGTACCGGAGCCATAGCCGCCGTAGAATAATTGCGTACGCAATACAGTGTACCTGACGTTTCATCCAATTTGAAATTCGTATCACTGAATGTCGGGACCGCAGCACCCGGATCGGTAAGCCCGAAATTCGTAACGGCATTGGAAACGGACGCTCCTTTTATTGCGCCGAGATCGGTGCAGTCAAGTTCCGCAACATATACGCCCGTCGTGTACATATCGCCCATCGTATGGAACAGATAGACTTTCCCCGCTTTGTCGTAACTGACCAAGGAAGGTTCCCCGATACCGAACGCAGTACCATATCCTGCACTGTCATATTTTATAACTGCATCGTTTCCGATCTTGACCCATTCGCCCAAAGGATCTTTTGCCGCCGCCAACCCGATGCTGTAATTATTTTCCGCATCCGTTCCGTTCCCTTGGTACGCCATTAGCCAGGAATACGTTTCGCCGTTATAGCCGAACGTTCCTTTGATAACGTCGGGATTCGCGATATGCGCACTGTCCCAACCGCTTTCGGATGTCTGCACTATGACTTTTTTATCCCCGTAGGACCAGTTATCTCCGCTCTTTTCCGCACGCCGTACGGCGATCGCCGTATCCGTCTGTCCGGCGGTGGCATTCACTGCATAAAAGATATAGCGAACGTTTCCTTCCTCCACAACGGAAGGGGCAATATTATAATAATCCGTTGTTTCGTCAAACAAAATGGGAGTACCGTCAATAGGCTTTGCTGAGCCCTGCCCCGCCTCTTCCGTAGGACCGCAGCCGACGGCAATACACAGCAACGCAGCTAAAGCCGCCGTACCGAAGATCTTTTTCCATGCTTTCATTTCAGTTTCCCCCTTTCGTGAAATCATAGTCCGAATTCATAGCAGCCGCAAAACTGTTCGCCGGGGTCCGGAAAGTCGTCGTCAGATCCACGTCGGTGTAATACCAGCCGAGCGAATCGAAAATAAAGCTGTCACCGTAATGATACGTTGAATTCATGATAAGGTATGTTGTGACGATGGGATTGTTCAAATCGAGATCGCCGCCGACCGTCACCCAATTCGGATTGGTAAACTGCGAAAAATCAATACGGACATACCCTTCGAACCCTGCAGGAATATAGACGCCGCTCTTTCCCATCATCATTCGTTCCGCCCCTGTTTTTGTATCAAACAGCATATAACGGCAATTCGGAAGACTCTGCCAGCGCTGCGCTTCCTGCGTAGAGGAGCCGTCGCCTGTAGCCACCGTGACAAGCGAATCAAATTCAAAGCGGAACCCGATCTGCGAGTAGGAAGTATTTTTGATCCAATAGGTGACCCCTTTCGCTCCCGTTGCGTTGCCCTGCTCACTGTTAAGGCTCCACTGGATGCACGCATCCTGGTTTGCATCCGCCACCGACGTACGCTGCCCGCAAGTGATCTGCATCGCTTTGCCGCCGACGCCGACCACATCCTCCGCAGGGCTGTCGACCAAAGCGATCTCCGCCTCAGCAGAAAGTGACCACTGGATGTTCCAATCCCCCGTAAGGTCATAATCATCCATATAGTTGAAAGAATTGACCATCCGTACGTCGCCTACTTCACTCACTTCTTGCGTAGTATTGTAATACTGCTGTGCGCCCGAAACGAGTTTGATATCCTTAATAATGAACGAACGGGCAGGATAGTCGTTGTTTTGCGTATCGATAGCAAACTCCAGCCTCGTCCAGACGCTCGTCAGATCGAGCACACCGTCATCGATCGTGGCAGGCGCGGTCGATCGTGTTTGAAGATCGCTGAACGGTACGACGATCGTCCCCACAAATCCTTCCGGAACGACATTCGCATTACCGACATAGCTCTCTCCTCCGTCTGCCGGATAATATGTTGCATACGAAGCAGTCCCATCGACGAACCAATGCTCCATCACCCCGTTTTTCTCGTTTTCCCGCAAGCATTTGTTAAAGAAAAGAGCCCCTTCGCCAATGGAATTATCAATGTAGTAGCTGATGCCGTCATACATGCTTACGTCACCCGGGATAATGCCGTAGAACTGCTGCCATTGGTCGGCTGCGGTACCGGCATCGTGACTTTTTACCTCATCCGCTTGCAGCTGCGCAACACGGGCATTCGCTTCAAGAGTGCTCCCGAGCACACCGCCCAAAGAGTCATTCGCATTATATTGATTTGCCCCGCCGCCGATCGCCGCCTCGGATACAGAAAAGGCAGTAAAAGTCGTACCGTCCTCCTTTTCCACCACAATGTCGCCTATATTGACATTGTTTGTTTGATTGTAATAAAACACAAACTGTATAACGGCAACATCCGATTTAAGCAGCTCCGTTCCGCTTCCCCCGATCACTTTCAGATTCTCCGCCGAAAGGTCAAACTTCAGATAGCCGTTCCAAATATTAATGATCATCGGCTCCTGTTCCGCCGGAGACGATGTTGTTCCGACCTCCTTTACAAAGTCCACTGCTTTGGGGCGGAAAAACGTTCCCGCCGCATCCGCAATATTGACGTTTGCAAGCGTCGCTGCCATGGCAACGTTTTCCATACGGATATAGACAGCGGAAGCATCCGTCCAATCCCTTACGCCCATTGTGAGCGTGACAGTAACATCGCCCGACAAATTTTCCGTTGCTGCATGAGTTGAAACCGACAACGCATCAAATGTGGCATAATCGATATATCTGCTTTCCCTCATCTCCACCGCAACTTCGTACGGAGGCGTTTCCGCATCCCCCTGAGCACGCACAACTTTTGCCGGCTGCACGGCAACCAGGACGAGCACTGCGGCGACGAAGAGCGCCGCCAGCGCCAATGCAATTCTTTGGTTGACTCTCATAACTTCCTCCCTTGATTTTTAACGGTTTACTCCGTATTATTCAGGCATAGGCAACAGGTACCACGGATCCCCCGTTGCGGGAATCGGATCGTTTGAAAACGTCCCGTCCGGATTACGCAGCGTAGGAACGGTATAGTCGGGATCGTTCTTCGGCCAACCCCACGCAATACCCATTCGTTCCTTTTGCGCTGCATATGCATCCGCATAAAATTCGTAATACGCTTCCCTGCCCGCCCGGTTCATTGCCGTGATCGTTTCGGCAAAAACTTCGGCGGACTTTTCCGCGCTCTCTGCGCGGATAATGTTGGGCAAATACTCTGCCCAGCGCGCATCCATACGCGTTTTATTTCGAACATGCGTCATATAATCCGGATCGCTCACATCAAGCTTCGGCCAAGAAATTTTATAGCTGTAACTGTATGGCCGCAGAGGACGTTTCAGATTATCAAAATAAATTTCTTCCGCCGTATCACCTTCGTGTGAAGTGATGGGGTCGAGATAGGCGAGATTCATCAGAACGGTCAGACAGTTGATTCCATATCCCGACAGCGTTCCCGCTTTTTTCATCTGAAGATATTTATCGGTATACTTGACCATCGTATGCTCTTCGTCTGCCCAGTTCCAGGTATCCCCTTCGACCCCGAACATACAAAGCCGCTGTCCTTCCTCCGAATACAGGTAATCAAGCAGCTTGATGACACTTTCAACATGCTGCCCTGTTTTAGGCATCATTGTAAACAGGAACCCGTTTCCGGTAAGGTCTTGCAGAATAGGCGCTTCCCCCGCTTCATTTGTAAGCACGAGCGGTACGTATTCCACGCCGTCATTATAAGCATTGATGTAACTATAATAGTAATTCTGCGGCGCAACCGTTGTCACAAACGCTTCACCGCGCGAAATCGTTCCGCCGATGCTGTCCGTTGTGGCGGTAAGGTTGGACTGACGGATAAACCCTTCGCGGTAGAGCGTATTCAACCATGCCAGCATTTCAGCATATTGCGGCGTTTCCATGACGTCCTGATAATTCCCGTCGGCATCTTCATACGGCGCCCCGAAATATTGTGACAGGTAGATCGTTGAAACGTTTCCCGTGCTCGTGAATTGATCGAGCAGTAATCCCGTAAACAAATTCACGCTGTTGCCGAATTGCGCCTGTACGCGACTCATCGCATCCAGCAAGCCCGAAGGTTTTGTAATGTCTTTGGCATCGGGCTGCGCGATATACCATTCATACCAATCCTTTCGGATCAGCAGCCCGCCGTTTGTATCGAACCTGGTATCTTCGGTCACATACTTTTCCGAATAAGCAAGCGACGGCAGGCCATAGAGATGTCCGTCGTCCATCTCATAGTAAGCGCGTACATCATCCTCGATCCGCTCATTCAAGGTAGGAGCCCAGTGCGAAGCGACCGTATCGATGGGCCATACATACCCCTCTTCAGCAAGTTTCACAACATTTTCAGAACCTGCGTCGATGGTTATGAGATCAGGCAGTGTTTCGCCTGCGATCATCATCTGCAGCATGTCGCCGCTGTCATCTACAGGCGAAATAAAATTGATGGTGATCCCCGTCATCTCTTTGATCTTGGCGCTCACTTCGTCCCTGCCTGACCCGGGATAACTGAAATACGAGAGATCGACAAACCAATCTATGGTATATTCTCCCTCATGGTACAGCCAGCTGTCTTTATCTCCCGGCGTATCAGGTGTATCGGGCAGTTCATACCTGCCGCCGCCACCGCAGCCGGCAAACAAAACAGCAAACAACATAAACCCCAATACAACCGCCGTGATCTTTTTACCCTTCATATATACCTCCTTATCAGCCCTTCAGCGAGCCGATCATAATACCTTTTGTAAAATATTTCTGCAAAAAAGGATACACACAGAGAATCGGGATAATCGAAATTATAATTGCCGCGTACGAAACCGTTTTCGCCGTGATGTTCTCCATAACAGAGGGCGGCAAGGTGCCATTTCCCGACGCCGGCGTTGACGATTCATTGATGATACGCATGAGCACATATTGCAGAGGGTACAAATCAGGGTCGGTCACATAATACATCGCGTCGATATAGGTGTTCCAATGCCCGACTATGATCCATAATCCAACCGTTGCCAGAACAGGTTTTGAAAGAGGAAGATAGATCCTAAAGAAGATACTGTACTCTCCGGCTCCGTCAAGATAAGCCGCCTCTCTAAGGTCATTCGGAATTCCCGCAAAAAACGCCCGCATGATGATCATATTGTATACGCTGTAAATACCGGGGATGATATACACCCAAAAGCTGTTCAGAAGCCCCAGCATTTTAATGACGAGAAAAGTCGGGATAAGTCCTCCCCCAAAAAACATCGTAAAAATATTGATGTAGTGGAAGAAACGGCGGAACTTTAATTCTTTTCTGCTCATCGCATACGCTACGAGAGAAACGAACAGCAAACTGCTCACCGTACCGATGACCGTCCTCAAAATGGTAATAAGAAATCCCTGCCAGATCCTGCCGTCATTGACGACCACCCGATAATTATCGATCGAAAATTCCCGCGGCCACAGCCACACGCCGCCCGCCGTATAATCCACTCCGTTATTAAAACTGCCAACAATTACATACCAGACAGGATATATCGTAAGGATCGAAAAAAGAATAAAGAAAACGATGATCAGCCAATCAGCGACCGTATTGCGCGAATGGATCCGGAATTTTCGCTTGCGCCTCTTTTCCTGCACGCTTTCTTTTTTCTTCGCATCTTCCGTATAAACGCCCGCTTCGTTTTCGGGGGAAAAACATGATTTTCCCAGCTCTGCAACTCTCATAAAATCCCCTCTCCCGTAGCTCGTTTCGCAATAAAATTGGAGCCAAGAATAAGAACAAGCGATATGACCGACTTAAAGAACCCAACAGCCGTCGCGTAGGAGTACATGTTGTTACGGATACCGTATTTCAACACAAACGTATCAATTACTTCGCTCCTGTCAAGATTCAGCTGGTTTTGGAATACCAAAATCTGCTCAACACCGTTGTTCAGAAGTCCGCTGATGGCGAGAAGCAAATATGTGATTACGGTCGGTGATATCCCCGGAAGAGTGATATGCAGCATCTTTTTCCAACGCGAAGCCCCATCCATATCCGCAGCTTCATACAAGGCTCCATCCAGCCCGCAAATCGCTGCGAGGTAAATGACGGATCCCCACCCGACCCCCTTAAACAGGTTTGTCAAAATAATGATCGCCCAAAAATAGTCCGGTTCCCCGATTATATCCGTCGTTTCGCCGATCAATCCGATCGAGACAAACAGCTGGGACAGAATACCCGTATCCATATTGATCAACGCAAGAACGATCCCTCCATATATGACCCAACTTAAAAATTGCGGAAAAAAAGTGACCGTTTGCACTGCTGTTTTAAACTTACGGTTTTTCAGTTCATTTATTAGCAGCGCAAAGAGGATCGGGGCCGGAAAGGTAAGAATAAGCGAAAGAACATTCAGCCCGATCGTGTTCCATAGCACATTCATAAAATCCATATCCAGGAAAAATTCTTTGAACTTTTCGAACCCTACCCAATCAGACTGTAAAATCGCATTTGCAATATTCAGCACCCCGTCTCCGTCCTTAAACGCGAGCACCAATCCAAACATCGGAAGATATGCAAATACCGCCAAAAATATCAACGAAAAACTTGCCATGGAAAGAAGCTGAAAGTCATTTTTGACCCACTTTTTCCGCTTTTTGCCTACACTTTTTTGCATGCGTCCCCCCCTTACAGTATTCCGTATGTATCCGGATATTTTGCAGAATGGACTCGGGTACACATTCACCCGAAAATATCCCGCCGCCTATTCACGGCCTAAACCCCATGACCGTGTGGCTTCGGGTACATATACATTGTATCACATCTTTTTCATTTGTCAATACCTTTCTGAAAAATTTCTCAATTTTTTTTGATAAATCGCGCGCCCCGCCGGGTATATCCGGCGGGGCGCGCGATCGTCTCTGTCGCTACATATTAAATTAGACTTTCTCTTACAACGAGACGCGCATTAAACACATAATCCTGCTGTTTTTCCGGAGACAGCATACTTTCAATGAATGCATGCGCTTGCTGTTCAATTCCGATATCAAAAGACGCAAGAGGCGGCGTAGTATAGGAAGACATCAAAATATTATCGCATCCGACGACGGACACATCGTCCGGAATGCGCACCCCCTGCTTCCAAAGTTCATGTAAAGCGCCGATCGCTACGACGTCATTCAAACACAACACACAATCTACTGATTTCCCTGCCGCTAACAATTCTCGGACTGATTTCCGCCCGACGGAAAAGGCGTCTTCCTCTGGATAATTTCCGTAGATAATATACCCGTCGTCACGAACGAACCCGAACGCATCCACGCATTTATTATAACTAAGATATCGGTTGTCATTCGCAATGAAATCTTTGCTCAAACCGGCTAAAAACGCAACTCTCTTTTTTCCGCATTGCCGTAACCGCTCGAAGACCTCTATAATACCCGATTCATAGTTGAGAATGAGCGCGTTTCCGCCTTCAATATTTATCAGAAAGATACCTAGGTTTTTCAAAATATCGATATATCGCTTGTCGCATGTGTATAATGCCAAATTAACAATACCGCGCACACGATTGGCTATCAGATTTTCAATGACACTGTTGATATTGTTTTTGTTGACTGAAAACAACGAGACCATCATCCCTGCTCGCATCGCCTCGCTGTTCATTGCTGAAATAATCTGCAAATAATATTGGTTCGTCAGATCCTCAACCAACACGGCAACAATGTTACTGAACTTTTGATTGAGATTTTTCGCTATCATATTCGGAATGTAATTCAACTTTTCAACAGCAGCTTTTACCTTTTTCCTATTCTCTTCCGAAACATACCCCCGACCGGATAAAACACGCGTTACCGTTGTTTTTGAAACACCTGCAAGCTCCGCAACATCCTTTCTTGTGATCATAAAGCGATCCTTTGCCCGCCGCTTTATAAATTGAGGACCATCCCTCTTCAGCGGCTGACCGTTGTTTTTCGTCTATATTATACCACATTCCATTTCACAAAGCAATAAAACTTTTCAAAACGTACATGCAATCCAACAAATCCACCGCTCACCTTCTTTCCCGCATCCGAATCCTAACATGATAAACTCTCCCGATTTTGTTAAAAATCGGGAGAGCCCATACGAATTTTTCAAATTATAAAACTGCGTTTATATCCCCTTCTTTTTTTCGGCGAGGATGTGCATGGCGCATTCGATGCGCTTTTTCATCATCGCGCAGGTGATGCCGTACGGCACGTCTATATCGCCGTTGTAATGGTAGTTGTTCGCGCTGCAGCCGCCGCTGCAAATGAACTTTGCAAAGCAGGTGTCGCAGGTCTTGCGGGTGAACAGGCAGGAGGTTTTGAACTTCCCGCGCAGCGTTTTGTCGATCTCCCCGCCGAACACGCTCCCCATGCGGAACGCCGTGTCCCCCGCAAACTGATGGCAGGGATAGATGTCGCCGTTCGGCAGCACCGAAAGATATTCGTTGCCCGCGCCGCACGCGCTCACGCGCTTGGAAAGGCAGGGACCGCCCTCGAGGTCGATGTCAAAATGGAAAAAGCCGAACCCCTTCCCCTCGCGCAGGCGTTTGAGGTATTCGTCGCACAGTACGTCGTATTCCTCGCAGATCCGCGGCAGCATCGCCTCGGTGATGGCAAGTTCGGGAATGTCCGTAACGACGGGCTCCATCGAGATGCTTTCGAACCCGCAGTCTGCCAGAAAAAGTACATCCTTGGAAAAATCGAGGTTCTTCGCCGTATACGTTCCGCGCACATAGTACTTTTTATCGCCGCGCTGTTTCACAAACTCCTGTATGTTTTTGAAGCACAGATCGAAGCTGCCCTTGCCGTTCACCGTTTTGCGCACCGCGTCGTGCACTTCGGGGCGGCCGTCCAGGCTGAGCACGACGTTTTCGAACTCCTCGTTCAAAAAGTCGGCGATCTCCCCCTTCAGCAGCACGCCGTTCGTGGTGAGGGTGAACAGGAATTTTTTGCCGCGCTTTGCCGCCTCTGCCTTGCCGTAGAGCACCGTCTTTTTCACGACGTCGAAGTTCATCAGCGGTTCGCCGCCGAAAAAGTCCGTTTCCAGCACGCGGCGGCTGCCCGAATGTTCGATGAGGAAGTCGATCGCGCGCTTTGCCGTTTCAAAGGACATGAACTGCCGCGCGGCATGGTACGCGCCTTCGTCTGCAAAGCAATACTTGCAGCGCAGGTTGCAGTCGTGGCAGATATGCAGGCAGAGCGCCTTTACCTCGTCCGACTTTGCGGGGCAGACGGAAGGCTCGGCGGCGAACAGAAGCCCCTGCCCGCGCAGCTCGGCGAGATCCTGCTCGTACTCCGCGCGCTCGGCGGCGGAAAGGGCGGGCATATCCCCCGCGGGCAGATGCGACGATACGCTCTCCTGCCCCGCCAGAAGGCGCGCGGCCGCCTCGTCGCAGGCGTGCAGCGACGCGCTGCCCGAATCGAAGATATAATATTGCCCGTGGTTTTCAAAGACGTGGACCATATACAAAAGCCTCTTTTGCTAAAAACCGCCGCGCACAAAAACGCGTGGCGGCAGAATTCCGCGCGGGCAGAGACCTGCCCGCGCGGAACACAGAAAGGAAGGAGCAGACCCTCTGCTCCTTTATGCGATTCAGCGATTCTTTTCGGGATCGTTTTCCCTGCCCGTCCTCTCGCAGGACTGGTTCCCGACGGTGCAGCTGGTTTTGCATGCGGACTGGCAGGTGCTCCTGCATTCGCCGCAACCGGTAATTTTGCGCTCTGCAGGGCGCGCGATCGTCTTGATCTTGTTCATAATAGGATCTCCTTTGTCGGCTTTTTCTCCATTATAATATACGGGAAGGAAAAAAGCAAGCATTTTCACCCGCGCAACGGCGGCGGACAGTCCTTACTTGTTTTTGACAAACCCCGCGACGAACCCGCTGACCGCGCCCACGAGCGCGCCGAACACGAGATCGAGAACGTTCGTCCAGCCGAAGGCGATCTCCCCCGCGAGGATCGCAAACAAAAAATACGTGAGGATAATAACGGCGACGCCGCTTACAAGCCCCTTCAGAAGCCCGCGGCCCGGCTTCACGCACACCATGCACCCGACGAAGATGGCGACCGCCTTGATGACCTGGTTGACCGCCGTGATCGCGCCAGAGCCGATGGAAAACAGTTTGACCAGCAGTGCGAACACGAGCACCGCCGCCAGCGTGACGATGGCGGCTATGCAGACGCTTTTGCCGACCTCTGCCGCCGCCTCTTTTTTTGCACCGCGCATAGAAAAACACCTCCGCAGGAACCGTATGCTTATTCCTATGCGGAGGCGTTTGCCTTTATGCCGTTTTACTTGGACTTCTTTTTGGGAGCGGCGGGTTTTTCCGCCTTCTCTTCCTTTTCTTCCGCCTCTTCTTTTTCGGCGGGCGCTTCGGCGGCTTCCGCTTCAAACGGTTCTGCCGCGGGCTTTTCTTCCGCCGTGGATTTCGTCACTTCGGTGCTTGCGGTTTTTTCCGCCGCGGGCGCGGGTTCGGGCTTGGCGTCCGTCTGATAGATCGCCTGCTTGTCGAACTTCATATAGCTGCAGTTGCCCATGCTGTCGCCCGTGCGCATGACGAAGGTGCCCTCTTCTTCGTTGACTTCGACGACTTCGCCGATGATGCCGCCGACCGTTTTGACCTTGTTGCCCGGCTTGATCGCGTTGATGGTCTCTTCAATGTTCTTCCTTCTCTTTTTATTCGAGATGAACGACCAGACAAGGAGCGCGATGATCGCCGCGACGATGACTCCTAAAAATACCCAACTCCAAGGACTGTCCATTTGATTACCTTCCCAATGTTTTTATTGTTCCCGTTCACGGTGACCGCGCCTGCCTATCTGCGCCCGCTCCGATACGGTATACACTTATAATACCGTTTTCGGCGCATTTTTGCAACTGTTTTTTTGCCTTCTTGCGGAAGAAAACGTCGAATAAGGAATTTTTTACCTGTTCGTCACAGACGGGAGGGCGTTTCCTGCCCGTATTTTGCATAGAACTCCCTGCAAAAATCGCGCAGCCCGCCGTGCAGGATCGCTTCGCGCAGTCCCTTCATCAGCCGCGCAAGGAAGGTGATGTTGTGCAGCGACAGCAAGGTCGCGCCCAGCATTTCGCCCGCGTTGATGAGGTGGCGCAGGTACGCTTTGGTATAATGCTTGCAGCAATAGCAATCGCACTCTTCGTCCAGCGGGGTGAAGTCCTCTTTATACACCGCGTTGCGCACGACGACTTTGCCGCGCGAAGTGAGCGCGGTGCCGTTGCGCGCGACGCGCGTGGCGAGCACGCAGTCGAACATATCGATGCCGCGCAGCACCCCTTCGATGAGGCAGTCGGGACTGCCGACCCCCATCAGGTAGCGCGGCACGCCTTCGGGCAGGACGGGCTGCAGGGCGTCGAGCATCTCGTACATGAGCGGTTTCGGTTCGCCGACGGACAGCCCGCCGATGCCCAGCCCGTATTTCGCATACTGCGACGCGAACGCCGCGCTTTCCAGGCGCAGGTCTTTGAAAAAATTCCCCTGCACGATGGGGAAAAGCGCCTGATCCTCCCGCTTATGCGCTTTGACGCAGCGCTCCAGCCAGCGCTGCGTGCGCTCCAGCGCGCGCTTTGCGTAGGCGTAGTCCACGCCGTATTCGCTGCATTCGTCGAACTGCATGATGATGTCCGCGCCCAGCGAATTTTCGATCTCCATCACGAGCTCGGGAGTGAAAAAGTGGCGGCTGCCGTCAATGTGCGAAGAAAAGCGCACGCCTTCGTCGGTGATGTCGTTGAGTTTGGCGAGCGAAAAGACCTGGAACCCGCCGCTGTCGGTGAGGATGGGCCGCTGCCAGTTCATGAAGGCGTGCAGCCCGCCTGCCGCCTCCACGAGCTTGTGCCCCGGGCGCATGTACAGGTGGTAGGAGTTGGAGAGCACGATCTGCGCGCCCGCCGCCACCACGTCGCGCGGCAAAAGCCCCTTGACGGTCGCCTGCGTGCCGACGGGCATATAGACGGGCGTTTCGATGTCGCCGTGCGGGGTATGGAACACGCCCGCCCGCGCGCCCGTTTCGGGATCGGTTTTTAAAACTTCAAAGGAAAACGGCTTGGTTTCTGTCATAGTTTTTTCTTTCTTTTTCACGATGTATGCGGCGCATAGTACTGTACGGATTTGAAAATATCCCGCTACAAAGCATCGCTCCGCGCTCTGTCTTTGCTCTTAGAAGCAAGCAGGTCGAGGAGCGGGCGGAAAACCCGAGGGAGTTTACACAGACGTAAATGACCGAGGGTTGCCGCAGCGCAACAAAGTATTGCGACGCACCCGAGCTTTGCTCTCAGAAGCAAGCAGGTCGAGGAGCGGGCGCAAGCTGCGAGGGAGCATACACAGACGTATGTGACCGAGGCAAAACGCTTAACTGTAAAGGAACACTGCTCTTTTTAGAACCGAGCAAGACGAGGCGCGCGAGGAAAACCCGAGGGAGTTTACACAGACGTAAATGACCGAGGGTTGCCGCAGCGCAACAAAGTATTGCGACGCACCCGACCTTTGCTCTCAGAAGCAAGCAGGTCGAGGAGCGGGCGGAAGCTGCGAGGAAGCATACACAGACGTATGTGACCGAGCAGACCCGCAACCGCGACAAAGAGATGCGCCGCTTATAAGAGCAAACAGGCGTCGCCGAAGGAGAAAAAGCGATACCCCCTTTCCACCGCCTCTTTATACAGCGCAAGGCACTGTTCGCGCCCCATGAAGGCGGATATGAGCATGATGAGCGTGCTTTCGGGGAGATGGAAATTGGTGATGAGCGCGTCGACGCACTTGAATTTGTACGGAGGATAGATAAAGATGGAGGTATCGCCGCTGCACGGGCGGAGAAAGCCGTTCTCATCGGCGACCGTTTCGAGCGTGCGCACGGAGGTCGTGCCGACGGCGATGACCCGCCTCCCCTCACGTTTTGCGGCGTTGACGATCTCCGCAGCCTGCTCGTTCACGCAATAATATTCGGAGTGCATGACGTGGTGCGTGAGATCCTCCTCTTTGACGGGGCGGAAAGTACCCAGCCCGACATGCAGCAAAACTTCCGCGACCTGCACGCCCATCGCCTGTATCTCGGCGAGCAGTTCTTTGGTAAAGTGCAGCCCCGCGGTGGGCGCGGCGGCAGAGCCGTCCGTCTTGCAGTACACCGTCTGGTAGCGGTCCTTGTCCTTCAGCTTTTCATGGATGTACGGCGGCAGCGGCATGCTCCCCACGCGGGAGAGGATGTCCTCGAACACGCCGTCATAGTGAAAGTGCACGATGCGTTCGCCCGTCTCCGTCACCCCTTCCACGGTGAGCGAAAGTTCTTCGGACACGACCAGCTCCGCGCCCGTGCGCGCCTTTTTGCCGGGACGGACGAGCACCTCCCATTCGGCGAGGTCGCGCCGCTTCAAAAGCAGCACTTCCACCCTGCCCCCGTTCTGCGTATAGGCGTACATGCGCGCGGGCAGGACCTTTGTGTTGTTGACGACCAGCACGTCGCCCGCGCGCAGATATTCCTTGATATCGCGGAAAATGCGGTGCTCCGTCTTTCCCGTCTTGCGGTCATAGACCAGCAGGCGGGACGAGTCGCGCGGTTCCGCGGGCGTCTGCGCGATCAGCTCTTCGGGCAGATCGTAATAATAATCGGATTTTTTTAACATATTGCAGACCTATTTGCCTGTATTTTGCAGTTTTTCAACGAATGCGGACGGCTTTGCCGTGAGCTGCACCCACGCGGGGCGGAACCCGCACGCGAGCGCGTTGCGCACCGACGGGATATTCGACCACGCCGCACAATAAAAAGGTACCTTTCCGCGGGAAAGGATCGCAAGAGCCAGACGGGACGTGACCGCCTTTGCCAGCCCCCGACGCCTGTAAGCGGGGAGAACGTCCACGCCGATCTGCCACATCGTTTCGCAGTCCGCGCTCGCTCCCGCGAGCGCGGCGAGCGTTTCCCCGTCATAGGCGCCCACACAAAGAACGTCATTTTTCTTCCGCTCGGCGCACAGCGCGTTGCCCCACTGCGGAAGATACAGCCCCGTAAAGTCCGTTGGCTGCAAAACGCGTATTTCCGGACCGCACGGCAGTGCGCGCAACGCCTTCACATCGGGCAGAAAATACTCCGCCTGAAAGCAGGTCCTGAACCCGAACGGCGCGAGTATTCCGTCCAATTCGTGCAGCGCGGGCGTTTCAAAGCAATGCGCCGCGGAATGTTCCGCCAGATAGTCGGCGGCAACTCCCTGCAAGTCTTCGCGCACACAGGCGACGACGTTGCCGCCGTAGGAAGTGAGGTCGAAGCCGTACGGCTCGGGCAGGTACGCCCGCCGTCCCGCTCTTTCGCGCGAAACGGCGATAACGTTTTCTTTCTTCTGAAAATCTTCGGGCGCGCAGCAGGAGTCGACCGCAGACTGCCCCAGCGCAATGCGCCAAACTTCCGTATTTGTCAGCATAAACAATTCAAAGCAAAACGCGGACCCTATTCATCAAACATCGACGTCTGCACGCGCTGCTTTTCGCTCATCTTCATGCCCATGTGCTCGTAGCCGCCCTTCAGGCACACCCTGCCGCGCGGCGTGCGCGCGATGAACCCGAGCTGCAAAAGGTAGGGCTCGTACACGTCTTCGATGGTGTTCGCGTCCTCGTTGATGGTCGCGGCGAGCGTTTCCAGCCCCGCGGGGCCGCCGCCGAATTTTTCGATGAGCGCGCGCAAAAGCCCCCTGTCCGTATCGTCCAGCCCCAGCTCGTCGATGTCCATGCGTTTCAATGCGTAGCGCGCGTCTTCAAGGCTTACGCGCGTGTTCCCGCCCACGGCGGCGAAGTCGCGCACGCGCTTCAGCAGTCTGTTCGCAATGCGCGGCGTGCCGCGGGAGCGGCGCGAAATTTCCTGCGCGGCGTCGGGCGCGATGTCGATGCCGAGCACCTTCGCCGAGCGCGTGACGATCTGCGCCAGCTCCGCGGGGGTGTACATTTCGAGGCGGCACAGGACGCCGAACCGGTCGCGCAGCGGAGAGGCGAGCATGCCCGCCTTGGTCGTTGCGCCGACCAGCGTGAATTTTTTGAGCGTGAAGCGGATGTTGCGCGCGGAGGGACCTTTGCCCACGATGATGTCCAGCGCGTAGTCCTCCATCGCAGAATACAGCACCTCCTCCACCGAACGGTTGAGGCGATGGATCTCGTCGATGAACAGCACGTCGCCCTCGTTGAGGTTGGTGAGGATGGCGGCAAGGTCGCCGCTGCGCTCGATGGCGGGACCGCTGGTGAGTTTGAGCTGTACGCCCAGCTCGCCCGCGATGATGTGCGCGAGCGTCGTTTTGCCCAGCCCGGGCGGACCGTATAAAAGCACATGGTCGAGCGGCTCGCCGCGCATCTTTGCGGACGAGATATACACGCCGAGATTTTCCTTGGCCTTGCTCTGCCCGACGTACTCCGCCATGGTCTTGGGGCGCAGCGCGTTTTCCTCCGCGTCCAGCTCCCCTTTCGTGCTCATGACCAGCCGCTCGGCGTCGAAATCCTCTTCAAACATCGTTCACTCCCGCGGGCATGCGCCCGCCCGTTCCGTACCGCCGCAGCCGCGGCGGGCTTTGCCTTCCGTCACATGTTTTTGAGCGCGGAAAGGATGATCTCCTCCACGCCCTTTGCGCCGCGCTCCGCGGCGGCGCGCACCGCGCGCGTGCTTTCCGCGCGCGTATAGCCGAGGGACATGAGCCCGACGACCGCGTCCTCCTCTTCCCCTGCCGCTGCTGCGGGCGCGGGCGCCGCTCCGCCCTTTGCGGGCGGCACGGGCGCGCTTTCCACCTTTTCGCGCAGTTCCAAAACGATGCGCTCCGCCGTCTTTTTGCCAAGGCCTTTGACCGCGCATAGCCCCTTCACGTCCGAAGAGGCGATCGCCACTGCGAGTTCGCTGAGGTTCATGCCCGAAAGCACGGCGATGCCCATGCGCGGCCCGACGCCCGAAACGGAGATGAGCTTCAGAAACATGTTCTTTTCTTCGGGCGAAACAAACCCGAACAGCGATACGCCGTCGTCGCGCACCTGCAGCCAGGTGTACACTTCGCCCTTTCCGTCCGTGGCGAGCTTTGCAAACGCCGCGCCCGAACAGGCGAGTTCATACCCGACGCCGTTCACTTCCAATAAAACGGTGCCTTCCGCGCAGGAAAGCACGTTCCCTTTCAGATACCCGATCATACTTGCTCCGATGCGCACATGCGCGAAAAAATCAAATGGTATACAGCCCCGACAGGCGCGAAGTGAAGGAATGGCACAGCGCGACGGCGAGCGCGTCCGCCGCGTCGTCCGGGCGGGGGATGCCCTTCAGATGCAGCAGGTTCGCCGTAACGAGCTGGATCTGCCGCTTTTCCGCCTTGCCGTAGCCTGTAAGCGCCTGTTTGATCTGCATGGGCGTGTACTCGAACAGCCTGCCGCAGCGCTTGACGCAGGTCAGAAGCGCCACGCCGCGCGCATGCGCGACGGCGATGCCCGTCGTCACGTTTTTGGTGAAAAACAGCTCTTCGACGGCGACCTCGTCGGGCGCGAATCTGTCGAGCAGTTTGTTCATGCCCTCTTCGAGCATGGCAAGGCGCACGGGCAGCCGCTCCTCCTTGGGCGTTGTGATGACGCCGTAGTCCTCCGCGGCGACGTTGCCCCGTTCGTCCTTGCGCAGCACCCCGTAGCCGAGGGTCGCAATGCCCGGGTCTATCCCTAAAATGATCAATTTTTACCCGCTTTGCAAAAATTTTTGTAAATAGCTTGAATTTTTGCGAGAAATATATTACAATGAAAGTATCTATGCGCAGGGGCATGCCCCGCGCCGCAAAAACCGTTTGCGTTCCGCCTTTTATTGTAAGGTTTTCGGCGGAATAAGTCAAACAAAATCACTGCAAATTCAACCGGGAGTGTGCAATTATGAAACTGTGGGAAGGGCGCTTTAACGGAACGAGCGCAAAGGTCGCGGACGACTTCAACCAATCTCTTTCTTTCGATTACAGGCTGTACTGGCACGATATCCTTGCGAGCATCGCGCACGCGAAGATGCTGGGCGAAACGCAGATCATCCCCAAAGACGAGGCGGACAAGATCTGTGACGCGCTCATCAACATGCTTGCGGACATCGAAAAGGGAAGTTTGCAGATCGACGGCGCGGAAGACATCCATACGTTCGTGGAAAGCGAGCTCGTCAAGCGCATCGGCGCGGTCGGCAAAAAACTGCACACCGCCCGCTCGCGCAACGACCAGGTGGCGACGGACATGCGCCTGTACTGCAAGGACAGCATCGTCGCCGTGTGCGGGCTGCTGCGCACGCTCATCAACACCCTTCTGGACATCGCGAACAACAACGTGCAGTTCATCATGCCCGGGTACACCCATTTGCAGAAGGCGCAGCCCATCTCCGTCGCGCAGTACGTCAACGCGTACAGCGAAATGTTCCTGCGCGATTTAGAGCGCTTTACGGACTGCTACAAGCGCACGGACGTGATGCCGCTCGGCAGCGGCGCGCTCGCGGGGACGGACTTCCCCATCGACCGCAGGCTGACGGCGAGCCTCCTCTCCTTCTCCGAAATTTCGCAGAACTCCATCGACGCCGTTTCGGACAGGGACTTCGTCGCCGAATACATCTTCTGCTGCTCGACGGTGATGATGCACCTTTCGCGCTTTTCGGAGGATCTGATCCTCTACTCGTCGGACGAATTCCGCTTTATCGAGATCGCAGACGCGTACGCGACGGGTTCCTCCATCATGCCGCAGAAAAAGAACCCCGACATCCCCGAGCTCGTGCGCGGCAAAACGGGGCGCGTGTACGGCAGCCTGATGGCGATCCTGACCGTGATCAAAGGCATCCCCCTCGCGTACGACAAGGACCTGCAGGAGGACAAGGAGGCGCTGTTCAACGCGGAAGACACCGTGCGCGCCTGCCTGACCATCTTCAACGAGCTGCTGCAGAACATCTCCTTTGACACCAAGCGCATGCGGTCTGCAGCGAGCGGCGGATTTACGACCGCGACGGACATCGCCGACTACCTGGTGGAGAAGGGGCTCCCCTTCCGCGACGCGCACGCCCTCACGGGGCAGATCGTGCGCTACTGCATCGACAACGGCAAAAAGCTGGAGGCGCTGGAGCTGCCCGTGTACCAGAGCTTTTCCTCCCTCTTCGACGAAGAGATCTTACAGCGCGTGCGCGTGAACAGATCCGTCGAGGCGCGCAAGGTCATCGGCGGCAGCGCGCGCAGCGCCGTGCGCGAGAATATCCGCTCCATCACCCGCCGCCTGAACCGCATGTTCAAGGACGAGTAACGGGGCGCTCCGCCCGTCTGTACGGCGGGAACGCGGAATATACTCCAACCAATACTTTTTACAAAAGAGAAAACGGGCGGCTCCCGCGGAGCCGCCCGTCTTTTTTTGCCGTTTTTTTGTTCCGCGTGGGGCGCAGGCGCCCCGCGCGGCAGTATTTGCCGTTCGCCACTCACCAAAGCCCGAGCGCGACCTGTACGCCGATGCTCACCCCCGCGATGCAGACCCAGCACGCGAGCCCCATCAGGATGGGCTTCCAGCCCGTTTTGACGAGCTTGACGACGTTCGTATTCAGCCCGATCGCCGCCATGGCGAACGCGATCATGAACTTGCCCGCTTCGCTCAGAAAGTCGGATACGTTTTCGCCGATGCCGACCGCGGGGAACAGCCAGGTGTTCACCACCGCCGCAACGAGGAAAAAGATGACGAACCACGGGAACACTTTCACGAAGTTGAAGCCCGTGCCGCCCGCCGCGGCCGTGCCCGCCTTTGCGGCGCGCTTTGCCTTGATCGCCTGCCACAGCGCGAGCGCGAGGGTGATGGGGATGATCGCGAGCGTACGCGTGAGTTTTACGATGGTCGCGTATTGCAGCGCGGTATCGTTGCCCACCATGCTCGCCCAGCTCTGCCCCGCCGCCACGACGGACGAAGTGTCGTTGATGGCGGTGCCCGCCCACATGCCGAACCCCGTATCGCTCATGCCCAGCGCCTGCCCGATCGCAGGGAAGGTAAAGGCGGCGATCACGTTGAACAGGAAAATAACGGAGATCGAGGTGGCGACTTCACTGTCCTTGGCACGGATGACGGGCGACGTCGCCGCGATCGCCGAACCGCCGCAGATGGAGGAACCGACGCCGACGAGCGTCGCCACGTTCGCGGGCGTCTTCAAGATCTTGTACATGATAAAGGACACGAGCAGCGACGTCGCGATCGTCGACAGGATGATGAGCAGCGAATCACCGCCGACCTGCACGACCGTGAAAAAGTTCATGCCGAACCCTAAAAAGACGATGCTCGCCTGCAGCACTTTTTTGGAGGTGAAGCGGATGCCCGCGTCCAGCCACTTCGGGCGGCGGAAAAAGGCGATGATCATGCCGATGACGATCGCAAACACCGCAGGACCGATCACGGGCACGAGCTTGCCCAAAAACCACGACGGCACGGCGATCAGCGCACACAGCACCACCCCGGGCACCGTCCGTTTGAGCCAGCCCCAGATCCTCTGCCAGACGCCCTGCTTTTGCGGCCGTGCGGGGTCGGCGGACTGCTCGGTGGCTGTGAGCAGCGCAGGGTCGGCAGACTGCCCGGCGCTTGCGGACTGCCCGGCGCTTGCGGGCTGCCCGGAGCTTGCGGGCTGCTCGTCGCTTGCAGGCTGCTCGGAGTTTGCAGGCGGCTCGGGGCTTGCGGGCTGCTCGGTGACGGCGGGCTGCCCGGAGCTTGCGGGCTGCTCCGCAGTCTCCGCCGCTTCGGAGGCTGCCGCCGCATTTTCTTCCGCCGCTACCGACGCTTTGGAGACCGCCGCCCCGATCTGTTCTGCCGCTGTCGGCGTTACGGGGTTTGCCGCCTGTTCGGTCTCTTTTTCGGCGACAGCCGCATACGGCGAACTCTTCTCTGCCGCAGACAGAGCCGCAGCGGCTTCCGTCTCGGCGGGGTTTTTCATTTCTTTTTCCGCCGCAGCCGCTTTCGCACGGACCTCTTTCATCTTTCTCTTCATGGGTAAGTCATTCCTTTTGTAAAGAATACGCTCCATTATAACAGGAAAAATCCGATCCGACTACCGTATCCGCTATGGAAAACAAAAAAGTTTTTATTTCTTAACAATTTATGCTGAAATAAAGGAAAGCGCATTTTTCGCGCAAAAATTGTTGACAAACCGCGCGAAAAAAGTTAAACTAAAGAGCGTTGAAAACGCGACGGGCAGTTTGCCCGAAGTGTTCCACAATATAAAACGGCGGTACGATCTTGCCGCAAACATACGATACGCAGAGATGTCTGAGCGGTCGAAGGAGCACGACTGGAAATCGTGTGTACCTCGCAAGGGTACCATGGGTTCAAATCCCATTCTCTGCGCCAACTAGCAAAAACCACCTGTTTTATCATGCATTTTGGTAAAGCAGGTGGTTTTCTTATGTAAAGTATACTGTGTTTTGCTGGATTTTAGTGCATTTTGTTACTAAAATTGTTACTTCGTTTTACCTCATAACCCCTAAATGAAATCGCGCATAAAACTTTCCCTGGTTTTCGAAGTATAAATTTTTCCAAATCACCAAAAACGCGGAGCGCAACCTGCGCTCCGCGTTCGTTTTTTAGGGTGGCTGCTTCCCGTTTTACGGCAGAAATTTTCCGCCCCTTACGGGCAGAAACTGCCCCTTTTTTACGGCTGTGGCAGCCCTCACTTTTTCATCAGCTTTGCGCCGCTGTGCCATGCCTGCCCGACCTTTTCGCCGACGGCATAATAGCCGCTGCGGCACGGGTCGAACACGAACGCGCCGAGTTTGGAAGGGTCGACTTTCCCCTTTTCGTCCAGCACTTTTTCGTCCGCAAGCACGTTCACGATCTCCCCGAGGACGCGGAATCCGTAAGACGTATGCTGCAATTCCGCCACTTTGCACTCCAGCGTGAGGGGGAATTCCTCGATGACGGGCGCGTCTACCCGCGCGCTCTTTACGGCGTGCATGCCCGTGCGCTCGAACTTGTCCTCCATCTTGTTCCCCGTCGCGATGCCGAAAAAGTCCGCCTCTTCGATGTGCGCGACGTCGGCAACGCTCAGCGTGAACGCGCCGCGTTTTTTGATGTTCTCGCTCGTCTTGTGCTCCTCGTCGAGGTTCAGCGCGACCATGTTTTCGGCACAGACGCCGCCCCACGCCATGTTCATCACGTCCACCTTGCCGTCCTCGCCGTAAGTGGCGATCATGAGCACGGGCATGGGGAAGGTATACGGTTTCACTCCCAGATCTTTCAGCATAAAAAAGCACCTCCGAAATTTTATATATTTTCTTTGATAAAGGCAAGCAGCCGCGCTTCGACGCTGCGCATCGTCGGCGGCGAAAAGCCGTGCCCTTCGCCTTTATAGGTGACGAGCTCGGCGTGCGGGTACGCTTTTGCCGCGCGCTCGCTGTACGAAAGCGGCACAACGGCGTCCTCCGTTCCGTGGAAGAGGAGCACGGGCGCCGTTATGCGGGGCATATTCTTATAGATATCCAGCCCGCGCAGGGCAAGCAGAAAGCCTTTGCCCAGCGCCACGCCCCACAACTCGAACGTACCGGAAAGCCCCGCATCGTCCAGGAAACGCGCGTTCCAGTCGTCGGGGATGCAGAAGGCGGGGAACAGCAGCGCCAGCCCGCTCACGTCTTCGGGGCGGCTTTCCGCCGCCATTGCCGAGACCATGCCGCCCATGCTCCCGCCGACAAGGAACAGTCTGCCGTCAAACCCCGCAAGCGTTTTCGCATAGTCCGCGACCGCCAGCAAATCCTCCCGTTCCGTAAAAAGAGTCATCTCCGTCGTCGGGAAGCCGCTCTTGTCCCGCGCGCCGCTCCCGCAGAAAGTGAACGTGACCGCGCCGATGCCGTTTTCCGCAAGGAACGCCGCCGTTTCCGCAAAGTCCTCCCTGCCGCCGCCGAACCCGTGGCTCAGCACCGCCACGGGGTATTTTTCCGCGTCGGGCAGGTACACGTCCGCATCGGCTGCCCTGCCGTGACAGACGATCTGTATATGTTTCCCATCGCACTGCTTCGACTTCTCTTTCATCCCTCTGCTCCCGAACGGCAGTCCTCTTTTTGACCAAGCCAGCATAAGGATACCACCGTTCGGCTTTTTTGTCAAGACCGTTCCGTTTTCAAAAATCTCCTTTCGCGGCAAACCGCAAAACAGTTGCTTTTTTTCGGGGTTTCGCATATAATATAGAAACTTCTCCGCCCGCCATGACGCCGGGAACCGCGCCGCTTTTTTGGCGCGAATGTCGGTAATATTCTTTATGGGACAGTCACGGATCCGATCGCGGGTCAGTGAGAAGGTATAGGAACGCCGCTTTTTTCGGCGGGAAGGAAGTTCAACAACTATATGGGGCAGTCACGGATTCGATTGCCGGTGAGTGGAAGGGTAAGCACGCCGAGGAACGAGTGGCCTCGATAAAACATTCGGCTTAAATTTAAATGCAGATAACAATGCAACCCGCGCGAACGCTCAGTTCGCGTACGCCGCTTAATTAACAGTTAAACGGTTCGTCCGCTCCCCTTTTCCCGTCGGGGGGATGCGGGCGTCAAAAAAGGCGGGGTACAGCCGCGGCGGACCGGAGCCGACGCAGCGGCGGTTTTCAGGCTTCTGCCGGGCGCTTTTTTCGGCCGCAGAGAGGGCGCCCCTAAGATAATTGCGGCATAAGCGTGTAGAAAGCCTTTCGGCGATCCGGTAAGACGCGAGTTCAACTCTCGCCTGCTCCACCAAACGCGACGTATACGCACACTCTGCGTTTATGTCAGAATTAGAAACCGCTTTGTCGGTTTCTTTTTCATTTTCGGGCAATTTTTGGGCGTTCTCGCCGTCGTCGCCGTGTCCGTCGGGATAATCGGGGAATATCAGATTTAAGAGCAGTTCGCCCTGTTGCCCGCCTTTAAGGTGGAACAACACTTTCATTTTATCGACGTACAGTATCACCCTATAAATGAACGTTTCTATCAGGTCTTTGCGGTTCTTAGTCTTGGAATAGTCAAGTGTGCGGAAGTGCGACAACCATTTGCGAATGTCGGCGTAACTGTAATTTATCTGCATTGCCTTTTCGGTCGCTATGGTGTCGTTCAGTTCCTTGTTTTCGTTCTCTAACTTTTCGATTTGCGACAGAATAGTGTCGGCAATCTTGCCGAGCATTAACGCCTGCA
>JAGHJS010000023.1 GCA_017886545.1 Clostridia bacterium
CCGTGATGGTGGCAGTGCCTTCGCCGACCGCCGTGACCACGCCGTTTTCGACCGTGGCGACGCTCTCTTTATTGCTCGTCCACGTCACCGTCTTATCGGTGGCGTTGTCGGGCGTGACCGTAGCCGTAAGCGTTTCACTGCCGCCCTCCGTCAGCGTGAGTTCGGTCTTGTTCAGTTCGATGCCCGTCACAGCGACCGTTTCATTCTGCGTAACGGTGACCGTGCAGGTATCCGTCAGGTTGCCGACCTGCAGCGTGATGGTAGCTTCACCGGCCGCAACGCCCGTGACCTGCCCCGCATTGTCCTCGCCGTTTGAAACGGTGGCAATGCTCGTATCGCTCGAACGCCACGTGACCGTATCCGTGCAGCCTTCCGGCGCAACGGTGTACTTCAGCGTAACGCTTGCGCCGACTTTGATCTCCGCCGTCTCCTGGAGCGAAACGGATTCGACCGTAAACTGGTCGGACTCCCCCGTGTCGCACGCTGCAAACGCAACGAGTGAAAGGGAGAGGATGCAGGCTGTAAGGACCCATAGGAACTTTTTCGCCTTCATTGTTCTTTTTCCTCCTGAATTTTTCCCTTATAAAAGGGGTTCCTTCCATAAGGTGAGGAGATTATACCCCCCTCGAACCCCTTTGTCAACCGTTGCGCAGGATTTTCCTTCCGAATTTGTAAAATTCTTTCATATTTATCATTTTAATCTCACAAAACGTTCATTTATTTTAAAAATACATGAAGGGCGCTGCGGTAACCCGCAGCGCCCCTGTTTTGGATCATTCTTTCGTTTTTTCCGCAGGCGGATCCCCTTCCGGCGATCCCCCGCCGCCGTCCGCGCTCTTATCCTGTGCGGCGGTTTCATCCTGTACGGAAGTTTCACCTTGTGCGGCAGGTTCGTCACCTGCGGCGACAGAGTCCTCCCCTTCGGACGATACAGCCGCGCCCCCGCCGCCTGCGTCGGCGAGCGCCTTCTTTTTGGCTTTGTGCTTTCGGTAGAAGGAACGGATGATATCAAAAACATTCATACCGAGCCCGCACACAACATAGACGTAATAGTTGAGGAACCGCCAGACCATGACGACCCAGAAAATTTTATTCGCGGCAAGATCGGCAAAGCCGAACATGAACAGCGTTTCCATCGCGCCCGACGCGCCGGGGGTCGGGATATAGCTCGCGGCATACTGCCCGTACATCGTGATGACGACGCACATCCAGTACATTTCCCAACCGGACATCGAAGCGAACGAGCCTGCCGCAAGGTCGCCACCGCACAGCGCCATGAGCACGAAATACGGCATGGACAGCTGAATGATCGGTTCGGTCAGGCAGAGCAGGAACAGCAGCACGAAATTGAGCGGCTTTTTATAGATGAACTGCGATACGAGCGAAAAGTCGGAGACCCATTGGCGGATCTTCCCTTCGATCCGTTCGGGGCGCTTGACGATCTTCATTTTATAGAAGAGCTTGACGAACATGTTGATGAACGCCGACATCGCCTTCGGGCAAACGATAACAAAGGTGACGAAAATGGGGATGAAGGCGTTGACGGCAAACCCGACCCAACCGCCGATGCGGATCCAGTCGCCGCCTGCCTGCACGCCCGCGATGACGGCCACGCCGAAGCCCATGATAAAGGCGGCGACGACCGTCCACGAGAGCATCTGAATGCCGTATTTGACGAAAATGACGGAGGTGCTCGTCGCGCCCGAAATGCCCTTTTTGTACAGATAATAGATCTGCATGGGCTGCCCGCCCGTGGAGAGCGGTGTGATCGCCTCGTAGTATTTGCCCGTCAGCGCGACTTTTGCATTGTTCTTGAACCCGAGCTTATTGTCGTACGCGCGGTTGATGAGGGTGTACTTTGTAGTGTCGAACAAAAAGTACACGCCCGCAAGAAGGATGGCGATGACGAGGTAGATCCACCTGTTCCAATCGGCGAACATTTCCCCGAAGATCTGCTCAAACGAGGCAAGACCGCCCTCTTGTTCCATCAGCGTCTGACTGAGGCTTACGACCAGCCAGATGACGAGCGCAATGATGATGATGGTGGCGACGCCGAAGATGAGATACTTTTTCGTACTCTTCTTCTTGTCCATGTTCGTAAAGCGCGCGGAGTTATCCTTCCCCACGAGCGATTCCATCGCCTTATGCGAACGCTTTCCGCCCTCCTCAGCGCAGGACGGCGCGTCGGCCGCCTCGGGACAGGAAGACGGCGCCCGGCTCTCCGAAGAAGGCACTTCGGAAGATCTTTCTTCCTCTGCCGTTCCGGGGGCAACGGGCGGACATTCTGCTTCTTCCGCTTGCCGCATCGTTCTGTGCTCTTTGTCCATAACGCTTCCTTCCCACGATATTTTTGCCCATTATATCATAAAAAACCATATTTGTCTTGAAAAAAGCATAGCAATTAACAAATTTTTTTAAAACGCCGAAGACTTTTGTTTTTTCGGAGCGGAAGCCGCCGTTTCACCTTCGGACGCATGCAAAAGAGGAACGCCGCCGCAAGGAGCGGCGCCGCCGCCGAGAACAAAAAGCCTGCGCGCATGCCCGCCGCGTCGGAAATGCCGCCCGCAAGGGTCGGAAGCGCAGCCGCGCCCACGTCCTGCGCGAGCGCGAGCGAAGCGAGCATCCACCCGCCCGTATGCGGCAGGGCGCGGGAGGCAATGCTCATCGCGCCAGGAGAGAGCACGCCCACGAAGAACCCGCACGCCGCCGCGCAGGCAAACGAAAGCGCGGTCGAGGCGAAGAGCGCCGCCCCGACGTACGCCGCCGCGCTTAAAAGCGCGGCGAGCGCGGGCGCAAACACGGGCAGATCTCCCCTTCTGCGCCGTAAAAAGACGAACGCCGCCCCGCCGGCGCCGAGCAGCAGGCAGAACAGAACGCTGCCGACCGTTCCGCCCGCATCAGACCCGAACACATCCGCCGCAAACGCAGCGATCCATTGGTTCATCGCCGTTTCCGCGCCGTAGCCGAGCAGCACCGCAAGGACGGCGAGCAGGTACACGGGTCGGAAGGCGGCGCGCACGGGCGCCGCCTTTTCGCGCGCGGGCAGCTTTGCCCGGGCGAGGAAGACGGGCAGAAGCAGCGGCACTGCGGCGAGCGGAAAAATCGCAGCGTTCCAATGCTCCGCCCCGAACAGCAGCTGAAAGGCGAACAGGTACACCGCCAGCGCCGCCTGCCCCCAGGCGTACACGGTGCGCTGCAGGTAGATCCCGCCCGTTTTTTCGGGCAGGCCGTCCGCTATGTTGGAGAGCACGACTTCGAGCATGCCGCCCGCAAAGGCGAACGCCGCTACCGCGCCGACGATGCCGCCGTACACCGCCGCGGGAAACAGGTACGGAACACTGCCGAAAAAAAGCAGCCCCGCACAGCTGAAAAAGCTCGCCGCCATCGCGAGCGCGCGGCGGGATACGCGGTCGATCAGGAAAATGAGCGCCACGTCCGCCGCCAGCTGCGAACAGAAGCACACCGCGGTCAGAAGCCCGAGCTGTAAATATGTAAAGCCGTACAGGCGCATGAACGGCACGAACAGCAGCGCCGAAACGTTCGCCACGATCGCCTGGTTTGCCGCTCCCGCGCGGCATGCGCGCGCCGCCCGCGTAAAAGTACCTGCGTGTTTCATTCCCGTCCTTCCGCGGTAAAAAATTCTTACTCCATTCTATGCCGCAGGCGGCAGAGGCGGTGCGGCAGCGCGGAAAAGGGCTTGACGGATGAAAAAAAATCTGCTACTATGAGGGCATGAACGAACCATTGGCGCGCGTGCTCGAAGAGTACGCCTTCCTTCCCATCGGGGAGCAGAACCCGAAGATCAAACAGCTCAAAGGGATCGCGGCGAACACCAAGCCTAACCCCGAAAAACTTTTCCTCGCCGAGGGGATCTGGATGCTGTCGCTGTGCGAAAAATTTCAGACCCCGCTCGACAGCCTGTTTTTGTGCCCCGAACACATCCGCACGCCCGAGGCGGCGGCGCTCGCCGGAAAACTTGCCGCGCGCGTACAGCACCGCTACATCCTCTCCGAAAAAACGTTCGCCAAAATTTCCGAACGCGGGCAGCCGGACGGCCTGCTGGCACTTGCGAAGCTCCCCTTTTTCGACCTTGCGGCGTTCCGCCCCGCAAAAGACGCGGTCGTTTTAGTGCTGGACGGAATCGAGATCCCCGGCAACGTGGGCACCATGCTGCGCATGGCGGACGGCGCGGGCGTGGACGCGGTGTTCTTCTGCAACCGCAAGGCGCGCATGACGCACCCCAAGCTCATCAAGGGCAGCCAGGGCGCGGTGCTCTCCGTGCCGCGCTACGAATTCGCGAGCGTGGAGGAATGCGCCGCCTGGCTGGAAGAGCACGCATTCACGATCTACCTTGCGGACACGCGCGCGGAAAAATTTTACTATGACGAGCCGTTCGGCAAAAAGACGGCGCTCGTGATGGGCAGCGAACGCTACGGCATTTCGCGCGAGTGGTATTCCTGCTGTAAAAACACGCTCATCGCCATCCCCATGGAAGGAAGCTGCGATTCGCTGAACGTGGGCGTGGCGGCGACGGTGCTGTGCTACGAAGCCGTCATAAAAAATAAATTTCTGAAGAAAAAATAAACGCCGCACGCCCCGTTCGGAGCGCGCGGGAGAGTTGGCGCATGGAGATACGGCTTTACGATACCCTGCCGCAGGAGGCTGCGGCGATCCGCACCGCGGTGTTCATCGAAGAACAGGGCTTTTGCGGCGAATTCGACGAGACCGACCGCGTTTCCAGACACCTTGTGGCTTTCGACGGCGATAAGGCGGTCGGCACCTGCCGCGTATTCCCCGTGCCGGCGGGCTATGCCGTCGGGCGCATCGCCGTGGTGAAGGAACGGCGCGGCGAGCATATCGGCGCGCGCCTGCTTTCCGCCGCCGAACAGGCGGTGCGGGAGCTGGGCGGCGGGCGCATCGTACTGCACGCGCAGGCACAGGCACGCGCTTTTTATGAAAAACAGGGCTACACGCCCTTCGGGCAGGCGGACGAGGAAGAAGGCTGCCCGCACGTCTGGATGCAAAAAGCCCTGCTTCCCTGACCCTGCAACAGACAGGCGGCTTTCCGAAAACACCCCTGACCCTGCAACAGACAGGCGGCTTTCCGCAAACACCCTTGCCCCAGCAACAGACAAGCGGCTTTCCGCAAAAACAGGCGCGCCCTTTCGGGCGCGCCTGCCATTTTCGGCTGTTTTCAGGGTGCGGCACTGCCCCATTCGACAGGAAGATACTCTCCCCCGCAGTAATTCCAGTCCGAGCCCCATCCGCCCGGCTGTTCCGCCGCTTCGCAGTAAACTTTCAGCGTTTTGTTGAAGTTGAAGGCGTAATTCCCCACCGTCTGCACGCTTGCGGGAATGGTGACGACGGTGAGCGCACAGGAGCGGAACGCGCCGCTGCCGATCTCAATAAGTCCTTTGCAGTCGCCGAGGTTCACCTGCGCAAGTTTGCTGCAATTGGCGAACGCGTCGTCGCCGATATGCTCCAACCCCGCAGGCAGGGTCACGGACGTCAGTTCGCTCAGATAATAAAACGCATAATCCCCGATCGCCTTCAGGGAAGAGGGCAGCGTAAGGCTCTGCAAAGACGCCGCCGCCGTCTTCGTGAACAGGCGCGACGAACTCGAACTGTTGACGATGTACTCCGTCCCCTCTCTGACCGTAAAGGAGGTCATCGCCGTATCTTTGACGGCGAGCAGCCAGTTCGCAAGGTACAGCCCGTTGTCCTCCCAATTCGCATCGTTCTGCAGATAGGGCGTCCCTTTGAACACATCCTCCCCCACGCCGTTGAGCTTTACGCCCTGCGGCATCGTGACGGAGGCCAGCGCGGCGCACTTGTAAAACGCCTTTGCACCGATGCTGCGGATGCTCTGCGGGAAGACGACGGAGCTGAGCGAATCCACATACCCCCTGGCGCCGTACGACGCGCTCATCGCGGCTGCCGCGACGGAGACGATCCCCTCCGGCAGCGTCAGGACGGACGTGCCTTTGAACTCTTCGTTTACGCCGAACAGGTAGCCGTCTATGATCAGCATCCCGTCCTGCCGGTTGTCCGCCGCCGCGGCGCACGGCGTCCCTACAAAGGCGTTGTATTGCAGCGCAATGCCGCTCTCAGGCAGGTCGACCTTGGCGAGGGCGGTACAGCCGCCGAACAGTTCGATGCCCGACCCTGCGACCGTTTCGGGAAGGGAAACTTCCGTAAGCGCAACGCAATCCTGAAAGACGCTGCGCCCGAACGCCCGCACGACGCCGAGATCCAGCGAAGAGAGCTGCTTGCATCCCGCAAACGCATAGTCGCCGACGGACTCCACTTTGTTCAGGGAAACGGATCTGAGCCCCGTGTTTTTGAAAACATCGCTGCTGATGCTCCGCAAAGACGCGGGGAATTCGATGCTTTCCAACGCGGA
>JAGHJS010000024.1 GCA_017886545.1 Clostridia bacterium
GCAACGAGATTGGCGTGGAGCTGGAGATCGTCGGCGTGCTGCGGCTCAAGGACGGGCTGACGTACGGCTGCCTGGAAGAGGGGCTGGGGCTCACCGAACAGCTCATTCAGGAATACATCGCCAAGAACATGCAGTCGGGGATCGTGCAGTATTTGCAGGGGCAGAGCGGCAGCGACAGCTCCACCACGATGAACCTCGGCGAATACGTGCCGCTGCTGACGTACTACTCGCTGCGGAGCTCGCTGGGTTCGTACCTTTCCGATACGACGGGTTCGGTGACGCTGCCCGACTGGGTGACGGACGAGCAGAAACAGATGCTGAACGCCTTTAAAAGCTGGTTGGAGTCACAGGGGACAGAGATCACAGACGAACTTCTCGATCAGATCATGGAAACGGTGCTCTCCATGCTGCCCGCAAACGTCAGTTCCTATGCCTATGCGGGGGTCACGCGCTCCAGCCTCGGCACGACCATCCGTGCCCTCGGCGGCAACGACGCGCCGAGTTCCGTGGCGGTGTACGCAAGAGACTTCGACTCCAAAGACGAAATGCTCGCCTACCTCGATGGCTGGAATTCCATTGTGGAAGAGCAGCGCCTCGCCTATTTTGACGAGTACGGAACGTACGACGGCTACGACGGCCCGACCGAGGTCACCTATACCGATACCGTCGGCACGCTGATGGGCTTGATGAACGTCATCCTCAACGCCATCACCTATGTGCTGGTCGCCTTTACGGGCATATCACTCGTGGTATCTACGGTCATGATCGGCGTCATCACGTACGTTTCGGTGGTGGAGCGCACCAAGGAGATCGGCGTGCTGCGCTCGATCGGCGCGCGCAAAAAGGATATACGCCGCGTGTTCAATGCGGAGAGCTTCATCATAGGCCTGTGTTCGGGGTTGCTGGGCGTGGTCGTCGCGTACGTCCTGGAACTTGTGATCAACGCGATCCTTCTGCCGCTCACGGGCATCGGCGGGCTGGCGGCGCTGCCGATCACGAGCGCGCTGGTCATGCTGGTCATCAGCATCGTGCTCACCCTCATTTCGGGGCTGATCCCCGCTTCGGCGGCGGCAAAGCGCGACCCCGTTGTGGCGCTGCGGAGCGAATAAAACGGGCTGCGGAGCGGATAAAGAAGGCTGCGGAGCGAATAAAAACCTTGCGCGGCTTCCGCGCAAAAGCGAAATAAAAAAGCAAAAAGGGGGCGGGCGCCCGTACGGACGCCCGCCCCCTTTCTGCCGTGCGGCGGCGCGAAAAAAATGGCAGGTACGCTTCCGAAGGCGCGTTTTTTCGGGATATAATGGAATTGCGGCGGGCGGACCGCCGTGATTTTTTCTCGGAGGAAAAAGAAAGGATGGTCTACTTTTTGGATGCGGCGGGGACGCTTCTGTGCTGTGTGCCGGAGCGCGTGTACCGCGGCTCGGCGGAGGCGAACAAGATCGTGCTCGTTGCGCCTTTTTCGGAGAGCTGTGCCGTTTCGGCGGCGTTCTCCCTGCCCGACGGCGCGGCGACGCGCCCGTATCTGCTCGCATACGAAGGGCGGCTCGGCGCGGCGGAAAACGGCACGGAAAACGGCACGGAAAACGGCGATGCGGAAGGCGCGGGGGAGAGCGCAGGGGAAAGCGGCGCGGACGCGCGGGCGTATGTATGGAGCCTGGCTCTTCCCGCCTGCGTGAGCGCGCAGAGCGGCAGGGCGGCGGTGCAGTTTTTCTGTACGGACGCGGCGGGCGCATGCACGGCGTCCGCGTGCATTCCCTTTACGGTCGAGTGCGGGGTGGAGGCACAGCTGCCCGCGGAGGAGGACGCGGGCGCCTATGCCGATGTGCTTGCCGTGCTGGCGCAGGTGACGGGCTCCCTTGCGGACGGCGCATACCCCGCGCGTGCATTGCGCACCTGCAACGAAGGCGCGGCGTACGGGGCGGGCGAGGTCGTGTTCGTCCCTGCGGGAACGGGGCATGGCGCGGCGCTGGTGCGCTCGCTTGCGGAAAACAACGCGCAGCCGCCCTATTCGGCGGAAGGCGCGCTCTCTTCGGCGTGGGAGGAAGTTTTTTCCTTTTCGGCGCTGTTGGAGGAGTTCGGGCAGCAGCTGGGCGCGTTCGCGGCGACCAACGTCCTGTTCGTGGCGCAGCTGCCCGCGGTCGGCGCGGAGAACACGCTGTACGCCGTCGTGTCGGCGGAGGACGCGTCGCTGTTCACCCTCTACGCGTATGCGGACGGGTGGGTCGCGCTCGGCAGCAAGGGGGTGCAGCTTCTTCCCGATGAACACGCCGTCCTCTTCACCGCGCAGCAGCTCACGGAGGAGCAGCAGGCGCAGGCGCGGCAGAACATCGGCGCGCAGGCCGCCGCGGCGGACGCCGTAACGGCGCCGCAGCTCGAGGCGGGGCTGGCGTCGCAGGCGGCGGTGCTGAACGAAGGGGAGAGCGCGCCCGCGGGCATGCGGACGGGCGGGAGCGTGTATACGTATGCCCTGTTCCTTCCCGAAGCGGGGATCGGGCAGAGCGTCGCCGCGAACAACTTTACCGATCCCTCGTTCTCGCCGGACGGGTGGACGGTCGTGAACGGCGGGGGAGAGGCGCCGTCCTTCGGCGCGGACGGTCTGCGCATAGCGGAAGGGCTGTACGCGCAGCGCGGCGCGGCGGCGGTCGCGAACCCGTTCAAAGGGTTCGGGCTGACGGACGGGCTGAGCGTGGTGCTGTACGGCTCGGTCACGGGCGGGCTGCGCAATGATTACGAAAGCATATTCGGGTTCAGCGGCGCGGCGGACAGCGCCAATTCCGCCTTCAACTTTTTTGCGGTCACGTCGAACGGGACGGGCGTGCGCTTCAACGCGAACGGCGCGGGGAACCTCGGCGAGACGTATTACGACATCACGGGCGGCGCCCTGCTCGACATGACGGCACCGTCGCTGTATGTGCTGACGGTGACGGATGAGGCGATCAGGATCTATCTGAACGGGGAAAAGAAGGCGGAATACGCATATGCCTCCGGCGGGGCGAACACGGCGTACCGCACGGATACCCTTACGCGCATCGCGCAGATGGATTGGTTCGTGCTCGGCTGCTGTACGGGGCAGCTGGAATGGGGCAACCCCGCCATGAACGTGCAGCGCGCCGTGCTCTGCAGTTACGCGCTGGACGAGGACGAAGTGCAGGCGATGTACGCGGGCAGCTATTACCGCCACACCGTGCGGGTGGGCGCGTCGGAACGCGCCGTTGCGGCGGAGCGCGCCGTGTCGCTCATCACGGACGGGGAAACGGGGCTGTGGCATACGGCGTATTTCACGGCGGAAGGCGCGCCCGCGGAAAACCCGCATATCAGCCTGCGCAGCGGCAGCGCCCCGTTCTATTCGTACAGCGTGGCGGTAGGCAAGGGCGCGGAAGCGGCGGAGTCCGGCGTGGCGGTCGGTGAGGACGCGCAGGGGCTGGGCAACGGCGTCGCCGTGGGGGCGGAATCCTCCGCCGCCGCGCAGTGTGCGGCGCTCGGCACGCTTGCCAGCGCAGGCGGCGGCAGCGTCACGAACGCGGTCGCGATCGGGTACAACGCGGCGGCGACGGCTGCAAACTCCATGCAGCTGGGCGGCAGCGGGAACAGTTACATCTATTACTACGGCACCCTCGCTTCCCGTTCGGACGAGCGCGACAAGGCCGATCTGACGGATTTCGACGACGAACAGAGCCTTGCGTTCGTCACGTCGTTGCGCACGTTCAGTTATGTGCGCAACCCGCGCGGGCTGTACGAATATACGGAGGAGGAACGTGCGGGCGCGGCGCGGCTGCACAAAGAATACGGGCTCGGCCCGTACGATACGGCGGCGCATGCCGCCGGCACGAAAAAGGGCAGCCGCCGCAGGGCGGGGCTTTCCGCGCAGGACGTGCAGCAAAAGATGCGGGCAGTGTTCGGGGCAGACGTCGCCAACCTCGTATGCGACAGCTTGTACGACAGGCGGCAGGCGGGCGAAGCCATCCCCGAAGGGATCGAGTCGCAGCTGGAAGTAAGCTACCTTTCGCTCGTGCCCTTCCTCATCTCCGCGATGCGCGCGCAGCAGACGCGCATCGCCGCGCTGGAAACGGCGCTTGCGGCCCGCGGAGAGGCGGGCGGCGCGGAAGAGAGCGCGGCGGAGTAATGGTCTTCCTTCGGGGAGGGAGCGGCTTTTTCGCTATTCTTCGGCACGGACGGGCGGGCGGCGGCATGTTTGCGCGGGCGCGCGCATACAGATGAAGTATGCTGTTCTTTAACAAAAAGCGCATCCTTGCGTGCGCGCTGCTGCTGTGCCTGCTGGTCTGTGCGTGCGTGCCGCTCTCCGCGTTCAGCCGCGCCGCGCAGGCGCTGCCCTTCACCGTCGTCATCGACGCGGGGCACGGCGGGGTGGACGGCGGCGTGCTCGGCGTGCGGACGAAAGTGAAGGAGAGCGATCTGAATTTACAGATCGCACAGCTTTTGCGCGAACGGTTTGCGCAGGCGGGCGTGCGCGCCGTGCTCACGCGCACGAACGCGGGCGGGCTGTACGGGCTGGCGACCGCGGGCTACAAGCGGCGGGATATGGAGCGGCGCAGGGAGATCATCGAAGAGAGCGCGCCGAACGTCGTGCTGTCCGTGCACCAGAACTATTTCCCGTCCGACCGCACCCGCCGCGGCGGGCAGGTGTTCTACCGCGCGGGGAGCGCGGAGGGGCAGGCGCTCGCCGCTTCCGTGCAGGAGCGGCTGAACGCGCTCGGCGGCAACAGCTATTCGCCGCTCGCGGGCGATTACTTTATGGTCAACTGTACGGGGTATCCCTCCGTCATTGTGGAATGTGCCTTCCTCTCCAACGCGGAGGACGAGGCGCTGCTCCTGACGGAGGAATACCGCGCAAAACTTGCGGACGCGGTCTTTGCGGGCGTGCTCGCCTATCTTGCATAAACGTGCGCTACGGGCGTGCCCGCCTATCCTGCATAAACGGACGGCGCGCCCCGCGGAATCGCGGGGCGCGCCTGTATGTGTTTTAAATGCGGCTGATGCCTAAAATAAAATCTGCCGAAACGTCCAGCACCCTGCAAAGGGCGGCGAGGGTATCGAGGGCGGGGAAGACGTTTTTGTGCATATACGAAGAAACCGTCTGGTATGTGATGCCGACCGCCTGCGCGATCTCCTTGTACGTCATGCCGCTGTCGGAGATCGCCGCGCGCAGGCGCGCCTGAATGAGCGCCATGCTGATGAGGGAAGGGTCGCCCGCGGCGGTATGCCCGA
Organism: Clostridia bacterium; assembly: GCA_017886545.1. Taxonomy (GTDB): domain Bacteria; phylum Bacillota; class Clostridia; order Christensenellales; family Borkfalkiaceae; genus Borkfalkia. The sequence continues at coordinate 5,224 of JAGHJS010000024.1, forward strand.
TTTCCTTTGACCCCAGCAGGAAGTCGGCGGAAACTTCCAAATACAGGCAAAGTTTCGCAAACGTATCCAGCGAAGGCAAAACATTGCGGCATTGATAGGCGGAAATGCTTTTATAGGAAACTCCGGCGGCGGCTGCCAGCTCAGTCTGCTTTTTGCCGCTCTCCGCAAGCGCCTGCCGGAGGCGTTTTTGGATTTGCCGAAGTTCTGCGCTCTCGTTCTTTTTCTTCATATGAAAATTATCTAACAATATGCGCGCAAAATCTTGACACAAAGATATTATTAGAGTATAATGAAAGAAAAAAAGGAGGGCAAGGCATGAATGCGGAAGAGCTGACAGAGTTGTTGTACGTCAGCCTGAAGGACGAGCTGGTTGCAAAAGTCGTTCGCGAAGGCGGCGCGCTCAAAGTCGTTTTTACGGACGGCACGGAGCGCACGGTACGGGTATCGTAAACAAGACTTCCGCAAAAGAAATACAAAAGAAATACAGGCGAAAAACCGAAGAAATATCGAAGAAATACCAAAGAAGAATTGCCGCGCGCGGGAGCATCCCGCGCGCGTTTTGCATGCTTTTTGCAGGCTCCGCGCCGCCGTGCGGGGCGGAAGGGGCGCGAAATGCCGCGTTTGCGCATTCGGCATAAAATTCTGATTGTAATTTTCGCGGCGGTGTGCTATAATAACCGCATGGGACTTTTCGGGGAAAACATGACGCCCGCGCAGGCGCGGGCGATCGGGCCGGTCGCGCTCGCTTTTGTGGGCGACGCGGCGGAATCGCTGTTCGTGCGCGAAGGGCTGGTGCGCACCGCCGACAGGCGCGCGGGCGAATTGCAAAAGTGCGCCGCAGCCGAAGTTTCCGCCAAAGGGCAGGCGAAGCGGCTCGCCGCGGCGGAAAAGCTGTTCACCGAAGAGGAGCGCGAGATCTTTCTGCGCGGCAGGAACGCGAAAAAGGCGACCAAAAGCAAGCATGCGACCGTGGCGGAGTACAACCTCTCCACGGGGTTCGAGGCGGTGCTGGGGTACCTGTACCTGACGGGCAGGCATGCGCGCATTGCGGAACTTCTTTCCGCAGAGGAAAGCGAAACCATATGAAGATCGAAGGAAGGAACGCCGTCTGCGAGCTTTTGAAGACGGATAAAACAGTGGATAAACTGCTCCTGCAAAAGGGGGCGGAGGGCTCGCTCGGCAGGATCTTTGCCATGGCGCGCGAGCGGAACATCCGCGTGCAGTTTGCAGACGAGCGGATGCTTGCGCGGGAGAGCGAAACGGGCAGGCACCAGGGCGTGATCGCGTTCGTTTCGGACTACACCTACGCCGACCTTGCCGACCTGTTCGAAGGCGAAAAGGGGAGCCGCTTTGTCATCGTGTGCGACGGCATCGAGGACGTGCACAACCTCGGCAGCATCCTGCGCGTGGCGGAATGCGCGGGGGCGTGCGGCGTGGTCATCCCCAAAAACAAGAGCGCGCAGGTGACGGGCGCGGTCGTGCGCATTTCAGAGGGCGCGGCGAACCATGTGAAGGTGGCGCGCGTGCCCGGCGTGAACTATGCGATCGATAAACTCAAGGAAGAGGGCTTCTGGGTCTACGGGCTGGAGGCGGACGGCGAAAACATCTACGCCTGCGACCTTACGGGCGATCTGGCGCTCGTGGTCGGCGGCGAGGACGGCGGGCTGTCCGCGCTCACCCGCAAAAAGTGCGACAAGGTGCTCTCGCTGCCCCTCCGCGGCGAGGTGAATTCGCTCAACGCGTCCGTCGCGCTGGGCATTGCGGCGTACGAAGCGCTGCGGCAGCGCGGATGAGCGCGCGCACGGACGAGGCGCTCGCGCTCGCGGCGCAGGGCGGGGAGACGCCCGCGCTCGAAGAGCTGCTGGAGCGCTACAAAAACGCGGTGCGCGGGGTCGCGCGCTCCTATTTTTTAGAGGGCGGCGAAACGGAGGACCTGGTGCAGGAAGGCATGATCGGGCTGTATTCCGCCGTGCGCGATTTCCGCGCGGACGGGGGGATGCGCTTTAAAAACTTCGCCTATCTGTGCATCCAGCGCCGCATTGCGAGCGCCGTGCGCGACGCGGCGCGCAAAAAGCATGCGCCGCTGAACACCTGCGTGCCCCTTTCGGACGCGGCGGAGATCGCCGAGGCGTTCGCCGCCGACCCCGAGGCGATGCTCATCGGAGGGGAAGAGCGGGAGGAACTGCTCGCGCTGCTGCAAAACAGCCTTTCGCCCGTGGAGTGGCGGGCTCTGCTCGCGTATGCGGAGGGGCTGCGCATCGCCGAGATCGCCGAGCGCGAAAAGATCGGCGCGAAGAGCGCCGAAAACGCCGTGCAGCGCGCCAAAAAAAAGATGCAAAAACTCCTCGCCGCGCGGAAGGGCTGAGCCTTCCGTACGGCGGGTCGTTGCCCGCACGCGGCGGCTGCCGCGCGTTTTGCGGGGAAAGGAGTGCTTTATTATGTCCTATCAGGCATTGTACCGCGCGTTCCGCCCGACCACGCTGGACGGGCGGGTGCGGCAGGAACATATCGTCCGCATTCTGAAAAACCAGATCGCGACGGGAAGGGTCGGGCACGCGTACCTCTTCTGCGGGCCGCGCGGCACGGGCAAGACGAGCACGGCGAAGATCTTTGCGCGC
>JAGHJS010000025.1 GCA_017886545.1 Clostridia bacterium
CGGCTACGGTCACGCCCGACAACGCCACCGATAAGACGGTGACGTGGACGAGCAATAAAGAGAGCGTCGCCACGGTCGAAAACGGCGTGGTCACGGCGGTCGGCGAAGGCACTGCCACCATCACGGCTTCGGCGGGCGGCAAGAGCGCGGCCTGCACGGTCACCGTCCTTGACGGCAGCAACGTTGTGAATGTCGATACGGCGCAAGCACTCGTTGCGGCGGTCGCGGACAGCGACAATGCAGGCAAGACCATCGTGCTTGCGGAAGACGAGTACACGCTCACCGAAACGGTGTTCGTCACGCAGGATATCACGCTCGAAGGCAACAATTCCACGCTGACGGCAGGCTCTACGCCTTGGGCAGACGTCACGAACGGGCGCGCAAGCATTATCACGGTCACGAACGGCGCGGACGTTACCATCCGCAACCTCACCGTTGCGGGCGCAAAGCAGAGCGGCAGTGTGTACGGGCACGGCGTCAACCTCGCGCAGGCGGGCAGCGTTACGCTTGAAAACGTGACGGCGACGAACAACAGCGGCGTGGGCGTGCTCGTGAACGATACGGTCGCCACGCTCAAAAACGTTACGACAAGCGGCAACGCGTGGGGCGGCGTGAACGTCGACGTGATCGGCAGGGATTGGGATGTGCCCGCTACCGTTCTGACGGTCGACGAGGCTTGCGACTTTGCGGAAGACGCACAGATCTATTGCGACGATGCGGACGAAGAGCTTGCGCTTTCGTGGGAAGGTGTGCTTGTTTTGCCGGATTCCTATCATAAGATCGGAGTGGTCGGGACGGAAACGATCGTTTGGTCGGATGCTGTCGATACGGATACCACCATTGACACCATCACCATCGGCGGCAAAAACTATACCCTGACCTACGCCACGAACGGAACGGCGTATGAGAGCAATGATACGGACCCCGATTGGTGGGACCCCGGAACAGGCACGGGGGCAACAGGCTTAGTCAATGTTTCAGGCGACTTTGCCATCGTTTATAAGTGGGACAAGGTAGCATCGGATTCTTATACAGGCGGAGAATTCAATACCGATGCGGCTGTTGAAGTGATTGACGGAAGTCAATATTATGACGTGCAGATCGGTTTCGGCGGCGACACCGGTTGGGGAACGCCTGCTTTGCCGGGTGAGACAGCATATACAGGAACGCTGACGAAAAACGGACAGCCTTGGACGGAGGAAAATTTCCCCGGGGTGAGCGGTAGTGCAATGGATACCGAAGATTTCAGCTTCTATGGTATATATGAGACAATAGTTGTTCGCGTGGGGTCGCAAATCGTAGTTCAATCAACATTTGTGCAGTTTGATACGAATGATACGTATACGTATACATATATAGCGACATATAGCACAACGAATAATGTATCTGTTCAAATTGTCGGGAATCCGTATGGGCTGAGCAACATTACATGTACGCAGGCTACGTTGGCAGAAGTCACGGCGTAAGCAAAACGGCACAAAACAAAAAAAGAGCGCGGGCGGGAAGCCTGCGCTCTTTGCGTTATATTGAGTAGAGGCATGCCCCCTGCGGCAGGGCAATGCCCGAAGCGGTGCGGCGGAGGCTCTGTTCCCGCACGGCAGGCGCGCCGTTTCTATTCCCGCACGGCAAGTTCGGGGTGCGCGTCCGGTTTGGCGGCGACGGTCGTAAAATCGGTGTACAACACGAACCCTGCGCGCGCCTTGGGCGGCTTTTTCACAAAGCGGCGTTCGCATACGTCCACGGGCACCCGCTCTTCGCTTTGCGCATCCGAATAATACGCGCAGATCTCGGCAGCGGTCTGCAAAACGGCGTCGGGGAGCTTTTTCCCCTCCGTGCGCACGAGCACATGCGCGCTGTGGTACCGCTGCGCGTGCAGCCACACGTCATGCGGCGACGCCTCGCGCAGCAGGCGGTCGTTCTGCAGATTGTTCCTGCCCGCGAAGATGCGGAAGCCCGCCGCCTCAAAGGCGCGGAAGGGGCTTTGCCTTGCGGGCGCATTCTTCTTTTTCTGCGGCGCGGGGAGCACCCCCGCCGCGCGCAGTTCCTCCTCCGTCTCCACAAGGTCGGCGCCTTCCTCGGCGCCCCGCACCTCGAACAGCATGCTCAGCGTGTAGGCGCGTTCCTCCTCCGCCTCCGCGATCTGCGGCTCTACGGCGGCGAGGGTGCGCTTCAGTTTGTTGTACTTTTTGTAATACTTCTGCGCGTTCTGCGAAGGGGTCAGCTGCCTGTCCAGCGGAACGGTGACGGCAGGGGAGCCTTCCTCGTACCAGTTTTGCAGGGTGCAGCTTTCCGCGCCGCGCGGCACGGCGTACAGGTTCGCGGTGAGCAGTTCGCCGAACAGGCGGCTCTTCTCCATGTCCGCGCAGCCGCGCCTGCGCTCTTCAAGCAGGGCGAGCTTTTTCTCCTCCTTTTTCAGCCGCGCGTGCAGCGCGCTCTCCAGCCTGCGCTTCGCGTCCGCAAAGCCGCGCTTCTCCTCGCGCTCGGTGTAGTAACTGTCCGCCGCTTCGAGCACGCTCGCGTACCGTTCGCCGCCATCGAACCGCGCATGGAAGTCGGTCGGTTCGCCGTTCACCCGCTCCACGGCGGGCGCCGTTTCGTCCGAAAAGATGAGCGCGCGCAGGCTGTCTGCGAGCTCCTCCGCGGGGGCGTCCTGCGGCAGCTTCGGCGCGAACAGGGCACAGGTCGAATACGCCAGCCCCGCCACGTTGGCAGACAAAAAGCGCGCAAGGTCTCCGCCCGAAAAGGCGGAAAGGCGCGCGGCGAGCGCGGCGCGGTCGGTCGGGTCCGCCTTGTCCTGCGCGGCGGGCGGGGCGTATTTCACGCCCGGGAAGAGCACGCGTTTAAAATTCTCCTGCAAGGACGAAACTTTGAGCGCGCCTAAAATGACGCCGTTTTCGGTGAGCACGAGGTTTGAGTACTTGCCCATGATCTCGGCATAGAGCACGCGCTCCGCGCGCGCGAATTCGCCCGTGCAGTCGAAGGCGAACGCGAGGATACGTTCAAAGCCGAGCTGCGTGACAGAAGTGAGCTGCGCGCCCGTCAGGTGTTTGCGCAGCAGCATGCAGAAGTTGGGCGCGACTTCGGGCGCGGTGCGCGCCTGCCGCGAGAGCACGGCGCGCGCAAAGGTGGCGTGCGTGTTCAGAAGCAGTTTCTGCGTCTTTCCGCCCGCATAGAGCAGGATATCCACCTCGTCGCGCGAGGGCTGGATGATCTTATTCACTTTCCCGCCCGAGAGGGCGGCGTTGAGTTCGCGCGCGATGTGGCGCAGCGTATAGGCGTCCTGCGGCATGGTCCTCCTTCGCGCGCCCGCGGGCGGGCGCGCAGTCCCTTCTATTATAAAGCCGCCGCACGAAAAAAGCAACTGCCGCACAGAATTTTCCGCAAACGGCGTAAAACGCTTTTCAAATCAGAACGTTTGTGGTAGAATGGTATTTCGAAAAAAACTACCAAGCTGAAATGCAGGAGAAAAAACCATGCAGTACAAAACCGAACCTTCCGAAAAGAGCACCGTCAAGATCACCATGACCTTTGACAAAGCAGAGTGGGACGAGGCGAACCAGAAGGCGTACCTCCGCACGCGCGGCAGGTACACCGTGAACGGGTTCCGCAAGGGCAAGGCGCCCAAGCACGTCATCGAGCTGAACTACGGCAAGGGCGTGTTCTACGAGGACGCGCTCACCGACCTGTACAACGATCATTTTGAAGAGATCGTCGAAAAGGAGAAGGACAACTTCACCGTCGTCGGGCAGCCGCAGCTCTCCGTCGACGACATCAGCGACGAGGGCGCGGCGCTCACCGCAGTCGTTCCCGTCAAACCTGAAGTCAAACTCGGCGCGTACAAGGGTATAAAGGTCAAAAAAGCGGAGTATAATGTAAAAGACGAACAGGTCGAAGCGGAGCTTACGCGCCTGCAGGAGCGCAATTCGCGCCTGGTGGACGTGGAGGGCCGCGCCGCCGAGAACGGCGACACCGCGACCATCGACTTTTCGGGCAGCGTGAACGGGGAGAAGTTCGCGGGCGGCACGGCGGAGAACTACGCGCTCGTGCTGGGCAGCGGCTCCTTTATCCCGGGCTTCGAAGAGCAGGTCGTCGGCATGAACGTCGGCGAAAGCAAGGACGTCAACGTGAAGTTCCCCGACGATTACCAGGCGGAGGAACTGAAGGGAAAGGACGCCGTGTTCGCCGTCACGCTGCACAAATTGCAGCACAAAGAGCTGCCCGAGCTCAACGACGAATTCATCAAGGACGCGGCGGGCGCGGAGAGCGTTGAAGCGTACAGGAAGGAGACGCGCGAAAAGCTCGAAAAGCAGGCGAAGGAGCGCGGCGACGCGGAGACGGAGAACAACCTCGTGAAAGCGGTCACCGACAACGCGGAAGTGGAACTGCCCGACGCGATGATCGAAAGCGAAATGGATAACATGGTGCGCTCGGCGGAGTACCGCCTCGGCATGCAGTACGGCGGCATGAAACTTGCCGACTACCTGCGCTACATGGGCACGGACGTCGCGTCCTTCCGCGAAGGCTACCGCGAACAGGCGACGCAGAACGTGAAGAGCCGTCTCGTCGTGGAGGCGATCGTCAAGGCGGAAGGGCTGAAGGCGGAGGAGAGCGAGATCGACGCCAAGCTCGAAGAGCTCGCCAAAGCCGCGAACAAGACGCTCGAAGAGTATAAAAAGGACGTCACCGACTCGCAGCGCGAATACATCGCGGACGATCTGGTCGTGAACAAGCTGTTCGACCTTCTGAAGAAGGAGAACACGCTCGAAGCAGAGGCGGAAGCGCCCGCGGAAGAGAAGCCCGCCGCAAAGAAAACGGCGAAAAAGCCCGCCGCAAAGAAGGCGGAGGACGGCGCCGAAGGGGCGGAAAAAAAGCCCGCTGCAAAAAAGACGACGAAAAAGACGGCTGAAAAAGCGGAGTAATTGCAATGAAGGATATGCAGATGAACCTCATCCCCATGGTCGTGGAACAGTCCAGCCGCGGCGAACGTTCGTACGACATCTATTCGCGGCTGCTGGAAGACCGTATCATCTTCCTTTCGGGCGAGATCAACGACGCGATGGCGAACACCATCGTCGCACAGCTGATCTATCTGGAAGCGAAGGACATGAACAAGGACATCAGCCTGTACATCAACAGCCCCGGCGGCAGCGTTACGGCGGGCCTTGCGATCTACGATACGATGCAGTATATCCGCTGCGACGTGTGCACGATCTGCATCGGGCTTGCGGCGAGCATGGGCGCGTTCATTCTTTCCAGCGGCACGAAGGGCAAGCGGTTTGCCCTGCCGAACAGCGAGGTCATGATCCATCAGCCGCTCGGCGGCGCGCAGGGGCAGGCGAGCGACATCAAGATCCAGGCGGAACATATCCTCAAGATCAAGGAAAAGATGACGCGCATCCTTGCCGAAAATACGGGCAGGACCTGCGAAGAGATCGAGCGTGATACCGACCGCGACAATTATCTTTCCGCGGAGGAAGCGCGTGCCTACGGGCTGATCGACAAGGTGTATTATAAGAGGTGAGTTTCCGCTGCATTGCGCGCGGGAACGCGCGCGAAAGGAGGAAGAAACCATGAACGAAGAACAGTATTGTTCCTTCTGCGGCAAACCCAAAAGCCGCACGAAGGCGCTTATAAGCGGACCGGACGGCGTCGCCATCTGCGACGAGTGCATCGAGCTGTGCAGCGACGAACTGCGTGCCGTGCTGCTGGAAGAGGAGAAGCCGGAGGAGGCGAAAGACCTCGTCCCCCTCAAAAAGCCCGCCGAGATCAAGGCGGAGCTGGACAAGTATATCGTCGGGCAGGACAAGGCGAAGCGCGTATTGTCCGTCGCCGTTTACAACCATTACAAGCGCATCAACAGCGAACAGAAAAAGGATGACGACGTAGAGATCGAAAAGAGCAACATTCTTTTGCTCGGCCCCACGGGCTGCGGCAAAACGCTGCTCGCGCGCACGCTTGCGCGTATCCTCAACGTGCCGTTCGCCACGACGGACGCGACCACGCTCACCGAGGCGGGGTACGTCGGCGAGGACGTCGAAAATATCCTGTTAAAGCTCATTCAGAACGCCGATTACGACATCGAAAAGGCGCAGCGCGGCATCATTTACATCGACGAGGTGGATAAGATCGCGCGCAAAGGCGAAAACGTGTCCATCACCCGCGACGTGTCGGGCGAGGGCGTGCAGCAGGCGCTTTTGAAGATCATCGAAAGCACGATCGCCAGCGTTCCGCCGCAGGGCGGAAGGAAGCACCCGCAGCAGGAGTGCATGCGCATCGACACGACGAACATCCTCTTCATCTGCGGCGGCGCGTTCGTAGGGCTGGATAAGATCGTGCAGGCGCGCAAGGACGACGCGTCCCTCGGGTTCGGCGGCAACATCAAGAGCGCGCAGGAGACCGATTACCGCCTGCTCGAAGAGGTGAAGCCGCAGGATCTTACCAAATTCGGGCTGATCCCCGAGTTCGTCGGGCGTATCCCGATCGTCGTGAGCCTGCACCCGCTGGACGAAACGGCGCTCGTCAAGATCCTCACCGAGCCGAAGAACGCGCTTTTGAAGCAGTATCAGAAGCTCGTCGGCATGGACGGGGTGAAGCTCTCGTTCGAGCCGTCCGCGGTGAGCGAGATCGCGAACACCGCCATCAAGCTCAAAACGGGCGCGCGCGGGCTGCGTACCATCATCGAAAACCTGATGACGGACGTGATGTACGAGATCCCTTCCGACGGCGACATCAGCGAAGTGCGCATCACGCGCGACTGCGTGCTCGGCAATTCCAAGCCCGAAGTCGTCAAAAAGAGCGCGTGACGGGATCAAAGACAGAGAACGGACAGACCGGAATCTTTTGCCGCCGCGCGGGAGTTTTCTCCCGCGCGGCGGTTTTTGTGTTTTCGGGGCATGCCCGCCGCCTCGGTCCCGAGCCGTTTTTAACAATGCTTTAACAGAGGATTTACGATACGGTAACGACAGCGGAACAAAGCGCAAACAGTTGCGGCGTATACTTCGGGCATACAAACCGAAGGAGGTATTCCGCATATGTTGACGGAAAAAGAACAGCAAAAAAGGTACGCGGAGCGCATCCTGCGCTCGTATGCGCCGCGCGGGGAAAGCGCGGCGGACCGCCTGCGCCGCCTTGACAGAAAGGTGCATCTGCCCGCACGGGCGTTCGCCTGGACGTTCGGGGTCGTCGCCGCCCTCGTTCTGGGCGTGGGCATGTGCCTTGCGATGGGCGTGATCGGCGACCTGTTCGCCTGGGGCATCGTCATCGGGTGCGTCGGCATCGCGATGGCGTGCGTAAATTACCCGATCTACCGTACGATCCTGCGTTCGCGCAAAAAAAAGTACGGGGAGCAGATCGCGGCGCTCGGCAGCGGCATCCTTGCGGAATAAGGCAGGGCACCCCCGCCCGTTTCGGGCGGGGCGCCAGACCGCTCTTTCGGGGGAGCCTGACCGCTCTTTCGGGGGCGCCCGACCGTTCTCGGGGCGAACGCTTTAACAAAATTTTAACAATTTTTTAACGATCCGATAAACAGGGGCGCGTATAATGGCGGAGCGAACAAAAAGAGGAGGAGAGGGAGAATGGTCAGGATCCTTGTGGCGGAGGACGATGCGAGCCTGAACAAGATCGTGTGCGGGCACCTGAACGCGAACGGATACGAGGCGATCGGGGTGCCGAACGGGCGCGCCGCGCTCGAAAAAATGGAGGCGGCGCATTTCGATATGCTCATCAGCGACATCATGATGCCCGAAATGGACGGGTTCACATTGGCGGAGGCGGTGCGCGCCGCCGATAAGTCCATGCCGCTCCTGTTTTTGACCGCGCGGGAGGATATTGCGTCCAAGCAGCGCGGGTACGGCCTCGGGATCGACGAATACATCGTAAAGCCCTTCGACCTCGACGAACTTTTGCTGCGTGTGAGGGCGGTGCTGCGCCGCGCGCGCATCCGTTCGGACCGCAAGCTGGTCGTGGGGAACCTCGTCATGGACAGCGACGAACACAGCGCTTACGTGGACGGGGAGGAGCTTGCGCTCACCGTCCGCGAGTTCAATATCCTCTACGGATTGCTCTCCTATCCGAAAAAGACGTTCACGCGCGCACAGCTGATGGAACAGTTCTGGGATTACGATTCCTCCGCTACGTCGCGCACGGTGGACGTTTATATGGTCAAACTGCGCGAAAAGACGGCGCATTGCACGGGCTTTGAGATCGTCACCGTCTACGGGCTGGGCTATAAGGCGGTGCTCAGATGAAGCGCGGCGAAAAAAAACGCGGGGTCGTCGGGCTGACGGAATACGGTTCGCTCGCCGTTCTCGTGATCGCGGTCGCGGCGGTCGGCGCGGCGGTGTTCGGGATCGTCTGGCGGGTTGCCGGGCGGCTCTCCGTCGCGGTCGGGGTGACGGCGGCTGCCGTTCCCGTCGTTACGCTCCTGGTATGGCTCGTCTGGCGGCTGTTCAAGCGGCGCAAAGTGGACAGACCCGTCGCGAAGATCCTGAACGTGACCGAACATATGGCGCAGGGCGAATTCAACATTGACTTTTCGCTGGCGCACGAATGGGGTGAGTACGACGTGTTCGACCTCATCCTCGAAAACCTCGGCACGACGGCGGAGGAGCTGAAAAAGGCGGAGGCGCGGCGTTCGGATTTTGTCGCGAACGTTTCGCACGAATTGAAGACCCCGCTCGCGGTCATCCGCAACTGTGCGGACGTCCTGCGGCAGGAGGGGCTGCCCGAGGAGCGGCGCAGGGAGTACGCGGAGGTGCTCGGCGCGGCGGCGGGCAGGCTGTCTGACCTCGTGTCGAACGTGCTCAAACTCGATAAGCTGGAAAACGGCAGCCTGCCGCCCGAAAACAAGCCCTTTGACCTGAGCGAATCGCTCGCGCTGTGCGTGCTGCAATTCGAGGAGGTCGCGGAGCGCAAAGGCGTGTCTTTCGATTGCGCGATCGAGGAGGGCGTTTCGCTCGTTTCGGACGAAAGCCTGCTTTCGGTCATCTGGACGAACCTTCTCTCCAACGCCGTGAAATTTACGGAGGCGGGCGGCACCGTCGGCGTGACGCTGCGTGCCGAAGGCGGCGGCGCCGTCGTTTCTGTGCGCGACACGGGCTGCGGCATGAGCGCGGAGACGGGCGCGCACATCTTCGATAAATTTTACCAGGGGGATACTTCGCACGCACAGGAAGGGAACGGGCTGGGGCTCGCGCTCGTCAAAAAGGCGATCGACCTGCTGGGCGGCGAGATCTTTGTGGAGAGCAAACCGGGGGAGGGCAGCCGCTTCACGGTGCGGCTGCACGGCGGATCATGACGAGGAAGCGCCGCCTGTGCGACGTGCTGAAAGACCCGTCCGTGCCCGTCCTCATCGTCGTCGGCGTGTTGACGCTGCTGTTCGTAGCGGGCGCGGTAACGGCGGCCTGTATCGGCTATACGGGCGTCTGGGCATATGTCTTATACGCGGGCGCGGCGGTATTCCTTGCGTATGCCGTGTTCCTTGCGGTGCGGCAGATGCCGCGCATCAAACAGGCGTTCGCAAGGGCGGCGGAAAAGAAACCTGCTCTGCGCCGCGTTCTGCACGATTACGGCGCGCGCACGGTGGTGTTTGCCTCATTCGCCTTTGCGGTGAACGTCGGATATGCCGTCTTTCAGGGCGTGATGGGCATTCTGGCGCATTCGGTATGGTTCGGCGTGCTCGCCTGCTACTATATCCTGCTCAGCGCGCTGCGCGGCGGCATCCTGCTCGGCGAACACAGGTTGCGCAGGCGGGGCGGGGAGCAGATTGAGGGCAAACTGAAACTGTACCGCCTGTGCGGGATCAGCCTGATGGTGCTCGACCTTGCGATGTGCGCCGCCGTCACGCAGATGGTGCTGTACGGCAGTCCCGTACAGAACGGCGCCATACAGGTCATCGTTTCGGCGGCATATACCTTTTATAAAGCGATCCTCGCCGTCGTCAATTTCGTGAAGGCGAAACGGCTGCGCGACCCCGTCGTGCAATCGCTGCGCGGCATCTGCGCGGTGGACGCGCTGATCTCGGTCGTGGCGCTCGAAACGGCAATGCTCGCGACCTTCGGCGGCGGGGACGATATGCTTGCCCTGCGCGCGGTCACGGGCTTTGCCGCCTGTGCCGCTGCGATCGCGATCGGCATCACGATGACGGTATTTGCGTGCAGGAGGCTGCGCCTGCTGCGCGCGTCGCCCGCCGCGGAAGGCGCCGCGGAGGGCACGGACGGGGTGCAGAGGAGCGCGGGGGCGCTGCCCGCGCCCGAAGGACAGCTCCTTGCGGAAACGGAGAGCGGGCGGGAAATTCCCGCGGAGGGACAGAGCGATGAGCGATGAAAAAAAAGAGGGATTCGAATACGGGTATTCCGCCCCGACGGCGGGCGAACGGCGGGAGATCGAAGGGATCCGCAACAAATATCTGCCCGCGGGCGAACGGCGGAGGAAACTGGAGCGTCTGAAAGCGCTGGATAAAAAGGTCAAGCGCCCCGCCGTCCTGCTTGCCGCAGTGCTCGGCGTGTGCGGCACGCTCCTGTTCGGGCTGGGGCTGTGCATGGTGCTGGAGTGGGCGATGTATCTGTGGGGCAGTCTTGTTTCGCTTGCAGGCGCCGCGCTCGCCGCCGTTGCCGCGCCGCTGTACCGCCGCGTGTACGGGCGGCGCAAAAAAAAGTACGCGGAGGAGATCCTGCGGCTTTCGTCGGAGCTTCTGAACGAATAGAGCAGGGCGGCTTTCCTGCGGGAAAAGTTGAAAATTTTGCCGTTCCCGCCCGCAAAATGCGGGCGGGGCGGCATTTTTTTGCCCGCGCCGCCGCAAAATACTTGAAAAAACGCGCTCCGTCGATTATACTATATAAGCTATCGATCGTATCGGAAATTTGTATGCACACAACAGAGGTAGGTCATGTTTGAGATCGTTAAAAAGAGAGAACTGAACCCGACCGTCACGCTGATGGAGGTGAACGCGCCGTTCATCGCAAGGAAGGCGGAACCGGGGCAATTCATCATCCTGCGCGTGGATGAAGAAGGGGAGCGCATCCCGCTCACCGTCGCGGATTACGACAGGGAACGGGGCACCGTCACCATCATTTTCCAGATCGTCGGCGGCACCACGGAGCGGCTGAACCGCCTGAACGAGGGCGACTGCATCCACGACTTTGTCGGCCCGCTCGGCGAGCCTTCCAAAGTGGAGGGGCTGAAAAAGGTCGCCGTCGTGGGCGGCGGCGTGGGCTGCGCCATCGCGTACCCCGTCGCGAAAAAGCTGCACGAGCTGGGCGCGGAGGTGCACGGCATCGTCGGCTTCCGCAACAGGGAGCTGGTCATCCTCGAAGAGGAGTTCCGCGCCGTTTCCGACGTCTTCAAAATGATGACGGACGACGGCAGCTACGGCGAAAAGGGGCTGGTCACCAACGCCCTGCGCACGCTCATCGAGGCGGGCAACGCCTACGACGAGGTCATCGCCATCGGGCCCGTGCCCATGATGAAGTTCGTATCCCTCCTCACCAAGGAATTCGGCATAAAAACGACGGTGAGCATGAACCCCATCATGATCGACGGCACGGGCATGTGCGGCTGCTGCCGCCTGACCGTGGCGGGCAAAACGAAATTCGCCTGCGTGGACGGGCCCGATTTCGACGGGCACGAAGTGGACTACGACGAGATCATGAAGCGCGCGTCCACTTATAAGGAGTTTGAACGGCGCGAGCGCGAGCTTGCGTGCAATCTCTTCAAAAAGGAGGTGCGCTGAACCATGCCGAACATGCGTCTTACCAAAAACGAAATGCCCGCGCAGGAACCCGAAGAGCGCGCGAAAAACTTTTTTGAAGTGACCTTCGGTTACACCGCCGAAACGGCGATGGACGAGGCGAAGCGCTGCCTGCACTGCAAAAACAAGCCGTGCGTGGGCGGCTGCCCCGTGCGCATCCACATCCCCGACTTTATCGCAAAGGTCGCGGAGGGTGCGTTTGAAGAGGCGTATCAGATCATTCAGCAGACGAGCAGCCTGCCCGCCGTGTGCGGCAGGGTCTGCCCGCAGGAAACGCAGTGCGAACAGCAGTGCGTGCGCGGCAAAAAAGGCGAACCCGTCGCCATCGGGCGGCTGGAGCGTTTCGTCGCGGACTGGCACAACGCGAACAGCTGCGACCTGCCCGTCAAGGCGGAGCCGAACGGGCATAAAGTCGCCGTTGTCGGCAGCGGCCCCGCGGGGCTGACCTGCGCGGGCGACCTTGCCAAGCGCGGGTACGACGTGACGGTGTTCGAGGCGCTGCACCTTGCGGGCGGCGTGCTCTCCTACGGCATCCCCGAATTCCGCCTGCCCAAGCTGATCGTGCAGAAGGAGATCGACAACTTAAAGGCGCTGGGCGTGAAGGTCGAAACGAACATGGTCGTCGGGCGCGTGCTCTCGGTGGACGAGCTTCTGGAGAGCGGCTTCGAGGCGGTGTTCGTCGGCAGCGGCGCAGGATTGCCGCGGTTCATGAACATTCCCGGCGAAAACCTGAAGAGCGTCTTTTCCGCGAACGAGTTTTTAACGCGCGTCAACCTCATGAAGGCGTATAAAGAGGACGCGCGCACCCCCGTGTTCCACGCGAAGAAGGTCGCCGTCGTGGGCGGCGGCAACGTGGCGATGGACGCCGCGCGCTGCGCGCTGCGCCTGGGGGCGGAAGTACAGATCATTTACCGCCGCAGCGAAGCCGAACTTCCCGCGCGTGCGGAGGAGGTCGAGCACGCCAAGGAAGAAGGGATCGTGTTCCGCTTCCTCACCAACCCGACGGAGATCCTGGAGGGCGAAGACGGGGGCGTGCGCGGCATCACCTGCGTGCGCATGGAACTGGGCGAGCCGGACGCTTCCGGCAGGCGCCGCCCCGTCGAAGTCGCCGGGTCGGAATACACCGTCGACTGCGACTGCGTGATCATGGCGCTGGGCACGTCGCCCAACCCGCTCATCAAAAACACGACGAAGGGGCTGGAAACGCAGAAGTGGGGCGGCATCATCGCGGACGAACACGGGCAGACCTCGCGCGCGGGCGTGTTCGCGGGCGGCGACGCCGTGACGGGCGCGGCGACCGTCATCCTCGCGATGGGCGCGGGCAAGACCGCCGCCGAAGCGATGGACGCGTACATCAGGGAAAAACAAGGGCAATAAAGCCCGTACAGCGAGGGGCGGGGGCCGTTTTTGCGGCTCCCGCTCTTTTCGGCTCTGTGATAATTGCATGAGCTTTTGGAGCTTCGGTGAAAAAATACAAATCGGCTTGTAAATGCGGGCGGATTGTGTTATACTGTATACAAGGCACCCGCGGGGGCCGGTTGCGCCGCAGGGGCGGCGCCGTTCCCCGCAGGGGTAAGAAAAGAGGCTTTTATGGCAAAACAGAAGGAACTGAAAAATTATCCGCTCGTCGCGCTCCGCGGGAAGGTCGTCTTTCCCGACGTGACGACGTCGTTCGACGTGGGCAGGCTCATCTCGCTCACCGCCGTTTCGCATGCGTCGGAAAAGGAGCTGGACCTGTTCGTCAGCATGCAGAAGGACGCCGAAAAAGAGGAGATCGTCCCGTCGGACGTGTACTCCGTCGGCACCGTCGTCAAAATACGGCAGATCGCGAAACTGCCTTCCAACAACCTGCGCATCACCGTCAAAGGCGTATACCGCGCCAAGGCGGAGGAGATCTACGAAGAGGACGGGTGCCTGTTCGCGAACGTCGCGGAGCTGCCCGCCGTGCACGGCGACCCCGTGCTCGAAGAGGCGTACTTCCGCACCGCGCAGGACGTGCTGCGCGACATCCTGGCGAGCGATCCGCGCTTCCCGAAGGAGGCGGCGTCGTCGCTGGAAAAGATCGACGATCCCGACATCTACGTCTCCGCCGCGCTCACGCACATGCACATCAAGGAGGAGGTCAAGCAGACCATTCTCGAAACGGTGAAGGTCGTCGAACGGCTGAAGATCTTCGAACGCTGCTTAAACGACGAGCTGGAGATCGCCAAGCTCGAAAAGAAGATCAGCGCGACCGTGCGCCGCAACATCGACAAGAACCAGAAGGAGTACTTCCTGCGCGAACAGCTCAAAGCCATCCACACCGAGCTTGGCGACGACGAAGAGGAGCGCGACACGCTCACCGAACAGATCAAAAACAAGCACATGCCCGCCGAGGTGGAGGAGAAGGCGCTCAAAGAGCTTGCCCGCATGGACAAGATGCCGCCCTCTTCGCCCGAGTGCACGGTCATCCGCACCTACCTCGACTGGCTCATCGAACTGCCCTGGACGGAGCAGACGCAGGACACAGAGGACCTTGCCGACGCGCAGAAGGTGCTGGACGAGGACCACTACGGGCTGGAAAAGGTAAAGACGCGCATCACCGAATACCTCGCCGTGTTGCAGCTCACCAAGAGCATGAACGCGCCCATCCTCTGCTTTGTGGGGCCGCCGGGCGTGGGCAAAACGTCCATCGCGCGGTCGGTCGCGCGGGCGCTGGGCAGGAAGTTCGTGCGCATGAGCCTGGGCGGCGTCAAGGACGAGGCGGAGATCCGCGGGCACAGGCGCACCTACGTCGGCGCGATGCCCGGGCGCATTTTGTACGCGATGAAGCAGGTCGGCAGCATCAACCCCGTGTTTTTGCTGGACGAGATCGATAAAGTGTCTTCGGATATGCGCGGCGACCCCGCCAGCGCTCTCCTCGAAGTGCTCGACCCCGAACAGAACACGTCCTTCCGTGACCGCTTCCTCGAAGTGCCGTACGATCTTTCCAAGGTGCTGTTCATCACCACCGCGAACACGGTGGAGACCATTCCCGCGCCCCTTCTGGACCGCATGGAGCTGATCGAGCTGAACGGCTACACGCTGGACGAAAAGCGCGAGATCGCGAAGCGCTACCTCGTGCCCAAGCGCGTCAAGGCGAACGGGCTTGCGGAGGGCTTTCTGACCCTCACGGACGCGGCGATCGTCGCGATCATCGAGGGGTATACGATGGAGGCGGGCGTGCGCAACCTGGAGCGGCAGATCGACGCGGTGTGCCGCAAGATCGCCGTGCGCTTTGCGCAGAACAAGGAACTGGGCGCGCAGACGGTGGACGCGGCGGACGTCGAGGAGCTGCTCGGCGTCAAAAAGTACAGCCGCGAGGCGGCGCAGCTCGAGGGAAACGAGGTCGGCGCGGCGACGGGGCTCGCCTGGACGAGCGTCGGCGGCACTACGCTGACCATCGAAGTTTCCGCCATGCCGGGGAAAGGGGAGATCCTGCTCACGGGCAAGCTCGGCGACGTGATGAAGGAATCCGCCCGCGCCGCGATCAGCTACATCCGTGCGCATGCGGACGGGTACGGCATCGAACCCTCCGCGTTCGGCGATACAGACATCCACGTGCACGTGCCCGAAGGCGCGACCCCGAAGGACGGCCCCAGCGCGGGCATAACGATGGCGACGGCGATCCTCTCCGCGTTCACGCACAAACCCGTCCGCAGGGACGTCGCCATGACAGGCGAGATCACGCTGCGCGGCAAAGTGCTGCCCATCGGCGGATTGAAGGAAAAAGTGCTCGCCGCGCACCGCGCGGGCATCAAAAACGTCATCATCCCGACCGAAAACATCAAGGACGAGGAAGACGTGCCCGAAAACGTGCGCAGGGACATCAATTTCATCCCCGCGTCGGACGTGGATACCGTGTTCCACAGCGCGATCTTAGGGCTGTAAACGTCGGTTCGCGTCCGTAAAAGAAGAAAAGAGGAGGTGCGCCGTGGGTCAGCCGCGTTTTATCACATCCGCAGCCGATAAAAAGGGATTTTTGCAGACGGACAAGCCGGTCATTGCGGTGAGCGGGCGCTCCAACGTGGGCAAAAGCTCGTTCATCAACATGCTGGCGGGGCAAAAGCGTCTCGCCCGCACTTCGTCCGAGCCGGGGCGGACGCGCCTTGTGAACTACTTCGATTTCGGTACGTTCATCCTCGCCGACCTGCCCGGGTACGGCTACGCGCGCGTTTCGCAGGGCGAAAAGGAGAAGTGGGCGCGCCTTTTAGACGACTTTTTCGGTACGGGAGAGGTCGCGCACGTCTTTGCGCTGGTCGATATCCGCCACGCGCCTTCGGCGGACGACGCGCTGATGGTGGACTACCTGTATAAGACGCGCACCCCCTTCACGCTGATCGCGACCAAGGCGGACAAGCTCGCCAAAACGCGGCGCGTTCCCGCCGCGCGCGCGCTCGCCGCGGCGCTGAAAACGGGGGAGGGGAACATCGTCGTCACCTCCGCGGAGGAGAACCTCGGCAGGGAACGGGTGCTTGCGCTCGCCGCCGAGATCTGCGCCCGCGCTACCGAAGAGGCGGAAGAAGAGGAGGAAGAAGAGTGAGCTTTGCGCCGCCGCTTTTTCGCGGCGGCGTTTTTACATCGTTCGCGCGGGGCGTTTTGCGCTTTTGCGGCGCTTTCGCGGCGCCCGTGCGCGGTTTCCGCTTTTTCGCGGCGGCTGCGCGGTTTTTTCTGTGAAAAGGTTGTCTTTTCCGCGGGGCTGTGCTATAATGGGGTATCGTAGCAACTTCTGGAGCTGAAGTATGGATTTTTCCGAATTTCTCGCAACGGGCTGGGGGATGGCGATCTTCATCATCGTCGACCTCGCCGTGCTCGTGCTCATTCTGGCGCTGAATTACAAATGGCTGTTCAAGCGCGTGCTCGACGTGCTCTTTTCCTTTGTCTTTCTCGCCGTGTTCTTTGTGTTTTTCCTCATCGCGCTCTTGGCGGACGCGATCTACAACAAGGCGGCGAACGCGTATGCGTCGCTGTTCGTTTCGGAGTATTACTGCGGCAAAAAGGGGAAGGTCATCAAAGTGACGACCTTTGCGACCGAGCGCATCCGCCACGACGAGGCGGGCAACCTGCTCCCCGAACGCGAACGCAGGACGGGCATGGGCAAATTCCTCGCCGCCTGCGGCATGAAGTATTACCCCTGCCTCGGCGCAGTGTTTGCGGGCAGGCTGAGTTTTGTCGGCCCCCGTCTGATGACGCTCACGGACGCGGGCGCGCTCAGCGAGGAGGGCATGCAGCGCTTCAGGGTGCGCCCGGGGCTCGTCAGCTCGCTCGAACGCTACGGCGGCGAGAACCTGACTTATCCCGACCTCTTTGAAGAGGACGCGTTGTACGCCGCGCACCCCAACCTGTTCCGCGACATCTCTTTCTTTGCCGCCAAGATCGCGCATCGGCTGCGCGGCGACGATCCCGCGCGCCCGTACGGCGAATGCGCGAAGATCGGCTATGTGGACTGGCTGGAAGAGAGCGGCGCCGTCACCGCGGAGGAAGCGGAGGAGTACCGCACCGAGGGCAAGGCGCGCCTTACCGGCTACGGCAGGCGCCGCGACGAGCGCAAAGATTTTGAACGGCGGATGTTCACGAATTTCAAATAACGGCAGCAAAAGGCGCCCCTCGCGGAATGCGAGGGGCGCTGTTCGTTTGCCTGCCGTGCGCAGCCGCCGCTCTGCCGTTCGCGTACGGCGCCCTGTGCTGGAGGCTTTTTCTTCTCCGCGCGGCTGCGCTGTGTGAGGGAGGCTTTTTCTTCTCCGCGCGGCTGCGCCGTGTGCCGGCGGGCGCCGTCTGCGGGAGTTTATCCGGCGCGGAAAGCGTCCTCTTTCAGCCTGCCGAGCGTCCAGCCGACGGAACCGCCCGCCAAAAGCAGCGCTTTCACCTTTTTTTGCAGCGACGTTGTTTCGGGCAGGTCGGCGATAGGCGTGTTTTTATCGGGGAAGATCCATTCGAGGGCGGCGTCGGCGTTCGGGTCGTGCCGCAGGACTTCGAAATTGCTCTGAAAGTACAGGATGCGCGACCCCTGCGGCAGCAGCGCGGGGAGCGCAGGGGAGAGCAGCCACGAAGAGCACAGCATCTCCGCCTCCGCATAGGGCGGGTAAAATTCCGCGAAAAAGGCCTTTGCCCGTTGC
Organism: Clostridia bacterium; assembly: GCA_017886545.1. Classification (GTDB taxonomy): domain Bacteria; phylum Bacillota; class Clostridia; order Christensenellales; family Borkfalkiaceae; genus Borkfalkia. Next base: position 17,881 of record JAGHJS010000025.1, read on the forward strand.
AGCGAGGCGGCTAGCTCTGCCTGCGTGAGCCGCGCGTCCGAGGGGATGTGCAGCGAAAGGCAGCGCCGCCCCGTTTCGTCGTGCGTCATTTCGTATTCGAGCGCGCCGAGGCGGAACTCCCGCATCGAAAGCTGCCGCCAGAACCACCACCCGTTCAAAAGGCGCGGTCTGCCGTATTTCTGCAGGTTTTCCGCCGTGAAGCGGCTCAGAAAGCGCATCGTCGCGGCGTAAATATCGTCCGCAATGCCGCGCCGCGCATATGCGCCGTGCACAGCCGCGGCGCAGCGGGCAAGGCAGGCGAGCGTTTTCATGCCGTCCGCATCCTCCCCGAGCGCGTTTTGCAGGGCTTTGAAGCCCTCTTCCCCCGTCCCGGCGTCGAACAGCATTTCGCAGGCGGCGCGCACCGCGGCGGGGTCCGTCCGTGGTTCCGCGATCTCCCGTTCCGCCGCTTCGGCGGCGCTGCGCCCCTGCGGGCACATACCGATCCTGTCCCAGAATTCCTGCAGCTGCATATCCTGCTCCGCGCGCCCTGCGGCGCATTTGTATTGGAATATTATAGCGCGGCGCGGCTGCGTTTGTCAACCGCGGGATTGCCTTTCCGCCGCGGCGGTGGTATAATGAGAAAAAACGCCGCGCCGTGTGCGCGGCGGAGGCGGGAACGGAAAATGGAACGCATTGCACGGTATGCATCGCCGCTCGGCGGCATCACGCTGGCGAGCGACGGTACGGCGCTCACGGGGCTTTGGTTCGACGGGCAAAAGTACTTCGGCGCGGGGCTTTCGGGCGGGGCGGCGGGAGGCTCCGCCGCCGTATCCGTCGAGACGGAGGGCGCGGCGGAAGATGGCTTTGCCGCCGTGTTCGGCGAGGCAAAGCGGTGGCTCGACGCCTATTTTGCGGGACGTGTGCCCGATTTTGTACCGCCGCTCTCCTTCCGCGGCGCGTCGCCCTTCCGCAGGCGGGTGTGGGAACTGCTCCTGCGCATCCCGTACGGCACGGTCACCACCTACGGCGCGCTTGCCGAAGCGCTTTCGGCGGGGACAGGGGAGCAGGAGCGCCCGTGCGGAAAGAGCTGCGGGGGCGCCGTCTCCGCGCGCGCGGTCGGCGGGGCGGTCGGGCACAATCCCGTGTCGCTGATCGTGCCCTGCCACAGGGTGATCGGCGCGGACGGCAGCCTGACGGGCTACGCGGGCGGGGTGGAGAAAAAGCGGGCGCTGCTGCGGCTGGAAGGGGCGTCTCTCACGCCGGATCGGCCGCTCTTCCGATAAAAAATACAAAAGCCCTTTTCTTTTGGGGGTGGGTATGGTACAATACAGGCGGCGGGAGTGCCGCCGAAGGGGGAAGGTATGTATACGTTACAGAGCCGCTGGAAGCTCGAGGGGAAAGCGCTGTATTATTACGGACTGCGCAATCGCGAAAACATGTTCCGCAACCGCATCCGCCTCACCGCGAAACAGCATGCGATCGTCAGCGCTCTCCCGAAAGAGCTGACCGAGCATGAAAAGCGCGCGCTCAAAGGGCTGCTCGGCGAGCAGGTCGTGCCGCAGGATCGGCTGCGCATGGTACCGAAAAGCCTTGCCGAGGCGCGGTTCTGCACGGAGTGCTGCGCCAACGATTTTATCCTGCCCGGGCTGGAGTTTGACGAAGACGGCCGCTGCCCGCTGTGCCAGACGCGCGATAAAACGGAGAAATTAAGGAGCATCCTGCCCCTCGTCAAGGACATCCCGCGCAGCAGAAAGTCGCGCTTCGACGTCGCGCTGTTCTACACGGGCGGGAAAGATTCGACCTTCCTGCTGTATTACCTCTCCGAGGTGAAGGGGCTGCGCGTTCTGGCGCTCACCTGGGAGATCCCCTTCGCGTCGGAGAGCGCCAAGGCGAGCATGGAGGGCGCGCGCCGCGCCTTCCGCAACGTGGAATTCATCTCCCGCGCGGTCAGCCGCGCCGACCTTACGCGCGTCTACCGCGCTCTGTACGAGCGCGCGGAGAATACCTGCGCCTGCCCGTCGCTCGCGTACCTGCTGTTCTACCCCGAACTCGTCGAAAACCGCGTGCCGTATTTTATGGCGGGGAACGAACCCGTGCAGATGCTCGGGCTGTACTACAACCATATCGCGCCCAAGCTCGCCTACACCTTCGCGACGGGCAGGGCGTTCGCCTTTTTGTACAACGTCGGCAGGGTGCTCACCCTGCACCCGCCGCTCAGACAGGGGCAGATCCAGACCATCCTGACCATGAAGCAGCTCGCGTACGGCGACAATTTTTTCAAAAAACACAGCGGCTTCCAGGGCGAGCCCGTTTCGTCCGTGGTGCAGGCGATCCATTCCGTGCCCGAACTGCTGCCGCCGCTCAGACGCAGCATCCGCCGCTCGCCGTGGCGGGGCACGGTGCCCGCCTTCGTGCATATCGATATGGACGAAGTCTGCGGCGGCGTGTACGACTGGAACAAGGTCCGGGAGATCCTTGTCGGCAAGTGCGGCTGGGTCCCGCCCGCCGACGATAAAAAGGCGCTGCACACCAGCTGCAAGATCGAGCGCTGCAAGGACCATTCGCAGTTCGTGCGTTTTTACGAGTGCAGGAGCAAGCTCATTCCGTTCAGCGCGCTGGAAATTTCGCTGGCGAGCCGCAACTGCGGGCGCTCCCGCGAGGAGACGGTGTACGAAATGGAACACCTCTGCGGCTTTACCCTCGAAGAGCCGCCCGCATGCGCCGTCATGCGCGCCTATCTGGAGGGCGGCGATGTGTAACGTGTACTGCTTTTCGGGCAGCGGGCACAGCCGCGCGGTCGCGGCGTTTCTGGCGGAAAAGCTCGGCGCCGCCGTGCAGGATACCGAAGGGGCGGAGCTCTCTTCCGCGGCGCCCTGCGCGGTCGTGTTCCCCGTCTACTGCCAGGGCGTTCCCGCGCCCGTAAAGGCGTTTTTTGCCGCCCTGCGCGCGGAGCAGGTCGCCCTGGTCGCCGTGCACGGCGGGGTCTCGTACGGCAGGGCGTTGTACGAGGCAAAAAAGATGGTGCGCGGCAGGGTCGTGGCGGGCGCGTATGTGCGGACAGGGCACACCTACCTGCGGGAGGGGAACGTCTTTGACGGGGCGGCGCTCCTGCCGCTCGTACAGCGGCTGAAGCTGCTGCGGGAAGGGGACGTACTTGCGGAAGTGCACATCCCCGCCACGCGCAAAAATCCGTTCGCGGCGTTCGCGCCCGCCTGGCGGAGCCGTCTCGGCGTGCGCCTTCTGCGCGGCGATGCCTGCAACGGCTGCAATGTTTGCGGCGGGGCGTGCCCCGTGCATACGATGCGGCAGGGGAAGGCGGGCGGCGGCTGCATCCGCTGCCTGCGCTGCGTGCAGGCCTGCCCGCGCGGTGCGCTTTCCTTCCGTCTGCGCCCCGTGTTGCACCGCTACCTTGCCCGCCGCCGCACCGCGCAGACGGTGCTGTATCTCTGATCGCACCCGTGTCGGCGGACGGTTGCATTCCGCAAGGCTGACCGCCGGGCGGAACTACCCGTACAGGCATCTTTGGTTCTGAGAAAAAATAAAGACAAATTGCACAACGGTCTTCGTCCGCTTTCGGTGCGGCGAGGACCGTTGTTTCATGCTTTCAACGGATCTGAAAGGAATTGTGGGCAGGGGGCATGGCTTTGTGTGGCGCCGTAAAATAAAGGGATACAATATAGAAGTAGTTTGTCATGCGGGAATGTATTGGAAAGTGCATAACAAAGCTCTTGAATTATTGAAGACGCTGTGCTATAATATAGTAAAGGATCCGGCGCCGCGGCGCCCCCTTTCCCGTACGGGAAAGGGGAACGTTTGACTGGAACCTTTTGCCGGACAATGGGAGGTTATATATGAAAAAGTGGATCACAGCCGTACTTGCGGCGCTTCTGGCGCTGTCTGTATCGGCAGCCTTTGTGGCTTGCGGAGACGGCGAAACGCCGGGCGGCGACCCTAATGAAGGCAATAAGGGTACGCGCTACTCTATTCAAGCGCCGAGCGCATCCGAGAATTTTACGATCACCGGTTTGCCGAACGGCGCATATGAGGGAGATGCTGTGTCTTTCGGCATCACGCTGACGTATCCCGCTGACAGCGTTATCAATTCCGTAGAAATACATGGTTCGGAAACAGGGTATAAAGAACTCACGGCAGGCGCGGATGGAAATTATTCCTTTACGATGCCGGCAGAACCGATTTCTCTTTCGGTCGATGTGGACTATTATCCTGACAACGAGACGGATAATTTTTTGAGTTGGGATGAGGAAAATCCCGTTTCTGTTGTAAAGTGGCAGCCCTCTTACGAAGGAGACCAATATTACGACAGCGATGATGTGCAGTTGGTTTCAACGATCACAAGCCAGCCTTCTCAGTCTGCAGCGAGTATGGCGCTTACGGTACATGAAGAAAGGGCGTTTTCGCTCGATCAGAGTGTGGTTCCGGATGACGCACTGACGGTGGAGGTCGGCGAGCGGCAGCTGTCAAATGAAGCGATTCAATTTACGGTACAGATCGACACATCCAAAGTCAGTGCGGGAACGGCAAAGATCGTGCTTGTCGTCGAGAACGGACATAAATTCGGGGATGAGGCTCTTCTTGCATGTACGGTCACTGTGACGGAGCCTGAGCCGCTCGATGAAATAGAGATCTGGACGGAAACGGTCATCTTTGATTTGTCGGCAATTATCGATGAGCCGACTACGGAAGATTTGTATTTTTCCTTCGAGGATCTGGATTGGAAACCTACCATGTATGCCCAACAGTACCAGACCGTGCTTGATGGTTATTATACCGTTGCAGATGACAATACGGTCACTCTCACATTGAATTATGCGGTCGGGCATCGGTATAAAATCGAATTGAATTTCCGACCGCCGAACCCGGACGCAACGCCGACAATAGAAGCCGGCAAGAGCGAAAATGCTACTTATTCCAATAATGAGCTGCGTTTTACGGCTGAAAAAGGCTCGATCACTTTTATCTTATCTTAGAGCAAATGATTGAATACAGGGGCGCGCTGGCGGGAGCGCCCCTTTTTGATTTTCGCCCTGCCGCGCAAAGCGTTTTTGCCCGTAAAGCGGGGCTGCGGTGCGGCGCAGAAAAGGGCATTTGCTCCCGAAACGGGAGGAGAAGTGCGGGATACGCGCAAAAAAAGGCGCCGTGTGTCAGAATTTGATAATTTTTGAAATCCTGTGTAAAACAGTTGACGCGGGGGAGGGTAGTCTTTATAATTGCTTTATCTATATAATTGCTTTATCTATTTGTGTTAAAATATTATGAATCGCCGTATACCCGTAAAAAAAGAAAACGTTGTTTGCCTTGGCGGCGGTTCACGGGCACGCGCATGCTGCCGTTTCCGCAACAACGGCAGAAGGCTGCATAAAGAGGATCGCGAACATGCTGAAAATCGAAAAATATTCAAAAAAATACAGAAACAATGACGCCTATTCCGCCAAAGAGATCGATCTTATAGCGGAAGCGGGCGAAGTCTGCGGGCTGGTCGGCAGCAACGGCGCGGGCAAGTCTACGATCATCAAAGCGGTGACGGGCATCCTGCCCTTCGACGAGGGGACCATTACGCTCGAGGGATATGACATCGTGCGGCAGCCCGAACAGGCAAAGCGGCTCATCGGATATGTGCCGGACGATCATACCGTCTACGAAAAGCTCACGGGCAGGGAATACGTCAATTACATCGGCAGCCTGTACGGGGCGAGCAAGGAGCAGAAGCGCCGCGCCGTGGAAGAGCTGGCGGTGACATTCGGCATTGCGCATGCGCTGGACGTACAGATCGCCAATTATTCGCACGGCATGAAGCAGAAGATCTGCATTCTCGGTTCGCTGGTACACGAGCCGATGCTTTGGGTGCTCGACGAACCGATGGTCGGGCTGGATCCGCAGACCATGATCCTGCTGCGCAATTTTATACGCAAGTACGCGGACGACGGGCACATCGTACTCTTTTCTTCGCACAATCTGGACACGGTGCAGAAGGTCTGCGACAAAGTTGCCTTTATCCGTGCGGGCGAATTGATCAGCCTGACCGATCTGCGCAACGAAAAAGATTTCGATCTCGAAGCGTATTATCTGAAAGCGACCGAGGTGGCGGCAAATGCTTGAGTACATACGGCTGCAGATGAAGCTCGCCCGATCGGGCGGCAGAGGCGCGCGGAAGGGCAGTACGGCGCTGACGTGGGTGTTCGGCATCATCGTCGTGTGCGTGGTGCTGGCGCTCCTGTATGTGCTTTCGCTGGTCCTGCACGGCGAACTTTCGGCGTTTTCCGCCCGCGAGCTGTCCGCGCTGTTCTTTACGGTCATCGAGCTCGGGCTGGCGGTCATGGCGGTCTCGCAGCAGATGAAACGCCTGTACCGCCCCAAAGACATTCAGATCACGGCGCGTTTTCCGCTCAGCCCGTTCAGGCTGTACCTGGCGAACCTTATTCTCGTCTACATCAACCTTGCGATCGTGGGGGCGATCCTCACCGTTCCCGTAATGGCGGTATTCTGCGCGGGAACGGGCTCGTTCGTCTGGCAGACCGTTTTCGGGCTTCTGCTCGCGGCGCTCGCCGCGCCGCTCATGCCGTTTGCGGTTTCGACGATCGTTGCCGTTCCGGTCATGTATCTTCTTACGCTGCTTGAAAACCGCAACGTGATTCGCATGGCGATCTTTATCGTGTTCCTTGCCGGGTTTTTTGTCCTGTACAATTATGTGCTGTCCATGCTGACGGAGTATTTCCTGCACAGCGGCGTAGGGCAGGAGACCGTATCGGTGTGGGACGGGCTGATCCGTGCGCTCAATTCGCCTTTCAATGTTGCGGCGTATTGCGGGAACCTGCTGTTCTTTGAAAACTTTTGGGCGGGGCTGGGCATCGTGCTCGGCGTTTTCGCCGTTCTGACGGCGGCGGGGCTGCTCCTTTCCCGCCCCGTGTATGTCCGCGTGCACAGAAAAGCGCTGGAAACGGGCGGAAGCGTGTTCCGCCGCCGTAGCCGCGTCGACGGGTACGGACCCGCCGCGGCGATGCTGCGCCACGGATTCAAAGAGATCCTGCGTACGCGCGCGTATGCATATTTCTATCTCGGGATCGCGATCGCAACGCCCGTCATGGTCTTTTTCTGCAACCGCCTCGTTACCGAGGCGGGACAGGCGCAGATCGGTTCGGGGGTCAATTTCGGTGCGTCGGTGCTCGTGCTCACCGTGTTCATGGCGATGATCAGCGCCTTTTCCGCTGCGTCGCTGAGCATGGAAGGGAAAACCTTTTACATCACCAAGCTCGTTCCCGTCAGTTACCGCAAACAGCTTCTGATCAAAAGCCTTTTGAACCTGTGCGTATCGGCGGGCGCGCTTCTGATCAGCTGTACCGTGCTCGGCGTCATGCGTTTCCTCACGCCCGGGCAGACCTGCTTCCTTGCGGGGGCGGAGCTGCTCTGCGCGGCGGGGTTCGTGCTCAACGGGGTGAACATCAACCTGATCAACCCCAATCTGAAAGTGAAGGCGGACGGCGAAACGGACGAGATCAACATCACGCTGATGATGATCCTCGGCATCTTCATCGGGGCAGTGCTGGGCGCGGCGGCGATCATCCTTCCCTTCCTTCTGGAAGAGGCGGCGGTTTGGCTGATCCTGCTTGCGGCGGCAGCCGTCTATTTCGGCGTGAATGCATGTGTGTTTGCTTTTACCGCGAAAAAGCGGTATAACCGGATCGAGATCTGAAAGAGGATACGGCAATGAAAAAAGTTATGATCGCAGCGGTCATTCTGCTGCCGCTGATCATTCTCATGGTCCTGCTGATCAGCGGGACGGTCGTCGGTTCCGTACAGCATATCTATGTGGAATCGATCGAATTTACGGAAGAGGGCACGCTGGTGCTCGTCAAGGACTCGGAAGAGCCCCCGCAGGCAACGCTGTCCGTCAACGTCTTTCCGCGCGCCGCAACGAACAAAGAAGTCGTGTTCAGCAGTTCGGACGAAAGCGTGGTCACCGTCGATGAAAACGGCGTCGTGTACGGCGAAGATTTCGGCGAAGCGTACATATATGCGCAGAGCGCGGAAAACGGGTCCGCCCGCATCGCCAGGCGCGTGCTCGTGACGGACGATGTGGTACACGAAGTCGTCTTTGAAAATACCGTGCGGCAGCTGTACACGGGCAGGAGCGCGCAGCTTACGGTGCGCGTGCGCCCGCAGGAAGCCGCCGACCAGTCCATCGTATGGTCCAGTTCCGACCCGTCCGTCCTTGCGGTCGCGGCGGACGGCACCGTAACGGCGAAAAAGGCGGGCACGGCGGAGATCACCGCCCGTTCCGCCGTGAATGCGGACGCGTTCGCCGTTTTGCAGATCGAATGCAAGGCGCCCGTTCAGTCCGTCGATATAGCCGACCGCTCCGCCGTCACGCTCGCGGAGCGCACGGCGGTGTTCCCGCAGGTCCTGTTCACCCCGGCGGAGGCGGACGAGGCGGTCGCCTATTCCGTTTCCGACGAGGCGGTCGCGTCCGTGGACGGGGAGGGGAACATCCTCTTTAAAAAGGCGGGCAGGGTCACCGTCACCGCAACGGTGACGGACGGCATCGGGAACACCGCGTCCGTTTCAAAGGAATACACCTGCACGGACGGATACTATGCGGAACTTTCGTTCGGGCAGGATACATATACGTTCGCCTATACGGAGGACGGCGCGGTCGCGCTCTCCTTCGGCGGGCAGCCTTCGGGTGCGTCGAAAGGAGTCGAAGGCGTGACCTTTTCGCAGGACGGCGTGCTCGAATACCGCGACGGGGCGTTCTATACCGTCGGCACGAGCAAGAGCGGCGTAAAGGTCACCGTCCGCGCCAAAACATACGACGGGCAGACCGTTTCCGCGACCTGCACGGTCGTCGTGCTGCGCAGCGCGGAGGAGATCGGGTTCCCGAAAGGGGACGCGCTCTCCGTTTCGACCGCGTCGCTGAACCTTGCGGAGTATATTTCCGTTTCGCCGCAGGACCATACCGATACCTTCGTGTTTACGGCGGACGACCCGCAGGCGGCTTCCGTCGAAAACGGCATCCTTCTCTTCAAAAAGGAAGGCAGGGTCATCGTGACCGTGGAAACAAAGAACGCCGACGGCGAAACGACGGCGCAGGGCAGCTTTACCGTCAATTATCAGAAGGCGCAGGCGGGCGACGTGGTGCTCACGCTGGAGGAGACGGAGGAAGCGTCCGTTACCATGCCCGACCTTGCGTTCGGTTTGCAGAGCGGCGTCATCGACGTGCGGCTCTCCGACGAATATACGGACGTCACGTTTACCGTTACGGAGGGCGCGGACGTCGTTTCGGTCGACGCGGTCGGCCGCGTCACCCCGCTCAAAGGCGGCAGCGCCGTCGTGACCGTGCGTGCGGAAAAGGCGGACGGCACCGTCTGGGAGAGGCAGGTGCACATCTACAGCGACCGGGCGGCGGACAGCATAGGGCTTTCGCTGCAGGACGGGTTCGCCACGAGCGGCAAAGAATACGCGGTCACCGCCACCGTTTCCCCGGCGGACGCGCTTGCGGGCAAGGAGTTCCGCTTTACGGCGGACGGCGGCGCGCGCGTCGAATACGGCGAACCGCAGATCTCCGAAAAGGACGGCACGACCGTCTGCACCGTGACGGGCAGGATCGTGTTTGCAGGCGCGGGGACCGTGAACCTGACGGCGGGCATCTACCGCGGCGGGGAATGGAGCGAAGGGCGCAGCGTCACCCTGCGTTCCACCTACGGCGGATTGGACGAAGGCGGCTTCACGCTCATGCAGGACGGCAGCCCCGTGGCGGACGGGGCGCAGTATACCGTGGCGAATATCGGCGAAAGCCTGACGTTTGTGCTCGGAACGGACTTTTCGCCCGCTGATTTCGTCCCCGATGCGGATTCCGTCGCCGTGCATGCCGAGGGCGGCTTCCTCGACGCGGAGGCGGTGCAGGAGAACGGCGTCTGGAAGTTCGTGCTCACCGCGCGGAAACCGACGGACGGCGCGGCAACGCCCGTCACCGTCACGGTGGGCGGCAGAACGCTCACCCTGAACGTGCGCGCGGACGCGTTTGCGGAAACGCTGCAGGTGTTTGCCGACGGCAGGGAACCGGCGCTGACCGAAGGGACGCAGTACGATACGCTGCTCCCGTCGCTCACCTTTACCGTGCGCCTCGGCAGGAGCGACGGCGCCGCCGTCACGCAGCAGAAGGTGCTTTGGGAGTTCGGCGGGCAGTCGGGCGAGGCGGCGTGCACGGGCGGCGAGTGCCGCATCACGGTGCCCGTTGCCGAAAACGCGTCGGACAGCCTTGTGTTTACGAGCGGCGACGGCAAAGCGCGCTTTTCCGTGCAGCTGGAAAGGCTTGCGGCGCTGGAGGACATCGGCGTCGTGTTCCGCTATACCACCGCGCAGGGGATGCAGGCGTCGGCGGGGCAGTTTGAAAGCATCCGCAGCCTGACGGAAACGGAGCTGCGCTTCCCGAGCGCGATGCAGAACAGCATTTCTCTTCAGATCGTGCTGCCGCTCGACCTGCTCGGCGCCTATTCGGACGAGACGTTCGCTTCGCTGTTCGCCGTGAGCGTGCCTTCCGGCTGGGGCGTTGCTTACGAAGGGGAGCTGCAGACGGCGATCCTTACGCCTCCGTCAGGGGCGGTTTCCTTCCGCGCGGATGCGGTGCTGCGGCACGCGGGCACGCTCGACGTCACGTTCACGCTCGTCCGTTCGGGCATCCGCGGCATTGAGTTCGTCGGTTACGACAGGACGATCGAAAGCGTGTTCCTCGGCAGCCAGCAGGTGCGCGTGTTCGCAAAACATTCCTATTACGACGGGAAAACGGTCGATTATTATAAGATCCCGCTGACGGTGACCGATGCGGACGGCTCGGGCAGCGCGATGGATCTTGTGCAGTTTTCGCTCGTTCCTTACAAGGGCGGCGCGGCGGATACGGCGCAGCAGGGCACGGAGCAGAGCGGAAGGTCAGTCTTTTACGGCGGCAAAACGTACGAGATACAGGCGGACGGCTCGCTCGTCTGCAAAGACGACAGTTCGGTCGCCGTCACGGCGGACGGAAAGAACACGGCGGGCGTCCCCTTTGTGGATCCGTATACCGAACAGGGGTATCTCCGCATCTATTTCGGCGGTTTCGGCGGGCTGAACGAGGAGGACGTGCAGAACGACGCCTTCGGCGATTTCGGCGAGGAGCTGGACGCGCGCACGGCGGAGAGCGGAACGTTTTTGAAGATCACCGCCTCCGACGGCGCGGAAGGCGGCGTATCGGAGAGTTACAATTTCAACGTGATGAACGACCCGAGCGGCGCAACGCTGGTCAACGTCGTGGACGCGGCAGGGTATCTGAACAACAAGTATGTCGTTCTGCAGACGTCGCTGTACCACGACGCCGAGCTGTCGGAGCCCGAAAAAACGGAGCGGGCGGCGCAGATCCTCACGTCCACGAACAGCGGGCAGCTGAGCAAAACGCTTACCTACGGCAACGGGTTCTCGGTGAACTTCGGCGCGTACAATGCGTCGGTCGGCGAAAACATTGGTCTTTCGCAGGGAAAAGTTTACAATGCCGTATTGAAGGGCACAACTGCTTCCGCAGGCGACAGCAAGGAAAATTTCAATATCTATTTCACGGGTACGCGCTTCTATTACTGCGACATCCAGGCATGCCATAAGGGGCTGAGCGTTTCGGGGGGGCAACCCTACCTATATCAAAAACTGTGTGTTCCGCTATCACGAGGACTCGTCCATTTACATTTACCAGACGGGCACGGCGTACGTCGAAAACGTGTTCATCATCGATGGCGGCGACGTCGCCATGGAATATACGACGGGCACGTTCTATTTTAAAGGGTTTATTGACGGTATCAACTATAAAAACCAAGATGATTTAAAGGGTGTTGTATCGTCACTTCCAAGCTTTTTACAGTCGTTGGCTGTCTCCATGATAACAAGCTTGTTAAAAAACAGCTATCCTGCATATATTTGGTACGACCAGGATGATGAATTATACATTAATGTTGTCGCCGCAAGTATAATGACTTCGGGTGATGTGGCAGGGGTATATGCTTATAATACGCAAAATGCTTCTTATGAACTTCTGTCGCCAAAAAAAGGAGAAGCTGTTAAGGATGAGCAGAGCGGGTTGACGCTTTTGTATGAAGATGTTCTTTCCCTTGCAAAAATCGGGCTTTTGACCTATGAAAACAAGGGGGAGGATTCCTTCATCGGTTACAACTGCCAGTACAAGGACGTGAACGGTAGCCGTACGCTGAACACCGACCATATCGCATGGCACGCGCAGCGGGTGCACCGCGACCTTTCGCTCGTGCCGCAGACGGACGGTTCGTACGGGTGGGAACTTGCGGACCATACCGAAAAACTGCAGGCGTCGCTGGGCGCATAACGAAAAGATTGCCGCCGCACGGCGCGCCGCAGGCGCGGCCGTGCGGCTTTTCGCAGAGGAGGGGAAATGATCTTTACGGGTGAGCATTGGTATTACGGGGTCCTGCAGCTGTTTTTGCTGGGGTTGGATATCCTTGCCGCGCTCGGGGCGATACGGCACCGCAAATTCGGGCTTTGCTGGCTCTGGATAACGGCGCTTTTTCTGCTCGGCTATAAGATCTGGGAATACGTTCCCGCCGGCCGTTGGCCGCTCGATTTTTCCGCCATGACCTATTTTCTGTTTGCCGTCGCCGTACTTCTGCCCGTCCGTCCGCTGAAAGCGGCGGCGTCGTTCAGCGGCATGCTGGCGGGCGTGTGCTTTATCGTCACGCTCATCCTGCTGCCCGAAATGCAGTACGATTCGCAGCCGAACGGGCTTTGCCTGATCATGGCGATCCTCAACCATAATCTTCTGTTCACGGGCGGCATGATCCTTGCGGGGCGGTATCCGTTCAAAAAGACGGATCTCTTTTGGATCGGCGGCTGGCTCGCTCTCGCGATCGCCTGCATCGAGGTGCTCACGCATTGTTTCGGCTTCACGCAGAGCAACGCCGTGTTCGCGGATATTCTGGACGGAACGATCGTCTTTCAGCTTACGGGGAACACGTTCGCGCTGCCGTGGTGGTATTACGCGCTGTATTATCCGTGCTGCCTGGCGTTGCTGTGCCTGTTGCTGTTTCTCTTTTTCAAGGTGAACAAACTCCTGCAAAAGCAGGCGCCCGCCGTCGGGGCGCAGCCGTAGGGTGAACGGCACGGGGAGGCGCGACCGTTTTTCCCGCCGCGTTTTCGCGCCCGCGCCGCGGCGGATCGTTTGACAACGCGCGGGCAAAAGGGTATACTTGAACGGAAATTTCCGTGCGGACAGGCGTGCGCACGGCAGAAAGACGGGAAGAACGGAGGATACGGAGATGGAGATCGCGGTTGCGGGGTTGGGACTGATCGGCGGTTCGGCGGCAAAGGCGCTCGCGCGCGCAGGGTATGCGTGCGACGGGTACGACCTGCCGGAGGTCGTGCGGCGCGCCGTCGGGGAGGGCGTCGTGCGTGCCCGTGCGGAGAGTTTCGAGGCGTACGACGTGGTCCTGATCGCGCTTCCGCCCGATGCGGCGATGCGCCTGCTCGATACGGGCGCCTTCAGGCAGGGCGCGGTCGTCGCCGACTTCTGCGGCGTGAAAGGGGCGTTGGAGGCGTGCGTTTGCGCCGCGCCGCGCGCATACCGATACGTCGGCTGCCACCCCATGGCGGGGCGCGAAGTGTCCGGGCTGGAAAATTCGCTTGCGACCCTCTTCGACGGCGCAAGCATGATCGTCTGCGAAAACGAGAAGACGGACGCCGACGCGGTGCGCCTTCTGGAAAAACTGTTCGCGGATATGGGGTTTGTGAACATGCCGCACTGTTCGGCGGCATATCATGACCGTAAGATCGCGTATACGTCGCAGCTGGCGCACATCGTGTCCAACGCGTATGTCAAAAGTGCGGCGGCGGACGGGTTTTCGGGGTTCACGGGCGGCAGCTTTCAGGACATGACGCGGATCGCGGGCGTGGATGAAACGATCTGGTCGCGCCTGTACATGCTGAACCGCGCCGCGGCGGAGGAAGAGCTTTCCGTGCTCATCGGGCACCTGCAGGCGTATCTTGCCGCGCTGCGGGAAGGGGACGAGGCGGCGCTGACCGCCCTTCTGAAGGAGGGCAGGCTGCGCAAAGAACATCTTGATCGCGAACGCAGGATCGTATGAACATTTGCGGATCGTCCGACGCGTCTGCGGCAGGCCTGCGCCATCACGGCGCAAGCTTGCCGCAGACGTTTGTTTTTTGCGGGAACCGTGCAGGGGGCATGCCGCAGACGTTTATTTTTACATGAACGCCGCAAAAGAGAAAAATAAATTTACAAAATTCGCGTTTTGTGGTATACTGTACGTCGGAAGACAGATTTTGCGGGAGTTCCGATGCGGGAAGAAGAGTGGATCCTTACAACCGAAGACGAGAGCGGCGTCCGCCGCGTGCGCGCGCACGAATATGCACGCGACGGCGGCATATGCCGTTTCACGGCGGGCGGCGCGTCCTATACCGTGGAAAGGGGAGCCGTTCTGCGCGTCGAGTGCGAAGGGGAACTTTCCTATGCGCTGGAATTCGACCTGCTGCGGGCAACGGCGGCGGAACTTGCCACGCCCTACGGCAGCCTGCCCGTGGAGGTCCGTACGCACGCGCTTTCCTTTGCGGAGGAAGGCGGGTTCGAGGCGGAATATACGCTGTACTTCGGCGGGGAACCTTCCCGCAGAAAGATCGCTTATGCGCCTGCGCGGGCAGGCGGCAGACATAAAAAACGGAACGAGAGCGCGCCTGCGGAGGCGGGCGCGGATAAGGAGGGAATATGACGGTCGAATATCTCGGGCATTCTTCGTTTCTGCTGACGGCGGCGGACGGCACGCGCCTCGTGACCGATCCGTATGCGGGGATCGGCTATCCCATGCCGCATGCCGAGGCGGAGTATGTGGTTTGCAGCCACGGGCACGCCGATCACGCGAACGTGCGCGGCGTAGCGGGGGCAAAGGAAGTTTTGACCGAGTCGGGCAGGCATACGCTCGGCGCGTTCACGGTGACGGGCATTCCTGCCTGGCACGACGAGGTGCATGGCGCAAAGCGCGGCAGGAGCATCGTATATCGTATCGAGGCGGACGGGCAGTGCGTGTGCCATATGGGCGACATCGGGCAGCCGCCCGAGAGCGGGCTGCTTGCGCAGATCGGTTCGCCCGACGTGCTGCTCGTTCCCGTCGGCGGGGTCTATACCGTCGACGACGCGGGCGCGGCGGAATACGTCCGCCTGATCCGTCCGAAGATCACGGTCCCCATGCACTATCATCTTCCGGGCGGGACGCTCGGGATCGCGCCGCCCGACGCGTTTTTAAAGCGCATGGGCGCGGAAAACTGCGTCCGGATGCGGAAGCTGTCCCTTCCCTGTCCCGAAGCGGAGGGGAAGACGGTCGTCCTGGAGGTGAAGAGATGACGGATGAAGAATTGCTCGGGCTGTACAAGCCCGTCTACGACTATCTTGACGCGTTCGGCATCTTTGAAGTGCGCAATCTGGCGCGCGCGTTCGGCGTGAAGAAGCCTACGTACGGGCGGAAGCACGATCTGATCATGCGCCTCATCGGCGTGGCGTGCGGCGACGTGCCCGCAGGGCTGCGGGCGAAGAAGGGCGCGCGCGTTAAGGCGGAGGACGCGCCGGAAGAGAGCGTTGCGCGGGTGCGCGAACTGGTCGCCGAATGCAACGCGAAACGCAATTACGATTTCAGCGAATCGCCCGTTCCGCAGTATTATTTCCGCGATTCCGGGAAAGAGGCGCGGCAGTTCGGGTACGGCGATACGCTCTTCCGCGGCGTGCTCGAACCGGGCGACGGCGGAGGATACCTGCGCGCGGAAAACTGCGAGGCGGGGGAGGACGATCCGGTCGTTCCCGAAAACATGATCAAAAAATTCGGGCTGCGCGTGGGCGACGCGCTCACGGGGTATGCCGAACGCATCGAAGGGGTGCACATGTTTGTGCAGCTTGAAACGGTGAACGGCGCGGCGAAGAGCAAACTGCAGCGCCCCGCCTTCGGGTCGGTCCCGGCGGTGTATCCGAGCGAACGGATCTCCTTCGGCGCGGCGGCGGATCCCGCTCTGCGCGCCGTCGACCTTCTCTGCCCGATCGGCAAAGGGCAGCGCGTGCTGGTGCATGTCCCGTCGGGCGCGGACGGTTCCGCCTTTTTCAGGGCGGCTGCTGCCGCGGCGGAAGGGATGGAGGTGTGTTACATCGCCGTCGGCTGCGGTCCGGAGGAGGAGACGGACCTGCGCGAGCGTTTCCCGCAGGCACAGGTCGTCTGTTCGCCCTTCGGAAAACCCGCGTCGCATTGCGTGCGCGTGGTGCGCCTTGCTCTGGAACATGCCAAACGGGCAGCGGAGAGCGGCGGCGACGTGCTCGTGCTGCTCGATTCCATGACGGCTCTTGCCCGCTCGTACGGCGGGGTGCTTCCCTCTTCGGGGCGGCGCGCGGCGGGCGGTACGGATCTGAACGTGCTTGCCGAATGCGAGGCTGTCTTTGCCGTCGCGCGGAAACTGCGGGGCGCGGGCTCCGTCACCATGCTTGCGGCAGTCGCGTCGGGCGGCGTGGCGGACGAGGACGTGGAGGGCAAGTGCGGGCCTGCTGCGAACGCGCACCTTTGGCTGGCGTCTTCGCCGCTGCGGGCGGGCGGCGCCGTGCCCGATTTTTCCCGTTCGTATACCCGCAGGGGAGACGAGCTGCTCGGCGAAAAGGAGCGGGCCTGCGCCGGGGCGCTGCGCGCGGCGGCCGCGTCGGGCGGCGCGGAAAACATTCTTCGCCTGCTGGCGGAAACGGAAAACAACGCGCAGTTTGTTGCGGAAGAAGAACTTTGGAAGAACGGAGGCAGGGAATGAGCTGTTTTGCGGGCATCGATTTCGGCGGCATGAGCGTGAAAGTCGGGCTGTTCGACGGGCAGGCGCGGCTGCTTTGCAAGCATACGGCGGCAACGTCGAAGGAGGACGGCTACGCCGAAACGGTGAAAAAGACGGTGCAGGCGGTGCGCGACGCGTGCGCGAAGGCGCAGGTCTCGCCCGTCGCGCTCCGCGCGGCGGGCGTCGGTACGCCCGGCGTGATCGACGGGGCGAAGGGCGTCGTCGTGCGCTGGAGCAATTACGGCTGGGAGGACAGGCCTTTTGCCGCCGACCTTGCGGCGGGGCTGGGCGTGCCCGTGGAACTTGCCAACGACGCGAACGCCGCGGCGCTGGGCGAGGCGCGTTTCGGCGCGGGCAAAAAATACAACAGCAGCATCCTGCTCACGCTGGGCACGGGCATCGGCAGCGGCATCATCCTGGACGGCGAGATCTTCGGCGGGTTTGGCGGCGGAGGCGGCGAAGCGGGGCATATGGTCATCGAATCGGGCGGCATTCCCTGCCCGTGCGGGCGGCGCGGCTGCTTCGAACAGTACGCCTCCGCGACGGCGCTCGTCCGCGATACCAAGCGCGCCATGTTCGAACATAAAAATTCGGCGCTGTGGCGCATCGCGGGCTCGCCCGAAGGGGCGGACGGCAGAACGGCGTTCCTCGCCGCGCGCGAGGGCGACGCCGCCGCGCGCAAAGTCGTGGATTCCTTCATCCGCTACCTTGCGGACGGCATAGCGAACCTGGTCAACCTGTTCCGCCCCGAAGCGGTGCTCCTCGGCGGCGGGATCTCGAACGAGGGCGAGGCGCTGCTCGCGCCCCTGCGGCAGCGCGTGGGCGAACGCCTGTACGTGGACGCGGCGCGCATCCCGTTCGCACTCATCCGCGCGGCGCTCGGCAACGACGCGGGCATGTACGGCGCATATGCGCTGGTATGCGGCTGACGGAGGAAAGACCCGTGGCGTTCCGAAGAAAGAAAAAACTGCTCGGCGCGGCATTGGGCAGCGGCGGCGCGAAGGGGCTGGCGCACCTCGGTGTTTTGCAGGCGCTGGAGGAGGCGGGTATCCGCTTCGACGTGCTTGCGGGCACGTCCGCGGGCTCGATCGCCGGCTCGCTGTACGCGAAGGGGTATTCCCCCGCGGACATCGCCGAGCTTCTGGCGCGCGTCGATTACAAGCAGACGGTGCTTTCGCTCCTGTTGGAGCGGTCGGCGCAGCCTTTGCACCGCCTTCTGGACGGCGTTCTCGGCGAATGCACCTTTGCCGAACTGCAAAAACCCTTTGCCGCCGTCGCGACCGATACCGCCGACGGCGGGGAGATCGTCCTGCGCGAGGGCAACGTGGCGCGGGCGGTGCTCGCCTCTTCGGCGATGCCTCCCTTTTTCCGCCCCGTGCAGATCGACGGCAGGGCGCTGGCGGACGGCGCGTTCGCGAACGCCGTTCCCGGCGACGTGGCGCGGCGGCTGGGTGCGGACGTCGTGATCGGCGTCACCCTCTCGCCCGCGGAAAGTTACAGGGAAGTTTCCTTCACAACCGCGGCGGGCAGGCAGATCGTGCTGCGGCAGGAGGGGATCGCCTCCTGCGACATCCTGCTCGAACCCGATCTCTCCGCGTACACCGCGACGAGCGTGTTCGATACCGATAAGATCTTCGACGTCGGCTATGCCTGCGCCAAAGAGCGCCTGCCCGAGATCGTGCGGCTTCTGCGCGCCAACAGGATCGGGGCAGCCGAGCGCGCACTGTGAATCCGCTGCCCGCGCGCCGCAAAAAACACGCGCTGCGCCGCTTTTTTCTGCGGCCGAAGGTGCTGTTGTGCCTCGCGCTGGCGCTGTTTGCGGCGGCGTTCCTCATCGTCGACCAATGCGTGTTCCCCATGCGCTACGCCGCGGCGCTCATGCGCTTGCCCGCGATCCCCGCGCGCGAGGAGGGGCAGATGCGCGTTCTGTTTGCGGACGTGGGGCAGGGCGACTGCACGGTCATCCAGTTTCCCGACGGAACGGCGATGCTGATCGACGGTGGCGACGGGAGCCTTTCCGCCCGTTCGGAGGCGATCGCCTGCTGTTTTGCGCTCGGCGTCGAACGGTTTGACAGCGTTCTGCTTACGCACCCCGATTCCGACCATGCCGCGGGGCTGGCGGAGCTTATCGCCTGTTTCGGCGCGGATACGGTCTGGCTCCCGCTCTTTGCGGAGGCAGAGGGCGAGGACGGCGCCGCGTATGCGGCAGTCCTTTCCGCTGTCGAGGAAAGCGGCGCGGAGACCCGTTTTGCGCAGACGTATGCGCATTTCCTGTCCTCGGAAGAGGAATATTTTTACTACGGCATGTTCCTTTCCCCGTCGGAAGGGGAGAGTTATGCGGATACGAACGACGCCTCCGCCGTCCTCTGGCTGGAATACGCGGGGAAGAGCTTCCTGTTTACGGGCGACGCGTCCGGGCGGGTGGAGGATGCGCTCGTGCGGGCGTACGAGCAGACGGACGGCGCCGTTTTTGAACTGGACGTGCCCGCTTACGGCGGTACGCGGACGCTCGCGCCCGCCCTTTCCGAACTGACCTTTCTCAAAGCGGGGCACCACGGCAGCAATGCCTCGACGGGCGAAGCGCTGCTTTCGCTGTGTTCGCCTGACGCCGTGTTTTTCAGCGCGGGCAGGGGAAACCTGTACGGGCATCCGAGCGACAGCTGCATTGCGCGCGTGCGCGAGGCTGTGCCCGATGCGGCGCTGTACCGCACGGACGAGCTGGGCAGCATCCTGCTTACCCTTTCTGCGGACGGAAGCTGCACGGTGCAGGCGGTGTAGCGGCGGAAGAAGAAAAGACCATGCGCAGCGGGCGGCGCCGACAGCCATGGTGCGGGCGGCAAGCCGCTCCCCGCAGGGCGCGCAGCAAATTTTTGTATTTCCATCGGGGCGGGCGTTCCCGCCGCCGTTCGGATAAAATTTTCAACGGAGCAAAACCATATGAAACTTACCACAGCGGGCGAATCGCACGGCAAAGCGCTCATCGCCATCATCGAAGGGCTTCCCGCCAACCTCCCCGTCGACATCGACGAGATCAACGCATACCTTGCCCTGCGGCAGGGCGGGTACGGCAGGGGCGCGCGGCAGAAGATCGAAAAGGACACCGTGAACATCCTTGCGGGCGTGCGCAACAAGCTGACGCTGGGCAGTCCCGTCTGCCTCGCCGTCGAAAACAAGGACTATGTGCACTGGGAGGAGTACATGGCGCCCGAGGGGGCGGACGTATCGCACCGCCGCCTGACCTGCCTGCGCCCCGGGCACGCCGACCTTACGGGCGTGAAAAAGTTCGACCAGACGGATGCGCGCAACATTCTGGAACGCGCCTCCGCACGCGAGACGGCGGTGCGCGTCGCGGCGGGCACGGTCGCGCGCGGGCTGCTGCGCGAGCTCGGCATCGAAGTGCGCGGGTATGTGAAGTCCGCCGCGGGGATCACGGATGAGAAGGAATACTCCTTTGAAGAGCTTGCAGACGTCAAAAATTCGCCGCTGTTCATGCCGGACGAAGCGCTGTGCCGGCAGGCGATGGCGCGCATCGACCGGATCAAGGAAGACAAGGACACGGCGGGCGGCATCGTCGAAGTGCGCGTAAAGGGCATCAAGAGCGGGTTCGGCAGCTGCATGAGCTACGGGGAAAAGCTGGACGGCGCGCTGGCGGGCGCGGTCATGGGCGTGCAGGCGATCAAGGGCGTGGAGATCGGCAAGGGGTTCGCCGCCGCGCTCGCGCGCGGGAGCGAGATGCACGACGAGATCTATTACAGCGAGGAGCGCGGCTTCTACCGCACCACCAACCGCGCGGGCGGTCTGGAAGGGGGCATGACCAACGGCGAGGAGATCGTCCTCCGCGCGGCGATGAAGCCCATTCCCACCCTCATGCGCGGGCTGAACACCGTCGACCTCGATACGCTTGCGCCCGCCCGCGCGGCGACCGAGCGCAGCGACGTGTGTTCGGTGTGCGCCTGCGAGATCATCGTGGAGAGCGTCGTCTGCTTCGTGCTCGCGCAGAAGATCCTTGACCGCCTCGGCGCGGACAACATGCGCGACCTGAAAGAGCGCTACGCAAAACTCGGCTGAAAGGGGCGCGGAGAACGGTATGGAGATCATCGAAGTCAATACCAAGTCCCGCCCGTCGCGGGTGTACTGCGGCGAAGGCGCGTTTGCAGAACTCGGCGCATGCGTCGGGGGGAAGGAGGCGTTCGTCGTCACCGATACGAACGTGCAGCGGCTGTACGGGGAACAGATCGCGCGGGCGCTGCCAGGCGCGCCCGTATGCGCCGTGCCCGCGGGGGAGCGGCATAAGAACGAAAAGACGCTCTTTAAAATTTTCGACGCGATGCTCGCGGCGGGCGTGCACCGCAGCGCCGTGCTCGTCGCGCTGGGCGGCGGGGTCGTCGGCGACATGGGCGGGCTGGCGGCGGCGCTGTACATGCGCGGGATCCGCGTCGTGCAGGTGCCGACCACCCTTTTGGCGCAGGTCGATTCCTCCGTCGGCGGCAAAACGGCGATCGATTACGGCGGGGTGAAGAACGTCGTCGGCGCCTTCTGGCAGCCCGATACGGTGCTGTGCGACCCGCTGTTTCTGCATACGCTCCCGCCCCGCGAGATCCGCTGCGGGCTGGGCGAAATTCTGAAGACGGGGCTTCTGGACGCCGCCGTCGGCGAAAAGCTGTGGGCAAGCAGGGGGCGGCTTCATGACCTTGCCTTCCTCTCCGAAATCGCGGCGGACTGCGTGCGCTTCAAAGCGCGCGTCGTCGCGGAGGACGAAACGGAAAAGAGCGGCGTGCGCAAGTGCCTGAACCTCGGGCACACCACGGGGCACGCGCTCGAGCTTGCGTACGGCCGCCGTTCGCACGGCGAATACGTTCTCATCGGCATGTGGCTGGAAAGTTTCATCGCCGAGCGCGAAGGGGTGTGTTCCCCCGAACATGCGCAGTACGTGCGCGACACCGTGCGCCTCGCGCTGCCGCGCATCCCCGCGTTCCGCGGCGCGCGCGACTGCGTGCGCTACGCCCTGCTCGATAAAAAGAACAGCGAAAAGGGCGCCGTGTCCGTCCTGCTTTCGGCGGGGAAGGGCGAATATGCGGAGCGTATCCTCCCTGCGGCGCGCTATGCGGACTATCTCGGCATTCTGGAGGAACGGGCATGAAGATCGCGCCGTGCAATACTTTTGGCGGGGAATTCACCGTCCCCGGCGATAAATCCATCACCCACCGCGCGGTCATGTTCAACGCCGCGGCGGAGGGCGAGGCGCACATCACGGGCGCGCTGCCCGGCGAAGACTGCCTCTCCACCGCCGCCTGCATGCGCGCGCTCGGCGCAACGGTCGAATTCGGCGGCACGGAGGTGCGCGTCGTCGGCACGCCGACCTTCCGCGATGCGGACTGCGACTGCGGCAACAGCGGCACGACCATGCGGCTTCTGACGGGGCTTCTGGCGGGCAGGAAGGTGCATGCCGCGCTCACGGGCGACCCTTCTTTGAGCGCCCGCCCGATGGAGCGGGTGGCGCGCCCCCTGCGCGAGCTGGGCGCCGCGGTCGGCACGACGGACGGGCACGCGCCCGTCACCGTTTCGCCCGCGCGCCTTCGCGGCTGCACGGTGCGCACGGGCGTCGCCAGCGCGCAGGTCAAGAGCGCGGTCATCCTCGCCGCCCTCGGCGCGGAGGGGGAGACGGTGGTGGAGGAGCCCATCCTCACCCGCGACCACACCGAGCGCATGCTCGCCGCGATGGGCGCGGACATCCGCGCGGAGGGGACGCGCGTCACCGTGCGCGGCAGCGCGCTGCATGCGGCGGACGTGCATGTGCCGTCGGATATCTCTTCGGCAGCGTATTTCCTCGCGCTGGGCGCGCTGCGCGGCGAAGTGCTGTGCAAAAACGTGGGCGTGAACCCCACGCGCACGGGGCTTTTGCGCGTGTTCGACGAAATGGGCGTGCGGTATGCGCTGGAAAACGAGCGCACCGCCTGCGGCGAACCCGTCGCGGACATCCGCGTGTTTAAATCGGCGCTGCGCCCGCTGCGCATGGGCGCGGAGCTGGTGCCCTCGCTCGTCGACGAGATCCCCGTTATCGCGGTGCTGTGCGCGTTTGCGGAAGGGGAGAGCGTCATCGCGGGCGCGCAGGAACTGAAAGTGAAAGAGAGCGACCGCATCGCCTCGACGGCGGCGATGCTGAACGCGCTGGGCGGCGACTGTACGCCGACGGCGGACGGCTTTATCATCCGCGGCAAAAAATCGCTTGCGGGCGGCAGGGTCCGCTCGCTGAAAGACCACCGCATCGCCATGAGCGGCGCGGTCGCGCTCGCCGCGAGCGCGCGGGGCGGGGAGATTGAGGACGCGGACTGCGTCAACATCTCTTTCCCGGGGTTTTATTCCATGCTGGAAGGAAAAGGAGAGTAAAATTTATGTTCAGACTTGCGGTCATCGGGAAGGACGTTTCCAAATCGGACAGCGCCAAGATGCACACCTTCGATATGCAGGGGCTGGGCAGCGCCTGCACCTTCGACCTGCTGTCCGTCGCCAAAGAGGACTTTGACGCCGCGGCGAAAAAGCTCATCGCGGAATACGACGGCTTCTGCGTCACCATCCCGTACAAACTGGATATCATCCCGTATCTCAAACGCGTCGAAGGCGACGCGGAGGTGTTCGGCGCGGTCAACGTCGTAAAGGACAGGGTCGGGTACAACACCGACGGCGTGGGGTTCATGCTCATGCTCGAAAACAGCGGCGTCGACCCGAACGGGAAAAAGATCCTCGTGCTCGGCGCGGGCGGCGCGGGCAGGAGCGTCATCAAAAAGCTCGCCGACGCGGGCGCGGACGTATACGCCTTCGACCTGCGCAGGGAAAATTTAGACGAGGTGTACAGGGAATTCGGCTGTTTCACCCCGCTGCATGAACTTGCGCCCGCCGACTACGACGTCATCATCAACGTGACGGGCGTGGGCATGCACAAAACGGAGGGCATATCGCCCGTCGGGGAGGATATCCTCTCCCGCACGAAGGCGGCGATCGACCTCATCTACTACCCGCGCAAGAGCGAATTTTTACGCCTTGCGGAGAGCTTAGGCAAACCCATCGTCAACGGCGAGGGCATGCTCTTTTACCAGGCGTACTACGGCGACTGCATCTTTCTGGGCAGGCAGCCGCGCGCCGAAGAGGCGAAAGAGCTGTTTGAAGCGTATAAAAAGGTCTATACAGACTGAGCGGCAAGGAGAAAGGATATATGAAACTTCTGTTTTTGAACGGCGTCAACCTGAACATGACGGGCAGGCGCGAAAAGGGCGTGTACGGCACGCAGACGTTGGAGGAGATCAACGCGGAGATCGCCGCGTTCTGCAAGGCGCGCGGCGCGGAGTGCAGCTTTTACCAGACGAACATCGAAGGGGAGCTGTGCACCGCCATCCAGCAGGCGGACGCGGACGGCATCATCCTGAACGCGGGCGCGTTCACCCATTACAGCTACGCCTTGCGCGACGCGATCGCGTCGGTGGATATCCCCGTTGTCGAAGTGCATATGTCGAACGTGCACGCGCGCGAGCCGTTCCGTGAAAAATCGGTCATTTCCGAAGTGTGCAAAGGCACCGTGCTCGGGTTCGGAAAGAACAGTTATCTTCTCGCCGCGGAGAGCTTTCTGCTGTGAACATCGTTCTGTGCGGGATGATGGGGTGCGGAAAGACGACCACGGGCATCCGTCTTGCCGAGCGGACGGGCATGCGGTGGTACGATACCGACGAGATGATCACCCGCAAATACGGAAAGATCGCGAACATCTTCGAGTTCTACGGCGAAGAGCGCTTCCGCCAATATGAAACAGAGATCGTGCGCAGCGTCGCCGATGAGGACAACTGCGTCATTTCGACGGGAGGCGGGTGCGTCCTGCGCCCCGAAAACAGCGCCGCGTTCAAACAGGGCGGCGGGAAGATCGTCTTTTTGAAGGTGGACATCGAAGTGCTGTTCGCGCGTACGGGGCACACGGGCGACGAGCGCCCGCTGCTCAAAAACACGACGATGGAAAAGATGAAGGCGATCCTCGATTACCGCACGCCCATCTACGAGAGCTGCGCCGACTACACCGTCGATACGAACGGAAAGAGCGTGGAAGAAGTCGCGGACGAGATCATCTCCGTGTTCGCGCTTCCGCGCGTAAAGTAGGGCGCGTATGGGCATGGTGCTGGTCACGGGCGGCTCGCGCGGCATCGGGCGCGCCTGCTGCGCTGCCTTCGCAAAGGCGGGGTGGGACGTCGCTTTCTGCTACGCGCGCGACGAGGCGGGCGCGGCGGAAACGCGGCGGCTGATCGAGGCGTGCGGCGCGGGCGCGCTCGCGCTTCGCTGCGACGTGCGCAGCGAAGCGCAGGTAAACGAAATGTTTTCCGCCCTTCCCGGGCTTTCGGCGCTCGTGAACAACGCGGGCGTTTCGCTCTTTTCGCAGCTGCAGGATACCGCCCTCGCGCAGTGGCGCGAGGTGTTTGCCGTCAACTGCGAGGGCGCGTTTTTGTGCACGCGCGCGGCGGTGCCGCTGTTTTTGCGGCGGGGCGGCGGCGCGATCGTCAACATCTCTTCCGTCTGGGGGGAGGAGGGCGCCTCCTGCGAGGCGGCGTATTCGGCGAGCAAAGCCGCGCTCATCGGGTTCACCAAGGCGGCGGCGAAGGAACTTGCGCCGTCGGGCATCCGCGTCAACTGCGTCTCCTGCGGCATCGTGGACACGCAGATGAACGTCCGCCTCACCGAGGCGGAAAAGCAGGCGTTTTTGCAGGACGTTCCGCTCGGGCGGCAGGGCACGCCCGAAGAGGTCGCTGCCTGCGCGCTGTTCCTGGCGCGGCATCCCTATATCACGGGCGAAGTGCTGCGGGTGAACGGCGGGCTGTATGTATGAACCGCGTAAAATTTTTGTAAAAAGAAAAGGGATTTTTGCGCGGGCGGAGAATATATAAGGCGGGGAAAAGAAGATGGAAAGCGAAAGCAAGCGCAGGCGGTACGAAATGGAGGAGATGTTTCTCTCTCCGTTCGCCTGTAAGTCGAAGGATACGCGCGGGCGGGAGCGCGAAGAGCGCCCCTGCGATATGCGCACGGATTTTCAGCGCGACCGCGACCGCATCATTTACAGCAAGGCGTTTTTGCGCCTGAAAAACAAGACGCAGGTGTTTTTCTCGCCCGAGGGCGACCACTTCCGCACCCGCATGACGCACACCATCGACGTGTCGCAGATCGCGCGCTCCATCGCGCGCTGCCTCGCGCTGAACGAGGACCTTGCCGAGGCGATCGCGCTCGGGCACGATTTAGGGCATACGCCCTTCGGGCACGCGGGCGAGCGTTCTCTTGCGGCGCTCAGCCCTTGCGGCTTTGCGCACAACGTGCAGTCGCTGCGCGTGGTGGACGTGCTCGAAAACGACGGAAAGGGGCTGAACCTCACCTTCGAGGTGCGCGACGGCATCCTCAACCACAAAAAGGGCGGGAAGCCCGCCACGCTCGAAGGCTGCGCCGTTTCGCTTGCCGACCGCATCGCGTACGTCAATCATGACATCGAAGACGCGATCCGCGCGGGGCTTTTGCGGGAGGAGGACCTGCCCGCGCGGGAGATCGCCGTGCTCGGCGGTACCACGCGCGAGCGCATCAACACGATGATCTCTTCCATCTACGCGAACAGCCACGGGAAAAACACCGTTACGATGGGCGCGCGCGAGGCGGACGCGCTGGAGAGCCTGCGTTCGTTCATGTTCGAACATGTATACATAACCGAGCAGACCAAAAAAGAGGAGGAGCGCGCAAAGCGCATGCTTGCGGCGATGTACGACTACTTCACCGCGCATACGGACAGGCTTCCCGTCTTTTTCCGCTCGCTTGCGGAGCGGTTTTCGCCCGCGCAGGCGGTGTGCGATTATCTCTCGTCCATGACGGACAAATTCGCCGTGGCGGTGTTTGAAAATCTGTTCGTGCCGCGCAGCTGGGCGCTGACCGAGCAGGACGTGGAAAATTAAAAGGGGAGGACGGCGTTGAAGGGACCGGATCCGGAATTCATCCGACAACTGAAGAGCAAAAACGATCTGGTCGACGTGATCGGAAGCTACGTGCACCTCGAAAAGAAGGGCGCGAACTATTGGGCTTGCTGCCCCTTCCATCATGAAAAGACGCCCTCTTTCGCCGTCAACGCGGCGGACCAGTTCTACCACTGTTTCGGCTGCGGCGCCAGCGGCGACGTGATCACCTTCGTCCGCGAGATCGAGTCGGTCGACTTCATGGACGCGGTGCGCATCCTCGCCGAGCGCGCCAAACTGCCCGTGCCCGAAACGGAGTACGACTCCGAGGAGGCGGCGCGCGCGAAAAAGAAGCGCGACGAAGTGCTGCGCCTGCTGCGCGATACCGCGCACTTTTACCTTAATAACCTCAACGGCGGGCGTGCGGACAAGCACGTCGACTACATTTTAAAGCGCGGCATCAGCGCCCCCGTCGTGCGGAAATTCGGGCTGGGCGCCTCGCTCAACTTCCGCGACCTGCCCCGCTTCCTCCGTTCCAAAGGCTATTCGGAGGAGGCAATGCTCGAAAGCGGCGCGGTCACCAAATCCGACCGCGGCGGCGAACTGATCGACTCCCTCGGCGGGCGGCTGATCTTTCCCATCATCAACGCCTTCGGCGACGTGGTCGCGTTCGGCGGAAGGATGCTCGAAAAGACGGACTTCGCCAAATACAAGAACACCAAAGAGACCATCGTCTTCAACAAGAGCAAGAACCTGTACAACATCAACCTTGTCAAAAAGCTGAAAAAGGCGGGCGGGCTTTCGGATGTCATCATCGTCGAAGGGTATATGGACGCCATTTCGCTGTACCAGGCGGGGTTTGAGAACGTCGTCGCGAGCATGGGCACCGCGCTCACCAAGGAGCAGGCGCGCCTTGCCAAGCGGTACGCGGACAACGTGCTCATCAGTTACGACGGCGACTTTGCGGGGCAGAAGGGCGCCATCCGCGGGCTGGAGATCCTGCGCGAAGAACAGCTCAACGTGCGCGTTGTTTCCCTGCCCGAGGGCCTCGATCCCGACGACGTGATCAAAAAACAGGGCCACGAGGGGTACAGGCGCTGTCTGGACGGGGCGATGCCGCTGGTCGACTTCAAGCTCGAAGCGCTTTCGCGGCGGTACGATCTCAAAAACACCGAGCAGCGGCGCGAGTATACCGCGCAGGCGCTCCGCGTGATCGCGGGCGAGGAGAGCGCGAGCGTGCGCGAGGATCTTTTGAAGCAGCTCCGCGACAAGACGGGCACCACCTATGAGTCCCTCCGCCGCGACCTGGAAAACGCGCCGCGCGAGCCCTCCGCGGCTGAGCCGCAGGAACAAAAGCCGCGCGAGGACAGCGCCGACCGCGTGCGCAAGGCGTGCCGTTTTATCCTCGCCTCCGTGCTGTTCGGCGCAAAATACGCGAAAAATTTCGATCTTTCGCGTGTCAGCTTCAGCGATCCTGTGCATAATACGATCGCGGAATATATCAGAATGCAGCAGAAAAACGGCGAGCGGGTGCGCCCCTCCGCGCTGTTCGAGATCATCGAGGAGAACGACGCGGAACTTGCGGACATCCTCGATTTAAGCCTCGGCGACAGCCTGGAGGGCGAAAGCGCGGCAAAGACCTTCGAAACGAGCATAAAGACGCTGGAACGCGCGGCGACGGAGGAGGAGCTGAACGCGCTCTCCGCGCGCTTCGACGCCGAAACGGACGCGGCGGAGCGCAGGAACCTGACCCGCCGCATTCTGGAACTCACACTCAGACTCAAAACACTGAACTAAATTTACGGGAGCGGAAACACATGAGCGTATCTGAACAGAAACTCAACGACATTTTAAAACAGATCATCGGCGAATACCGCCAGAAGGGCTCGATCTCCACAGACACGCTGTGCGACATCCTCGAAAAGATCGACACCAGCCCCGACCAGATCGACTACATCTACAAGTCCATCGGCGAGGCGGGCATCCAGATCGTGGACGAGGACGAGCGCGACCGCGAGCTGTTCGAACAGGCGCTCAAAGACATCGGGCTGGACGACCCCGTCAAAATGTACCTCAAAGACATCGGCAGGGTGCCCCTCCTTTCGGTGGATGAAGAGATCGAGCTTGCGCAGAAGATGCAGGAAGGGGACGAGGCGGCGAAAAAGCGCCTTTCCGAAGCGAACCTGCGCCTCGTCGTATCCATCGCAAAGCGGTACGTCGGGCGCGGCATGCTCTTTTTGGACCTCATCCAGGAGGGCAACCTCGGGCTGATGAAGGCGGTGGAAAAGTTCGACTACCGCAAAGGCTTCAAATTTTCGACGTACGCGACGTGGTGGATCCGCCAGGCGATCACCCGCGCCATCGCGGACCAGGCGCGCACCATCCGCATCCCCGTGCACATGGTGGAAACGATCAACCGCCTCACCCGCGCCTCGCGCATCCTCTTGCAGCAGCTGGGCAGGGAACCCACCCCCGAAGAGATCGCGAAGGAGCTGAACATGGACGAGGACCGCGTGCGCGAGATCCAGAAGATCGCGCAGGACCCCGTCTCTTTGGAAACGCCGATCGGCGAGGAGGAGGATTCGCACCTGGGCGACTTCATCGAGGACGACCGTGCGACCACGCCCTCCGATTCCGTCGCGTTCACCATGCTCAAAGAGCAGCTTTTAGGCGTGCTCGATACGCTCACCCCGCGCGAGGAGAAGGTGCTGCGCCTGCGCTACGGCATCGACGACGGCAAGCCGCGCACCCTCGAAGAGGTGGGCAAGGAGTTCAACGTCACGCGCGAGCGCATCCGCCAGATCGAGGCGAAGGCGCTGCGCAAGCTGCGCCACCCTTCGCGCAGCAAAAAGCTGAAAGATTTCCTCGACTGACATGCGCAGGACGAAGCGCATCCGCGCCATCTGCGCCGAGCTTTTGCCCTGCGGCGTGTTTGCGGACGTGGGGTGCGATCACGGGTACTGCACGCAGTACATGCTGGGAAACGGGCTGTGCCGCCGCGCCGTCCTTTCGGATATCAGCGCCGCGAGCCTTGCCAAAGCGGAAAAACTTTTGGGCGGCTACATCCGCGCGGGCATTGCCGTAAGCGTCTGCTGCGCGGGGTTGGAACGCGTTCCGCGCGAAACCGACGAAGTGCTCATCGCGGGCATGGGCGGGGACGAGATCGCGGACATCCTGGAAGGGGGCTTTCTGCCGCCCGTCCTCGTATTGCAGCCCATGCGCAACGCCCGCCGCGTGCGGGAATTCCTGCTCGCAAACGGCTATGCGCTCACCCGCGACTTTACTTTCCGCGACGGAAAGTTCTACGACCTTCTCCGCGCCGAGCGCGGCACGGCGACGGAGCGGCAGGGCAGGGAGCGCGCGTACGGCGAAAAAGAACTTGCCTTCGGGTACGACAACCTGCACGCGCCGTCGGCAGATTTTGCCGCATGGCTTGCGGAAGAAATAGAAAAATGCGGGCGGCGCATCGCCGCGGCGGAGCGGGACGTGCCCGCGCTGCGCGGGCGGATGCAGCTTCTGCGCGAGGTGCACGATGAAACTTTGCGAAATTTACGATAAGATCGACGCCGTGGTGCCCAAGCGTCTTTCGGACGAATACATAGCCGCCTACGGCGGGCACGACAACAGCGGCATCCTCATCGACTGCGGCAAAGAGATCGCGGGCGCGGTGTTTTCGCTGGATTTTTCGCTCGGCGCGCTCGAATCGGCGCGGCGCTCGGGGAAGAACCTTATCGTAACGCACCACCCCGCCATCTTTTATCCCGTTGCGAACCTGCGCGTCACCGACCCGCTCGGGCGGCGGCTGCTTCTGGCGGCGGAGAACGGCATTTCCGTCATCTCCATGCACCTGAACGTGGACTGCGCCGTCGGCGGAACGGACGAACAGCTCGCCCGCGCCATCGGCGGCAGCGGAGAGCTCCCGCCCGAGGAAAAGGTCTCGGAGGGCGGCTATGGCAGGATCTTTTCGGTGCCCGCGCAGAGCTTTGCGCAGCTGTGCGCGCACATCCGCGCGGAGCTGCACACGCAGCGCCTGTTTGCGTACGGCGACGGGGCGGACACGGTGGACAAGGCGGCGTCTTTCTGCGGCGCGGGTGCGGACGCGGCTGCCATCGCGCGGGCGCGGCAGGCGGGCGCGCAGGTGCTCGTTTCGGCGGACATCAAACATAACATTCTATGCGACGCGCTCGAATGCGGGCTGAAAGTGGTGCAGCTCACGCACTACGCGAGCGAAAATTACGGTTTCAAAATTCTCTATAAAAAATTATGCGGCGGGCTCGGTGTTCCGTGCGAATACCACGAGGACGAGTTCCTGCTCTGAGGAGGTAGTAAAATGATAGACGAATTGCTGGAATACCAGGAGGCGGACGGGCGGCTGCGCGCGATCGAGCAGAAGATCTCTGCCACGGACGAGCGTAAAAAATATGTGACGGCGCGCAAATTCCTTGAAAAGGCGCCCGAAAAGCTGGACGCGCTGGACGCGCGTGCGGCGGAGTTCAAGCGCCTGTTCACGCGCCTGCAAAAAAAGAGCGAGGAACTTGCCGAAGCCATCAAGGACTACGAGAACCTCGGCGAAATGATCGGGCAGCAGGGCGGCGAGATCGCTTTCTATAAAAAGAACGCCTCGCAGATCGCCGATTCTTTGCGCGGGCTGAAGGCGGAGATCGCCCGCCTGCGCCAGAACGTGGAGGAGGCGGCGAAGGAGTACGCCGCCGCCAAAAAGCAGACCATCGCCATGCAGCGGCAGTACAAGGAGTACAGGGAAAAGTACAACGACATCAAAAAGGAGTACGCCGCCGAGGTCGAAAGCGTGGAGAGCGAGCTGAAAAAGCTGGGCGAAAAGGTACCGAAGGATACCCTCGCCAAATACACCGCCAAGCGCAAGGAGAAGCTGTACCCCGTCGTCTGTGAAGTGAAGGCAAAGGACAACCGCTGCCCGCAGTGCGGCATGGAACTTTCCATCGCGGAGCAGTCGAAATTGGAAAGCGGCACTTTTATCGAGTGCGATAGCTGCCGCCGCATCCTTTTCCGCAGGAAGTAGCCGCGCGCCCTTCGCGGGCAAAAAACGATACGATACATGCGTGCGAACAACACGATACGACGCACGTGCGAAACAACGCGGTACGACGCGCGTGTAAAAAAGCACGATACAACGCAGCGCCCCGCGCCGAAGATATTTCTTCGGCGCGGGGCTTCGTTTTTGAATATGTAAACTTACCTGTACAAAGGCTTATAGTGTGCGCAGGCACGGTAGTCGGCGCTTTCGGGTTCTTTGGTACCGAAACTGCTCCATGCGTGCGGGCGGTAGATCTCATCTTCGGGCACGTTGTGCAGCGATACGGGGATGCGCAGCATGCTCGCAAGGGTGATGAGCTCTTTGCCGATATGCCCGTAGGTGAACGCGCCGTGGTTCGCGCCCCAGTTCGCCATCACGCTGTACACGTCCTTGAACGCGTCTTTGCCCGTCAGGCGCGGCACGAACCAGGTCGAAGGCCAAGTGCGGTCGGTGCGGTAGAGCAGGGTCTTGTTCACTTCGTCGGGCAGCGAAACGGTCTGCCCCTCCGCAATCTGCATCACATACCCGATGCCGTCCACGTTGTTGATGCGCACGAGCGTAACGGGCATGCCGCCCTCCGTATCGAAGGAGGAGGAGTACCCGCCGCCGCGGAAGTAGCCGCGGTTCGCGCTGCACCACTTCGTCGCGCCGAGCATGGCGTCGATGTCCTTGTCGGTCACCTCCCACCAGCGTTTCATGACGGGCGCGCCGTTCTCGTCCTTGCAGGCGCCCGTGCCGTCCAGCGCCGCCGCGCCGCTGTTCAGCAGGTGGATGAACCCGTCCGCCGCCGCGCCCTGCGGCTTCCAGCCCGTGATGCGCTCCACGGAGGCAGGGCTCCAATAGGTGCGTACGTCCGCAAAGACGGACGCGCGCCCCGTCAGCAGTTTGCAGAACAGCATCGCCAGCCCGTTGCAGCCGTCGTTCTCCGTCGCGAGGGGGAAGGGCTCTTTTTTGCCCTCCCAACCGAAGGTGGTGTTGAGCATCGCCTCTGTGAAGTCGCCGTTCGGGAAGTAGTCCGTCCACATGCGCTGCCCCTGGAACCCGCCGAGGATGGCGTTGCGTCCGAGCGCCTCTTCGTGCCAGCCGATCTTGTCGAGTTCGGGGTTGCCGAGCAGGATGTCGCGCACGATCAGCGTCATTTTCGCGACAAACTCCCACTGTTTTTCGCGCTCCTGCGGGGTAAAGTCCTTCATGCCGAACGCTTCGCCGTTCCAGTCTTTCCCTTCCTTGCAGCGCGCTTTGATCCATTTCAGCTCTTTTTCGTATTCCTTTTTATCGTAGATGCCGAGTTCTATGCGGCGGACGATCTCCGACATATCCACCCATTCCGCGCGGATGCCGAAGTAGCGCTGCATCGCGTTCACGTCGCAGTAGCTGCCGCCGATGCCCATGGCGACGGAGCCGATGTTCACGTACGCCTTGTTGCGCATCTGCCCGACGGCGAGCGCGCAGCGCGCGAAGCGCAGGATCTTTTCCTCCACGTCGGGGGTGATGCCGCTCATGTCCGCGTCCTGCACGTCCCGCCCGTAGATGGCGAAGGCGGGCAGCCCGCGCTGTGCGTGCAGCGCCATGGCGGCGGCGAGGTACACCGCGCCGGGGCGCTCGGTGCCGTTGAATCCCCACACCGCTTTTACGGTGAGCGGGTCGATGTCCATCGTTTCGCTGCCGTAGCACCAGCAGGGCGTAACGGTCAGCGTGGCGCACACGTTTTCGCCCGCAAATTTATCGGCACAGCGCGCCGCTTCCGCGCCGCCGCCGATGGTCGTATCCGCGATGACGACTTCCGCCGGAGAGCCGTCCGTGTAAAAGACGTTGCTTTCAATAAGTTTTTTTGCGCTTTTCGCCATGTTCATGGTCTGTTCTTCCAGGCTTTCGCGCACGCCGAACCACCGTCCGTCGATGACGGGGCGGATCCCGATCTTCGGTTTCATATCTGTTTCCTCCTGTTGCGCGCTTTCCGCGCATCTTTATCTTACCGCGGCGCGGCGCCGTTTTCAATGGGCGAACTTGCTTTTTTTTCACAGCAAAATCGGAACATTCCGCGCGCACAGTGGATTTTTTGCGCAAAATGCGGTATAATGCGGGCATGAAACATCTCTGCCGCGCCGATTCCGACGTGCGTAAACATCTCATCATCCGCCGCGAAAGCGCAAACACGCTCCGCCCGAAGCTGCTCTATGCGGGCGAACTCCGCTTTACGAGCCATTGGAGCGAGGAGGCGCATTCGCATCCCTTCTGCGAATTGCTGTACGTTGCCGAAGGCAGCGGCGAGGTCGTCGCCGACGGTAAGGCATACCCCGTCCGCGCGGGCGACCTCGTGCTGTACAATGCGGGCACGGTGCACGCCGAGCGCACCGAGGAGGGGTTTGCCTTTCTCTTCCTTGCGGTGAACAACCTGAAATTCAGCCGCGCCGCCGAGGACAGGCCGCTGGACGCGGGCGCGTCGCCCGTGCTCGCCGCGGCAGACTATGCGGAAGATTTTGCTTACCTCTTCCGCACTCTTGTGCGCGAGGCGCGCGAGGGGAAGCGCTACGGCGACGAAGCGTGCAAGGGGCTCGCCAACACCATCCTCAGCCTGTACCTGCGCCTCTTTTCGGGCGGGGAGGAGAAGTACCTTTCGCCCAACGAAACGTATCTGCGAGCGAAGGAGTACATCGACGCGCATTACCTGACCATGGGCAGGTTGGACGAACTGTGCGCGGCGCTGTACGTGAGCCGCTATTATCTGACGCATCTTTTCCGCGAATACGGGGGGATGTCGCCGCTGCAATACGCGCTGGGCAAGCGCATGGAGCATGCGAAGCGGCTGCTGGCGTCGACCGATCTGCCGGTAGAGGAGGTCGCGGCGCGGGTAGGGTATGCGGAGGCGGGGTCCTTTATCCGCAGCTTCCGTGCCCGCGAGGGCTGCACGCCCGCCGCCTACCGCCGCGCAAAGCGCGGCGGGAAACTTTAAAAAAGGATAATTTTATAAAAGACGGGTAGGCGCATAAAACATCTGCGAAACGCTTGCGGAGAGGGGCTCTTTTTGTTATAATAAATAAGGTGAACGTTCGCCGCGTCGGCGTTTGCCAAAGGAGAAGAATGGACGGAAAAATTCTTGCGGAACGGCTGCTCGCTTATGCGCGGGCACGTTTACATATGAGGGCGGAGGACGAAACGTATGCGCGCAACGCGCTGCTGACTTTTCTGCGCCTTCCTTCGCCCGGCGTGCCCGAGACGGACTATGCGGTGCCCGATTCGCCGGACGAACTTGCGGAACAGCTTTCGGCGTACGCGCTGGAAAACGGGCTGTGCGCGGAAGGGGAGGAAGAGCGCTTCTGGGTGGATATCTTCGGCGCGCTCACGCCGCTGCCTTCCGTGGTGAACGACGAATTTGCACGCATCAGAGAGGAGCGCGGCGCGCAAGCGGCGTGCGATTACCTGTATGACCTGAGCGTCAAAAACGGGTATGTGCGCGCGTCGGCGATCGCGCGCAACCTCAAATGGGAGTACGACGACGGTGCGAACGGGTTGGAGATCACCGTCAATCTCTCCAAGCCCGAAAAGAGCAACAAGGACATCGCCAAACTTCTGCACGCGCCCAAGGGCGAAAAATATCCCGCCTGCGCGCTGTGCAAGGAGAACGAAGGCTTTGCGGGCACGGCGACGCACCCGCCCCGCCGCAACATCCGTACCGTTAAGATGACGCTGGGCGGCGAACCGTGGTTTTTGCAGTATTCGCCGTACGCCTATTACGACGAACATTGCATCGCGATCAACGAAAATCACGTTCCCATGAACGTAAATGTAAGCACTCCGTTCAAACTTTTGGACTTTGTGGACGCTCTGCCCAATTACTTTATCGGGAGCAACGCGTCGCTTCCCATCGTGGGAGGCTCCATCCTCAATCACGAGCATTTTCAGGGCGGGCTGCACCTGATGCCCATGCACCATGCGAAGATCCGCAAAGAGTATCGCAGCGACGCCTTCCCCGGGCTGAAGATCGGCATTCTCGACTGGTACAACAGCGCCGTGCAGTTTTCGGGCGAAAGCCGCGCGGAAGTCGCGGCGTTTGCGGGGAAGATCATCGAAGCATGGAAAAACTTCGACTGCCCCGAATGCGATATCCTGAGCCATACGGGCGACACGCCGCACAACGCGAGCTCGCCCATCTGCCGCAAGGTCGGCGATACCTATCTCTTTACGCTCATCCTGCGCAACAACCGCACGGACGAGCGTTACCCGGACGGCATTTTCCATGTGCACCCCGAATACCTGAACATCAAGAGCGAGGGCATCGGGCTGATCGAAGCGATGGGGCTGTTCATCCTGCCGCCCCGCCTTAAACGTCAGCTCGGCGAGATCGAGGCGATCCTGTGCGGGGAAGCTGCCTACGACCCTGCGGCGCTTGAGGATCCTGCAAACGATCTGCACATCCACCGCGCCATGATTGCAAAGCTGGTCGGCGGCGGGTTCACAAAGAGCCGCGAGGAGGCGGAGGCGCGCGTGCGCGAGTATGTGAACCGCACCTGCGCGGGCATTCTCGGCAATACGGCGGTCTTTAAAGACGACGAAAACGGCAGGGCGGGGTTTGCGCGCTTTATGGCGCAGCTCGGCCTGGAGGAGGTCTGACCTATGGAAACCATTGAACAGAATCGTACGGAAGGGTTTGAACGCGTGTTCGGCGCGCAGCCTTCGCTCCGCGTGAGCGCGGCGGGGCGCATCAACCTCATCGGCGAGCATGTGGATTACTGCGGCGGCAAGGTGTTCCCCGCGTCGCTCAACCTCAACTGCACGGTGTACGCCCGCCCCAACGGGACGGACGTCATCAACGTGTATGCGGATGACCTCGACGAGAATGCGCCGCTCACCATCGGGAAGATCGCGGACTACAAGCACATCAAGTGGGGCAAGTACCAGGCGGGCGTGGCGTACGTTTTGCAGCAGAAGGGCGTGCCCCTCATCGGCTGCGACCTGTACTATTCCTGCACCGTGCCCTTCGGGTCGGGGCTTTCGTCCAGCGCGGCGATCGAAGTCGCCACGGCGGTCACCCTCTGCGAGCTGACGGATACGCCGTACGACCTCAAAGAGCTCGCCGTCCTGTCGCAGAAGGCGGAAAACGAGTACTGCGGCGTCAACTGCGGCATCATGGATCAGTTCGCTTCGGCGATGGGCAAAAAGGATAAGGCGATCCTGCTCGACTGCAAGACGCTCGACTACGAATACATCCCGTTCGAGCTGGGCGGCTGCGAACTCATCGTCGCCAACTGCAACAAGCCGCACGCGCTGGTCGAAAGCAAGTACAATGAGCGCCGCGCCGAAGTGGAGGAAGCGCTCAAAAAGCTGCAGACGGTCTGCAAAAACGTGACCTGCCTTGCGGAGATCACTCCCGAAATGTTTGAAAACGCGAAGCATGTTTTGAGCGGCAAGATCCGGGACCGCGCGGAGCACGTCGTGTACGAGTGCGCGCGCGTGCAGGAGGCGGCGAAGGCGCTGAAAGCGGGCGACATCGAACGGCTTGCCTCCCTCATCAACGCCTCGCACGACAGCCTTTCCAAACTGTACGAAGTGACGGGCAGGGAACCTGACGCGCTCGCGTACCTCGCGCGGGAGCAGGAGGGCTGCCTCGGCTCGCGCATGATCGGCGCGGGGTTCGGCGGCTGCACCATCAGCATCGTGAAAAAGGAGTGCGCCGAGGCGTTCAAAGCGAAGGTCGGCGCGGCGTACGAAAAGCAGATCGGCTATGCCGCGAGCTTCTACGATACGAGCATCGAGGACGGCGTGACCGTCCGCAGACTGTAAACAGATCGGAAAAGGAGGGTTTCGGATATGCAGAACATTCTTGTTACGGGCGGCGCGGGGTTCATCGGCAGCCACACGCTGGTCGAACTTCTGGAACGCGGATACGGCGCGGTCGTCGTGGACAACCTGAGCAACGCCTGCGAAGAGGCGCTCGCGCGCGTGGAACGCATCACGGGCAAGCCCGTAAAGTTTTATAACGCGGACATCCGCGACCGCGCGGCGATGGAGAAGATCTTTTCCGAAAACAAGTTCGACGCGGTCATCCACTTCGCGGGGCTGAAAGCGGTGGGCGAAAGCTGCGTCAAACCCCTCGAATACTACGACAACAACCTGTACGGCACGCTCGTGCTTCTGGAGACGATGCGCGCGCACAACGTGAAAAAGATCGTGTTCTCCTCCTCCGCAACGGTCTACGGCGCGCCCGAGCGGCTGCCGCTCACCGAAAACTGCCGCACGGGCGGAACGACCAACCCGTACGGAACGAGCAAGTACTTTCAGGAGATCATGCTCACCGACCTGTGGAAGGCGGATAAGGAATGGAACGTCATCCTGCTCCGTTATTTCAACCCCGTCGGCGCGCACGCGAGCGGGCTGATCGGCGAAGACCCGAAGGGCATCCCGAACAACCTCATGCCCTACGTCGCGCAGGTGGCGAGCGGCAAGCTCAAAAAGATCAACGTGTTCGGCAACGATTATCCGACCCGCGACGGCACGGGCGTGCGCGACTATATCCACGTCGTCGACCTCGCGCGCGGGCATATCGCCGCCATCGAGGGCTGCAAAGAGGCGGGCGTGCATGTGTACAACCTCGGCACGGGCGTAGGTTACAGCGTGCTGGACATGATCCATGCCTTTGAAAAGGCGTGCGGCAGAACGCTCCCGTACGAGATCTGCCCCCGCAGGCCGGGCGACATCGCCGAATGCTACGCCGATTCTTCCAAGGCGGCGAAGGAGCTTGGCTGGAAGGCGGAGTACGGCATCGAAGAGATGTGCCGCGACCAGTGGAACTGGCAGAGCAAAAACCCGAACGGCTACGGCGCATAAAGCGCGGCGCACATAATATATCGGAAAAAACGAAAAGTCCGCTCCGGCGGACTTTTTTTATGCGTCCGCGCGCGTGGGGGCAGAGCGCGCGGGGACGAGCGGGGACGTGCGGGACGAGCGGGGAGGTGCGGGACGAGCGGGGAGGTGCGGGACG
>JAGHJS010000026.1 GCA_017886545.1 Clostridia bacterium
CCACGACGGGCACGCCGAGCGCCTTTTCGAGCCTGGCGGCGTCCAGCTTGTCGCCGTTTTTGGCGACCGCGTCGATCATGTTGAGCGCGACCACGACGGGCACGTCGATCTCCATGAGCTGCGTGGTAAGGTACAGATTGCGTTCGAGATTGGTCGCGTCGACGATGTTGATGACGCAATCGGGCTTTTCGTCCAGGATATAATTGCGGGAGATGACCTCTTCCGGCGTGTACGGGGAGAGCGAATAGATACCGGGAAGGTCGACGATCTCGACGGGTTCGTCGAGCTTTTTGTAAACGCCCTCGCGCTTATCCACCGTGACGCCCGGCCAGTTGCCGACGTGCGCCGTGCTGCCCGTGAGGGCGTTGAACAGCGTGGTCTTCCCGCAGTTCGGGTTGCCCGCTAAGGCGAATTTGATCATTTTTTGCCCCCCTTCGCCGCCTTGGCTGCCAGCTTTTCCGCCTTTTTCGCGGCCTTTTCCGCCTGCTTTGCCGCCTTTTTCGCCTCCTTCTCCGAAAGAGCGGGCTGCGTTGCCACGCCTTCGGAGCGCATGACCACGCTTGCCGCCTCCGCCTTGCGCAGCGTCAGCTCGTAGCCGCGCAGCGTGACTTCGACGGGATCGCCCAGCGGCGCAAGTTTGCGCAGGCTGATCTCCGCCCCGGGCGTGATGCCCATATCCAGCAGGCGGCGGTAGATCTGCCCCTCCCCTTCGATGCGCACGACGACGCCGCGCTCACCGACGGAAAATTCGTTCAGCTTCTTTTCCATACCATCCTCTATCAAAATTTATTAAACGGCGCACGCTCTTCCCCGCAAAACGTTAAATATGGTTAACCTTATGCGCGCAAAGAGCGGAACATTCCGCTTTTTCCATTGTTCAGACAAGAATTTTCATGGCGAGGTTGCGGTCCAGCGCAAGCCTGCCTTCGTGGATGCGGATGATGACGCTGCCCCCCACGCGGGAGAGCACGCGCAGCTTCGCCCCTACGATAATGCCGAGATTTTCAAAATGACGGCGCTCTTTTTCGTCGGTCAGTACCTTTCTGACCGTAACTTCCTCCCCCTGCGGGGCAAGCGGAAGCGGCATATTCGACACCTCTTTTTAATTAACTATGATTAACTTTTAAGCGTACATATTGTACCGCGCAGCCGAGTGCTTGTCAAGCGATTCGGGGGAGGCAATCGTATTTTTTTCACTTTATTCCCCTACGAATGCGGCGCGGGTTCGCGCGGGCGGCTCTCTTTTACGGAAAACGGACGGGCGCGCCGCCCCCCCTGCGAGGGGATTGTGCCCCTTTCGCCGCACGCTTGCCGGGCGTTTGCACGCGGCGGAAACGCTTTTTGCGCACGCAGCGGGAGCGTTCCTCGGCGGCGCACGGCGGCAACCTTCTTTTCCGCCCGCGGCGGGAGCGGGTCCTGCAATTTGCCTTTTTGCGCGGCATATGGTATAATCGGTATGGTCTGATCGGAAACGTGCCGCGGGGGCGGTTTTTTGCCCCGCGGCGCAGAAAAGGAAGGTCTTGCATATGGAAAAAGCTCGGTCCTCCCGCACGGACGCGAACGCAATACGCGTGCGCGCGGGGATCTTTTCGGGCATACTCGGCATTGTTTGCAACACATTGCTTGCCGGCGCAAAGATCGCCGTAGGCGCGCTGTTCGGCATGCTCTCCGTTCTGGCGGACGGCGTGAACAACCTGACCGACTGCGGCTCCAACGCCGTTTCGCTCATCGGGTTCAAGGTGAGCGGCAAGCCCGCCGACAAGGAACACCCCTTCGGGCACAGGCGGGCGGAGTCCGTTTCGGCGCTCATCGTGTCCGTCATCGTGCTCGCCGTGGCGGCAGAGCTCGCCGTACAGTCCGTACAGCGCATCTTTGCACCCGAGGAGAGCGACTTTTCGGTCGCGCTCGTCATCGTGCTCGCGGCGTCCGTGGCGGTGAAGCTGGGGCTGTTCGCCTTCAACTTCATCCTTGCGCGGCGGATGCGTTCGGAGGTGCTGAAAGCGACCGCGCTGGACAGCGTGACCGACTGCATTGCGACCACAACGGTGCTCGCCTGCCTGCTCATTTCGCACTATACGGGCGTGGCGCTGGACGGGTATGCGGGCGTCGTGGTGGCGGCGTTCATCGCCTTTGCGGGCGGCTCTATCCTGAAAGAGGCGGTATCGAAGCTGCTCGGCACCGCGCCCGACCATGAAACGGTGCGCGCCCTGCAGGAGCGCATCCGCGCCTTTGACGGCGTGCGCGGGCTGCACGACCTGACCGTGCACAGCTACGGCGCGGATAAACTGTACGCGACGGTGCATGTGGAAGTGGATTCCGCAATGCCGATCATGGCGGCGCACGATCTTGCCGATGCCATCGAAAAGGCGGAGGAGAAGGCGACGGGTACGCAGCTGACCGTGCACATCGACCCGCTGGTGTACGGCGACGAACGGGTGGACCGCCTGCGCGCCGAAACCGAACAGGCGGCGGCGCGGATCGATCCGCGCCTGCATGTGCACGATTTCCGCGTCGTGGGCGGCAGCGCGCACACCAATCTCGTGTTCGAAGTGGCGGTCCCCTTCGACTGCGCCCTCTCCGAACGGGAGATCACCGAGCGGCTGCGCGCGGACATCTGCGCGCGCGAGGCGAACACCGACGTCGTTGCGACCGCCGAACGGCAGGATATCGAATAAAAGAAAGTATTCCCTTATAAAAAGCAGGGGCGCGCAGAAATTCTGCGCGCCCCTGCTTTTTCTTTTGCCCCCGATGGTTTTTGGCACCCCTCCGTATGGCGGGGCTTTTTATCGGCTTTTTTCAACAGCAGCCGCCCGCGGTTTCCGCGGGCGGCGACGGTGTTCCGCTTCATCTCTTTTTTTCGGGAAGCATTCGCTGCAAATCTTTGATCCCCGATTCAAAAACGCTAAGCGGTTCCTGCCCGCTCTCGTAGGAAAAGTAGATCGTTGCTTCCTTTTCCACTTTTTCCGAAACGGAGGATGCATTCGCACTCTTCTGCATCTCGTACATTGCCTTTGCCGTTGCCGCCGCCGAACCGAACAGCGCCTCGTTCATGGCGGTACCGAGCATGCTCGGTTTTTTAGGTCCCGACGGAAAAAGTGACGGAACACTTATCGTCTGCGCCACCCCGACTTCAAAATAAAGCATGTCCTCTACCGACAGCACCTTTGCTCGGACGGCGCCCCCTGCCGGGAGACGAGACTGCAGCTCTTTTTCTCTCTTTTCGCACTCGTACCAATTCTTACAGATCGCATTGTCCAATGCTTGCTCGCTCTCCTGCTCGCAGGCATTTTGCAGTGCGTCCAAGGCGGTCAAAATCTCTTTGATCTGCCACCCCGTGATCTCCGTACTGAGCAAAAGCCGATTCCCCTCCCGCAAGATCCAAACCAGCCCGGGAATACCTTTTCTGTGTGCAGCTACCCCGTCAATTTTCATGTGCTGCCGCGCAAGCTCTGCCGCTTCGGGGGATATGCCCGCCAACCGCTGCTTTATACGGGCAATAAACGCCTGCACATCCGCACGCTTTTCCCAGGGAGCTTTTCCCAGTACGCTGCGCATCTCTTCGGTGACGAAAAAATCTTTCGCCGCATTATAGGAGCGGCGCAGCTCTGCCATTTCGGGCAGGCTCCACTCCTTTCCGGGTGGATCAAGCTCATCGGATATAACCAAAAGCCACTCATTCCGCAATGTTTCCAATGCGAAATACTCCGCCATCGCAGGACAGTTTTTTTGCCGACACCGCTCTACAGCGTCCGCAAACGCCTGCCCGCGCGCCTCGCGCAGCCGCACGACCTCCGCAAAATCGGGGTCGGCGGTTTCGTCGAGACTCTGCTGCGCCAGCCATGCGGAAATTCTTTCATTGACCTTTCCCGCCGCGGAAAATACGCGGTCACGAACCGCACTTTTCCCTTCTTCTGCTTCTTTTTCGGTCTTGAATTCCGTTTTCAGCGGCTCCGATTCGGCAGCCTTTTTCTTCTTCTTTTTGGGCCCCACAATTACGCCGATCACCAGCATCAGAATGCATAAGCCCACCAAGCCCAAAAAGATCCATAAAAAAATCATTTTTTCTCCCTTCCCGAAAAACAACGTTCCGGACACGCTGATCGCAGTTCCGCCCTCTTTGCAATATGACTCAGCCGAGCAGCTTTTTCTTTTGTTCGTCGAATTCTTCCTGCGTGATCGCGCCCGCGTCGAGCAGGTCTTTCAGCTTTTTCAGCTCGTCGGCGGCGGAAACCTGCTGCACGACCTGCACGGGCGCCGCCTGCGGAGCGCGCGCCTCGCGCACCTTTGCGCGCACAAAGTTCACGACCTGCAAAGCCACTTCGTTTTTCAGATAGGCGTCCGAAAAGGTAAAACTGTTCTCGTTGTTGAAATTATCCTTGGCGCGGCCGCTCGCCGTTTCAAACTGGATATACCCCGCGACGACGGAGCCCGCCTCTTTGTACTGCACCCCGATGATATCCGAATAAAAGATCTCTTTGGTGCCGCCGAAAAAGTTCGACGTCATGAACGAGCGCAGATTTTTGATGATCTGCAGGGACACGCGGTCATTGTACACGCGCAGGATCTTGGTCATGCCGCCGTTCAGCTCGTACACGGGCACCTCCTGCGCGCCCGCAGCGGGTGCTGCCGCCGTGGGAGCTGCCGCAGCGGGTGCCGCCGCGGGCGCCTTTGCATACCCGCCCGGCTGCTGTGCGTTCGGCGCGGCATAGGGTGCGTTTTGCCCGTAAACGGGGGCGTTCGGCGCTCCGTAAGGTGCGCCGTTCTGCCAATACGGTGCCCCGCCGTTCGCGTAAGGTGCGCTCCCCTGCGCCGTATAGGGCGGGTAAGGGTACATGTTGT
The DNA here is from genome assembly GCA_017886545.1 of Clostridia bacterium. Classification (GTDB taxonomy): domain Bacteria; phylum Bacillota; class Clostridia; order Christensenellales; family Borkfalkiaceae; genus Borkfalkia. Next base: position 4,840 of record JAGHJS010000026.1, read on the forward strand.
TCTGCGCGGCGACCGAAGCGGCGTCACCCGCCGCAACGACCTTTTTGCCGCCTACCTTCCACAGAACGACGTAGCCCGTAAACAGCAGCGCCACAAAAATAAAGGGTATGTAGGCGAGGGTATAGAATATGCCGTCGTAATAGGTGCCGTTGGAAATGGAACTGAACACAAACCCCTCGATCATGTACAAAAAGCTGAACACGAGGCAGGTGACCGAGCAGGCGAGCTGCACCTTGCAGAGCCTTGCGCTCTTTTTAAAGAAGAACACGAGCAGCAGCACCAGGCACGCGACGCATGCCAACAGCTGCAGCCAGCACAAAACCGCCATGACGATCGTGCCCCACTCATACCCGCTGGTGATCAGCGGCGTATCGAAATCGAGAATGTTGAACCCGTTTGCGATATCAAAGTAGCGCATGCTGACGCCCCATGCGGGCGCGCACAGCGCCGCCGCCATGCCCACGAGCGTGACGAACGCGACCGCAAGCGCGGCAAGCGTGGTCAACAGGTTGTAAAGATTCTTTTTCATTTCCTCCTCCTTGTTCCGGCGGGTCTTTTTTCCCCTTCCGCCTCTTCTGCATAGATTATAGCAAACCGAACTGACAGTTTCTGTCAGTTCGGTATATTTTTCTGAAAACTTTTTTAAAGGGCGGGGCAGATATCCTCTATCCCGTACCGTTCCTCCGTTTCGACGGCAACGACCGCGTCTACCCACACGCACAGATTATAGAGCGCCCGTTCGGAGACTGATTTGAGAGCGCTGTACAGATTGTCGGTAGGGACGAGTTCCGTTTCGACCCCGTTTACGGTCTGATTCGCCTCAAAATCGCTCGTCGTATAGGTAAAAACGTCAAAATGCATGTCCGCGCGCAAGTTCAGTCCTGACGAGTAATAATTTTCATAATAGCTGCACGTCGGCATTTTTGAAAAATCTCTGTAAAAATCAATAAACGCCATGTGGAACGCGTTCTTCGTCGAATAGGAAAACGCAAACGCGATGCTGCTCTTCCCCGCAGTGACCGTTATATCCAGCGCGCCGTAATTGTCATCGTCAAGGTCCTCGTAGTCGATGCCGCCCTTCCGCTGTACGGCATTATAGAATGCCGTATACCCCTCCGAAGGCGGCGTTCCGCTGTCGCACGCCGCAAAAAAGCACATCCCCGCCGCCAGAAGCAGCGCCAATACGGCGGCTGCCGATTTTGCCAAAACCTTTTTCATGCTTCCTCCCTTTGCTGCGCCGCCGCACATGTGCCGGAACCGCGGCGCCGCGTTTTTTTACAGTATAGCACGCGGTGCTGACAGAAACAGACAATCGGGTAAAAAAATATGAAAAATCCGACAAAAAAAGCGCCGCGGGCGATTCCGCGGCGCATGTTCGCCTTGTCTGCATGTTCTTTTTTCGGCTTTGGCGCTCTCTTGCGGAGGCGCCGCCCTCCTTACGGAGGCGGCTATGCCGTTCCGTTCAGCCCGCACGCGCTCCCGTCGGGGCGGTTCCGTTATTTCCGCCCGCCCGCTCGGGCGGTTCATTCCCTCCCGTTCGTCTGCGCCCGTTGCGGCGGTCGGCTTTCCGCGTTCGCCGCGTCCGATATGGCGGCAAGGGCGGAAAGATCGGTGTAGTCCGCGCTTTTTCCGTACGTTTCAAGGATCGAGCGCAATTCGGGCGACCGCTGTTCGGGCGGGGTGCGCTCCGCCATGGAACGGACCATCTTCATCAGCAGGCGGTGCACGGCGGACAGGCGCGCGTAATCGATAGCGCCGCGCAGGTGAAACATCTGCACCTGTTTGTGCACATCCTGCGGAAGCCCCGCAAGCACCGCACTGCGGCGGCTTTCCGCCACCTGCGGCTCGGACGGATCGGCAAGCCCGACGGTGACGACGAGCAAGCGCGCGCAGTGCGCCGCACGCTTCGCCGCCTTTTTCAGACCGCGTACCTTGCCCGCGTACAGCGCGCCGAAAAACACGACGGTCTGCCCCTCCGCCGCGGGCGCCCTGCCCCTGACCGACATTGCCGCCGTGCCCGCCCGCCGCGCGAATTCCTCGGCATAGCGTTTCGCCGTGCCGTATTTGCTGCCATAGAAAACAAGCATCTGCTTTCCCCTCCCGCTCGTCTTTCGGCATCAGTATACCATACGGTTGTATAAAAATTGTCTTATTGCGGCAGGGGAACGGGCAAACGGCAAAAAACCGCAAAGAAAAAGGAAAAAGCACCCGAAAACCGAGTGCTTTTTGTTGAAATGCGGCAACTACCTATCCTCCCGTGGGTGAGCCCAAAGTACTTTCGGCGTAAGAGAGCTTAACTTCTGTGTTCGGTATGAGAACAGGTGGATCCTCTCTGCTATCGTCACCGCAATGGCTATATATCCGCTTGCGCGGGGTATATACTTGCTTTGCGCTCCGCAGGCTTTCGCCCCTTCGCGCTATCTGAAAAAGGGTTTCTTTTCCCTGTTTCGTCGTCTGCGGGGATTTCCCTCCCCGCCCCTTATCAATTTTCCTCTTTGCCTTTCAGCCTCTTCGGAAGATTGACAACTGCACAGCGTTCTGAATTTCAAGATCCGTACTTCCGGCTCGCTCGTTGAAACCATAGTCTTTTTATATCTGTAAGGATTCGTACAACGCTTTCTTTCTCAACTTCGTTGAGATCAAGCCCTCGACCTATTAGTATCGGTCAGCTCCATGCATTGCTGCACTTCCACCTCCGACCTATCAACCTTGTCGTCTTCAAGGGGTCTTACTACCTTACGGTATGGGATATCTTATCTTGAGGTGAGTTTCACGCTTAGATGCTTTCAGCGTTTATCTCATCCGCACTTCGCTACCCTGCCGTGCCGCTGGCGCGACAACAGGTGCACAATAGGTGCGTTCATCCCGG
>JAGHJS010000027.1 GCA_017886545.1 Clostridia bacterium
CCGTGGGTGGAGGGCGTTTCCCGCCCGCCGATGTATCTGGAAGATACGGACGTATACGGCGAAGAACTGCCGCAGTACGCGCGGGAGAATACGACGATCAGCTACCTTGCGGCGACGAAAGACTTTGAGCATTACAAAAAGCTCGGGCGGCTGACGGAACCGACGGTGGACGACAGGGACGTGCTGCTCTTTCCCGAAAAGGTGAAGGGGAAGTATGTGCGCGTATCGCGCCCGAAGTACAAGGACGCGGGGGTGAAGATGCCTTCCGTTTGGATCTCGTACGGGGAGGATTTGCTGCGTTACGAAGCGCCGCAGCTTCTGATCACGGGCGAGCAGTGGTGGGAAGAGCAGCGGATCGGCGCGGGTACGCCGCCGATCCGGACGGGCGAAGGGTGGCTGATGCTGTACCACGGGGTGGACGCGAAGGGGGTGTACCGCGTGGGTGCGGTGCTGCTCGAACTGAACGAGCCGAAGAAGGTGCTCGCGCGGACGAAGGAGTGGCTGATGGAGCCCGATCGGGAATTTGAACTGAGCGGCATCTACGAGGGGTGCGTGTTCCCGACGGGAGCGGCGGTGAAAGACGGAACATTGTATGTGTACTACGGCTGCGCCGACCAATACATCGGGCTTGCTACCTGTGACTTCAAGGAACTTGTACAATATCTTGCAGAGGAGTGCAGGATATAGCAGCAGGGCCGGGCGCCCCGCCCGAACGGCGGGGCGGTATTTTTACGCGGCACGCCGTTGGGCGGGCGCGGCAAGCGGCACGGAGTGCCGCGGACAGGAACAGAAAGGAGCGAATATGTATAAAGACGTATACAAAGAATGGACGGAAAAGGTGCGGGACGGCGCGCTGCGCGCCGAGCTGGCGTCGATCGCGGGCGACGAAAAGGAGATCGAAAACCGCTTCTACCGCGAACTGCAATTCGGCACGGGCGGGCTGCGCGGCGAGATCGGCGCGGGCACGAACTGCCTGAATATCTATACCGTCGGCAAGGCGACGCAGGGCGTGGCGGACTATGTGAAGGGCAGCGGCGGCGATACGGCGGTCATCAGTTACGATAGCCGCATCGGTTCGGATGTGTTCGCCCGCCGCGCCGCGTGCGTGTTTGCGGCGAACGGGATCCGCGTGCACCTCGTCCGCGAGCTGATGCCCACGCCCTTCCTCTCCTTTGCGGTGCGGTATTTTCATGCGGCGGTCGGCGTGATGATCACGGCAAGCCACAACCCCGCAAAATACAACGGGTACAAGGTGTACGGCGGCGACGGCTGCCAGATCACCGACCATGCCGCGGCGGCGATCACAGACAGCATCGGCCGCGTCGACTGTTTTTCCGTCGACCCCGAACCGTTTGCGCGGTACGTTGAACGGGGCGGGATCGCCTTCATCGGCGAAGAGGTCGAGGAGGCGTTTTTGCGCGCCGTTTCCGAGCGGAGCGTGTGCGCGGCGGACGGGCTGCGCGTCGTCTATACGCCGCTGAACGGAACGGGGTACAGGATCGTGCCGAAGATGCTCGCGCGCATCGGCGTGCAGGACGTGCGCCTCGTGCGCGAACAGGCAACGCCCGACGGGAATTTCCCGACCTGCCCGTACCCCAACCCCGAAAAGCCCGAAGCCATGGCGCTCGGGCTGCAATACGCCGCCGAAGCGGAGGCGGATCTGCTGCTTGCGACCGACCCCGACGCGGACAGGGTGGGCATCGCCGTGCGGGACGGTGCGGAATACAGGCTGATGAGCGGGAACGAGGTCGGCGTTCTGCTGATGGACTTCCTTCTCTCCGTCCGTAAGGCGGAGGGGACGCTGCCAAAGGCCCCCGTCGTGATCAAAACGATCGTCACCACCCGCCTTGCGGAGCGCGTCGCGCAGGCGTACGGCGTGACGCTGGTCAATGTGCTGACGGGCTTCAAATACATCGGCGAACAGATCGGCAAACTCGAGCGCGCGGGCAGGGCGCAGGATTTTGTGCTCGGGTTCGAAGAGAGTTACGGGTACCTCGCGGGGAGCTATGTGCGGGATAAGGACGCCGTCGGCGCGTGCATGCTGATCGCGGAAATGGCGTCCTGTTATAAAAAACAGGGCAAAACGCTCGCGCAGCGCATGCGCGAGATCTACGCGCAGTACGGAACGTACGCGCACAAATTGCTGACATATTCCTTCCCCGGGGCGGAGGGCGCGGAAAGGATGCGGCGGCTGCTCGCGGCTGTGCGGAAAGAAAGCCCGCGTCAGTTGGCGGAGCTGCCCGTTTTACAGACGACCGACTACCTGACGCAGACCGATTTCGACCTGCCCAAGTCCGACGTGCTGCAATACGACTTATTTGGCGGCGCGCAGGTCATCCTGCGCCCGTCGGGCACGGAGCCGCTCATCAAGGTGTATCTCACCGTTTCGGGCGACCCGGCGGAAAACGCGGCAAAGCTGACCGCGCTGGAAGAGGCGGTGCGCGGTATGCTCGCGGCATGAGCGGAGCCGCCGGTGACGTGTGCGGAAATCTGCATAAGCGCAAGCCGCCTGCGGTGCAGGCGGCTGTATAAAAAGAACATTATTTTTCCGGCGTCGCTCGACGCCGGATTTTTTTGCGGCAGCGGGGCGCGGAGAGGCATATCGCGGGCGCCCGCGCGAATAGGATAGGGGTATGAACAGACTGTTCGGAGCGGGCAGGCGCCTGCAAAACGGAGCGGGCGCGCTTGCGGGCGCGGCGAAGGCGGGGAAGGCGCTTGCGGGTGCGGCGAAGGCGGGGAAGGCGCTTGCGGGTGCGGCGAAGGCGGGGTTTGCGCTGACGGGTTCGGTCATCGGCGCGGGCTTTATTTCGGGGGCGGAGCTCGTCCGCTTTTTTCCCTCGCAGGGGTTCCTGCCGTACATCGCGGCGGCGGCGCTCCTCTTTTTCGGCTGTTTTTTCCTGCTCTTCGAATGCGGCAGGCGGTACGGCGGGTTTGCGGAAACGGTGCAGGCGGTCTTCGGCAGGCGCGCGGCGCTCGTGCGCGCGGCGGTCCTTGTCGGCTCCTTCGTGACCTGCGGCAGCATGCTCGCGGGGCTGGCGGCGCTGGCGGGGGAGGGGTTCGGGCTCGGCGCGTGGCGGTACCTCGTCTCGCTTGCGGGCGTGCTGCTCGTGTTCGCGCTCGCCCATGCCGGCATGCGCGGGCTGTTCGCCGTCAACCTTGTGCTCGTGCCCGCCATCCTGCTCTTCCTCGCCTTCTATGCCGCCGTACCGGGCGCGGCGGTGTATGTGCGGCAGCCTGCGCAGGCGGACGCATTCGGCGGCATGGTCCGCGTTTTGCTGTACGTTTCGATGAACGTGTTCCTCGCCGCGCCCGTCGCCTGCGACGCGGGCGCGGCGTGCGGCGGCAGGGGAACGGGCGGCGCGGGCTGTGCGCTCGCGGCGGGGCTCGTCGGGTTCGGGGCGGCGGTCGTACTCGCGAATATCGCCGCGGCGGGGGACGCGCTGTATGCGGAGATGCCTTTTCTGCGCGCGGTCGGGGCGGGCGGCGCGGCGGGCGTCGTGTTTGCCGCGGTCAGCGCGTGCGGCATCTTCACCACACTTATCGCCTCCTATTACCCGCTGCACAACTTATTCGGCGGCAAAAAGCGCGCGCCGCTCGGGCGCGCGCTGCTGTGCGCGTGCATGTTTTTGTTTTCGCTGTTCGGGCTTACGCACATCGTCCGCTTCGTGTACCCGCTCATCGGCGGGGTAGGGCTGGCGTTCCTCGCCGCGTGCGCCTTTTCGCTGCGCCGCTCATTTTTTGACGAGCAGTTTTTCCGCCAGCGCGACAAGCGCGTACATGCCCGCCGCCAGCACGCACAGGATCACCGTCGCCGCCATCACAAGGTCGAGGCGGAACACCTGCCCGCCGTAGACGATAAGGTAGCCTAAGCCCGCGTTCGAGCTGATGTATTCGCCCATGATCGAGCCGATCCACGCCATGCCGACGCAGATCTTCAGCATGCCGATGAACGCGGGGATGGACGAGGGCAGCACCAGCTTTGTCAGGATCTGGAATTTGCTCGCGCCCATCGAGCGCAGCAGCAGGATCTTGCCCGGGTCCGTCGCCGCGAACCCGCCGAGCATGTTCATGATGGCGACGATGATGCCCACGAGCACCGTCATGAACAGGATGGCGGTCGAGCCCGTGCCGAACCACACGATGATGACCGGCCCGAGCGCGATCTTGGGCAGGCTGTTCAGCACGACGATGTACGGTTCGAGCACCCGCCGCGCGCGTTCGCTCCACCAAAGCAGCAGGGCGATGAGCGTGCCGAGTACCACGGCGATCGCGAACCCCGCGAGCGTTTCCCACAGCGTCGTGCCGATGTGGTAGAACAGCGTGCCGTTCGCCGCAAGGTCCGCGATGGTCGCGCAGATACGCGAGGGCGAACTGATGATAAAGGGGTCGACGATGCGCAGCTGCGCGACGAGCTCCCATACGCCGAGGATGACGAGCAGCAGCCCGAAGCGCAGTGCCTGCACGAGGACGCTTTCCCGCCGCCGTTTTTTCAGGAACAGGCAGTGTTCGCGCGAGTATGGCGGTTTTCCGCCGCGCGCGCCGCAGAGGCGCGCCGTTTTTTTCTGTTCGTTTTTCATAAGTTCAGCTCCTTCCACAGCCGTTCGAACCAGCCCGAGAACTGCGGCGACTCCCTGCGTTTGAGCGGGGAAACTTCGGTAAAATCCATTTTGTGCGAGGCGACCACCCGCGCGGGTCGCGCGCTCAGCACGAGCACGCGGTCGGCGATGGAGATCGCCTCCGAAATATCGTGCGTGACGAGCAGTGCCGTCTTTTTTTCGCCGCGGATGACGCGGCAGACGTCCTCGCATACGTTCAGCCGCGTCTGATAGTCGAGCGCGGAGAAGGGTTCGTCGAGCAGCAGGATGCCCGGGTCGGAGGCGAGGGTGCGGATGAGCGCCGCGCGCTGCCGCATCCCGCCCGAAAGCTGCGCGGGGTAGTGCTTCAAAAAGCCGCCCAGCCCGTATTTTTCGGCGAGCGCCAGGGCGCGCCGCCTGTGTTCGGGCGTGTTTTTTTTGCGTATCTCCAGCGGCAGCACGATGTTTTGTTCCACCGTGCGCCAGGGGAACAGCTCATCTTTTTGCAGCATGTAGCCGATGTTCCCCGTCTGTGCCGCGCCGCCGCGGACGAGCACCTCGCCCGCAGAGGGGCGTATCAGCCCCGCCGCGAGCGAAAGCACCGTCGTTTTGCCGCAGCCCGAAGGGCCGATCACCGCAATGAACTCCCCCTCGTCCACATAAAAGCTCATGTGCTCGGCAGCGAGCGTCTCTCCCGCCTTGGTATGGTAGGTGAGCCGCACGTCCCTGAATTCGAGCATGTGCTTCCGATCGTTTTCCATTGGTGTTTTCTCCGTTGCCGCCGTACGGGGCGGCGCTATCCGCCCCTTACGCCGCGTGCAGCGCCGCATACACCGCGGCGGAGCGCTCCAGGTCCGCAAGGTCGGTCAGCGGCACGCGCTTTTCCAGCTCGCCCGCGTTGTCGATGATGTCCAGAAGGCGTTCGAACGCGTCCTCCGTCATCGTCATGTCCTCCTGCCAGGCGTCGATCGCCTTGTAGCTGTCCAGCGAAGTCGCGATCGCGGCTTCGCCCGTGCCGTCGAAATAGGGAACGAGGAGCTCTGCCACGGCGGCGCTGTCCGTCGTCTTCACGTATTCGATCGCCCGCATGACCGCGCGCAGGAACCCGTCCGCCGTTTCGCCGTTCTTATCCAGCCAGCTCTCCTTGGCGATAAAGCAGGTGTAGGGCACTTCGCCCGATTCCTCGCCGACGGACGCGACGACGTAGCCTTTGCCCGCAGCCTCGTAGTCGGAGGCGACGGGTTCGAACATCGTGCAGTAGTCCGCTATGCCCGATTCGAACGCCGCCGTCATGTAGTTGAAGTTCACGTCGTAGTTCATCGTCACGTTCGTGCCGTCGTACAGCCCGTTGTTGTTGAGCACATATTCGAAGGTCATCGCGGGCACGCCGCCGGGGCGCCCTGCCAGAATTTCTTTGCCTTCGAGCGAAGTCGCCCAGTCAAAGGTGTCCTTTTCGTCCACGCGCGAAACGAGGAACGAGCCGTCGCGCTTGGTCAGCTGCCCGAACACCGTGGGCACGTCGTCCGACCCGCCGATGAGCACGTACAGCGCCGCTTCCGGCCCGCAGAAACCGATGTCCGCGCTGCCCGAAAGCACCGCCGCCATCACGTTGTCCGCGCCGCCGCCGTTGGTGAGTTCGATGGTGATGCCCTCTTCCTCGAAGTACCCGAGCGCCTCCGCCGCGTACAGCGGCGCATAGAAAATGGAGTGCGTCACCTCGTTGAGGCGGATCGTTTTGCCGTCGCCGCCCTCGGTGCAGGCGGCGAAGGGCAGCACCGCAAAGAGGGCGCACAGGATCGCTGCTAAGATTTTTTTCATGTATTGTTTCTCCGTGTTTGGTTTTCCGCCGAAGCGCCGGCTCGCTTTTTGCGCGCCGCCCGCCGGAAGGCGGAAATCAATACTACATGGTATGCGGGGCGGGGAGCGGCGTGTGCATGGCGCGCGTTCGCGGCGGCAGGAAAAATCCCCGCGGCGAACGTTTCCCGCCCGCGTTTTTATTTGACAACCGCGCCCCGATTTACTATAATGTTCCATACGGCAAGATCGGCGCGGGTGCGAGAAAAGAGCGCCGTAAAAGAGAGAAAGCAGAGGGCAGCAGAACATGGATATGCAGAAGAATTACGATCCGAAAGCGTTTGAAGACAGGCTGTATAAGGAGTGGACGGAAAAGGGCTACTTCCGCGCGGAAGCGGACCCTTCCAAGATCCCGTTCACCATCGTTATCCCGCCCCCCAACATTACGGGGCAGCTGCACCTCGGGCACGCGCTCGACAACACCATCATCGACGCGCTCATCCGATTCAAGCGCATGCAGGGCTATGCCGCGCTGTACCTTCCCGGCTGCGACCACGCCTCCATCGCGACGGAAGTCAAGATCGTCGAACAGATGAAGCAGGAGGGGCTGACCAAAAAGGACGTGGGGCGCGACGGCTTTTTAGAGCGCGCCTGGGCGTGGAAGGAAAAGTACGGGGGGCGCATCGTCGAGCAGATGAAAAAGATGGGCGTCTCCTGCGACTGGTCCCGCCTCGCCTTCACGATGGACGAGAACTGCTCGCGCGCCGTGCGCGAGGTGTTCGTCAACCTCTATGAAAAGGGGCTGATCTACCGCGGCGACCGCATCATCAACTGGTGCCCCAGCTGCAAAACGGCGCTTTCGGACGCGGAAGTGGAGTACAGCGAGGAAGATTCCTTCTTCTGGCACCTGAAATACCCCGTCAAGGACAGCGACGAGTTTATCGTCGTTGCGACGACCCGCCCCGAGACCATGCTCGGCGACACCGCCGTCGCGGTCAACCCGAAGGACAAGCGCTATACGCACATGGTCGGCAAAACGCTCGTGCTGCCCCTCGTGGGGAGGGAGATCCCCGTCGTTGCGGACGACTATGTCGACATGGAATTCGGCTCGGGCGCCGTCAAGATCACGCCCGCGCACGATCCGAACGACTTCGAAGTGGGGCTGCGCCATTCGCTGCCCGTCATCCGCGTGATGAACGACGACGGCACGATGAATAAAGAGGCGGGCGCGTACTGCGGCATGGACCGCTACGCCGCGCGCGAAAAGATCGTGGAGGATCTCAAAGCCTGCGGCGCGCTCGTGAACATCGAGCCGCACAGCCACAACGTCGGGCACTGCTACCGCTGCCACAGCACGGTGGAGCCCATCGTGTCCAAACAGTGGTTCGTCAGAATGGAACCGCTCGCAAAACCCGCCATCGACGCGGTCGCGCGCAACAAGATCAAGTTCACGCCCGAACGCTTTGCAAAGATCTATTTCAACTGGATGGAGGGCATCAAGGACTGGTGCATCTCCCGCCAGCTGTGGTGGGGGCACCGCATCCCCGTGTGGTACTGCGCCGACTGCGGCGAGATGACGGTCAGCAAGGCCGACCCCTCGGAATGCGCGCACTGCCACAGCAAGAACATCCGCCAGGACGAGGACGTGCTGGATACCTGGTTCTCCTCGGCGCTGTGGCCCTTCTCCACGCTCGGCTACCCCGACAAGACGGACGATTTCAATTACTTCTATCCCACAGACGTGCTCTCCTGCGGGTACGACATCATCTTCTTCTGGGTCGCCCGCATGATCTTTTCGGGCATCGAACACACGGGCAAAGTCCCGTTCCGCGACGTGCTGCTGCACGGCATCGTGCGCGACGAGCAGGGGCGCAAGATGTCGAAGTCGCTCGGCAACGGCATCGACCCGCTGGAAGTCATCGACGAATACGGCGCCGATTCGCTGCGCTTTTCGCTCATCACGGGCGTTGCTCCCGGCAACGACACCCGTTACAGCAAGACGAAGGTCGAAGCGGGCCGCAACTTCCTGAACAAGGTATGGAACGCCTCGCGGTTCGTGCTCATGAACTGCGAAGGGACGGAGGTGCCGCCCCTGTCCGCGATACGGCTCTCGCCCGCGGACAAATGGATCGTTTCGCGGCTGGAAAGCTGCATCCGCGAAGTTACCCTCAACATGGGCAAATTTGAGCTCGGCATTGCCGCGGGCACGCTGTACGACTTTTTGTGGAGCGACTTCTGCGACTGGTACATCGAGCTCTCCAAGAGCGCGCTCTACGGCGAGGACGCGGGCAAAAAGGCGGCGACGCTCAGCGTGCTGTGCTTTGTGCTCGACAACGCGCTGCGCCTTCTGCACCCCTTCGTGCCCTTCATCACGGAGGAGATCTGGCGCAACATCCCCGGCAACGCGGGCAAGAGCATCATGGTCGCCGAATTCCCGCGCTACAACTCCAAGCTCGCCTATAAAAAGGAGGCGAAGGCGTTCGAGCCGGTCATGGATATCATCAAGGCGGTGCGCAACATGAAGACCGCCGTCAACTGCCCTCCCTCCAAAAAGGTCAAGCTGTACGTTTCCGTGCCGAACAGGCGCGTCGTGCAGGCGAACGCGGGCGCGATCTTAAAACTTGCGGGCGGGGCAGAGCTCGCCTTCGTCGAGGGCGGGGCGGATATCGCGGAAAAGACGATGTCGCAGGTGACGGAAACGTGCACGGTGTTCGTGCCCCTCGGCGAGCTGGTCGACCCCGAAAAGGAGAGGGCGCGCCTGCAGGCGGAGCTGGAACGCATCATCGGCGAGATCGCCCGTGCGGACGGAAAACTGCACAACCGCGGGTTCATCGAAAAGGCGCCGCGCGCGCTGGTGGACGGGGAGCGGGCAAAGCTCGAAAAGTTCATCGGCATGAAAGAGAAAGTGGAAGCGCAGCTGCGCGAACTCGAATAAAAAAGGACGGCGCTCCCCGCACGGGGAGCGCTTTTATCGGGGAGGGCATATGTTCAACATCGTATTGGTCGAGCCGGAGATCCCGCAGAACACGGGCAACATCGTGCGCACCTGCGCCGCAACGGGGTGCCGCCTGCACCTCGTGCGCCCGCTCGGGTTCGAGGTGTCCGACAAATATTTGAAGCGCGCGGGGCTGGACTACTGGCATTTCGTGGATATTTCGTACTACGATTCGGTCGGCGAGCTGTTCGCCGCATACCCGCAGGGCAGGTTCTGGTTCTTTTCCACAAAGGCGGCAAAGACGTACAGCGACATAGCGTACGAAGAGGGCGACTTTCTGGTGTTCGGCAAGGAGACGAAGGGGCTGCCCGAGGAGCTTCTGGCGGCGAATTACGGGCGGTGCGTGCGCCTGCCCATGGCGGGGGAGATCCGTTCGCTGAATCTTTCCAATTCCGTCGCCGTCGCCGTCTACGAGGCGTGGCGGCAGCTCGGCTACAAAGGCGCGCAGCTTGCGGGAAAGCTGCGCGGCGGAAAAGAATAGCGGCGGAAGGGATAGCGCGGAAAGGGATAGCGGCGCGGAGACTTTTTTCCGCTGCCCGTTGGGGCAGTGCGGCGTTCCTTTCCCGCAGGCCGACGGAGCGGCGCTCCCTTTTCCGCGCGGGCGGAATTGCCGCGTCTGCGGGCAAAAAACAGGATTTTCCTTGACAAAACGCATAAAAAAGTATATCATAGATATTGGATAAAAATCCAAAAAGGAGAACAGGAAGTATGAACAAAAAGTCTGTCACCGATGTAGACGTCAAGGGCAAACGCGTCCTTGTCCGCTGCGACTTCAACGTCCCCATGAAGGACGGCAAGATCACGGATGAAAACCGCATCATGGGCGCCCTGCCGACCATCAAGTACCTGATGGAGCACGGCGCGAAAGTCGTTCTCTGCTCGCACATGGGCAAGCCGCACAACGTGTTCGACGAAAAAGTCAAGCTCAACAAAAAGGAGAAGAAGGCGGTCGAGGCGCTGCCCGAATCCGAGCGCGAGGCGGCGACGGCGGAATACATTGCCAAGGCAAAGAAAAACGACCCCGTCAAACTGACGCTCAGACCCGTTGCCGACAGACTCAATCAGCTTCTGGACAATAAAGTTACGTTCGCGGCAGACGTCATCGGCCCCGACGCCGAGGCGAAGGTCGCCGCCTGCAAGGAAGGCGAGTGCGTCCTGCTCGAAAACCTGCGCTTCTACGCGGGCGAAGAGGGGAAGGACCTCGAATTCTGCAAAAAGCTCGCTTCTTACTGCGACATCTATGTGAACGACGCATTCGGCACCGCGCACCGCTCGCACGCTTCGACGGCGGCGATCGTCGAATACGGTCTCGTCAAGACCGCCGTCTGCGGCTTCCTCATCCAGAAGGAGATCGACGTGATGGCGAACAGCCTTGAAAACCCCGTCCGTCCCTTCGTGGCGGTGCTCGGCGGCGCAAAGGTCGCGGACAAGCTCAACGTCATCAACAATCTGCTCGCTAAGTGCGATACGCTCATCATCGGCGGCGGCATGGCGTACACCTTCGTCAAGGCGCAGGGCATGGAGATCGGCAAATCGCTTTGCGACGATGAAAAGATCGGCTATTGCAAAGACATGATGGCAAAGGCGAAAGAGCTCGGCAAAAAGCTGCTTCTGCCCGTCGACGCGGTCGTTGCGGCGAACTTCCCCGATCCCATCGACGCGCCCATCGAAGTCAAGACGGTGAAGATCGACGCGATCCCCGCCGACATGGAGGCGCTCGACATCGGTGAAGAGACGCGCAAACTGTTTGCGGACGCGATCAAAGGCGCCAAAACGGTCGTGTGGAACGGCCCGATGGGCGTGTTCGAGAACCCTATCCTCGCCGCGGGCACCAAGGCGGTCGCCGCAGCGATGGCAGAGGCGACGGACGCCATCACCATCATCGGCGGCGGCGACAGCGCGGC
>JAGHJS010000028.1 GCA_017886545.1 Clostridia bacterium
CTTTCCCTCCGTTTTCGCCGTTTTACTTTCGCTTTCTCTATTATACTTCCCTCTCTTCCCCTTGTAAAGTAAAATATTTAAATTATTTTTAAATATTTATTCTTATTTTGTACTTTTTTGTCGAATCATCTTTTTTAGCGGAGATCGTTTTGGATTTTTCTCGTTTTCTGCAAAAAATCCTGTAAATTTCTTTTGAAAATTTTTTCGATGTCATCGGCGCTGTACCCTGCCCGTACAAAATAATTGCGTAAGGCATCCGCTTCCGCGTATGTACGCAGTGTTTGCGGAAGATCGTTCGTACCGAAAAAATCCGTTCCGATGCAAACAGATCCTATCCCGAATTTTTCTGCCCCGTATTCAAGATGGCGGAACACATCGTCGGGGCGCGCCTTTCCGCTCGTTAAAAACGCGCCGACAAACGTGACGCCGATCAGTCCGCCGCGCGCAACGATCTCCCTTGCCTGCCAGTCGTATAGATTGCGCGGATGCTTTTTCAGCGCATAAAAACAGGAATGTGAGGCTACGACCCCGAACGGCGAACAGTCCAGCACGTCACAAAAGCTCGCCTCGTTCAAATGAGAGACATCGATATATATTTTGCTGCTGCCAAACGCTCTTACGGCAGCCCGCCCGCGCTCCGTCAGGCGCGCATCGCTCAGACACCCGCCCGCAAGCGCGTTTTCGCCGTTCCATGTAAGCGAGGCGTACACGGGCCGCCAGCCGCAAATGCGCTCAGCACGCTCTTCCCTAAAATATCCCGTATCCTCCAGCCCCAGATACAGATTTGACGGATGCGCCGCGCAGAACCGCTCCGCCAGCGCCGCCACTTCGGAAAACTCTCTGTCTCCGCGAAAGACGGCACAGACGCCGCTCGAGATCTGTTCGCCAAGACGATCTGCCGTCATGGCACCTTCCGTAAGAAGATCGTTATGAAAATCGCTTATCATCTATATAGTATATGCCTGTTCAGCTGAATCGGGACTTCCGCAACAAAAAAGAGCACGCCGGACAGCATGCTCTTTTCGTCTTCGCAAAAAAATGCAGTATATTCATTTGTTCAGTTCTTCCGCGATCAGGCGATACCCCTCCGAAAGATCGTCCCGCTGTAAAAAGGCAGGCGTCTCTCCTGTAAAAAACTTCGCCCAGACGGCAGCCGCCGCGCACCTGCCGAAATTGAAGCTGAGATGAAACCCGTCACGGCAGAGGCTCATTCCGCCGCGCTGCGGATCGAACAGTTCATGTTCCCGCAAGCGTGCGATCAGCTCGCCGCTGCGCAGCAAAGGAAGCCCCTCCCGCGCGCCGATCCTTTCCGTAACCGCTTTGATCGCCTGCCGCATCTGTTCACGGTCTTTCCCGTAACGGACAAACTCGGGATGTTCGCTCCCCGCTTCATACGCCCACGTCTGGTGCAGGGCGATCTTTGCATCCGAATGAGCGCGGATATAGTCCAACAGTACGGTCAGATGCGGATAGTAACTGTCTTCCTGCCCCGAAAGCCCGCTGACCTGCTGCACGGTGATCCAATCCCAGCGATCGCTTTTCAACCCTTCCTCCAGAGAGAGAAGCTGCGGTATACAGCGTTCTCCTCCCTCCTGGTACTCATATGCCGCCGCACCCGTCTGCGAAAGCTCACTGTGATAACTGAGCGGACATCCGGGGATATAGAGGTTGCGCACGGTAAGCTGCGGCGCTAAAAACTCCAAAAGTGCCGTTGCATCCTGCGAAAAACTGTTTCCGACCGCAAGGATCTTCATCTTCCTTCCTCCGTCCCGCTTGAAATGCAGTTTTACGCCCGTTTCGGTTCGGGATATTCCGCCCCGAATGTTTCTGCCCTGACCGATTCCATGACCTGCGGCGCAAGCGGGCGGTCGCGCATATCGGTAGCCGTTGCGGCAATTTCGTCGACGACGTCCATCCCTTCGATAACTTTGCCGAACGCCGCATACTGCCCGTCCAGATGCGCGGCATTCTGGTGCATGACAAAGAACTGCGACCCTGCGCTGTTCGGCATCATGGAACGCGCCATCGAAAGCACTCCGCGCAGATGTTTGATATCGTTCTGCGCAAACCCGTTAGAACGGAACTCGCCGCGGATGGTATATCCCGGGCCGCCCGTTCCGTTCCCCGCGGGGTCACCGCCCTGGATCATAAACCCCTCGATGACGCGGTGAAAGGTCAATCCGTCGTAAAACCCGCTTTTGACCAGCGAAAGAAAATTATTGACGGTATTCGGCGCCTTATCGGGGTACAGCTCCGCCTTGAACGTTCTGCTGCCCTGCATGGTAAATGTAACGATCGGATTCTGCATTGCTTTGTTCTCCTTTACTCTTTTTCGAGATCTTCATATTTTTGCAAAAGGACATTCGCCTCCCGGAACAGGCGCACGGAAAAATCGTCCGGATACCCTTCCTTGTAGACGACGCGCGAGATCCCCGCGTTGATGATCATCTTTGCGCAGATCACGCAGGGCTGATGCGTGCAGTACAGCGTCGCCCCCTCGATTTTAATGCCGAGACGCGCCGCCTGAATGATCGCGTTTTGTTCCGCGTGCACCGCATAGCAAAGCTCCTGCCTGGTACCGCTCGCTACGCCAAGTTTGCGGCGCAGGCATTCGCCCTTTTCCATACAGCTTCTGATACCCGCAGGCGCGCCGTTATACCCTGTCGTCATCACACGCTTTCCCAGCACGATGACCGCACCGACATGCCTGTTATCCTGAAAACAGCTGGACCAGCCCGCGACCGTTTCCGTAAGTTCCATAAAGCGCTTATCCCATTTATCCATTTGTATACCCGCCGAAGATTTATAAGAAGATTATAACACGCCGCCGCAAAAAATGCAAGTGGAGCACAAAAATCGGGCACTTTTATCGGATTTAGCACTTTTAGAAAAAGAGTGCTAAAATTTTGATTTTTTGGCTGTAAAACGTTTGACATTTGCGCAGAGATGTATATAATATATAATGATTTAGCACTCAGACAATGAAAGTGCTAAAAAGAACAACGATTTCAATGGAGGCTAAAAAGCTATGAACATCAAACCCTTATTCGATAAAGTAGTAGTCGAAAGCGTTCAGACGGAAGAAAAGACCAAAAGCGGTTTTATTCTCCCCTCTTCCGCGCAGGAAAAGCCGCAGACCGCACGCGTCGTTGCCGTCGGGCCCGGCGGTATGGTCGACGGCAAAGACGTCAAGATGGTCGTGAAGGTCGGCGACACGATCCTCTTTTCCAAATATTCCGGCAGCGAATTCAAGGTCGACGGAAAGGAATTCACCATCATCCGTCAGAGCGACATTTTAGCAATCGTTGAATAATCAAGGAGGTACAATCATATGGCTAAGCAGATCAAATACGGAGACGAAGCGCGCAAGGCTCTTGAAAAAGGCGTAGATACGCTTGCCGATACAGTTAAAATCACGCTCGGGCCCAAGGGCAGGAACGTGGTTCTGGATAAAAAATTCGGCGCACCGCTGATCACGAACGACGGCGTTACCATTGCAGAAGAGATCGAGTTGGAAGACCCGTTCGAAAACATGGGCGCACAGCTCGTGAAAGAAGTTTCCACCAAGACGAACGACGTTGCGGGCGACGGCACGACGACGGCCGTTGTGCTGGCGCAGGCGATCATCCGCGAAGGGCTGAAAAATCTTGCCGCGGGCGCGAACCCCATCATTCTCCGCCGCGGCATCGACAAAGCGGTCGATACAGCCGTCGAACAGCTGAAAAAGATCTCCAAGCCCGTTGAGAGCAAACTTGCCATCGCGCAGGTCGCCTCTATTTCGGCGGGTGATGAAACGGTCGGTCAGCTCATTTCCGACGCGATGGAAAAAGTCGGCAAGGACGGCGTCATCACGGTGGAAGAAGGCAAGACCATGAACACCGAACTTTCGACGGTGGAAGGCATGCAGTTTGACCGCGGCTATGCGTCCGCTTATATGGTCACCAACACCGATAAGATGGAAGCCGTGCTCGATACCCCTTATATCCTCATCACGGACAAGAAGATCTCGAACCTGCAGGAGATCCTCCCCATCATTGAACCGCTCGCACAGCAGGGCGCTCGCCTTCTCATCATCGCGGAAGACGTCGAGGGCGACGCGCTTGCCGCACTCATCGTCAACAAACTCAAAGGCGTGTTCAACTGCGTCGCGGTAAAAGCCCCCGGCTTCGGCGACAGGCGGAAGGCGATGCTGGAAGATATTGCGATCCTTACGGGCGGCACGGTCGTTTCCTCCGACCTCGGCTACGAGTTCAAGGATGTTACGCCCGATATGCTCGGTAAAGCGGCGCAGGTCAAAGTCGACAAAGACAATACGACCATCGTCAGCGGCGCGGGCGACCCTGCCAACATCAAAGCGCGCGTGAACGCCATCAAAGCGCAGATCGCGGAGACGACCTCCGACTACGACAGAGAGAAGCTGCAGGAACGCCTCGCAAAACTTGCGGGCGGCGTTGCGGTCATCAACGTCGGCGCGGCGACGGAAGTCGAAATGAAGGAAAAGAAGCTGCGTATCGAAGACGCGCTCGCGGCCACCCGTGCGGCGGTCGAAGAAGGCATCGTCCCCGGCGGCGGCGTAGCGCTCCTCTCCACTGCAGATGTACTGAAAAAGCTGGTCGCGTCTTTGGAAGGCGATGAAAAGACGGGCGCGCAGATCGTTCTCAAAGCGATCGAAGAGCCTATTCGTCAGATCGCAAAGAACGCCGGGCTGGACGGCTCCGTCATCGTGGATAAGATCACTTCGAGCAAAAAAGCGAACTACGGCTTTGACGCCCTGAAGAATCGTTACACGGACATGGTCGAAAGCGGCATCATCGACCCGACGAAGGTTTCGCGCAGCGCGCTGCAGAATGCGGCGTCCGTTGCGGCGACCCTGCTCACGACCGAAAGCATCGTGACGGATATCCCTGCTCCCGAACCCGCAGCGCCCGCAGGCGGCGGAATGGGCGGCGGCATGTATTGAGCCGACCGCAACGAACAGCTGAAAAATATTTTATAAAACCATACGGCGCGGAAGCATCGCTTCCGCGCCGTATAGTATCTTTTAGTCGATTTTTCGGGCAGACAGCAAGAGCGGCTGAACAGGTTTTGCCCGAAAGGATGCCGCCTGCGCTATTTTACTTTCGTTCCGCATTCCGGGCAAAACTTCGTGCCCGGCGCAAGTTTTACGCCGCATTTCGGACAAATATCTTCGCGCCGCACGGTCGAGCCGCATTCGGAACAAAATTTCGCATTCGGCGCCAGCAGTGCGCCGCATGCTGTGCAGTGACGCCCCTCCTGATTTGAAGATGACGGAACATTCTGCTGCGCTCCGGTGCCGTTCCCGCCGGAGAACATCTGTCCCATGCTCATTCCCATGCCCATACCGAGTCCGGCGCCGATCGCGCCTCCTGCGGCGCCCTGGTTCTTTGCAGCGTCCCGCAAGGCCTCGGCCTGCGCGATCCTCGTGTAAATATCGATGTTCTTCCCCAGGATCCCGAGTCTGGCGCTTTCATCCAGGGCTTTTTCCAGTTCAGGAGGAAGAGAAAAACTTTCAATATTGAACCCGCAAAGTTCCAGACCCAATTCGGCAAATCTTGTAAACAGGCGTTCGTTCACCGCCGTGCTCAGCTCCATCAGATTGCCCGCCATATCCAGGACGGGAACGCCGCTTTCCCCGATCACATCGGCAACGCCCATGACCAGCATGCTGCGGATATAGTCGGATATATTCCGCGTAGAAAAAACCCGAAGCGTACCGAACAGTTCGCGCATGAAAGCCACAGGGTCTTTGACGCGGAACGCGTACGTTCCGTAGCCGCGCACCCTCACTGCGCCGTAATCCTTATCACGGATAATGATCGGCGAAGCCGTGCCCCATTTCTGATTTGAAAACCGTTTTGTGCTTACAAAGTAAATATCCGATTTGAAGGGTTTTTCAAAGCCATATTGCCAAGACATCAATCTCGTGAGGATCGGGATGCTGTCCGTATTCAGTTTATAGTACCCGGGCATGAATACATCCGCCAGGCGGCCTTTATCGCAAAAGATCGCGACCTGGCTTTCGCGCACGTTCAAAACCGAGCCGCAGTTGATCGTATTATCGGCGATGTTAAATTTCTGTACGATGGTCGAGTCGTCCTGGTCGGTCCACTCGATAACCCTTAAAAGAGCCATTTGCATTCCCTCCTTCTCGGCAGTCCCTGTTCGGGACATCCGATCGATTAAACTATATCAAATTTGAATAAGAATGTCAAGAGTGCGGAAAAAATTTGCACTGCGCTTTATGAATCGGTAAATGAGTTTTCCGTGAAAGATTGACAAACGCCCGATAATACAATATACTAGATATATATTTTATCGGGAAGGTAAACACGCCTTGAAACAACCTATCTACGCCAAAAGCAGAAGCGCTTTGCTTTTGGCACTGTTCTTCACTTTTTTATTCCCGATCGGCGGGGTCTTGCTCGGCGTCGGGCTCGGATTCGGCTTGCCTGCCGTATGGGCGCCCGGGATCGCCTGCCTTGCCGTCGCTTTTTACGGATGCCCGATCAGTTGGACGCACTACGGTTCAACGAGATCTTTGGTCAGGCTGGTCACCGCGATCGAAGAGGAGCATCTGTACACCATACCGGAACTTACCGCGCAATTGGGTCTTCCCGAGAAAGATGTGCGCGCCAAAATCGATACGCTGTTCAAGAAACGCTATCTCGTCGGTTATATTCGCCGCGAAAACGGAGTTGCTCTCAACGAAAACACCGCCCTCGCCGATCGCGAAACTACACAAATGTGCCCCTCCTGCGGCGCACGCGTAACATTCCGCGGCACCAGAGGGGAATGCCCCTACTGCGGCACGATCATTCAAAGGCAATGAAGCATTCTGAACGATAAAAGGAGCGGCGCTCAATGAAGATGAGCGCCGCTCCTTTATTGCTTTTTCCATCGTATTCCGTTTAAAACTCAACGCCGTCAGATTTTTTCAAGGAGTGAAGGATCTTTTTCAAAGCATATTTACAGTGCTCATACGTCAGACCGCCCTGAAAATATGCCGTATACGGCGCACGGATGGGCGCATCGGCGGAAAGTTCGATCGACGCCCCCTGCACAAAACAGCCCGCCGCCATAATGACCTGATCGGCATACCCGGGCATATCCCACGGTTCGAGCGTCACGAAACTGTCCACCGGCGAAGCGCTCTGCACCGCCTGGATAAACGCACACAATTCTTCCTTTGTATGAAAACGCACGGCGCGTGTAATGTCGTACGGCAGTTTTTCCGCCGAAGGCGATGTTGCATAACCAAGCTCACGCAGTACCCTGCCGATCAGCAAACTGCCCTTTACCGCCTGTGCAACAACATGCGGAGCAAGAAAAACGCCCTGGTAAAGCTGCTGATAGCCATACGCATAAGATCCGACTTCCGCACCGATGGACGGCGCCGTCATGCGCCCCGCGATCCTGTCGATATAGCTCTTTTTACCGATAATGTATCCGCCCGTCGGCGCGATCCCGCCCCCGGGATTTTTGTTCAGTGAACCAACGGCTATATCCGCGCCGTTTTGCGTCGGTTCCGTCCGCTCAACAAATTCACCGTAGCAATTATCAACGAAAATGCACCCCGAGAACCCGCAGGAACGGACAAACGAACAAACCTCACCGATCTGCGCCTCACTCAGCGCATCGCGCCAGGCATAACCGCGGGACCGCTGCAAAAAAACGACTTTTACGGAGGGATCCTTCAGCCCGGCGCAAATAGATCCGTAATCGAAAGAGCCGTCCTCTTTCAATTCACATTTTTTAAAGCGGACGCCGTAATCCGCCAGCGATCCGATCCCGTCGCCGGAAATCACGTCAAGGAGCGTATCGTACGGATCCCCCGAAACAGAAAAAAGCGTATCGCCGGTGCGCAAAAGACCAAACAGCCCAACAGTAAGCGCATGCGTACCGGAAACCAGATTGGGAGAAACGAGCCCCGCCTCCGCACCGAAAATATCGGCAAACAGCGAGCCGAGCGTATCACGCCCTTCGTCCCCGTACCCATACCCGGTCGAGGGAGCAAAATGACGCAGGGCGATCCTGTTTTTTTCAAAAGCCCTGATCACCTTCTCCTGATTTTCATATGCAATTTCGTCTACGGCGGCAAAGACAGGAGCGAGCGCGGCTTCTCCTTCTCTGATCAATTCTTCTATCCTTCCCATACATGCCTCAATATGATATTCATGTTTTCTTTATTATACGGATCCAGCCAAAGGATCCCCGGCAGCTTTTTAAAGAATGTTATCTGACGTTTGGCATAATTGCGCGTATTTTGCTTAATTATGTCGCACATAGTACTATAATTGATCTCGTTTTTCAGGTATTTGACGACTTCCTTATAGCCTATCCCCTGCATGCTTTGACAACTTTCGTCGACGCCTTGCGCAAGGAGCGCCTCCACTTCATCAACGAGTCCCGCCGCAAGCATTTCGTCTACACGCCGATTGATGCGCACATACAGCTCCTCACGCGGGTAAGCAAATGCTGCAGCGATGTACGGGAAGCGCGGAACGGGCGCGTCTGCCTGTGCCGACTTTTTTATCCCTGTCAGTTCATAAATTTCAAGCGCTCGAATAACGCGCTTTACATCGTTCGGGTGCAGTTTTTCCGCGCTTTCGGGGTCGACCGCCGCAAGTTTTGCATGCAGCGCCTCCGTGCCTTTTTCCGATACATACCGCTCATACTTTTTACGGATCGACTCATCCGCTCCGACATTGCCGTTGGTGCGCGAAAAAAGCAGGGACTGGATATAGAACCCCGTTCCGCCGCAGATAACGGGCACCTTCCATTCCGCCGACAGACGGTCACACAGCGGCAGCGCCCTCTCCGTATAATCGGACACGGAAAACGGCTCTTTCGGGGAAAGCAGATCGATCATATGATGCGGAACGCCGCGCATCTCATCCTCGGTCGGTTTAGCCGTACCGATATCCATCCCTTTATAGACGAGCATACAATCCGCCGAGATCACTTCCCCGCCGAGCCACAGGGCAAGCTCCACGGCAAAAGATGTTTTGCCCGATGCGGTCGGTCCGCATATTACGGGGATACGCATCTCAGACGATCCTTTTGAACAGTTTTTCGACTTCATATTTCGTCAGTTTTACGGCGACGGGTCTCCCATGCGGGCAGCGAAGCCCCATATCGCCGCCCATACGCGCAAAGAGCTGTGTGCGCTCGCTCTCACTGAGTGTTTCACCGCCTTTTACCGCATGCTTGCACGCAGTCATTGCGATCTTGTCGCGCAAAACGTCGGGCAGACGCACGGCGCGGAGCGTTCCGACCTCCTTCAACAGTTCCGCAAAAAAAGAAGCAAGGTCGATATCGCGCAGATCGGCGGGCACGGCGGAAATTTTAAAGCTGTTCACGCCGAACTCTTCCATATCAAACCCGATCGCCTGGATCGTCGCAAGATTCTCGCCGAGAAACGCCGCCTCCTCACCGCTCACGTTCAGCACGTACGGAATGAGCATCGGCTGTACGGCGACGGAACGCGCCGCCATCTCTTCGCGCAGCTTGTCAAAAAGCAGGCGTTCGTGTGCGGCATGCTGATCGATGAGATACGCCTCGTCGCCCACCTCAAAAATCAGATAAGTATTGAAGAGGTTCCCTTTATATTCTGCACTTTCCAGCAGGAACTTCTGCTGCTTCGCCTTCTTTTCCTCTTCCGCAAGGAAGCGCTTGTTCTCGGCAAAAACATCCTCGGCGGCGACCGATTCACTCTTTTGCGCAGCCGTCTGCGCTGCAGGCGTTTCCTGTCCCCGCTCGGTCGCTATTTCCGGCTGCGGACCGGACACGGCGCTGTCGTAAAACTCCAACCTGCTTCCGCCCTGCCATAACTCCTTCCGCGGCACATAGTGCCCGCCCCTCTGCCGCTCAAACAAGTCGGCCTTCGTCAGCCCGGAATAATTCGTTACGGGGCGCAGCTCTTCCGCGCCGACGCGCGATACCTGTTCACGCCGCGCTTCAGCAAAGGGAACCTCGGCATCTCTCACTCCCTCGTTCGTCGGCGTTATACGCTCTTCCGCCCCCGACTCACGCGTTTTTTCCGCACCATGATCCGCAAGGAAGTCCAGCGCGCTTGCATTACCGTCCAGAATGGAGGAAACGACGGAGTAGATACACCCGTAAATGACACGGTTATCCGAAAACCGCACGTCCGATTTGTTCGGATGCACGTTTACATCCACGACCTCTGCGGGAACGTCGATAAAAAGAACGTAAAACGGGTATTGACGCTTCATAAGATACGAAGCATACGCGTTCATGATCGCGGAAGAGATCGTATTATTGATGACGAACCGCCCGTTCACAAATGTGCTCTGGTACGTTCTGTTCGGCTTGGTATAAGACGGCTTCCCCAAAAAGCCGCGGATGCGCACACCGTGTTTTTCCGCATCCAGGCAATAACATTCCCGTACAGCAGCGCCGCTGTACACGGCGGCAAGCGCTTCCTCCATACCGCCGCCGAAGGACTGCATGGCGAGTTTCCCGTCAATGAAATAGCGGAACGCAACGGCGGGGTTCCCGAGGATAAAACGCGAAACGACGGAGGTCACCTCCGCCTCCTCCCCCTTGTCCGTTTTCAGGAATTTTTCACGGACGGGCGTATTGAAAAACAAATTTTCTGCGCAGATGTCCGTGCCCGCATCCATTGCGCAGGGAACGGGCTTTCCGATCTTCCCGCCCGAACAGGTAAGTTCAAAGGCGGTTTCTGCACTTTTATACCGCGAACGAAGGCGGACGTTCGAAACCGAAGCAATGCTCGCAAGCGCCTCGCCGCGGAACCCGAGCGTCAGAATACTTTCCAGATCTTCCGCTTTCGCGATCTTGCTCGTCGCATGCGGTAAAAATGCGGATGTAAGTTCGCCTTCTTCGATCCCCTCTCCGTCGTCCGTCACGCGCACAAGATCTTTCCCGCCGCGCTCAACGGATACCGTGATCGACTTCGCGCCTGCGTCGATGGCATTTTCCACAAACTCTTTTACGACGGACGCGGGGTGCTCCACCACCTCGCCTGCCGCAATACGGTTGTATACGCTGCTGTCAAGAATGTTGATCTTTGCCATTGTACTTCCCCTTTACCCGTTCCGCAAGGTCGGAAACGAGCGTCAGCGCCTGCATCGGCGTAAGATTGTCCGCATCCGTATCGAGCAGGATCCTTTCCGCTTCGCTCGGTCCGGAGGGCGCCGCCGCTTCCTTTTCCTGCATGGCGGCATGCGGCGCGCGCGCGATATCGCGTTTTTCCAACCGCCGCAAAATGTCTTTGGCTCTGTCCGTGACCGCCGCGGGGATCCCCGCCAACCGCGCGACTTCGATGCCGAAGCTTTTGTTTGCGCCGCCGCGGACGATCTTCCGCAAAAAGAGGATACCGTCCGCCGTTTCACGCACGGTGACCCTGTAATTTTTTACGCCGTCGATCTTGCCTTCCAGTTCGGTCAGCTCGTGATAATGCGTCGCGAACAGCGTCTTTGCGCCGATCTTTTCCGTGATGTATTCGAGGACTGCCCATGCGATCGACAGCCCGTCAAAAGTACTCGTCCCCCTGCCGACCTCGTCGAGAATAAGGAGCGAATTGCGCGTCGCATGCAACAAAATGGCGGCGACTTCGGTCATTTCGACCATGAACGTGCTCTGATCGAGGATCAGGTTATCGCTCGCCCCCACGCGGGTAAAGATGCGGTCCACGATGGGGATCTCCGCCGCACGCGCGGGCACAAAGCAGCCGATGTGCGCCATCAGCACGATGAGCGCGGTCTGGCGCATATACGTACTTTTCCCCGCCATGTTCGGACCTGTGATGACCATCGTCTGCGTATCGCCGCCGAGTACGGCATCGTTGGGAACAAAGCGCTCTTTTGAAAGCGCCTCCACGACGGGATGCCGCCCGTCCGTGATCTTCAGTTCCGCACCTTCGGGCAACATATGCGGACGGCAGTAACCGCGCTCTTTGGAGACGGCGGCGAACGATGTGATGCAGTCAAGCATCGCGATCGCCGCGGCAAGTTTTTTCAGCCGCCCGATGTTGTCGGCAAGTTTCGCGCGTATCTCTTCAAACAGCTGCAATTCCAGCGTCAGGCTCTTTTCCGTACTTGTCAAAATGCGCGATTCGACTTCTTTGAGCTCGTCCGTCACGTAGCGCTCCGCATTGGCCAAAGTCTGCCGACGCTGGTAATCGTACGGAACTTTGTCGGCAAAGGAATGCGTGACCTCGATGGAATATCCGAATACGCGGTTGTATTTGATGCGCAGATTTTTGATGCCCGTGCGCTCACGCTCGCGCGTTTCGATGGCCGCGATCATGGAAGCACCGTTGTCGCGCGCATCGCGCAGCTCGTCCAGCTCCGCGCTGTATCCCTTGCGGATAAACCCGCCTTCTTTGATGCCGACGGGCGGATTTTCGATAAATGCACGTTTCAGAAGATCGGAAAGGTCGCTGAAATCGCCCAGCGCTTCAGAGAGCGAAACGAGCTGTTCGGACGTGAACCCCGAAAGCTGAAAGCGCAGGCTCGGCACGAGCGAAAGAGACACGCCGAGATTTTCACAGTCGCGCGGGGTCAGGTTGCCGTTCGACGCTTTGCCCGCGATGCGCTCGATGTCGCGCACGCCTTTCAGCGTATCGGCGATGCCCATGCGGACGACGGTCGCGTTGAACAGCTCTTCCACCCCGCTCAGGCGCCGTTCGATGTCCGCCTGCGAGCGGAGCGGATCGAGCACGAGCCTGTTCATCAGCCGCGCCCCCATCGCCGTCTGCGTCTTATCCAAAAGCCATAACAGCGACCCCGTTCGCTTGCCGTCCGCATTGGTACGGACAAGCTCTAAGTTGCGGACCGCCGTCGGGTCGAGCATGAGCGACTCTTCCCCCGTCACAAGGCGCAGGGTATCAATGTTTCGCAGCGCATGCTTCTGCGTTTCGCGCAGGTATTCGAGCAGCGCGCCGCAGGCAGATACGGCAAGCGGTTTTCCGTCCAGGCCGAAGGGAGAAAGCGTCTTGCAGCCGAGCTGTTCGAGAACATTTTTTTCTGCGTGCCGCTGCGCGAACGCCCACGGCACATAGCACGAAAAGGCGGGCAGCGCCCGCAAAGCGGCAGCACCTTTCGTTGCAAAGAGATATGCGTCATTGCAGATGATCTCGGACGCGGACAGTTTTACAAGGCATTCGAGGCTCTCCTCCGCCGCATTCTCTCCGTCAAAACAGCGGACGTAAAATTCGCCCGTCGTGATGTCCGTCCATGCGACCGCGCACTCTTTCCCCTCCATACAGGCGCAGGCTATGTAGTTGTTTTTCTTCTCGTCAAGGAGGTTCTCTTCGATCAGCGTACCCGCAGAAACGACGCGGATGACGTCGCGCTCTACGATCCCCTTTCCCGGGGTCGGCTCGGTAAGCTGTTCGCAGATGGCGACCTTTTTTCCGAGCGCGACGAGCTTTGCGATATAGGTATCCGCCGCATGAAAGGGCACGCCGCACATGGGCGCGCGTTCTGAAAGCCCGCAGTCTCTTCCTGTCAGCGTAAGATCGAGCAGCTGCGAAACTTCCTTTGCGTCCTCAAAAAACATTTCGTAGAAGTCGCCGAGTCTGTAAAAGAGTATGCAGTCCTTGTATTTTTCCTTTGTTTCAAGATAATGCCGCATCATCGGCGAAAGCCCGCTCATTTGTGTTCCTCCCTGCCGTCAGGTTCGCCGTAAAGTGAAATACCCGACGCATCCGTAATTTTCAGGCGCACGAACTCGCCGATGCGGTCTTTATCGCTCTGAAAATATCCCATTCTTCCATACTCGTCGCGGCCGAGATACAGCCCGCGTTTTTTATCGAAGTCCTCGACCAAAATTTCCGTCGTTTTGCCGAGATAGGCGCGGGATTTTTCTCGCGTTTTCTCGTTGACAAGCTCCACAAGGCGCATGATGCGCTCTTTTTGGACTTCTTCGGGGATCTGTCCCTCCATTTCCGCCGCTTTCGTACCGCTCCGCCTCGAATAGACAAAGGTGAACGCGGATGCAAAGTCCGCCCGCCGCACGAGCGCGAGAGTCTGTTCAAAATCCTCTTCCGTTTCCGTCGGAAAGCCGACCATGATATCGGTCGTCACCTTGCATCCGGGCACGCGCTTGCGCAGCGCTTCGAGTTTTTCCAGATATTCGCGCGCGGTATAGCGCCTGTTCATGAGTTTCAAAATACGGTCTGACCCCGCCTGCACGGGCAGATGGATCAGTTTGCACACCTGCGGCAGCTCGGCGATCGCTTCGATGAGTTCTTCCCCGAAATCCTTCGGGTTGCTCGTCATGAACCGCAGACGGAACTTTCCCTGCCCTTCGCAGATCCTGTACAGCAGCTGCGGAAAACTCATTCCGCCGCCAAGGTCTGCCGAGTACGAATTGACGTTCTGCCCAAGCAGCGTTATTTCACGGTATCCCTTATCGAGCAGGTCATGCACCTCGCGCACGATGCTCTCAGGGTCGCGGCTGCGCTCCCTGCCGCGCACATAGGGCACGATGCAGTACGAGCAGAAATTGTTGCAGCCGTACATGATATTCACCCATGCGTTCGGGTAGCTCGTCCGATACGAATAATCTTCCTCGCAGATCGCGCCCTCTTTTTCGGGAATGGCAACGACCGCTTTTTTCTGCGCCGCCTTCCGCGCAAGCAAAGCGCCAAATTCATCCAGGTTATGCGTACCGAACACAATATCGACGAACGGGAACTTTTTACGCAGGCGCTGCGCCGCGTCCGGCTGCTGCGTCATGCACCCGCCCACGGCAATGAGCATCTGCGGCCTTGCACGCTTGACCTTTTTCAGTGCGCCGATGTTCCCCATAGCATGGTTTTCCGCGTTTTCCCGTATACAGCAGGTATTGAATACGACGATGTCCGCCTCCTCTGCCGTCGGGCACTCCTCCGAATATCCGTTCGCCCGCAGGATCCCCGCAAGTTTTTCGGATTCATGCACATTCATCTGGCAGCCGTACGTTACGATGTGATAGCTTTTGTTCATACACGTTCCGATCCTGAAATT
Source organism: Clostridia bacterium (assembly GCA_017886545.1). GTDB lineage: Bacteria > Bacillota > Clostridia > Christensenellales > Borkfalkiaceae > Borkfalkia. Next base: position 15,021 of record JAGHJS010000028.1, read on the forward strand.
TCACCTTACATTATACCTTTTTTACGGGGTTTAAGCAAGCCTTTCGGATTCCCTGAACCCCAAATAATTTTTGCGGAATTTCAGATACTGTTCTTAAAAAGGGAAACGGCCATGAAGATACTCAAACGCAGCCTGCTTGTGCTGCTCTGCCTTCTTCTTGCGGCGGTCGCAGCCGCGGGAACATATTATTTTTCGGTCACGCGCGGCGTGCGGCTTGACGCTTCAAAATTTGAACCCGCCGCCGCGAGCATGAGCATCTACGACAAGAACGACGCCCCCGTCGCGACCGTCGCGCGGGGAAGCGCAAAAAAAAGCGTCCTCCTTGCAGACCTGCCCGAATACGTTCCGCAGGCGTTTATTGCGGCGGAGGACAAACATTTTTATTCGCATCATGGGCTGGATTATAAAGGAATGGCGCGCGCCGCCTTAAAAAACATGAAAGCGGGCGCTTTCAAACAAGGGGCTTCGACGATCAGTCAACAACTTGTCAAAAATACGCAGCTTTCACCAGAGCGCACGATCCGCCGCAAGCTGCAGGAGATCAAACTCACGCGGCAGCTGGAGCGCCGCTATACAAAGGACGAGATCCTGGAACTGTACCTGAATACGATCTATTTCGGGCATGCCTGCTACGGGATCGCCGACGCGGCAGATTATTATTTCGGGAAAAAAGCGCAAGATCTGACAGCCGCGGAAGGAGCAATGCTCGCCGCTTTGATCCGATCTCCGAACACTTATTCCCCTTTCGCCAATGCAGAAAAATGCCTTGCCGCAAGAAACAGTGTTCTTACACGCATGTACGGGCTCGGCTATCTGAACGAGAGCGCCTGCGAAGCGGCGAAAAACGAATCGCTCCCGACCCGAGAAGATAACGCGATCGGCGCTCAGAGCTATCTTGACGCCGTCCGACGTGAATTTGAAACGCTCCCGATCTTTGCTCCTTACTCGCTGCGCGGCGGATGCAAGGTCTACACATATATGGACGCACCGCTGCAGGAGTATGCCGAAACGCTGAAAACAACGGCGGATCGCAGTGGCAAAAGCATCGTTATCTGTGACAACGGGCAGTTTGCCGTGAGCGCCCTGTATTCTACGGAAGGAAGGATCGCCCGACCGCCCGGCTCCGCGATCAAGCCGCTTGCCGTTTATGCCCCCGCCATTGAGGAAGGTCTGCTCTCTCCATGCACCCCGCTGCTGGATGAAAAAACAAATTTTGACGGGTACGCTCCGTCAAACTACAACGATAAATATTACGGTTACGTTTCCGCCGGTGAAGCTTTGGCAAAAAGCCTGAATATTCCCGCCGTAAAAGTCATGCAGCAGTTGGGACCGGAAAAAAGCGTGCGGTATCTTACCCGCCTGGGGCTGCATCCGCATGAAAACGATAAAAATCTTTCACTGGCGCTCGGCGGCATGACGCGGGGATGCACGCTTACAGAATTAGCAGGCGCTTACACGTCCTTTGCGTGCGGCGGCCTCTTCGCCCCGCCTGCTTTTATCCGCAAAGTAGAAGACGGCGCGGGAAATGTCCTGTACGAGCGCGATACGGCGCCTCTTCGCGTGTTCGGGAAGGATACTGCGGAACTTATCAATGAAATGCTGGAAAGATCCGTAACGAACGGAACGGCAAAAAAACTCGCCGCATTGCCTTTCCCCGTATGCGCAAAGACAGGAACTTGCGGAAACGATGCCGGTAATACGGACGCCTATTGCGTCGGCTATACGGCGGAACATACCGTCGCCGTCTGGATGGGAAACGCCGATAATTCTCTTACCGATATTTCCGGCGGCGGACTGCCGAGCCATTATGCCATGCTTCTGCTGAAAGAGATCTATAAAGAAAAGCGCCCCGCTCCTTTGCCCGAAGGAGACGCCGCCGTGTGCCGCATCGACCGTGCCTCTTATGAGAGGGATCACGTCGTTGCGCTGGCAAGCGAGTACGAGCCAGATGCTTTCGTTATGACGGCACATTTTAAGAAAGATCAGACGCCGCGCAATGTGACCAGCATTTTCGGACAACCGACGGCAAACGCAAGCATCACCTGCAAGAACAACAGTGTTTGCATTGAATTATGCGGCGCAGAGTATTATGCATATCTCATAGAAAGGGAAAATAACGGAAAGAAACAGAAGGTTCTGGACGGATCTACTCCTGGTCTGTTTACCGACAAAAATCTTGCTTTCAAGGAAAAATATACCTACACCGTTACGCCCTACTACATCGGCAACAACGGCGAACGCATTTACGGCAAGAAAGAAACACTTCCCGCTGTCTATATCAAAACAGACCAAAACAAAAAAGACGAGTACGGCGAATGGTGGAAAAACTAAAAAAGCGCCCCGCTACTTTACGAGCGGGGGCTTTTGGTTTTATTGAGAGATCGCCACGGTTTCGGCGGAGGTCAACGCCTCTTCAATCAACCGTTCAACATCAAGGCGCGCCTCTTCGCGTTCCACTTCTGCAAGATCGGGGCGGATGAGAGGATGCTTCGGCAAAAAGACCGTGCAGCAATCCTCATATGGCAGGATAGACGTATCATAGGTTCCGATCCTGCGGGAAACTTCAATGATCTCCGTTTTATCCAAACCTATGAGCGGGCGAAGCACGGGCAGGCGTTCGACGACGGATTCGGAGGAGGTGATCCCCTCGATCGTCTGGCTGGCGACCTGCCCCAGACTTTCCCCCGTAACGATACACTGCGCGCCGTTCTTTTGCGCCGTACGCTCGGCGATCCGCATCATAAAGCGGCGCAGCAGCGTGATCATCATCTCAGGCGGGCAAAGCCTGTGTATCTCCTCCTGGATATGCGTAACGCTGACCACATGCAGCTGCAACCCGCAGGTATACTCCGAAAGAATGCGGGCCAGCTCCTCCACCTTTTCGCGCGCCTGCAGATTGGTATACGGATAACTGTGGAAATGGATTGCATCGATCTTCATGCCGCGCTTTGCGATCATATATCCCGCAACGGGGCTGTCGATCCCGCCCGACAGCAACAGCATACCCTTACCCGCCGTGCCGACAGGCATGCCGCCCGCACCTTTCACATATTTCCCGAACACCAACGCCGTGCCGTTTTCACGAATGTCAATGTACAGGATATGCTCAGGTTCACGGACGTCGACTTTCAGTTGCGGTACAGCCGAAAGAAGTCTGCCGCCTATCTCCGCATTCATCTGCATGGAATCGAGAGGGAATCGCTTATCCGCACGGTTGGTCTGTACTTTAAACGTACCGCTCTGCGGCGCAATGGAAAGTACAGTCCTGTAGATCGTTTCAAGCTCGGCAGAAACTTTATAAGCCACGCTCAGCGTGTGCGTACCGAATACTTTGGAAAGGCGCGCAACGATCTCGTCGGCACGTTCTTCTTCAAATCCTTCAACGATATACCGCCCGCTCGGACGGCGGATCTCGTGGCGGATGCCTTTAAGCGCGCGCTCAAGGTTCTCCTGGAATACCTTTTCAAAATAGCCGCGGTTGTTCCCTTTTAAATGGATCTCACAGTAGCGGATAATAATAACTTTTTCCATGCTCACCTCGTTCTTTCGTAGAGTTCCGCCGCGCAGGCATTGAGAACATCCGCCGCATGCGCGATGTCGTCCGCCGATTCGTCACCGAAAAACGAAAGGCGCAGGACACCGTCCGCCACGTTCTCCCCCACCCCGCAGGCAAGGATCACGCGGCTGTAACGGTTGCGTGAAGAACACGCTGATCCCGTACCGACCAGCACACCGCGCTCATTGAGCATATGCTGCAACACTTCCCCTCGTAACCCGACCGCCGAAACGCTCAGGATAAAGGGCGAACCCGTTTCGGAAGAGAGCGGCATAAAGAATTTCTTGTCCAACATGCCGCGCAATTTCGCGTTCATTTCCACAGCATGGGCATACAGCGCACTGCGCTCGCGCATCCGTTTTTTCACGACTTCCGCAAACTGTATGATGGCAAAGGTATTTTCCGTACCGCTCCGCAGTCCGTTTTCCTGCCCACCGCCGTACAGGTACGGCTGCAACGGCGCCCCTTTTTTCCGAATGAGAGCCGCGGCTCCGCGCACGCCTCCTATTTTATGCGCGCTGATCGTGTAAAAATCCACGGTCTGCGGCAGACGGACGTCCAGTTTTCCGAATGCCTGCACGCCGTCACTGTGGAAGAGCGTGCGTTTATTCTTTGTTTTGACGGCAGAAGACAACCTTGCGATTTCGTTGACCGCTCCCGTCTCGTTGTTCACATGGATCACGGAAACAAGCGAAGTATCAGCATCCACTTTCGCAAGCAGGTCTTCGGCGTCCACGCTCCCGTCCTCCCTGAGCTTTGCAAAACGCACTTCCTCGCCCCGCCGCGCAAGCTCCTTTGCCGATTCGTATACGGCGGCGTGTTCCCCTTCCGTTATAACGACGTTTCCCCGCCGCCCCGCCGAAAAAAGGACCTGATTGTCCGCCTCCGTTCCTGATCCCGTAAAAATCAGTTCGTACCCCTGCGCCGCAACCGCGGAGAGAACGGCTTTGCGTGCCTCTGCAAGTGCCTTATGCACTGCAAACCCCTCGCGATAGAGCGCTGAGGGGTTGTAAAAATCGTCTTTTAAGAATTGTTCGGCGCTGCGCACACATGCCGCATCCGGCATGGTCGTGGCAGCATTATCCAAATAGATCATATCCGTTTCCCGCCGCGGAAAAACCGCCGCGCAATTATTTGGAATAATTTTTCCTGTTGAAATCGGGTTCCAGGATGCGCCTGTTCTGGTTGTTTTTGTAGACTGTTGCGATAAAGTTCAGCCGGCATTCCAAAATAAGCAGGCGTTTCCCTACTTTCGTCGCCGCCTGAATATAGAAAAATTCCTTTTCGTCGGCGGCCTCTTCGTTCGGCGTCAGGATCTCTTCCTTACAGTCGGGCGAATGCTTCAGCTTGTCGTAACTGTCGGAACCGACCCTGCCGATCTGCAGGATCTGCTCGTCAAGCAGACGGTACAAAATTTTGCGCTTACGGTCATGGATGACTTTGGCAAGACGCAGTTCGCCGTTTACATAGGTGTAATCGTAGCTCAAAAAAAACTTATGTTTTTTGACCTTGAACAGCGCCCCCGTCAGAAAGAGCAGGATAGCGATGACCAAAAACACCACGATCTGAATGATCAGCGCCGTCGTGTCGATGCCGCCTGCCTCTTCGATCGCATCCGCATCGACAGGCATCAACAGCAGCATCAAAAGCATCAGCAATACAAAAGCGCCGAGCACAAAGCCGATGATGGAAACCACTCTGAATATATTATACCAGCGCTTTGCCCTGCGGTCGTCCCGCATGATCGCGCTTTCTTCGCAGAATAATTCCTGCATAACCCCTCCTCGCTCAGAACTCTACGGTCCCTTCAAAGACAAGTTTTGCGCTGCCCGTCAAAATGACCGTCCCGTCCGAAGAATATCTCGCGATCAGGTCGCCGCCGCGCACCTTTACCGTTATATCCTCGTCCATTTTGCAATGCCCGTTCAGAACAGCGGCAACGACGCTCGCCGCCGCACCCGTACCGCAAGCCAGCGTTTCACCGTTCCCGCGCTCCCAAACACGCATTTTCAGCGTCTTTGCGTTAACGACCCGCACAAATTCCGCATTGATCCGCTGCGGGAAATACGGCGCATATTCAAAGAGCGGACCGACATTTGCTACGTCGACCGCATCGACCTTTTCACAGAAAATGACGCAGTGCGGGTTTCCGACGTTGACAAGCGTCGCGCGGTAATCTTTTCCGCCGACCGTGATATCGCGGGCGACAACGCTCTCCCCCTCCAGGGTGGAAGGGATCAGCTTTCCGTCCAGAACGACTTTGCCCATATTCACGCTCACAGAACCGACCTGCCCGTTGAAGGTGTAGAGCGTCAGCTCCTTCACGCCGCTGAGCGTTTCAATGGTCATATGCTTGTTTTTGACATATCCGTTGTCAAACAGATATTTGGCGACGCAGCGGATCACGTTACCCGCCATGCGGCCTTCGCTTCCGTCACGGTTAAAAATGCGCATCTTCGCATCTGCAATGTCCGAGTGCTCGATAAGCGCTATCCCGTCGCCGCCGATACCGTAATGCCTGTCGGCAAAATTGATCGCAAGCGATTCGGGACAGGTCAGCTTTCCGTCCATGTTGTTGAAGCAGATATAGTCGTTGCCGCAGCTCTGCATCTTGACAAATTTCAGCTTTATTTTTTCGGTACGAAGATTGTTGATGTCGACCAGCTCTGTATTGTTCTCGTTGAAGCGGCTTGCAATAATATCGGCAAGCGCGTTCGCCGTATCGAGCGACGTAAGCGTCGTTATGCCGAGCAGGATCGCGTGATGGTGCATGCGGATATAGTCGTTGATGGAATCCATATCCGTCTTGCCCGTGTAGACGATATAGTCGATCTTTCCCTCGTCCATCAGGTGCAGGATCTCGTCGCTCTGCGACAGCCTGTCTACATTTACGGCATCGATGCCGAGGGTGCGGATGGTATCCGCCGTTCCCGCCGTAGCGTACAGCTTAAGCCCTAGGTCGCTGAATTTTTTTGCAAGCCCGGGGAGCTCGAACTTATCCTGGTCGTTGATCGTAAAGTACACGCCGACCTCGCGCTGCTTGGTCGGATGGCAGAGTTTGAATCCTGCCGAGACAAGACCTTTGAAGAGCGCCTCCTCGATCGTTTTGCCGATGCCGAGCACCTCGCCCGTCGACTTCATTTCGGGCCCGAGCTGCGAGTTGACGTCGTTCAGCTTTTCAAAGGAGAACACGGGCACCTTGACGGCGACATACGGCGAAGAACGGTACAGCCCCGTTCCGTAACCGAGTTTTTTCAGCTTCTGCCCGACGATGATCTTGGTCGCAAGCTCCACCATGGGCACGCCCGTGACCTTGGAGATATACGGAATGGTGCGCGAAGCACGCGGATTGACCTCAATGACATACAGCTCGTTATGGTAGACCAGGAACTGAATGTTGATGAGTCCCTTTGTTTTGAGCGAAAGCGCAAGCTGGGTCGAACACTCTATGATCTTATCCAGCATGATATCGCTCAGATTATACGGCGGATATACCGCAATGGAGTCGCCGCTGTGAACGCCTGCACGTTCGATATGCTGCATGATGCCGGGGATGAGTACGTCGGTGCCGTCGCTGATGACGTCGACTTCCAGCTCCTGCCCCATCAGATATTTGTCGCAGAGCACGGGATTTTCGATGTGCTGCGCCAAAATGACATCCATATAGCGCGAAATGTCGCTTTCGGTAAAGGCGATGGTCATGTTCTGCCCGCCGATGACGTAGGACGGGCGCAGCAGCACGGGATACCCGAGCTTTTCTGCCGCCGCAAGCGCCTCTTCCTTGGTCATGACGGTCAGTCCCTTCGGGCGGCTGATGCCGAACTGTTCCAGAAGCTCGTCGAAGCGTTCCCTGTCCTCCGCCATGTCCACGCTGTCCGCCGATGTACCGAGGATACGCACGCCTTTCTTGTCGAGATAGTTGCACAGTTTGATCGCCGTCTGCCCGCCGAACGTGATGACGACGCCGTACGGTTTTTCTTTGTCGATGACGTTCTGCACGTCCTCCGGGGTCAGCGGCTCGAAGTACAGCCTGTCCGCCGTATCGAAGTCCGTGGAGACCGTTTCGGGGTTATTATTGATGATGACGACTTCGTATCCGAGCTCTTTGAGCGTCCATACGCAATGCACGGACGAATAGTCAAATTCGATGCCCTGCCCGATGCGGATCGGGCCCGAGCCGATAACGATGATGCGCTTTTTCGTACTCTCCTGAATAAACGGCGTTGCTTCGTCGTGCGAATATTCATCGTACGTTGAATAGAAATACGGCGTTTCCGCGGAGAATTCCGCCGCACAGGTATCGACCATCTTGTAGACGGCTTTCCTGTGGTACGGGATCTTCTGCCCGGAAAGTTTTTCAAGCTCCGCGTCAGGATAGCCGAGGCGCTTCCCTTCGTCATACAGGGCGCGCGTCAGTTTTTCGGTGCGCAGGCGCGTTTCGAACTGTACAAGATTGTTCAGTTTATGAAGGAACCAACGGTCGATCTTTGTAATGGAGAAGATCTCGTCGACCGAAATACCCGCTTTCAAAGCCGCGAAAACGGTGAACAAGCGCTCATCGGAGAGTTTCTTCAGCTCGTCGCGCAGATCCTTTCCTTCGTATTTATCGAGGTTCAGTGTCGCAAGCGAGATCTCCGCGCCGCGCACCGCCTTCATGATCGCCATTTCAAAGCTGGTGCCGATCGCCATCACTTCGCCCGTCGCTTTCATGCGCGTGCCAAGCTCGCGCTTTGCATACAAAAATTTATCAAACGGCCATTTCGGCAGTTTTACGACGACATAGTCGAGCGTGGGCTCGAAGCAGGCGAACGTCTTGCCCGTAACATCGTTGCGGATCTCGTCAAGGGTATACCCGAGCGCGATCTTTGTGGCAACTTTGGCGATGGGATACCCCGTCGCCTTGGACGCGAGCGCGGACGAACGCGACACGCGGGGGTTGACTTCGATGACCGAATATTCAAAGCTGTTCGGGTTGAGTGCAAACTGGCAGTTGCAGCCGCCTTCGATGCCGAGCTCGGAAATGATATCCAGCGACGCCGTGCGCAGCATCTGGTATTCCTTATCCGAAAGCGTAAGGCAGGGCGCCACAACAATCGAATCGCCCGTATGAATACCGACGGGATCGAAGTTTTCCATGGAACAGACGGTGAGCACGTTGCCGGCGCCGTCGCGCAGCACTTCAAACTCGATCTCTTTCCAGCCGTAAATATACTTTTCGACGAGCACCTGCGTGATCGGCGAGAGCATCAGCCCGTTATGCGAAACGGAACGCAGCTCTTCTTCATTGTACGCAACGCCGCCGCCGGCGCCGCCGAGCGTGAACGCGGGGCGGATAATGACGGGATAGCCGATCCTGTTCGCAACTTCGACGCACTCTTCAACCGTATATGCAATATCGGAAGGAACAACGGGCTGCCCGATCTTCTGCATCGTCTCTTTGAACAGCTCTCTGTCCTCCGCCCTGTCGATTGCGTCCACCTTTGTACCGATCAGCTTCACGCCCCATTTATCGAGGAACCCCTCTTTTGCGAGCTTGCAGCCCATCGTCAGCCCCGTCTGCCCGCCGAGCGAAGCGAGCAGGCTGTCCGGCCTCTCCTTGATGATGATGCGCTTGAGCGAATCGATGGTGAGCGGTTCGAGATAGATCTCGTCCGCCAGCGCCTTGTCCGTCATGATCGTCGCGGGGTTAGAGTTGCAAAGAACAACATTGACCCCTGCGTCCTTCAGTACACGGCACGCCTGCGCGCCCGCATAGTCGAATTCGGCTGCCTGCCCGATGACGATAGGTCCCGAACCGATGACGAGTACTTTTTTGATATCGCTTCTCTTAGGCATGGCGCGCGCCTCCCTTGTTGATATTGTCCATAAAGCGGTCGAACAGATAGGACGCATCCAGCGGTCCCGCGCATGCTTCCGGATGGAACTGCACGGTGAACGCGTTGAGGTCGTCGTAATCGACGCCTTCGCAGGTATTGTCGTTCGCATTCACAAAACTCAGCCGCCCCACGTTTTTGATGGAATCGCTGATCACTTCATACCCGTGGTTCTGGCTGGAGATGTATACCCTGCCCGTTTCCAGATGTTTGACAGGTTGATTGACGCCGCGGTGACCGTATTTCATCTTTTTGGTCTTACCGCCCATCGCGAGCGCGAAAAGCTGATGCCCGAGACAGATGCCGAAGATCGGAAGTTTCCCGGCGATCTTACGGATATTTTCAATGACGCCGACGTTTTCGGCAGGGTCGCCCGGGCCGTTTGTAAGCATCAGCCCGTCCGGGTCGAGCGCAAGGATCTGTTCCGCCGTATAAAAAGCGGGCACGCGGATGACATGACAGCCGTGCTTGACAAGTTCGCGCGCGATGTTCTCTTTCGAACCGAAGTCCCACAAAACGACTTTGCGACGATTCCCTTTCCCGTACTCGGCAACTTCGGGGCAGGTGACGCTCTCCACGGCGTTCCGCACCGCATAGCGCGCGATCGCTTCGCGGTCGACATCGGGCGAGGAGGAAATCACGGCGTTCATGACGCCCGTTTCCCGCACGACCTTCGTGAGTTGGCGCGTATCGATGCCGTAAACACCGACGATCCCGTTTTCTTTCAGATAGGCGTCAAGCGTTTCATCGCAGCGGAAATTGGACGGATGTTCGCAGAACTCCCGCACGATATATCCCGAAAGGAAGGGTTTGCGGCTCTCTGCATCGGCGCGGATCATCCCGTAATTTCCGATCAGCGGGAATGTCTGAATAACGATCTGCCCGTAATAGCTCGGGTCGGTAAGCGTTTCAATATAGCCCGTCATGCCCGTTGTAAAGACGAGTTCTCCGAGTACTTCGCCGTCTGCGCCGAAACGCTTTCCCTTGTATGTCTGCCCGTTTTGCAGCGTCAGGTATACCTTTTTTTCTTTCATGGAACTTCCTCTGTCCGTTCTTGATTACTTGAGCAATTTGCACAGCACTGCTTTCTGCGCGTGCAACCTGTTTTCCGCTTCGTCAAAGATCTCCTGCGCATGCGCTTCAAAGACCTTTTCCGTGACTTCTTCGCCGCGGTGCACGGGCAGGCAGTGCAGCACCATCGCCTCCTTGTCGGCGACGGCCATGACCTTGTCGTCAATGCAGAAGCCCTTGAACGCCTGTTCGCGGATCTGCCGCTCGCTCTCCTGCCCCATCGACGCCCATACGTCCGTATACAGTACGTCCGCGCCTTCTGCCGCGGCGAGCACGTCCGACGTGATCTGCAGCTCCCCGTTTTCCTTCGCCCAGGCAATGACGCCCGCATCGGGGCGGTAGGCATCGGGGCAGGCAATGCTGACCTTCATTCCCGTCTTGATCCCGCCGACAATGAGCGAATTCGCCATGTTGTTCCCGTCACCGACGAAGCAGAGTTTCAGCCCCTTCAGGCTCCCCTTATATTCGCGGATGGTCATAAGATCTGCCAGCACCTGGCAGGGATGGCAGTAATCGGTCAGCCCGTTAATGACGGGAACGGAGCCGTATTCGGCAAGGTCTTCCACGTCCTGCTGATCGAAGGTGCGGATCATGATCCCGTCAAGGTAGCGCGAAAGGACGCGCGCCGTATCCTTGATCGGCTCGCCGCGCCCGAGCTGAATATCGCGGTCGGAAAGAAAGAGCGCATGCCCGCCAAGCTCATACATACCGACCTCAAAGCTGACGCGCGTACGCGTAGACGATTTTGTGAAGATCATCCCCAGCTTTTTCCCCGCGAGGTGCGGGTGCGGCACGCCGTTTTTGCGCTCGTATTTGAGCTGATCGGCAAGGTTCAGGATACTGAAAATTTCTTCGGTGGAGAGATCCGCCAGCTTCAATAGATGTTTCATTCTGAGATCACCTCATTGAGAATTTGCAATGCGCGGTCCATTTCGCTCTTTTTGACCGTGAGCGGAGGGAGCAGGCGCAGTTTATTCTTCGCTGTCAGCACGATAAGCCCCTTGTCGAGGCACTTTTGCGCGAGCTCACGGGAAGGCTTTGCCGTTTCGACGCCGATCATCAGCCCCATTCCCGTTACGGCGCGCACGTTTTTGATACGGGAAAGGTGCGTACGCAGGTAATCGCCCTTGCCCTGCACTTCCAGAAGAAGATCCTTATCCAGCCTGCGCAGGATGCTGCATGCGCCCGCACAGGCAATGGGGTTGCCTCCGAACGTGGAGCCATGATCTCCCGCGCCGAAAACGGCTTCGCACTTTCCGAAAAACATCGTCGCGCCCAGCGGAAGACCGCCCGCAAGCCCCTTCGCCGTCGTCACGATATCCGGTTCGATGCCGTAATGTTCATAAGCGTACAGCTTGCCCGTCCTGCCGTTGCCCGTCTGCACTTCGTCGACGATGAGCAGGATGTCCTTCGCCTTGCACAGCGCCTCGATAGCGCGCACTTCTGCGGCTTCGAGCACGTTCACGCCGCTCTCGCCCTGGATGAGCTCCAGCATAACGGCGCAGGTCGACGGTTTCACGGCGCTGCGTACGCCTGCCGCCGTCGGTTCGGCATAATCGAACCCGTCCATATACGGCGCAAAGCAGGCGGGATGCATCGCATCCTGTCCTGTTGCGGTGAGCGTCGTCAGCGTTCTGCCGTGGAAGGAGTTCTTCAGCGTAACGATGCGGTTCCGCCCACTCCTGTATTTATCGTAAGAATATTTGCGCGCTGCTTTGATAGCGCACTCGTTCGCTTCCGCCCCGGAGTTGGAAAAAAAGACCTTTTTTGCCCCCGTCTTTTCGCAGAGCATCGCGGCAAGTTCCGCCGCGGGGCGTGTATAATAGAGGTTGCTCGCGTGCTGGATCTTATTGACCTGTGCGATAACGGCTTCCTTCCACTCTTCGTCGTTCACGCCGAAGATGTTGACGGCGATCCCCGATCCGAAATCGATATACTGCCTGCCGTCTTCCGAACAAAGCACGGCGCCTTCGCCGCCGCACAGATCGGTCTGAAAACGGCTGTAGGTGTGTGCGATATACTTGCTGTCTTTCTCTTTTATTTCCTCAAATCCCATGGCTGACACCTATTTTATCTATTCTATCATAAATCGACGGCAAACGCAATGGTTTGACGGCGACTTTTTTACATTGCGGATCCGTGCGCGGACGCAGAAAAGGAGACCGAAAAATCAGTCTCCGTTTACAAACATCGTGCCGATACCGCTGTCGGACAAAATTTCTACGAGAATGGAATGCTCCACCCTGCCGTCGATAATAAATACTTTTTCGACGCCGCGGCGGATCCCCTCTTTGCAGCACTCTATTTTCGGGATCATTCCGCCCGAAATGATGCCCTGCTTGATGTAGGAAGCAATATCGCTGACGTAAATTTTATCAATCAGGCTGGAAGGGTCGTCCTTGTCGCGCAGAACGCCCGCCGTATCCGTCATAAGAATGAGACTGCGCGCCCCCAAAGCCCCGGCAACGACGGCGGACGCCGTATCTGCGTTCACATTATAGATATGCCCCTCGTCGTCGTACCCGACCGTCGATATGACGGGGATATAGCCGTCGTCCAGAACGTCTTTGATCAGCTTCGCGTCCAGATCGGTGATCTTGCCGACGTACCCGAGCCGCTCATCGGCGACGGTACATTTCATCATATGCCCGTCGATGCCGCACAGCCCGACCGCTTTGCCGCCGATGCTCTCCAGAAGGTTGACCAGCGACTTGTTGATCTTACCCGCAAGCACCATCCGTACGATCTCCGCGGTCTCTTCATCGGTATAGCGCAGCCCGTCCACAAATACGGACTGCTTGCCGACGCGGCGCAGCATCTCGGAAATCTCGGGACCGCCCCCGTGCACCAATACGACCTTGATGCCGATGAGGTTCAGAAGGACGATGTCGCGCATGACGGAGAGCTTCAGCCCTTCGTTGATCATGGCATTGCCGCCGTATTTGATGACGACGACCTGGTTTTTGTATTCCTGGATATAGGGCAGCGCCTCCGCAAGGATCTGCGCGCGCACCTGCTTATCGTTCAGATTTTCCATATTCTTCGCCTCACTGTCAGGTCCTGTAATCCCCGTTGATCCGCACATATTCGTAGGTAAGATCGCAGCCCCACGCCGTCGCCTTTGCTTTGCCGCTGTTGAGCGCGATAAGGACGGTGATCTCATCCTCCGAAAGGACGCGCTTCGCCTCCTCCTCCGAAAACGGCACGCCGCTTCCGTTTTGGCAAACTGTAAGTTCGCCCGCACGGCTGCGGAACGATACATCGACTTTCATTACGTCGACGTCGGCGCCCGCATAGCCGACAGCGCACAGCACCCTGCCCCAGTTCGCGTCCGCACCGAACATCGCCGCCTTGAACAGGGACGATTTGATGACGGATTTCGCGACCGTCCTTGCGACCGCTTTGCTCTTTGCGCCGCTCACTTTGCATTCGAGCAATTTGGTCGCGCCTTCGCCGTCTTTTGCGATGCAGCGGCACAGGTATTCCATAACGGCATACAGCGCCTTGCGGAACGCGGCATAGTCCTTTCCCGCTTCGGTAACGGGCTCGTTGCCCGCCAAGCCGTTCGCAAGCACACACACCATATCGTTGGTGGACGTATCCCCGTCGACGCTGACCATATTAAAGGTATCCTTCACGTTTTCGGAGAGCGCCTTTTGCAGCATCGCGGGAGAGATGGCCGCGTCCGTCGTGACAAAGACGAGCATGGTCGCCATGTTCGGGTTGATCATCCCGACGCCCTTGCCGATCGCGCCGATCGTACACGGCTTCCCGCCGAGACGGAAGGTATAGGCGATCTGCTTTTCGACCGTGTCCGTCGTCATGATCGCCTGCGCCGCTTCGGTGCTGTACGCACCCAGCCCCGCCGCAAGCTCTTCCATATGCTCCGCCATCGGCTCGAGCGAAAGCGGGCGGCCGATCACGCCCGTAGACGCGACGACCACGTCCTCCGCCGCTATGCCCGTATGCTGCGCGACGAGCCCGCACATCCCTTCGGCGATCTCTTCGCCGTCCGCATTGCAGGTATTGGCGTTGCCGCTGTTGCAGACGATCGCCTGCGCATAGCCGTCCGCCACATGTTTTTTCGTCACGAGGATGGGCGCGCCCTTGACAAGGTTCTGCGTATAGACGCAAGCCGCCGCGCAGCGCGTTTCGCTCACGATAAGAGCAAGGTCGCGCTTCGTCTTGTTTTTGCGGATCCCGCAATGTACGCCGTTCGCCTTAAATCCCTGCGGCGCACAAACGCCGCCGTTGATCTTCTCCATTTTTCTTTCTCCTTGCCTCACACGGTAAGCGAGGTGCACTCGTCTATGCCGAGCATCAGGTTCATGCACTGCACCGCTGCGCCCGAAGCTCCTTTGCCCAGATTGTCGAACACGGAACAGAGCAAGATGCGCTCGTCGTTGCCTGCTACAAAAATGCGCATGCCGTCCGTTCCGGAAAGCTCATTCGCTGCAAGATACCCGCTCTCGCATTCGGCAGTCTGAATGAGTTTCTGCCCCGCATAGTACTCTGCAAAATACTCTTTCAGGTAGGAAACCGTGTATCGTTTGTTCAAAAACCTTGTGATCAGCGGCACGGTCACGCACATGCCGCTGTAATAGTCCGCAACGATAGGTGAAAAGACGGGAGGCTGCGAAAGCCCGCATACCGCCTGCATTTCGGGAAGGTGCTTGTGCGCCTGTCCGAGCGCGTACTGCCGCGGGCTGTCCAATGCGGCCGCCCTCTCCTCCGCTTCATATTCGGCGATCATCTTTTTCCCGCCGCCGCTGTACCCCGTTACGGAATACGCCACAAAAGGATAATCCGCCGGCGCTATCCCGCCCGCAACGAGCGGGTATACGAGCGACACAAAGCCGCTCGCATGGCATCCCGGTACCGCCACGCGCTTCGACGCGGCGATCTTTTTGCGGAACGCCGCCGAAAGCTCGGGGAACCCGTACGCCCATGCGGGATCGGTACGGTGCGCGGTGGATGCGTCAATGATCCGCACCCGCTCGTTTTCACACAAGGAGACCGATTCCTTCGCCGCCGCATCGGGCAGGCATAAAAACACGATGTCCGCCGCGTTGATACATTCTTTCCGCGCCGCGGGATCTTTCCTCTGCTCATCGGGAAGAGAGACGACGTGTACATCGCCGCGAGCGCCTAGGCGCTCGTAGATCTGCAAACCCGTCGTCCCCTCTTTACCGTCTATAAAAACGTTTGTCATTTCTCTTGTACTGTGTTATTTCAATTTTTTCTGATCGAGCAGCGCCTTCACCTTGATCGGCAAACCAAACAAGTTGATGAAGCCTTCCGCGTCGTGCTGGTTGTATACATCTTCTTCACCGAACGTCGCGATCTCTTCGCTGTACAGCGAATGCTCGCTTTTGATGCCCGCGTTGATGATGTTGCCCTTATAAATTTTGAGTTTGACTTCGCCGCTCACATTCTCCTGCGTCTTATCCACGAACGCGGAGAGCGCCTCACGCAGCGGCGTGAACCACTGCCCGTTGTAAACGAGATCGGCAAATTTGATGGCAATATGCTGTTTGAAGTGCTGCGTATCTTTATCCAGGCAGAGCATCTCCAAAAGCTCGTGCGCCGTATACAGGATGGTGCCGCCCGGCGTTTCGTACACGCCGCGGCTCTTCATGCCGACCAGCCTGTTTTCGACCATGTCGATGATGCCGACGCCGTTCGCACCACCGATCTTATTGAGCTTTTCCATCAGTTCGACGCTGCCCAGCTTTTTACCGTCCAGCGCGACGGGGATACCTTTTTCGAAGGTCAGCGTGAGATAGGTCGCCTTGTCGGGCGCCTTTTCGGGAGAAACGCCGAGTTCGAGGATCTCGTCGTACTTCGGCTCGTTTGCGGGATCTTCCAGATCGAGCCCCTCGTGCGAAAGGTGCCAGAGGTTCTTGTCCTTGGAGTAATTCGTTTCGCGCGTGATCTTGAGGGGGATATTATGCGCCTCGGCGTAATCGATCTCCTCGTCGCGGCTCTTGATGTTCCAGATGCGCCAAGGGGCGATGATGGTCATTTCGGGCGCGAACGCCTTGATCGTCAGCTCGAAACGCACCTGGTCGTTCCCCTTTCCCGTGCAGCCATGGCAGATCGCGTCCGCACCTTCCTTTCTCGCGATCTCGACGATGCGCTTTGCGATGACGGGACGGGCAAAAGAGGTGCCGAGCAGGTATTTGTTTTCATAGACCGCGCCCGCTTTCATCGTCGGATAAATGTAATCCTCGATAAATTCTTTGCGCAGATCTTCGATATACAGTTTGGAAGCGCCCGTTTTGAGAGCCTTCTCTTCCAGACCTTCCAATTCGCTCTCCTGCCCCACGTCCGCGGAAACGGCGATCACTTCGCAGTTGTTATAGTTCTCTTTGAGCCAGGGGATGATAATGGAAGTATCCAGCCCGCCCGAATAAGCGAGCACCACCTTTTTGATCTCTTTTTTCTGCATGGCTTTTGACCTCTGTGATTTTTTCATAAATTATACTAACATTCCGCTGGTTCGTCAAGCAAATTGAACCATATTTTTTCAAAATTATAATGAAAAATACATTCATTTTTGAATATAATGTATAAATATTCATTAAATATCGGTTATTCATGAATAAATATATTTTATGCAAATACAGTCCGAAAAGAACGGCGCGGGCACGCCGCGTTTTCGCTCACCGACGATAAAGGTTGGTCAGAAACGCGTAGTTTTTCAGCTCCCTGCGCAGGCGGCGCCAATCCGCACAAAGGCGACCGACTTCCTTCCAAAACGCAGGCGAATGAGCCAGAACTTTCAGGTGGCACAATTCATGCACGATGACGTACCCGCTCAGCTCGGGCGGCAGCATCAGAAGCCGCCAGTTTAATTTAATTATCCCCGAACCGTCACAGCTCCCCCATCTGGCTTTAAAATCGCGCAGCAGGATCTGCGCAGGCGAAAAGCCGAAGCGCCCTGCCAACCCGCCTGCTTTCCGTAACAATTCACCGCCGCGCGTGCGGATCAGATACGAGCGGACGGCGGTTTCACTTTTAAAATAAAAAGCGCCTTTATCTTCTCCGTTTCGTTCCGCACCGAAGCAAACGGGAAAAAGCTCTCCGCCGCAAAGCAGCGCACGCCCTTCCCTTACGGCATCGAACCGCGGGTCACGGCGGGCGACCTGCTTTTCGATCCATTGCCGTTTGCTCTCTACAAAACGCATGATCGCGTCGTCAGCCATTCGGAGCGGCGCGCGCACCGTGATCTTCCCGTCCGCCACAAGAATGGAAAGAGTGCGGCGGCGGGAACGGATCAGTTTATATTGAAGCTCTTCCAACATTCACTCCGTTTGCGCTCTGCAAAATTCGACCCTGGCTGAAACGACAGGGACTTCACCGCACTTACCAACAACCTGATAGACACTGTCGGAAAGCGCATGTCTGTAAAAATCCAACCGATCGCCCTCATGCGACTGACGCAGGAAATGCAAGCTGAAGCCCGATAAAACACGGGCGGACAACTCTTTTACCGAAAAGCAATTGAATACACAGTCAGCATATTTGATATTGTTCATATGCATGTTCAGATCGTATTCGGAACACGCGACCGTCATTGAATAAATCGGCTTTTCCCGCAAAGGGATCTCCTCTCCGATCTTCCAATCCTGATCCGTAAAAGCGCGCTCCTCCGAAAGAACCGTCTCTTTGTGCGGAACTTTGGCGGCCGGCACGATCCTCCCGCATTCATCCAGAACACACCAACGGGAAACCGCGCGGATCACTGTTTCAGCGGATGCGTCTTCCACAAAAAAACTGCGTTCAAAAATTGCCTTGTTCGGGGAATGCGGACGCGTACGCACCGTTACGTTCTCCCCCTGCATCGGTCTCCGACCGATCCGTACGCAAATTTTTGAAAGGACCCAAAAGCGTCCTTCCTCGCGCAGGCGGTCAAACCCCATGCCCATTTCCTGCGAATGTTCCGCTGCGGCTTCCTGAAAATAGCCAAGCAACGCAGACGGTTTCAGCGCCTGCATAAAATCCGATTCATAATTGCGTACGGAATATTTCAAACAAAATTCGCCGTTCACTTTTATCTGTACACCTGCCTGTTTTGTTCCCGTCTATTTTAACGCAAGTCGGGTGATTTTGTCCACTGTTTGGCAGGAGCATCCTTTCGGCGATTTTCTAAAATTATGTGACACATAATACTTTGCAAAAAGGTTCGATTTATAAAATATACGTGAATTCTATTGACATTTTCTGTCATATATTGTATAATTTTAGCGAAGGAGGTATGAAAAATGGCCGACGAATTTACGAATGAAAACGAAAAAAAGGCGCCCGAAAATGACTCCTCTATCAGCAGCGAACTGATCCGCGGACACATCAACACGATCATCCTGCGAACACTGTACGACGGAGACAAGTACGGGTATGAGATCATAAACGAGATCGAGGACAAAAGCAAGGGGCAATATACCCTCAAACAACCTACTCTGTACAGCGCGCTGAAGCGGCTTGAATCGCAGGATTTTGTCACTTCCTACTGGGGCGGCGTCAGCAACGGAGGGAGAAGAAAGTATTTTCAAATAACGGAGAAGGGAAGAAAGATCGTTGAACAGAATCTTGCGGAATGGGAATATTCGCGCACGATCATCGACAGCCTCATTTCCGAGAAAGACTATGATTTCAATAATCCGCCTCCCGCCCCGTCTGTTGATTTCAGTTTGCTGAAAAAATCCACTACCCGAGTCCCTGCCGGGAAGGGCGACATGAACGACGAAGAGTTTTCCTACGGGGAAGGCGCCGAACCGACGGACGATGCGGATAATAACGCTGCCGAAAGCGCTGAACCCGCCGAGCCCGCCCCGGAGAGCGAAACGCAGTCTGCCCCTGCCGCCGAGACGGAGGCAGAGCCGCAGGAACCTGCTTTCGAAGAGGATGTCAGCGCCACCGAAGAGAACGTATACGCTGAGGAAGAGCCTCACGTGCTCACCCCCGAAGAACAGCAGCGCATCCACGAAAATTACCGCGCTTTGATCGGTGAAAACGGTGAAAGCGATTATTATACGCAGATAAGCCGCCGAAACGAAGAGGAAGAGCTTCAGCGGCGGCAGGCGGAACAAGCGCAATACGCAGAAGAGCAATATCCCGACGAAGTTCCCTACGCACAATCGGCTGAAGCCGCCGCGTATGACGAACAATATGAGCATAACAGAGCCGTCTCTTCTGAACTTCTGTATGCCAACAGGCCGCCGGAAGAGCGGAATTATAAAGAGCTGATCGCCCGCCTGTACGATAACACTCGCCACGACGAGGCACCTTTTGAGGAGACGGAATACGAACCCGAACCTCCCGCCGAACCGACTCCCCCTCCCCCGCAGCCGCCGCAGGCCGAACAGCCTGCGCCGCCGCGCCAGGATGTGCGCCCCTCCGGAAATATTGAATTTTACGACGTGGAAGAGCGCGCCGAAAACGAAGGGCTTCGCGTTACAACGGCGACAGGCAGGCGGAACACCGTTTCCGCTCATCCCGGTACAGGCTCAACGTTTGATAAAGGGAGGCTTCTGTTCATCACGGCCCTTTGGGTTTTCGGCGTCGCGATCGCAGAGTCGATCATAAATGCCTGCCTTATCAATGTCCTCGGCACAAACGCGGCATATGTTACCCTTCCCTTTGTTTTCGCGCTCATCATGTTAGGCGTGTTCTGGATCCTATTCCTGCGCGGATACGGGAAAAACAGTAAAAAAGTCAAAACAAAATCGTACGTATCGGCAACACTGATCATTTATGTCAACGTCGTTTTGATCATCTGCCTCATCGCCTTCCTTGTAACGGGATTCAGCGGCACCATCACTGCTCGGAACATCTTTGTCTACGCCATTCTCCCCTGTATTTATCTGTTTAACATTCCGCTGTTTGCGATCATATATTATTATCTTTTCAGCAAGGAATGAGCTTTACCGCAGAACAAAGGCGCGCTTCGGATGAAGCGCGCCTCTTTCTATACACTTTTCCCTGAAGGACAGCCTTCACACCCGCCCGTCGCCGTTATGCCCGAATACTTTCCTTTCCCCGCCTTAAACGCCAGCAGCGAAAAAATATGCTCCTTGACCCGATCGTCTTGCAGATGATAATAAACGCATTGTATTCCGTTTGCCCTGACCGGACAAAAGTCATACGGCCATTGGATAACTTCCCGAGAGAAGTCGTTGCGCACCGCTTCAAAACGTCTGCGCTCTTCCGCATTAAAATAAACGGCAAGATAGAACTTATCCGCATCCAACGCAAACGCACAGAACGTCCGCCCGTTCTTTTTCAGACGGCAATACAGCCGCGCAAACCTGTCGCCTGCGCTCCACGTGCGCTCCTTCACGCCGAACCGCAATTCGATCTCATGCAAAAAGGAAAGGAATTTTCCGTACGTCGGCTCCTGCACAAGCTCATACGCATACGCCAAACATTCTTCATCCGTATCCGGAAGATAGCGCGTACGAGGCAGCAACACTCTCCGAAGAACATCTCTTTCTTCTTCGGTCAGTTTTTTGGGATCGATCTTTAAAAATTTTTTCTGAACATATGTATAAGGACGTTCAGCCATACTTTACCGTTCAAATCAAATTTGCAGCAAGCGATTTGATTTGGTCCCCGTCAAGAAATTTTTCTGCGCTTTTGACAAACCCGACCATATACTCGACATTTTTCTTCGGCTGCAACGGTGCATTCACAAGCGCATACGCCTGCAAACCGACCGCATTTGCCGCCCCGATCACGCGCAGAACAAGTTCTGCCCGCCAAGCCGCGTCCTTTATAACGCCGTGCTTGTCCAGCCCCTTGCCCCCGCATTCAAACTGCGGCTTTATAAGGGCGAAAATTTTTCCGCCGTCCGCCAACAGCGACGCAGCCGCCGGCAAAACATAGGTCAGCGAAATAAAACTTACGTCTATCGTAACAACATCCGGCCGCTCGGGCAGATCTTCGGGACGAAGATAGCGGACGTTCGTATTATCCAGGACCGTGACCCGCGCATCGGCGGCAAGCCCGGCGGCAAGCTGACTTTCTCCGACATCGATCGCAAAGACACGTTTCGCACCTGCACGCAAAAGGCAGTCCGTGAACCCTCCTGTGCTGGCTCCGAAATCGGCGCAAACAGCTCCCGCGACATTCTCGCCGAACATCGTCAGCGCGCGTTCGAGCTTTTTCCCGCCGAGCGAGACATAGGGATGATCCTCCGCCACACGGATGTCGTCCCCCTCCTTCACTTCATCGGAAGGTTTTCCGATCTTTCCGTTCACCGTAACACGCCCTTCCGAAACGGCACGCGCCGCTTTGGTACGGGAAGAAAAAAAGCGCTCGGATAAATACTTGTCCAAGCGCATCGGTCAATACTCCCTGTTCAGAACAAAACGCGCCGTATCCGCCAAAAATCCCGTTTCAAACGGCAGCTGATCCAACACCTTTTCACATAAACCGCAATAATACCCTGCCAAAGAACGGCATTCCTCCATCCCGTACAAACGTACGTAGCTCAATTTATTTTCGCGCTCATCTTTCCCGACCGACTTCCCGAGCTTTTCGAAATCGCCGTTTACGTCAAGCATATCGTCCGTGATCTGGAACAGATAACCAAGATTTTTGCCATACTCCGCTAAAAGCGATACAATATTTTCATCCATTCCGTATACATAGGCAGGGACCGTTACCGCCGATACGATCATCTTTCCTGTTTTGTTCCGCACGATATAATCCGTCTCGGTCTTTCCTGCCGACGCGTTCCCCTGATAATACAAATCGGCAGCCTGCCCCGCGATCATACCGCGCGCCCCTGCGTTCAGGCAGATCTGCTCCGCGGCGTTGAGATACGTTCTTCCGCGGCGGCTCTCCTGAAAGCAGAGCGCATACGCCTCATTCAAAAGCGCATCTCCCGCCAGGATCGCCTGCCCTTCCCCAAACTTTTTATGGTTTGACGGCTGCCCGCGCCTGAAATCATCGTTGTCCATTCCGGGCAGATCGTCATGCACCAGGGAGTATGTATGGATCAGCTCCAACGCGACCGCAAAAGGAGCTACATCCTGCTCTTTCCCGCCGAGCATACGCGCACAGGCAAACATAAGCACGGGGCGCAGTCTCTTCCCGCCTATCTGCAATGAATAGCGAAAGCTCTCATTCAAAACATCGGGCTTGAAACTGACCTTGCTCAGATAATCGGCGAGCGCCGTTTCGAAAGCCGCCTTATATTTTTCAAATATCTGCTCGTACGTTTCCAAATTCAACTCCTCTGCGCCGCAAGCACAGTGTTATACAACAGCATCGTTATCGTCATGGGCCCGACGCCGCCCGGTACCGGCGTGATATAGGACGCCTTCTCTTTTACGGCTTCATAATCCACATCGCCGCACAGTTTCCCGTTTTCGTCGCGATCCATGCCGACATCGATAACGACGGCTCCCGGTTTGACCATATCCGCCGTTACAAATTTCGCGCGCCCGATCGCAACGACCAAAATATCCGCCCCCGCACAGACCGCCGCAAGGTCCTTTGTCTTGCTGTGGCAGACCGTGACGGTCGCATCCGCGTTGAGCAGAAGCATCGCCATCGGTTTTCCGACGATGTTTGAGCGCCCGAGCACTACCGCGGACTTGCCGCGCGGGTCGATGCCGTACGCTTCCAGCATCTTCATCACGCCGAACGGCGTACAAGCGACCAGCGCGGTACGGTTCATGGCAAGATTCCCGACGTTCTCGGCGCAGAATCCGTCTACGTCTTTCTCGGGCGGGATACGTTTCAAAATGCTCTCCGCATCCAAATGTTTCGGCAGCGGCAGCTGTACAAGGATACCGTGTATTTTTTCATCCCCGACCAATTCGTCCACGAGCGCGGCAAGCTGCGCCTGTTCCGTTTCTGCCGGCAGATGATACGAATACGAGCGTATCCCCACTTCTTCACACGCCTTGATCTTGTTGCGCACGTATACCTGCGACGCGGGATCTTCCCCGACCAACACGACCGCAAGCCCGATCTCTTTTCCTCGTTCGCGTTTGAAACGCTGAACGTCTTCCCTGATCCCTTCACGCAGCTTTGCCGCAAGTTCTTTACCGTCGATCCGAACGCTCATTTTTGTACCTCCTCCGCCAAAAAACCGGCCAACACGCCGTTCACAAAGCCGACGCTTTTCTCTGTCGAATATTTTTTTGCAAGCGCGACCGCTTCATCCACTGCGACCACGGCAGGCGTGCCGATATACAATATCTCGGCCATTGCCATGCACAGCGCGCTCTTATCCGCCGGGAACAGACGTTCCGGCGAAAACCCGACCGCATATTTACCGAGCCGCTCTTCCAACGCAGGCATATGCGTGCGCACCGCTTCCACAAGAGATTCGGCAAACGCTTCCTCCTCCCCGTTCAGCTCCGACGCCTTGTAAACCCCTCGGCGGAACGCTTGCTCGTCCGCGTCATGGAACAGTGATGAAAAAATGATTTTAAACGCACACTCGCGCGACTTGCTCCTCATATGATTTCCTCGCAGGACACAAATATTTCCCTCCGCACATACGAAGGGAAATACGGATCGCATATAAATTAATCGGCCGCCCGTTCATTCAAAAAATCAACACCGACAACATACACATCCACTTTGGCAACTTTGTATTTTGTCATAGCTTCAACGTTATGTTTGACCGTCTGCTGAATTTTAAACGCCACTTCCGGAACGTTATAGCCGTAATCGACGACAACGGAAATATCTGCGTAGATACCCGCCTTTTCAAAATATACTTTCAGCCCCTTCTTTTTTCCGCCGAGCAGTTCCACGCCTTCCACTTCGGAAACAGCCAGTTGGATGATCCCGCTGACGATCCCGGGATTATAGGAAACTTTACCTTTCTGCCCGTCGGAAGGAACGCGTCTGAAAATTGCCATTCCTGCTTCTCCCGAAAAAATTTTCTGTTATTATTATAACATACTTTTCGGGTTTTGAACAGTGTTTTTATCAAATTTCCGCGCCGATCGGCGTAATATTTACATTTGCAGGGTCACAGCCCGCCTCGGTCGTAAGGATATTGTAGATCGAAAGGAAATCATTGTGCGTAAGGCTTGCCGCACTTACAAACACATTTACGTTTTCAGACTCCGTTCCGATGCTCACGACGACGTCCTCATAGCCCATTGCTTTGATATAGGTTTCAAGAAGCAGTTCTTTTTCCATAGCGGCTACGATGTCCAGTTTGAGAGCGATCGCTTCGGCATATTCGCTGCCGGAAGGATCCGCCTCTTCCAGGATCGAATCGAGCTCCAAAAGTTCCGCGTTTCTGTTCGTCGTGCGGTCCGTTCTGTATGTGGAAAAATAATTCGCTGCCGTTGTGACGTCCGTACCCGCGTCCGCCGACGCACCGCCGGCGAGCACAAAATTGAATACCGCCGTTACCGCAAGCAGCAACACAAGGGCTGACATAATGATGATCTTTTTTGTTCTTGACATTTCCGTTACTCTCCTTTTTATTTTATGCGCCTTCTTTCGCGTATACTTTGATTATGCTTTGGTTAATATGCAGAGCGGACGCCGCCGCATCGATCAGTCGGCTTCGGACGGCGATGCTCCCCGCCCCTTCCGCCACGATCAGCACGCCCGTGATTTCCGGTTTTCGCACTTCAAGCACGACCACCTCGCCGCCAACCAGAACGGGCGTCGTCGTCGTGTTTCCTTCCGCATCGACTTTTGTTTCCATCGCGATCACGGTCTCTCCTTCGTTCGCGACGCTCACAAATACATCCACCTCCCCCGCTCCGTCCAGTTTGGAAAGTACCGAGCTCAGCTCACGCTCCACGCTTTGCGCATACGTCTCCGAATCGGAAGCAGCAGCCCCTCCCGGATCCCCGGCGATAATTGAATATACGATCGCGATCACTACAACGGCAAGGATCAATACCACAACGATCTCAACGATCTTGCCCGCCCTGACTTTTTCCCTGAATTTTGCGAACAATGATTTTTCGCTCATTGAACAGTCACCTCCGCTTCGCTGTACAGCTTCTCCATACGTTCGGCGATCTGTTCGATTATAAATATATGCTCGCCGTCCGTATATATTCCGAAATCTTTGACCGTCACCGAAAGCTCCGACACAGTAAACGCATATTCGACGTTTTTCCACCCGATCTCCGCATCCGCGATCACCGAAAATTCCTCCTCGATGTAAGTTTCGACCGCCGCTTCCTCTTCTTCCGCCAGCCTTGAAAACATATAATCGATAAATCCTTCGTCGTATTCCATCTCGGTTTCTCCGCCCGAATCCGGAAATACTTCCCCGTGATCCGTAAACAAAAAAAGCAAAGGGACCAGCATGACCAACAGGCAAAACAGTTTCAGGATCCCGTTTATGAATTTTCCGGTCCTCCCTTCCGGAAGAAGCACGGTAACAAGAGCAGAGATGATGGCCGCTCCGCAGACGGCGAGAATGTATGCTTTCATGATCAGAACATTGCGTTGGAAGAGCAGATCAGCAGCAGGACCGTCATAAAATACATGAACCCGACGGCAAGCAGACCCGCGATAAAATAGTTGACCGCGCCGGAAAGCGATGACAGAAATCCGGAAACGCCCTCCGCCCCGACCGGCTCCGTAACTGCCGCCGTAAGCTTCAGAAAAAGATTGTAAACGACAAGCTGGACGAGAGGCGCCGCGATCACGATGACCAGCAGCAGGACGCCGCACATGCCGACCGAATTTTTGATGAGCACGCCGCCCGCCAGAACGAGATCGAGCCCGCCGCTCAAAAATCCCCCGATCATCGGCACGGAATTGCCGAGCGCATACTTTGCCGCCTTAAAGGAAATCCCGTCATACGTCGCCGACGTGATCCCCTGCACGGTGAGAAAAACAGAGAATGCCGTAAGAGAAATACCCAGAACCCATTTGATGATGCTTCCGAAAAACGATGTAAAATTTTGCAGACGGATCTCACTGTTCATATGCCCCGCCATATGCAGCACGCAGACGAGCACCGCCAGAGGGAAGACAGCCGCCGTAATGACCTGCACAATGCCGTCGCTCAGGAACAGCGCCGCCGGACGGTAGACGGCGGCGGAAACGTTCCCCCCGCAGGTCACGATAAGCGTGAGCAGAACGGGAAAGATCGCCTGCATCTGCGAACGCATGGAAGAAACAGCCGAAATACAATCAGCGATGACACCCGACAGCGAGGACAGGATCAGCACCAATACCGCGCCGTAACTCATCAGAAATATCAGCCGCGCCGTCCCCCTTTCCGAAAAAGAACTTTTAAATCGGTTCAGGATCCCGCACAGAATGCCGATGGAAAGGATCATGCAAAACACGGGAAGCAGCCCGGACAGTCCGTCAAATATCAGAGCGGCAAGCGCCTCGAACGCGCTGTCGTAATCGATGGCAAAGTCACCGCTGAGCAGCGCTTCGACCTTTTCAGCAAAGTCGGATCCGCCGAACTGTTCCCTCTGTTCCTCCGTCAGTGACGCCAGGTACTTGTCCAGCGCATCCGTATCCAGGTTGCCGAGGATCTCCTCTATGTTGTTCCAAAGCTCCTCTTCCGCGTTTTCCGCATCACCGCTGTCGCTTTCGGTCCCCGCGGGAGCCGCCAAAGCGGCGCCCTCCGCTCCAACGGGAAGAAATGCGACCGCCGCAAATACCGCGATCAGCGCCGTTATCAGCAATACAACGCGGATTTTTCGTTTTTTCTTTCTGCGTACGATCATATCAGCTCCAAAAAGCCGCCGATCAACGCGACCAATCCGCGGATGATCGGAACGGATACCGTAAAAATGATCACTTTCCCCGCAAGGACAAGTTTATCCGCCACACTTTTCGCCCCGAAATCCTCTACGATCCCGGCAGCAAATTCAACAAGATATCCGATCGCAACGATCTTCAGGATCGTACGGATCAGGGAACTGTCGATCCCCGTTGCGGCGCCGATTTCCGAAAAGATCCCGAAACTTTGCGCGAACAAGTCGACCGCGAACAAAAGAATAATGACCGTTCCCGCAACGGTGACCGCAAAGGAAAGTTCCGGTTTTGACGCACGGAGCAGAACGGCGGCGATAGCCGTGACCAAGCCCACGCCGATGATCCTGACAAGTTCCATATGCTAAAACAGATCGAAAATACTTCGGATGGATCCGAACAGATCCGCCACCATATCCAATACGACGGTGAGCACGATGATCAGCCCGGCAAGGCTCACGATCGTTGCAATATCGTCGCGGTCCGACTTTTTCAGGATCTGGCAGACAATTGTCACAATGATGCCTACGGCGGCGATCTTAAAAATAATATCGATATCCATAGCGCCCTCCGACGGCATCACACGATCAGGATGACGAGAACCAACCCCGCCAGCACGCCGAGTTTTATATAGAGAGAAAAATGCTTTTTGTATGCCTCTTCGCTCGCCTGCCTGCGCGCCTCCACTTCGGCGCGGCGGGATGCCAGGTAATTTTTTTGCGACGCGGCGTCGCTCTTCCCGATCATGCTCAAATAATCGTCCAAAAACTTGCGTTCGTCCTCTTTCAAATACGGGATCGCACAGTCCCCCGGGCGAAACCCGTTTGCAGAACGTTCGGTCAGTATTTTTTTGAAATCGCCGCCGAAAGGCTGTTTTTCGATGAACGACGGAAGCGGTTCGCGCGTATAACTCACTTCGTTATACAGGCGTTCATTGAAGAGACTCAGATTATAATAAAAATCTTTGCGAAGCCTGTATTTACGGGTAAGCAGCCAGGCAAGCAATAAACACAATGAAAACGCACCGACGCACAAGAGAAGTTTCAGCATGGCTGCCTCATCGGAATGGGCAAAAGATCCGCCCCATAGACCCCCTCCACTTCTCCGACCCCGTCCGCCCGCAGCACAATGTAATAGGAAAAGACCTTTTCTCTTACAAAGGGAGAAAAGACGGGCGATTCGCATAGCGCGGTGACGCCGCGCAGGTGCGCGGACGCAAGCACTTCCACGCCGCCGCGCACGCACATAGCCACCGCCGCAAGCTCCTCTGCGGAGACCAGCTCATCCGTGACGATCACATCGGGGCGCATTGCGCGGACGGCGGCGGTCAATGCGTCTTTCTTTCGCGCAAACCGTATCACATCCGAAAATACGCCTGTATCCGAGGCATCTCCCGCCGTGCCGATCTCGCCCCGCTCGTCGCTGATCAGCACATTATTCACCCTGCGCTCCGCAAGCAACCGAGCCAGATCGCGCAGGATCGTCGTTTTACCGCGCCCCGGCGGGGAAAGTATAAGCGCGCTTGCCGCACGTTCCGAAAAACAGCAGGAAAATATTTGTTCGGCACACCCGCGCACCTCGTGCGGGACGCGGATGTTCAGCGAGGTCACGTCACGCACCGTAAACGCTTCCCCTCCCTCGTAAACATACATCCCGGCAAGCCCGATCCGTTCGCCGTGCGCCCCCGTAATAAAACCCTGCTTCATCTGCTCGGTCACCGAATAAACGGAATAATTGCTTGCGCGGAACACGATCTCCTCTACATCCGCCGCGCTCGCCGTAAGCGCCGCGCTCTGCTTGTCCGTAATGCCGGACTTTCCCAAAAACGAATACGCGCCTTTGTAATTGACAGCGACCGGCTTGCCAGCCCTTATGCGCAGTTCGTATACGAAACGCATATTTGTGTTACGCAATGCCGCGCGCAGTTCGTCTGTGAGAAATTCGAGCATGCCTTGTCCCTCGCTTCCGTATATCATATTACGGACAAGCCGCCGATATGCCGTATTTCTGGCAAAAAAACAGCCCCCGATGCGGCAATGCCGCCCGAGGGCTGACTTGTTTGTTTCTGATTTACTTTCCTTCCTTTATGCCGACAACTTTGTAGCCTGCATCTTCGACCGCCTTGATGAGAACGTCGTCCGCCACATCCGTTTTGACGACCGCGCGTTTCTTTTTCAGCTCGACCGTTGCCGAAACGCCCTCGATCGCGTTGAGCGCGCTCTCTACGCGCGCACTGCAATGCGAACAGCTCATCCCTTCGATCTTCAGAATTTTTTGCATACCATTTCCTCCTTTAATTTTGCTTTGCTCTATTGCACAGCCCTGTGCCTTGCATGCCGGAGCAGCTTTTCCGCGCATGCCCTTCGGGCGGAAGCGCATCAGGCGCAGCGCATTCGTCACGACAAAAACCGAGCTCAAGCTCATCGCCAACGCGCCGTACATGGGCTCGAGCACCACGCCGACCGCAAACAGAACGCCCGCCGCGATCGGGATGCACAGCAGATTGTAAATAAACGCCCAGAACAGATTCTGATGGATATTGCGCACCGTTGCCCGGCTGAGATCGACCGCCGCATCGACTGCGCGCAGATCGCCGCCGACCAGAACGACGTCCGCCGAATCGATGGCAACGTCCGTTCCGTTCCCCATCGCTATGCCGACATCCGCCTCTTTCAGTGCGGGCGAATCGTTGATCCCGTCGCCGACCATGGCGGTGACCGCCGTCTTTTTGCTCTCGATCACGGCGTTCAGCTTATCCTCGGGCAGCACCTCCGCGATCACTTTTTCGATGCCCGCCTGGCGTGCGATCGCGTGAGCGGCGCCTTCCGCGTCTCCCGTGAGCATGACGGGCGTGATGCCGCGCTCTTTCAGCCCGGCGACCGCTTCGGCACTCCCCTCTTTGATCACGTCTGCCACGGCAAACAGGGCGGCGAGCCTGCCGTCGCAGGCAAAAAACAGCACCGTCTTCCCTTCCTCTGCCAGCCGCACGGCATCCGCCTCCGCCGCAGCGACATCGACGCCGCCCTCCTGCATCAGCCGTTGATTGCCGATCAGGCAGCGCACACCGCCGCAATCCGCCCGCGCGCCCATTCCCGCGCTGTACAAAAAGTTTTCCGCCGTGCCGAGCGCTCTCCCCTCTTCCTTAGCCTTTTGCACCAGACATTCGGCAAGGGGATGATTGGAATTCAGTTCCACGGTCCCCGCAAGCGCAAGCACATCGGCGCGGGCGTATCCGCTGTACAGCAAGATCTCCGTAACGCGCGGTTTTCCTTCGGTAATGGTCGCCGTCTTATCCAACAGCACGGTACGGATATTCTTTGCTTTTTGCAGCGCCTCCGCATCTTTATACAGGATGCCGAGCGAAGCGCCCCTGCCCGTCGCCGCCATGACCGCAACGGGCGTCGCCAGCCCGAGCGCGCAGGGGCAGGAAATGACGAGCACGCTGATCGCCATGCTCACGATCTGCGGCACGCTGACAGCGACCGCGCCCGTGCCCCACAGGATCATCCAGACCGTAAACGTCAGCGCGGCGATACCGAGCACGACGGGAACGAAAATGCCCGCGATCTTATCCACCGTTCTCTCGATCGGCGCCTTGGAGGAGCCTGCCGTCCGCACCATTTTGATGATGCCCGAAAGGACGGTGTCTTCCCCCACCTTTTCGGCGCGGACGCGGATGACGTTCCCTTTATTGACGGACGCACTGGTCACAAAGCCGCCCTCGCCCACTTCTACGGGCAGGCTCTCCCCCGTGATCGCCGACTTATCGACAAAGGTGCTCCCCGAAACGATCACGCCGTCCACGGGGATACTGTCCCCCTGCCGCACGATCACGATGTCACCCTTCACGACTTCGGAAAGGCGCACCGTCTTCTGTCCGCCGTCCCGTTCCACCGTTACGGAATCGGGCGCAAGGCGCAGCAGCTTTTCCACTTCTTCTCCCGTCTTCTTTTTGGAACGGGCTTCCAGCCATTTGCCGAGGGTGACGAGCGTTAGCACCATTGCCGCCGATTCAAAAAACAGATCGTTCATCGCAAGCTCGTGCGCGTTTCCGAACGGCATGATAAACATAACGACTACACTGTACAGATAGGAAACCGCAGCCCCGAGGCTGACCAGCGTATCCATATTCGGCACGCGTTTGAACAGCGCCCTGATCCCGTTTTTAAAAAAAGCGAAGTTGATAAAAAGGATGGGGGTGGTCAACACCAGCTGCAGGAGCGCAAAATTTTCGGGGCATTGGTGCATATCCAAAAAATACGGCAGCGGCGCCCCCGTCATATGATGCAGCATAGTCAGATAGAACAGCGGGATAAGAAACCCGAGCGAAACAAAAAAGCGTACCTTCAGTTTTTTTGCTTCCTCTCCGAAGCTGTTCACTGCTTTTCGCGGCGCGCTTTCAGCCGCTCCATGCTCCCCAGTTTCCAAAGCCGCGCCGTAACCGAGCGAAACGACGGCGGCGATGATCTTTTCCGCCGTCACGGCCGTTTCGTCGTATTCGACGGTCATGCTCTGCCCCATCAGGCTTACTTCCGCCTTTTTTACGCCCGCGAGCTTGTTCACCGTCTTTTGTATCCCCGCCGAACAGGCGGCACAGGTCATTCCCGTAACTTTAAAGCGCTGCTGCACATTATCCCTCTTAAACTCTACCGATATAGTTGCAATTATTATAATACATCGCCGCCGCGCTGTCAAGGCTGCGCGCCAAACGCTTCGGCGCGAAAAATGGTTCGGTTTTCATAAACGTAAAAAAACAGTTCGGAAAGGCTTGCAGACCATGCGCCCGCATGGTATACTATCCTTCAGAGGTGAAACAAATGTATAAGCACCACGAAGAGTCCATTGAAAAACTCAAAGAATACTTTCTTCCCATGAAAGGCATGATCGCGATCGTGCTGGACGGCTCGATCGTCAAGGGCAACGAACGCCCCGATTCGGATATAGACGCGCTCATCGTCGTGACCGAAGAAACTTATGCGGAACTTGCCGCACAGAACAGGCTCGCCGAAGTCATCCCCGACCACTGCACGTACGAAGGAGGATATTTCGACGTCAAATACAAGACGAAAGCGATCCTGGAAGAAGCGGCGCAATATGCAAGCGAACCTACGCGCAACGCATACGTCAAAGCGCGCGTTTTGTACTCGTCGGATGCGGACATCGCACCGCTCGTGGAAAAGATCGCCGCATACCCCGAACACGAACGGGAAGCAAAGATCAAGTGCTTCAACGCGAACCTGCAGCTCAACCGCGGCTATTTTTTGCACTGCGTGCCCGAGGAAAACGCCTACATGCGCGCGCACCTTGCGCAGGAGATCGTATACAGTGTCTATCGTCTTATCCTGATCGAAAACAGAGAGCTGTTCCCCTGCAACAGGCGCCTGGAAGAGACGGTCGCCAAATGCAAAAAGCGCCCTGCGGATATTCTGGAACGCGGCGCGGCATTCCTCCGCGAAGTGACTATAAAAAATTGCGAGGACTTTGTTACAGCGTTCTGGGAAAAGACCACCCTTCCTCTGACCGGCGACGTCAGCGAAAACTGCTCGCAATATGTAAAATACTATGAGGATTGGTGGCGCGAAGAGCGCCCGCCCTTCCCCAACGAGTGGTAAGCGAAAAGACGCCCCTTTCTCACAAGAAAAAGCGGTCGGAACATTTGTTCCGACCGCTTTCGTCTTTCTTACCTTATTTGGATTCTTCCGTGCTCACGACTTCCCTGCCGTCATAATAGCCGCACTTCGCGCAGACCTTATGGGGCTGCTTCAGCTCATGGCAATGCGGGCACTCTACGAGCGCAGGAGCCGCCGCTTTGAAGTTCGCATATCTTGTATTCGTTCTCTGTTTGGATTGTTTGGACTTGGGTACTGCCATCTCCGTTCACCTCTTCTATCTGTTTTGCCTGCTGACTTGCAAATTATACCCTATTCAAAAAGCTTTGTCAACTTATTTTTATGTTAAAACGCAAAAGTTTAATTCGCTTTTCCTTCGACCAATTCTTTGGTTTCGCGCGCAATGACAAGTTCTTCGTTCGTGGGGATCACGAGCACTTTGACTTTGGAATCCGCACCCGAAATGTCATGGATCGAGCCGTCGTTTTTCTGCTCGTTCTTGAGCGCGTCGATCGTGATGCCGAAAAAGCTCATCCCTTCGCACACGGCGCGGCGCACCTGCCAGGTGTTTTCACCGATGCCCGCCGTAAAGACAAGGCAGTCGATCCCGTTCATTGCGGCAATATACGAACCGATATACTTTTTTACGCTGTACGCAAAAACGTCCAACGCAAGTTTCGCACGTTCATTGCCTTCCGACGCTGCTTTGGTCAGATCGCGGAAATCGCTGGAAACCCCGCTCAACCCCGCCACGCCGCACTGCTTGTTCAAATAATTGATGCAGTCAAGCATGGTATAATGTTTTTTTGCCGCAAGATATTCCAGCACGGCAGGGTCAATATCGCCCGAGCGCGTCCCCATCGGCACGCCCGCAAGCGGCGTAAAGCCCATGCTCGTATCGATGCACTTGCCGCCCATGACGGCGCTGATCGAAGAGCCGCCGCCGAGATGGCAGGTGACGATCTTCGTTTCCTCAGCGGGTTTGCCGAGATATTTGATCGCTTCCTGCGATACATATTTATGGCTCGTTCCGTGGAACCCGTAACGGCGGACCTTATAATTTTTGTAATCGTTGTAATCGATCGCATACATGAACGCATGCGGCGGCATCGTAGAATGGAATGCCGTGTCGAAAACGCCCGCCATCGGCGTATTCGGCATGACCTCGCGGCATGCTTCGATCCCCAACATGTTCGCAGGCATGTGCAAAGGAGCCAATTCGATGTTCGCACGGCACTTTTCCATCACATCGTCGGTAAGCAGCACGGACTTATTGAAATCCTCCCCGCTGTGCACGACCCTGTGCCCGACCGCGTCGATCTCCTTCATGGATTTGATCGCGCCGTATTTTTCGTTGACCAGCGCGTCCAGTACGAGTTTGAGCGCGACTTTGTGGTTGGGCATGTCCTGCTCGATGACCGTTTCGCCGCGGCTCGTTTTGTGCGAGAGCTTGGAACCGCGGATGCCGATGCGTTCGCACCCGCCTTTCGCGATCACGCTCTCCGTATCCATGTCGATGAGCTGATATTTCAGGGAAGAACTCCCCGCGTTTACGACTAAGATCTTCATATCTTTTTTCTCCCGAATTGATTTTAAAGCTGCGTCTGCAGCGCCGTGATCGCAACAGCCGCAACGACGTCGTCCGATTTGCAGCCGCGCGAAAGATCGTTTATCGGTTTTGCAAAGCCCTGGCAGAGCGGACCGACCGCCTGGAACCCGCCGAGGCGTTCGGTGAGCTTGTACCCGATGTTGCCCGCATCAAGGTCGGGGAAGATGAGCACGTTCGCATGACCCGCCACCTTCGAACCGGGCGCTTTCGACTTCGCCACGGAGGGCACGATCGCCGCGTCAAGCTGAAGTTCTCCGTCGATATTGAGATCGGGAGCCTTTTCCTTCGCGATCGCGAGCGCCGCCGTCACCTTATCGATGTCAGCATGTTTTGCGCTCCCTTTCGTGGAGAATGAGAGCATCGCCACGCGCGGCTCCATGCCCGCGATCTTTTCCGCCGTCTTGGCAGAGATGATCGCAATGTCGGCAAGCTGTTCGCTTGTGGGGTTTTCGTTCAGCCCGCAGTCTGCATAAATGAATGCGCCGTCCTCGCAGTACTCGTTCCCGCCGGCAGGCGCGACCATCAGAAAATAGCTTGACACGAGCGGCACGCCGGGCGCGGCCTTGACGATCTGCAGCCCGGGGCGCAGCGTGTTTGCGGTCGAATGGCAGGCGCCGGAAACAAGCCCGTCCGCATCCCCCGCTTTCAGCATGAGCACGCCGAAATAGGTGTTATCATAGGACAGCCTGTCCGCTTCTTCTTCGGTCATTCCTTTCACCTTGCGCAGCGCATAGAGCAGCGCGGCATATTCTGCGCGTTTTTCGCTCTTTGCGGGGTCGATGACCGTAACGCCCGTCAGGTCAACGTTCGGGTTATCCTTTGCGATCTTTTCGGGGTCGCCGAGAAGAATGATCTTTGCGATCCCCTGTTCCGTCGCATCCGCAGCCGCTTTGACGACACGCGCATCCTCGCCTTCACACAGAACGATGGTCTTGTTCAGCGCGGACGCTTTCTTTTTGATCTCCCGCATCACGGGTCCCTCGTTTATGCGCCTTTCAATCGAGTCGTTGACTTCGTTGATCTTCTCCTTCAGCTTATCGAAAAAGCCTGCCATACAACATTACCTCAATCGCTTTATTTTTTGCCGCCGATGCGCTATAATACAATACGGAATGACTCCGTTCGGGCGACCCGCGGCACCCATACATTATTATATAACAATCAATCAGAAAAGTAAAAGGTTTTGAGAAAAAAAATGAAAATTTGCGGCATCATCTGCGAGTACAACCCTTTCCATAACGGACACGCGTACCTGATCGAACGCGCAAAAGCCGAAAGCGGCTGCGACGCCGTGATATGTATGATGAGCGGAAACTTCACGCAGCGCGGAGAAGCCGCCATCCTTGACAAATATACGCGCGCCAGCCACGCCGTTCTTGCGGGGGCGGATGCCGTTATCGAACTGCCGACAGTATTTTCGCTCTCCCCTGCGGAAATTTTTGCAAAGGGCGCCGTACGCCTGCTGAATGCGATCCCCGGCTTTGAAACGCTTGCCTTCGGCTGTGAGGAACCGGACCGCGAGCGCTTTCTTTCCGCCGCGAAAACGACCGCCGAGGAAAGCCGCGGCTTCCGCCGCATACTGAAGCTGCATCTGAAAGCGGGAAAGAGCTTTACCCGTGCACGTTCGGACGCGCTCATTGAAACGGGACGAGGCGATACGGCGGCGCTGCTGCAATCCCCGAACAATATCCTTGGCGTCGAATACCAGAAAGCGCTCTTCGCCTGCGGGAGCCTCGCCACGATCCTGCCCGTCAAACGGACCGGGGCGGGCTACTCGGACGAAGAGCTTTATAAAAACTTCTCGTCCGCGACCGCGATCCGCAGCGCCGTTTCTGAAGGGAAAGAACGCGCCGTCAGGAAAAACGTTCCGGACTATGTGGCGGACGACCTTTTCAGCTCCGCCGCCGACGGCAGCGTATTCAAAAAAATCGCAGTCTATGCCGCGCTCACGCAAAGCGCCGAACAGCTTTCGCGCATCCTCGACTGTTCGGAAGGGCTTGAAAACCGTATCAAAGCCCTTGCAAAAGACAACCCCGATTATGACACGCTCCTTGAAAAAGCGACCACGAAGCGATATATCTCTTCGCGCATCCGCCGTATATTGGCGTCTGCCCTGCTCGGCATCGATGAAGATCTTATCCGAAAAGCATTGAAGGCTCCTCTGTATCTGAAAGTGCTTGCCGTAAAAAATGAAAAGGCGGATGACGTCCTTTCCGTTTTGGGAAGAGCGGCTTTCCCCGCGATCGCACGAAAAGGCGATCTGTCGAATCTGTCAGCCGCTGCAAAGGACGTATACGAAAAAGATATTCTTGCCGCCGACATCTACGGCTTGATCTGCGGCAGACCCGTGAACCGCTCTCAAACCTTGTTTATTCGCTGAGTATGCGACGCATACTACTTCGCTTAAAAGCAAAAAGGCTCCCATAAGGAAGCCTTTTTTGTTTCAACATGTTCCGAGATCGATCTGTAAGCCGAGTTCTGTCGTGTACGGTCATCTATCTGGGAACGCCGTTGCCGGCGAACTCTAGCGATGTTCACGGCTTATGCCGGGCGAGCAACCCATATCGGCATAAGCCCAATCTTGCACCGGACGGGGTTTACACAGCACGCCGCGTTACCGCGGCGTCGGTGAGCTCTTACCTCCCCTTTCCATCCTTGCAGGGCATGCCCTGCGGTCTGTTTCTGTTGCACTATCCTTGGAGTCGCCTCCACCGGACGTTATCCGGCGTCCTGCTCTGCGGTGCTCGGACTTTCCTCATGGCAACGCCACGCGACCGTATGATCGGCTCGGAACGAATGTATTATACTAAAACAGCCCTTTGCTGTCAACCGAAAATGCACGGCTCCGTTCTTGGTGCAAACACTTGTCTTTTCATGTGAAATGTATTACAATAGTAGTGATCGGTCAGGTCCTGCCTGCCGCACAAATTTCCGACACGGAGAAATCTTTTATGAAAAAAACAAAAATCGTATGCACAATGGGTCCCGCCTGCCGCGACGAGGAGATCCTCACGAAAATGGCGCTTGCCGGCATGAACGTGGCAAGGCTCAACTTTTCGCACGGCGACTATGAGGAGCATAAAAAAAACATTGACCTTATTAAAAAAGTACGCAAAAAGCTGAACGTTCCCCTGCCGATCATGCTGGACACGAAAGGCCCTGAACTTCGGATCAAGACGTTTAAAACCCATAAGATCACTCTCAAAAACGGTGACCCGTTCACCTTTACCATCGACGAGATCGAAGGCGACCAGTCGAAAGTTTCCGTTTCCTACAAAGGGATCGTCAACGACCTCGAACCAGGCGACACGATCCTGCTGAACAACGGGCTGCTTGTTTTCAAGGTCACCGAAGTGACGCAGACGGAAGTTCATACGGAGGTCGAGATCGGCGGCGAACTCTCCGATAAAAAGAGCATGTTCTTCCCCGGTAAAACGCTCAGCCTGAAATACCTGAGCGAACAGGACAAAAGCGACATTCTGTTCGGCATCGAGCAAGGAATCGACTTTATTGCCTGTTCGTTCACTTCAAAAGCGCAGGACATCCTTGACATCCGCAGGCTGCTCGAGGAAAACGGCAACCCGGACATCGACCTGATCGCAAAGATCGAAAGCCAGAGCGGCGTAAACAACATCGATGAGATCCTGGAGGTAGCCAACGGCATCATGGTCGCACGCGGCGACCTCGGCGTGGAAGTGCCCTATGAAGAACTTCCGCAGATCCAGAAAATGCTCATCGATAAGTGCCGTCAGGCAAGCAAACGCTGCATTACCGCAACCGAAATGCTTGAATCGATGATCAACCAGCCGCGCCCCACCCGTGCCGAGATCTCCGACGTCGCCAACGCCGTTTACGACGGAACGAGCGCCGTCATGCTCTCCGGCGAAACGGCAGGCGGCAAATATCCCGTTCAGGCGGTCGAAGCAATGGCAAAGATCTGCGTCGAAACGGAAAAGCACCTCGAAACCAAATACGGCGATAAACGCCCCGATATTCAGAGCCCGACAGACGCGCTTTCTCACTCCGCCTGCGTGCTCGCCGAAGATATCGGCGCAAAAGCGATCGTTGTCTGCTCCCGCTCGGGCGGTACGGCACGCCTGGTCTCCCGTTTCCGTCCGAACATCGATATCATCGGCATGACCATCGAACCGATGTCCTATCGTAAACTCGCCCTCTCCTGGGGCGTCATACCGATGCTGTCGGAAGAATTTACTTCCATGGACGTTTTGTTCTACCATGCAAAACGCGCGGCGATCGAATCGGGGCTTGTCAAAAAGGGTGACCGCATCGTTATCACGGGCGGCAATCCGAACGGAAAGTCCGGCAACTCGAACGTCATCAACATTGAACAGATCTGAAGCAAATGCACAAAAGCAAAGAGCCGCCTGCGGGCGGCTCTTTTTCCGTAAAAACTATACTACGGCGCACTGCTTTCGCAGCTCGCCGTAGTATAGTGAGAGAATATGAAAAAAGTTTTGGGTGGACTGGTTTGTTTTGTGCCTTTATTATAGCGCGCAAATATGTTTATTGTATGAAAACAGAATGAAGAATACAAAAACTTTCTTGTGAAAACCGCACTTTATTGCATATATTTGGCACAAATCGCTTCCGCCACGCGTATCCCGTCCGCCGCCGAGCTCGTAATGCCGCCCGAATAGCCGCACCCTTCTCCGCAGGGATAGACGCCGCGCATCGACACGCTCTCAAGATTTTCGCCCCGCAGGATTCGGACGGGTGAGGAAAAACGCGTTTCGACGCCTGTGAGAAGCGCGTCGGGGGCAGCAAAGCCGTGCAATTTCCCGTCCAGCTCTGCCAGCGCTTCCCGCATAGTCTCCGACACGGCTTCGGGGAGCAAGACGTTCAGATCGCAGAACGCAGTACCCGCCGCATACGTCGGCAGGACCTCGCCGAACCGCCCGGATACGCGCCGCGCCGAAAAATCTTCCGCTCTCTGCACGGGAGCGGCATACGTACCGCCCGCAGCGCGGAAAGCCGCCCGTTCAAGATCGCGCTGGAAGACGACGCCGTCCAGCACGTTCCCCCTGTAAAAATCCTGCAGCCCGACGGAAACCAACAGCGCGCTGTTTGCATTCGCCCCGCCACGCGCATAATCGCTCATCCCGTTTGTCACGACGCCGCCCTCTTCGCTTGCCGCGGGGATAACGACGCCTCCCGGACACATGCAGAATGTAAAAGCTGTCCGCTCCCCTCTGCGCGCCACCAATTTGTAATCGGCTGGGGGCAGCAGCGCGGCGGCTTCGCCGTATTGCGCGGCATCGATCTTTTTTTGCAGATGCTCGATGCGCGCCCCGACCGCGAAAGGCCTTGCCTCCATCGCAAAACCGCTACGATGCAATGCCGCAAATGTATCGCGGCTGCTGTGCCCGATCGCCAGCACGACCTCGCTTGCCTGCAATTCATATCGCGTTCCGCTCTTCAGGTCGCGCACGGAAACGCCGCACACGCCTCTGTCATCGGAAAGGATCTCTTCAAAACGGGTATGAAACAGCATTTTGCCGCCGTTTTGCAAAATATGGCTTCGTATCGACGTGAGTACGCCGCGAAGTTTATCGCTGCCGATATGCGGCTTGTTCAGATAAGCGACCTCTTCGGGCGCGCCGAAGCGCACAAACGTTTCAAGCACTTCACGGTTGCGGGGATCTTTTGTCTGCGTGTTCAGCTTGCCGTCTGAAAAAGTCCCTGCGCCGCCCTCGCCGAACTGTACGTTGCAATCCTCATCAAGCCGTCCGCCCGCAAAAAAAGCGGCATTCTGCGCCGCGCGCTCCTCTACCGTCCCTCCGCGTTCCACGACGACGGGCGCAATGCCTCCTGCCAGCAATCGCAGTGCGCAAAACAGCCCTGCGGGTCCGCTCCCCACCACGACGACGGAGCGCGGCTGTTTGCGTACCTGCGGATACGACGGGGCGGAATCGGCGACGGGCTTTCTATCCGCCTCAATGCTGTATATCCAACGGATCTCCCGCTTATCGCGCGCATCCAGTGACTTGCGCAGAATGCGTACGTATGCCGCGCCGTGCAGGCGGCGGGCGGCGATATCCAAAAGTTTTTTCTCACTCTCACCGGGAGCAAGCCTGATGTTGTCTATCCGCATAACGCCTCCGCGATCGTATCCGCCGCACAGGCGCCGCTCGAAAAGGCCCATTGAAGATTGTATCCGCCGCACTCTCCGTCCACGTCGCACAGTTCGCCGACGATAAACAGCCCCTTCGCCTTTTTGCTTTCGAGCCGCTCGGTCAGTTCTTCCATGAAAACGCCTCCTTTCGTGACCTGCGCGTTCGCAAATCCGTCCGTTCCTGTAATTTTGACGGTAAAAAACTGAAGCGTCCCCGCCAGATACGGCAATTTCTGCACAACGTCTTCCGCACGCTCGCCCAAAGCGATGTTGCAGCGACGGAGCGCCGCCTTTCCCACTGAACTGTGCACGATCCCGCGGAGCAGGTCCTCCGCGCACATCTGCGGATACCGCTCCGCCTTTGCCCGCAGCGCCGCTATCAGATCGGCACCTCCTATATCAGGCAAAAAATTGATCGAAAGCTCGTCGCCCTCCCGCACAAATGCCGAAATGCGGAAGATCGCGTCGCCGCTGACGCCGCTGTCCGTGAACAGCACGTCGCCGCGCGTACGCGCATCGGCAAAGCAGGAACGCCGTTTGCCAGCCCCGCGCATAAGCCCGACCGTACAATCGCAGCGCACACCTTTGAGTCCGCGGACAGGATCCTGCCCCGTCCTGAGCCGCACGAGCGACGGCGAAAGCGGCGTAACGGTATGCCCGAACGCCCTTGCGAGCGCATAGCCGCCTCCGTCCGAACCAAAGTGCGGCGAAGCCATGCCGCCGCACGCAAGAACAAGCATGCGGCAGGACAGTTCGCCTTCCTCCGTACGGACCAGAAAACCGTCCGCTCTTTTTTCGGCGGCGACCGCTTTTTTGCCGAGCCTGATCTCCACGCCGCTTTTTTCAAGGGCGAAGCGGAACAGATCCGTCACAGCCGACGCCTGCCGCGAAGTCGGATAAACACGCCCCGTTTCATCCGCGGAAAACAGCCCGCCGAGCGCCGTCAGCTCACGGAGCAGCCATTGTTCGCCGTACCTGCCGAGGACCGCCGCGACCCTGTCCCTGCCGGATCCGAAATAACGGTCAGCAGAAAGATTTTCGTTCGCCACATTCCCCTGCCCGTTCCCCGTAACGGAAAGCTTACGCCCCAAACGGTCGTTCCGCTCCAAAAGCAGAACGTTGCCGATACCGCGCTCCGCAAGATGAAGGGCGCACATCATTCCCGCCGCGCCGCCGCCGATGATCACGGCATTGTAGGTCATGCCCATAGACAACTCCCAAACCAATGAAATCTGTCATTTTCCCGCAAATGATTTTAATACTTTTTCCCTGTTTTGTCAAATTTTCTGTGAAAATTGGTAAATACTTGACTTTTCCTTTATTTTGTATTACCATACAAGCAGAAAAAACTACGTGAGGTGACAGCTTATGGACAGGATCCTCGAATGGATCGCAGAAAACCCCGTCTATGCGGGCGTTATCATCGCCGCGGCCGTGATCATAGTCGTATTGGTCATATTGTTGATCGTTCACGCCGCCCGAAAATCCAAGAGAAATAAGGAAAAGCAGGAACTTTCCGAATCCGCCGCTATGCAGAACGGCACCGACGCACAGACCGAAAATGCGGCGGTTGGCGAATCCGTTTCGCCGTCCGACGAACAAACCGAACCTGTCTGTTCCAAAGCTGAGCCGGCCGAAACCGAACCAGTCCTCGCCGCACAGTATGAAGCTGAAACGGCTCCCGCTCCTCTTCCCGAAACAGACGAGCCGACCGTTCAGCCCGAGGGTTCTTCCGAGCTGCAGGAAAGCGAATTGTTCTCCGAAACGGCTGCTCCGATCTCTGCTGAGCCCTCCGCCCCTGCGGACACGGCGTCACCCGAGACCGACGCGGCATCCGACCCCGAAGACAGCACGCCCGTCCCCGTTGCAGAGTCCCCTGCCGAAGAGGAAAGCCAACCCCTTGCCGAGGAAAGCAAGCCTCTTGCCAAAGAGCCGAAACCCGCATCCAAAAAGCGCAGCACAAAAACCGCCGAACCGACCAAAAAGTCGACCCGCACGGCACAGCCTAAAGCCGAGGAACCGGAAAAGCGCAGCGCGTATTCCGGCAAATGGATGATCTTCAAAAATGAGGACAAGAGCTGTTATTTTGAGTTGCGCGCCTCCAACGGCGAAAAATTGCTGCGCAGTCTCAATTATACCTCCCTGCAGGGAGCAAGATCTGCGATCAATACGTATAAAAACAATATCGCAAAAGACAACATCAGCATCGCGCAATCCAAAACGGGGCAATATTATTTCCAGCTTCTGAGCGGCTCCAAACAGCTGCTTTGCACGGGCGAAACGTATTCCTCCCGCCCGTCCTGCGAAAGCGCCGTCGAATCGGTCAAACGCTTTGCGGAGACCGCCGTCGTTACCGTTGCGGCGGAAGAACCCGCGGACGAATAAACACCCTCAACACCAAATAAGCGCCTTCCGCATAACTGCGGGAGGCGCTTTTCTTTATTCTCTTCCGATCCTGCCGAACAGGCAATTTTACTTTTTGGGCACGATCCTGTCTTTCCCGCCCAT
This sequence comes from Clostridia bacterium, assembly GCA_017886545.1. Taxonomy (GTDB): domain Bacteria; phylum Bacillota; class Clostridia; order Christensenellales; family Borkfalkiaceae; genus Borkfalkia. Next base: position 58,102 of record JAGHJS010000028.1, read on the forward strand.
GTACTTGCGCAGCACTTCGGGGATGGTGACGCTTCCGTCTTCGTTAAGATGATTTTCGAGAAGCGCGATGAGCATGCGGGGCGGCGCAACGACGGTATTGTTGAGGGTGTGCGCAAACGCGTTCCCCTTCTCCGTTTTATAGCGGATCCCGAGCCTGCGCGCCTGCGCGTCAGTGAGGTTGGAACAGCTGCCCACTTCAAAGTATTTTTCCTGGCGCGGGCTCCACGCTTCCACGTCGATGCTCTTGTATTTGAGATCTGCAAGATCGCCCGAACAGCATTCCAGCGTGCGTACGGGGATCTGCATGGATACGAACAGCTCGACGGTGTAAGAGTACATCTTTTTAAACCACTCGGCACTCTCTTCGGGCTTGCAGATGACGATCATCTCCTGCTTTTCAAACTGATGGATGCGGTAAATACCGCGCTCTTCGATGCCGTGCGCTCCCTTCTCCTTACGGAAACAGGGCGAATAGCTGGTGAGCGTGAGCGGGAGCTGTTCGGCGGGAAGAACGGTGTTCATGAACCTGCCGATCATAGAGTGCTCGCTCGTGCCGATCAGGTACAGGTCTTCCCCTTCGATCTTGTACATCATGCCGTCCATCTCTTCAAAGGACATGACTCCCGTAACGACGTCGCTTCGGATCATGAACGGCGGAATGACGTAGGTAAACCCCTTGTCGATCATAAAATCGCGCGCATAGGTGAGCACGGCGGAATGCAGCCGCGCAACGTCGCCGAGCAGATAATAGAACCCCTGCCCGCTCGTACGGCGCGCACTGTCAAGATCGATGCCGCAGAGCCGCTCCAGAATGTCGAGATGGTACGGAACTTCAAACGGTTTTTTCGTCGGTTCCAGAAAGCGCTCACGTTCTACGTTTTCGGAATCGTCCTTCCCGATCGGCACGTCGTCCGCTATGATGTTCGGGATCGCCATCATATCTTTTTTGAGTTTTTCGGCAATATCGGCCGCTTCCTGCTCGATAGCCGCGATCCGCTCGTTGTTCTCCACCACTTCTGCCTTGACGCGTGCTGCCTCTTCGGTGTTTTTCTCCTTCATGAGTTTACCGATCTGTGCGCTCAGCGCGTTGCGCCTGGCGCGGCGCTCGTCGCCCTCGCGCTGCAATGCGCGGCGCTGTTCGTCAAGCGCAAGCACTTCGTCGACCAACGGAAGTTTTTTATCCTGAAATTTTTTTCTGATATTTTCGCGCACCGCGTCCGGATTGGCGCGCAGGAAATTGATATCGATCATTCCGATCCCTCCTGAGTATGCTTACCCTTTTATTTTAAACCAAACGCGCTTTTTTTGCAATAAAATGCGCGGGGTAGCAAAAAATAAACATCGGATATTTTGTGCAAGCGCCTGCCGCAAAAAGAATTGCCGATCAAATAAAATAAAATGTTTGTGTTCGCGCATAAACTATGGTATAATATTAAAAGAGTACACAGGCAGGCATTCCAAGCGCACTGCCCGTTCTGCTTACGGTGTTCATATGCCAACGAAAAAAACTGTTCCGACAGAAGAATCGAATAAAAAAGCTCCCCGTTCCGATCAGGCGTCTGCTTCGGCGGAGGAGCGTACGGCGGCGCGGCGGAAAGCGGCGTCTTCTTCCGCACGCAAGGCAAGCGGGAATACCTCCGTAAAAAAGCCAGCCACAGCCAAGACCGCGGCGGTTGCAGCGCGGCAAAGCAATCCCGCTTCCCGCAAGAACGCTAAATCGGAAGCTGCGCCCGGTGAAAACGCCGCTTCGCAAAAGCAGGGCGGTATCGCCAAAAGCGTCGAACGCATCGTACAGGAGAAGATCACGACGGAAGAAACTTCGGCGCCCGCTCCTTCCGCCGCGCAGGACCTGGAGCTTATCAAAAAACAGTTTAAAAAACGGAAGACGGAGATCCCTGCCTATTCACAGGTCAAACGATACGCGGCTGACCCGTCGCAGGGACTGACCGCCGAACAGGTGAACGAGCGGTTCACGCAGTTCCTGTTCAACGATACGAACCAAAAGTATTCCAAATCGTATGCGAGCATCTTTATCAGCAACCTCTGCACCTTCTTCAACCTGCTGTGCGTACTTGCTGCGGCGGCGCTCATCTATTCGGGCGCAGGGCTCTCGCAATTCCTGTTCGTTCTCATCTTTGCGCTCAACCTCTCCTTCGGTATCGCGATGGAGATCAAGGCGAAGCGTAAAATCGATAAATTGTCTCTCCTGAACGTACCGACGGCGAAAGTCGTCCGAAACGGAGAGGTAACCGAGATCGCCGCCAAGGACATCGTACTGGACGACATCGTTGTCCTTTCGCTCGGCAACCAGATCCCCGCGGACTGCATCGTCGCGCAGGGTTCGGTGGAAGTCAACGAATCGCTCCTGACGGGCGAATCCGTACCCGTTAAAAAGGAGGCGGGCGACCAGCTTTTTGCCGGAAGCTTCATTACGGCGGGCAACTGCCGCGCACGGGCCGATAAAGTCGGGAAAAACACCTACCTCAACTCCCTTTCCGCAAAGGCGAAAAAATACAGGAAGCCGAAATCCGAACTTATGCGTTCGACTAAGCTGGTCATCATGATCGTCGGCATCCTGATCATTCCGATCGCCGTCGGCATGTTCTTCATCAACTGGAACAATTTCAACCCGGCTCTCTCCGATCTGACGCAGCTCAACGATACGATCCAGCGCACGGTTTCTATCGTCATCGGCATGATCCCTTCGGGCATGCTGCTCCTGACAAGCATCGCGCTGACGCTCGGCATCATTCGCCTCATGTCGCACAACACGCTCGTACAGGACCTGTATTCCCTGGAAATGCTCGCGCGGGTAAACGTGCTCTGCCTTGATAAGACGGGCACGATCACGGACGGACGCATGAAGGTGAACGACTGCATGCTTCTGGGCAACCCGACCGAATATTCGGTAAACGAGATCGTCGGAAGCTGCCTCTATGCCTTGCAGGACAACAACCAGACTTCGATCGCGCTGTACAATTATTTCGGTCATAACACGACGCTGCACGCGTCCGTTACGCTCCCCTTCTCCTCCAAGCGCAAGCTGTCTGCCGTGACGTTCGATGAGATCGGGACCGTCGCCATCGGCGCTCCTGAATTCGTACTCGGTACGATCCCGGCAAAGATCAACAAGATCATCAACCAATACGCCTCCATGGGGCTGCGCGTATTGGTCGTGGCACACTCTCCCGGCTCGATCAGCGGGGAAAAACTTCCTGCGGGGCTGAAGCCGATCGCCATCATATCGATAGCGGACAATATCCGTGAAGACGCTGCGCAGACCATCCGCTGGTTCAAAGAAAACGATGTTGCCATCCGCATCATTTCGGGCGACAACCCGCGCACCGTTTCGGAAGTCGCGAAGCGCGTAGGCGTTGCGAATGCGGAAAAATACATTTCGCTTGAAGGGCTGAGCGACAGTGAAGTCGCCTCCGTTGCAAACAAATATACCGTATTCGGACGGGTCACACCCGAGCAAAAAGCGATCCTTGTCAAAGCCATCAAATCGGACGGAAACACCGTTGCCATGACGGGCGACGGCGTGAACGACATCCTCGCTTTGAAGGAAGCGGACTGCGCCGTCAGCGTTGCTTCCGGCAGCGAAGCGGCGAAGAACGTCAGCCACATCGTCCTCCTTGACAACAACTTCTCTTCCATGCCGAAAGTCGTATTTGAAGGGCGGCGCGTCATCAACAACATACAGAACTCTTCTTCGCTGTATCTGATGAAGACGCTGTTCATCACCGCGTTCGCACTGATCTCCATCATCTTCAATCAGGCGTACCCCTTCAAGACGAACAACCTGATGATGCTGGAATTTTTCGTCATCGGCGTGCCGAGCTTTTTTCTCTCGTTACAGCCGAACCGCGACCGCGTCCAAGGGAAATTTTTATCGACTGTTCTGGCGCGGACCGTGCCATGTGCCATTGTGTTGATTCTGGCGGTCGAAAGCATACAGCTCGTCGCCCTGCTGGAACCAACCTATTTTACCGCCGACAACATCGACGAGATCTCCATTATCGTCATAACCTTTGCGGGGCTTGTGATGCTGTTCCGCGTCTGCCAGCCGTTCAATCTGTATCGGGCCGTTATGTTTCTGGCTATGGTCGCCGCATGCATCCTCAGCGTCACTTTGCTCCCCTTCATTTTCTTCGAGGAAGGCTATGCAACGCCGCTGCTTGACTTTGTGCCGATCCTTTACGTCATCGTCGTCGTGCTGCTGTGCTTTCCCGTGTCGGATGTTCTGCTCCGCATTACGGAACGATTGCGGAGCGGCAAAAAAAAGCAGCCTAAATTATTATCCAGCCTCCATTGATACTCCTGTATTTTCTGTGCCGGAACGAACTTTCGGGAGCGCAAAAGCGCTCCCGTTTTCTTTTCTTTGATATAGTTAATTTCTATGGATTATAATAAAAATAAAGTGTTTTTCTATTGCTTGTATTTGTGTTATACTATGAAAAAATCTTTTAACGAGGAATTACTGCCATGAAAACATCCGTGATCGGCTATCCGCGCGTAGGAACCCTGCGCGAACTGAAATTTGCGAGCGAAAAATATTTCCGCGGGGAAATTTCCGCTGAAGATTTGCAAACCACCGCTAAAAACCTGCGCGCGGCACATTTTACCGCGCAGAAAAATAACGGGACCGACTTTATTCCCTGCAACGACTTTTCGTTTTATGATACCGTTCTGGATACCGCCGTGCTGTTCGGCGCCGTGCCCGCCCGGTACAGGGAGCTGGGGCTTCCCGCACTCGACACCTATTTTGCCATGGCGCGCGGCTACCAGGGGCCGAACGGCGACGTAAAGGCGCTTGCCATGAAAAAATGGTTCAACACGAACTATCATTATATGGTGCCCGAGATCGACGACGATACCGTTCTCAGCCTGGTCGGTGAAAAACCGCTTGCAGAATTTGCAGAAGCAAAGGCACTCGGTATACAGTCAAAACCTGTTGTCTGCGGCGCGTTCACTTTTTTGAAGCTTGCGCGTTACACCGGCAAAAAGACTGCCGCTGATTTTGCAAAACAAGCCGCCGATTCGTACGGCGCTCTGCTTGCGAAACTTGCACAAGCCGGAGCCGAATGGGTGCAGTTCGACGAACCTGCGCTGGTACGCGATCTTACCGCCGAAGATAAAAAACTGTTCGACGCCCTGTATAAAACGATTCTTTCCTTTAAAGGCTCGGCAAAGGTGCTGCTGCAGACGTATTTCGGCGACGTTCGCGACTGCTACAAAGAGATTTGCGCCCTTCCGTTCGACGGGATCGGGCTGGACTTTATCGAAGGGCGCGAAAGCTTTGCGCTGGTCGAAGCGAACGGATTCCCCGATGACAAACTTTTGTTTGCAGGGCTTGTAAACGGGAAAAATATCTGGAAAAACAATTACGCGGCGACCGTTGCTGCAGTGAAAAAATTACAGCGCACGGGCGCGGAAGTCGTCCTTTCCACCTCATGCTCCCTGCTGCACGTGCCCTACACCCTGCGCCATGAAACAAAACTGCCCGCCTCCTGCACGGCATACTTTGCTTTCGCGGAGGAAAAGCTGACAGAACTGCGCGAGCTTAAAGAGATCCTTTCGTCCGACGCCCCCGAAAAGAACGCTGCCTATATTTCCAATCTTACCCTGTTCGCGCAGGAACGCGGAGGGAAAAATCCGGACGTGCAGGCAAAAGTCGCGGCGATCCGCAAAGAAGATTACACCCGTCTTCCCGCCTTTGAAGTGCGCGAAGCGATCCAGAAAGAACGTTTCCGCCTGCCGCTCCTGCCCACCACGACGATCGGGTCATTCCCGCAGACGTCGGACGTGAAGGCGAACCGCGCCGCCTTTAAAAAAGGCGAGATAACAAAAGATGAATACAACGCATTTAACCGCAAGAAGATCGCTGCGTGCGTCGCCCTGCAGGAAAAGATCGGGCTGGATGTACTCGTGCACGGCGAATTTGAGCGCAACGACATGGTGGAATATTTCGGCGAATGCCTGAGCGGCTTTTTATTCACTGAAAAGGCGTGGGTGCAGTCATACGGTACGCGTTGCGTTAAGCCGCCCATCGTCTGGGGCGATATTTCGCGCGATAAGCCGATGACGGTCGAATGGTCGGTCTATGCGCAGAGCCTGACCGAAAAGCCGATGAAAGGCATGCTGACCGGCCCCGTCACCATCCTGAACTGGTCCTTCCCTCGCGAGGACATTTCGCTCCGCGAATGCGCGTTGCAGATCGCGCTGGCGATCCGTGAAGAAGTGCTTGACCTCGAGGCGAACGGGCTGAAGATCATTCAGATCGACGAGGCCGCCCTGCGCGAAAAACTCCCCCTGCGCAAGAGCGATTGGGAAAGCGATTACCTGAGCTGGGCGATCCCTTCATTCCGCCTTGTGCACAGCGGCGTAAAGGCGGAAACGCAGATCCATACGCATATGTGCTACAGTGAATTCACGGACATCATCCCCGCCATCGACAGCATGGACGCAGACGTGATCACCTTTGAGGCGTCACGCTCAGACCTTCAGATCCTGGATGCGCTTAAAGCAAACAATTTCCGTACCGAAGTCGGTCCCGGAGTTTATGACATCCATTCTCCCCGCGTTCCCTCCGTCGATGAGATCAAAACGGCGCTTAAAAAGATGCTCAAAAAGATCCCTGCTGAAAAACTTTGGGTCAATCCTGACTGCGGACTTAAAACGCGCGGCGTGGAAGAAACGGTCCCCAGCCTCGAGCACCTTGTGGAGGCGGCTAAGCAATTGAGAAATGAAAACCTGTGACCTTTTCAAAAAGAAGACCGTTCTTTCCTTTGAGGTATTCCCTCCGAAGCGGACGGACGCAGTGGATACGGTATATAGCACCGTCGCCGCGCTGAAAGAGCTGGCGCCCGATTTTATCAGCGTGACCTACGGCGCAGGCGGCGGACGGGCAACGTGCGACGCGACCCTCTCCATCGCCTCCGCCATCAAATACGAGTACGGGATCGAGAGCGTGGCGCACCTCCCCTGCATAGGACTGACAAAGGAGGAAGCGACGAACCAGCTGGAGCGGTTCAAAGCAGCGGGGATCGAAAACATCCTTGCGCTGCGCGGGGATATCCCCGAAGGCGGCGCCCCGTCAGGCGACTTTGCACATGCAAGCGATCTGATTTCCTTCATCCGCGAAAGATATGATTTCAACCTGATCGCCGCCTGCTATCCCGAAGGGCATCATGAGAGCGAAAGCGTACTTGCGGACATCCACAACCTGAAGATCAAAACGGACGCAGGCGCAACACAGCTCATCTCGCAGCTCTTTTTCGACAACGACTATTTTTATCGGTTCCTCGAACGCTGCCGCCTGGCGAACATCGACGTTCCCATTGAAGCGGGCATCATGCCCGTTGCGAACAAAAAACAAATCGAACGCATGGTGACGCTTTGCGGCGTGACCCTTCCGAAAAAATTCGTCGCCACCATGACGCGGTACGAAGACAATCCTGAGGCGCTGCGTGACGCTGCGATCGCATATGCCGTCGATCAGATCGTCGACCTTATCGCGCAGGGCGTGGACGGCATTCACCTGTATACGATGAACAATCCGTATATCGCGCGGCGTATTCATGAGGCGGTTTATCGCCTGCTGTAAATTTATCCCGTCAAAAAAAGGGCGGTCCGGATCTTCGGACCGCCCTTTTTTGCTTTACGATAAAACTTTGAATCCGTCAGCAGCGATCAGCCGTTTCAGCTCGGCAAGGTATTCCCTCCCACATGCCGCAAGCGGTACTTTGCTGTTGGCGATGTAGCCGACCAGCATGCGCTCGTCCGTCTGAAGACGGACGGAAACGATGTTGTCACCGTTCAGGTTCCTGTTCAGCACGCCCGTACAGATCGTATACCCGTTCAACCCGATCAGAAGATTGAACAGCGTCGCCCTGTCACTCACATGAATGCGCTTTTTATGCGGTTCCGTGCTCAGAATTTCTTCCGAAAAATAAAATGAGTTATATGTTCCCTGTTCAAAAACAAGGCAGGGATATTCTTCCAGATCGGCAAGAGCAAGCAATTCCCTTCCAGCCAGCGGGTGCGTACTGCTCAAAAACACATGCGGCTCCGCTTCAAACAACGGCGTGAACGTAAGCGACTTTTCTTTCAGCAGGTTCCCGATCACTTTTTCATTGAAGGAACTGAGATACAAAATTCCGACTTCGCTCTGAAAATTTGCCACATCTTCAATGATCTCATAGGTGCGCGTTTCGCGAAGCGTAAACTCATACTCATCCGTTTCAAGGGAAGAAATGAGATTGACAAAGGCATTTACCGCAAAGGCGTAGTGCTGCGTCGAAATGCGGCAGAGCTGTTTCGCCGGCTTCTTATGCTTATACCGCTCTTCCAAAAGGAGAGACTGATCGAGGATCTGCCTGGCATAGGAAAGAAATTCCGTCCCTTCCGGCGAAAGCGATATGCCGCGCGGTGTACGACGGAAAATTTCGATATGCAGCTCTGTCTCCAATTCCTTGACCGCCGCAGAAAGGCTGGGCTGGGCAATATACAGCTGCCGCGCCGCTTCTGTGATCGAACCGCATTCGGAAATTTTAACAATATATTTCAATTGCTGCAACGTCATGATTGTGCCCCTTTTCTATACGTTTATGCATCGCATAGTACTGTGCAATATCGCATTTTTAATAAATTATGTGCAAAAAATTCTGTCAGTCCGAAAAAATCAGCGCGGCGCAATTGTATGCGCCGCGCATCGCAACACAGCAAGTTTACTCTGCGGTTTCCGAATCATCGGAAGGAGCTCCGCCTTCCTCGGCACCGATCGGACCGCCCTCTTCCGAAACTTCCTCACCCGATACAGGTTCCGCCTCCTCCGTTTCCGTCTCCTCTTCCTCGCGAGGTGCAATCGCAACCGTCGCAACCGTTGAGCCTTTCAGACGCATAACGCGAACGCCCTGCGTATTCCTGCCGATTTTGGAAATATCCGAAACATGCATCCGGATGATCGTGCCGTTGTTAGAGATGATCATAATATCTTCACTTTCATTCACGATCTTCAGGTTTACAAGGTATCCCGTCTTCTCGTTGAATACCCCCGCCTTGATACCTTTGCCGGCGCGCCCTTGCAGGCGGTAATCCTCCACCTCGGAACGCTTGCCATAGCCATTGGATGTGAGCGTAAGGATCTCACAATCCGGCTTGACAACAAGCATATCGACCAAATAGTCATCCGCATTCAAGTTCATCGCACGCACGCCCTGGGTATCCCTCCCCATCGGACGCACATCGCTTTCTTTGAATCGGATGCATTTCCCTTCTTTCGAGGCAATGATGAGCTCGTCCTCACCCGTTGTAAACTGAACGGAGATGAGTTCGTCCCCTTCATTGATCTTGATCGCAATTTTCCCGACCTTACGGATATTCGCGAACTCATCCAGCGACGTTTTCTTGATCAGCCCTTTCCGCGTTGCCATTGCGATGTACCCCGTCGTATCTTTTGCCAACGGGATCATTGCCGTGATCTTTTCATCCTGCGCGATCTGCAGCAGATTAACGATCGCGCGGCCTCGCGCCTGCCTCTGGGCTTCAGGGATCTCATACCCCTTGATGCAATACACTTTCCCGAAGCTGGAGAAGAAAAGAATGCTGTCATGCGTGGAGCTGATGAAGAGTTTTTCAACGAAATCTTCTTCTTTGGGCTTATGTGCCGTTACGCCCATTCCGCCGCGGCGCTGTGCCTTGTATTCGGCGACAGGCTGACGTTTCACATAGCCCGAATGGGTCATGGAAATGACGACCTCCTCCTCTTCAATGAGGTCCTCAACGTCGATCTCGCCATAATCGTACGAAAGTTCTGTTTTACGCCCGTTTTGGAACTTATCGCGGATGACCGTAAGATCTTCCTTGATGATCGCCAATACGCGGCTCTCGTTCGCAAGAATATCTTTCAAATCAAGGATCGTACGCTCCAACTCGGCAAGTTCTTCCTGTAATTTTTCCACTTCCAGCGAAGTAAGCCGCTGGAGGCGCATTTCCAGGATCGCGTTTGCCTGCTTGTCCGAAAGTTCGAACGTCTGCATCAGCTTTTCGCAAGCGACGTTTTTATCAGCCGAAGCCTTGATGATCGCAATGACCTCGTCGATGTTGGCAAGCGCAAGCACCAAGCCCGCAACGATATGGGCGCGCTCCTCTGCCTTGTTCAGATCGAACCTGGTCCGGCGCACGATCACGTCTTTCTGATGCTCGATATAATAATGGATGCATTCTTTGAGGTTAAGGACTTTCGGTTCGCCGTCGACAAGGGCAAGCATGATGATGCCGTTCGACGTTTGCAGCTGCGTATGCTTATACAGTGTATTAAGCACGACCTGCGCATTCGCATCCTTTCGCAGCTCGATCACGATACGCATGCCGTCGCGGTCCGATTCTTCACGAATGTCCGAAATGCCCTCGATCCGCTTATCTTTCACCAAATCGGCAATCGTCTTGATAAGGCGCTCTTTGTTGACCTGATACGGGATCTCCGTGACAACGATCCGCGTACGCTGCATGTTGCCCGATGTATAATCCTCTACTTCGCATTTTGCGCGGAGGATATAATTCCCTCGGCCGGTGCGGTAAGCACGCTTGATCCCCGCACGCCCCATAAGGGTCGCACCCGTCGGAAAATCGGGAGCGGGAATGAACTCCATCAGCTCGTCTACCGTGATCTCCGGGTTGTCGATCTGCGCAATGACGCCGTTGATGACTTCGCCAAGATTGTGCGGCGGAATGTTCGTCGCCATACCGACGGCGATGCCGTCGCTGCCGTTGACGAGCAAATTCGGGAAACGCGCGGGAAGAACGGTCGGCTGCATGCCCGTATCGTCAAACGTCGGGTAAAAGTCCACCGTTTCCTTGTCGAGGTCGCGCAGCATTTCCGCCGCAAGTTTAGACATACGCGCTTCGGTATAGCGCATCGCGGCGGGCGGGTCGCCGTCCACCGAACCGAAGTTGCCGTGCCCGTCCACAAGCGGACAGTTGATGGTAAAATCCTGCGCGAGGCGCACGAGCGCGTCGTACACGGCAAAATCGCCGTGCGGGTGGTATTTACCGAGCACATCACCGACGATACGCGCGCATTTACGGTATGCCTTGTCGTTGTACAGCCCCATCTCGTGCATCGAATACAGGATACGGCGATGAACGGGCTTCAACCCGTCGCGCACATCCGGAATGGCGCGGCTGACATTGACCGCCATAGCGTACGCTATGAAGGACTTTTTCAGCTCGTCATCCACCTCAACATCGATGAGGTTTGTCATTGCAAGCGTCTTTTTAAACTCTTCCGTAAGTTCAGGGCTCGTCTCTTTTTTTGCCATTGTATGAACCTCTTAAATATCCAGCTCAGCGACGAGCTTAGCGTTCTGTTCAATAAACTGACGGCGCAGCTCCGGCTTTTCGCCCATCAGCAGGGAGAACATTTCATCCGCTTCCACCGCGTCTTTCATATTCACGCGCAGCAGCGTCCGCGTGGCGGGATTCATCGTCGTTTCCCAAAGCTGGGTACTGTTCATCTCACCCAGACCTTTGTAACGCTGCAGATCGAACTTTCCCGGATTTTCTGCACGGTATGCCTCCAACTCCGCATCCGAATACATATACTTTTCGTCCTTGCCGCGCGTAGCTTTATACAGAGGCGGCTGTGCGACATATACGTGCCCTTTTTCGATGAGCGGGCGCATAAAGCGGAAGAAGAACGTCAGCAGAAGAATGCGGATATGGCTTCCGTCGACATCCGCATCCGTCATGCAGATGATGCGGTCGTACCGCAGCTTGCTTTCATCAAAATCGTCGTGTATACCGCAGCCGAACGCAGTGATCATGCTCTTGATCTCTTCGTTTTCAAGCACGTGGTTCAGCCTTGCTTTTTCAACGTTGAGGATCTTGCCGCGCAGCGGAAGGATCGCCTGGAATCTCCTGTCGCGCCCTTGTTTTGCCGTTCCGCCTGCGGAGTCGCCTTCCACCAGATAGATCTCGCAAAGCTCTGAGCGCTTTTCGCTGCAGTCGGCGAGCTTCCCCGGCAAGGTCGTGTTTTCCAAAATCCCTTTGCGGCGGGTCAGCTCCCGCGCGTTGCGCGCCGCGTCACGCGCCTTCTGCGCCGTTATGCAGCGCAAAACAAGTTCACGAGCCTGCGAAGGATTCTCCTCAAGATATGTGCCGAGGTGCTCGACGGTCGCCTTCTGTACATAGGCGCGCATAAAACTGTTGCCGAGTTTCGTCTTCGTCTGCCCCTCAAACTGCGGATCCGTCAGCTTCACCGACACGACAGCCGTGATCCCTTCACGGACGTCATCGCCGGAAAGTTTATCGTTTTCTTTTAAAATATTCAGCTTATGCCCTGCGTCATTGATGACTTTGGTCAGCGCAGCCTTGAACCCGTCCAGATGCGTTCCGCCCTCTTCGGTATGGATGTTGTTTGCATAGCTGTAAATGGTTTCACTGTACCCGTCGTTGTACTGGATCGCCACTTCAACGGCGCAATCGTCCTGCTCTTCTTCAAAATAAACGGGCTGCGTAAAGAGCACCTCTTTATTCTTGTTCAGATCTTCTACGTAATGCAGGATACCGCCTTCGTAACAGTAGACGTCGGTATGCGGTTTTTCCTCGCGCTCGTCCGTAATGGAAAGAGTGAGCCCTTTGTTGAGATATGCCAGCTCACGGAGGCGGATGCGCAGATTATCGTAATTAAAAACGACCGTTTCAAAAATTTCGCTGTCCGGATAAAAAGTGACTTTGGTCCCTGTCTTCTCCGTATCGCCGACGATCGCAAGAGCGCGCTGCGGGATGCCGCGGTTATAAATCTGCTTGTAGACATGCCCGTTCTGGTACACTTCCACTTCCAGCCATTCGGAAAGCGCATTGACGACAGAAAGCCCGACGCCGTGCAAACCGCCCGAAATTTTATAGCCGCCGCCGCCGAACTTGCCGCCCGCATGCAATTTGGTCAGGACCAGTTCGACCGAAGAGACCCCTTCCTTATGGTGTATGCCGGTCGGGATGCCGCGGCCGTTATCTTCTACGGAGCAGGAACCGTCCTTATTGATCACGACACTGATATGCGTGCAATATCCCGCGAGCGCCTCATCGATAGAATTGTCTACGATCTCCTGCACGAGATGGTGCAGCCCGCGTTCGTCCGTCGAACCGATATACATCCCGGGGCGTTTGCGGACAGGTTCAAGCCCCTCAAGGACCTGGATCTGCTCCTCGCCGTATACGCCTTCAACCTTTTCAGCCATTGCTTATCTCCTATACCATTTCAGCCTGATTTTCCTGCTGTTTTACCCTAAAATTATAGCATATTTTGCCCGAAAATCAAAGCGTTTTCGATTCCTTTTCGGAAATATATTTTGCGCGATTGCGTTTAAGGCGTATAACAGGCGTTCTGTGACGCGAAAAAATGAAAATTAAAAAATATATCGACCGAAACGACCCTTTAAAAATTTATGTTCGTTCTTCGGAATAAAAAGCCGCCCGTCGGGTAAACTAATATAAGCACGGAAGGAGGCGGAAATTTATGAAATGCGGCAACTGCGGGAGAGAATGCACTCCCGGCCAGGCAAGCATCTGCAGCGAATGCGGGCTGGTTTTATGCCCTGACTGCCGAACCGGATCCGGCGCGCTTTGTCCGCACTGCTTCAGCCGGCTCGACAGGCTGAGCTGAATTGCAGTGATAAAAGCGGGAGGCGGCGGCTCTGTCAGAGCCGCCGCATCCCGTCTGTAAAGTTTCTGTCCGGATCATTCTTTTCTTCAAATTTGATCTGCGGCAACCTGCCGCCCGCTTCTTCCCCGTAACGCTGTTCAAGTTCCTCGCGTATACAAGCTAACAATTTACGCTCGAACAATACCGCCCCCGGAACCGTGCAGGCTTCCGCAAGCTCCTGCGCCGCGCTTAAATGCCGCAGGCAGGCCGCCCTGTCTCCCCCCGCGAACAATTCGTATGCCGCGGCAATGCGCTGCGCCGTAACCGTCCGTTCCCCTTTCAGGTACTGCCGCAGAGCAGGATACAGCCGCTGCGCTTCCTTTACATCCTGTTTGACCGAACATTCGACAAACAAAACATCCGCCGCCACTTCAAGACGGCAATACGAAGGAACGAACTGCGCCAGCCCCTTTAATCTGTCGCTCAGCGCGGCTGCCGTTCGGGCGTCGCCCTCATCGAGCGCCCTTGCCAGCCGATAATCGGTGAGCAGAATAAAATTGCCGTCGTCTTCCGGAAGCTGTGGAGCGCCGTAATACAGTTCCTCCGGGATCTGCGACGGCGTATCGCCGCGCATAAGATACCCTTCGATCGAAAGAATGTTGACCGCTGTCAATGAAGCCGCATCTCCGCGCGCCAACCCCAACAGGATAGCTCCGTCCGTCGGGGGATCCGAAAACGGAAGGATGTTGCAGGCAAACAGATAAAATGCATACGGCAGCGATGTTGCAATGAGCGCATAAACGGCAAACGGCGCACCGTGCGCAAAAATGAGCGCAAGCAGCGCCCCTACAAACCACAAAAAGGAAAAAATCAATCCGCCCGCCGTAACCAAACAATACCGCGAACGCATTTTTTCCGAAGACATCGGCAGCATTTCCGCCGATCCCGCTTCCCCTTCCGGCATACGGCCGAACCGGATCCGCATTTTTCCGCCGCTTTTTACGATATGAAAAAACCACACATGGAGCGCGTTGAAACGAAAGCCGCAGATCTTTCCGAACAGGATGTGCCCCAGTTCATGAAACACGCAGCTGACAGCCGAGGAAAGAAGCCCGCCCAAAAGCATCGCCACGATCAGCAGAGCGGCATGATAATCACGGTAAAAATTTGCATAACCGAAGTAAGTGACAAGCACTGCCTGCGCGACGGCAAGCAGCGAACAGATCACTACCAGGGCCTTTTCCGTTCTGCTCCTCATAGCACACCCTCCCTCATTTTGCAGACGAGGTACCCTTCCATATTATCCTTTTCGCTGACGGTGACCTGTACCGCCCCGACCGCGCGCATGACGCGGTACAAAAGCAGCGCACCCCCGCCGAGAACGTCTGCACGGCGCGGATCCATCCCCTTGAGCACAAGACGCTCTCCCATGGAAAGTGACAAAAGTTTTTCCGCCCAACGCAAAACATCCGCCGCCGTAAGCACGAGTCCGTCCGTTTGGGCCGGGTCATACGGCTCCAATTCCAAAGCCAGCGCCGCAAGCGAGGTCGCCGTGCCGCCGATCGCATAAGCGTTGAACGGCGGGACTTCCCCGTATACGGCGATGCGCTCTGCGATGAACGTTTCGAGAGCCGCCCTTTCCTCCCCGCAGGCGTCGCGCAGACGCACGGCGCCCACGTCCGCCGAAACGGCATAGACGATCCTTCCTCCGCGGGCAACGGTTACTTCCGTGCTTGCGCCGCCCACGTCGATAATGCCGCCGTCTTTTCCTCCGAGCGCACCGATCAGTCCGAGTTTCGCTTCGGTTTCGCCCGAAACGACTTCCACGGACAGTCCGCAAAGATCTTTCACCGCCGACGTGAAATCGGCGCCGTTTGCGGCGCTCCGCACCGCTGCGGTTGCAAACGCCAGGACTTTGCGCGCCCCCGCGCGCTCGGCCTCTTGTTTGAACGCGGCGACCGCATGCGCCGTACGCGCGATGGCCTCAGCCGAGAGCCGCCCCGTTTTTTCCACACCGGCACCGAGCCGCGTTGTATTGATCTTCTTATAAATAGTTTGACCGTCCGCCCACAAAAGCAGGCGGACGGAATTCGACCCGATGTCGATCACACCGTACTTCATATTACTCTCGACCCTGCGTTCAGCTCAGCATCCCAAGTTCACGGGCCGCCCTTTCCAGCCAAAGCAGATTGTTTTTGTACTCGTCACTTTCTTTATCAAGCAGCTCATTTTCAGCCTTGATCTGATCGATCTGGGCTTCCAGCTCCGCGATCCGTGCGTTGCGCGAGCCGATGGCGATCATCTGATAGATCCAGAAGATGATCAGGATCGCGAGCAGCACCACAGCCGCCGCCGTCACGCCTATCACGATTTTCCTTTTTCTTTCTTCCATGCGGGGCTTTCGGACGCAGGCGAAATATCGGGAACCGCCCCAATCCGCTCCTGCATTTATTATACAGCCTTTGTGTGAAAAAGGCAAGTATTCTGTGTAAACTTTCATGATACAGCCAAAACCCGAGCAGCGCGGCAACGAACATGTATACGCGGAAATCGGGCAGAAAAAAGAGCGCGCGCAAGAGCGCAAACAGCCAGACGAATGCAAGGAAAAAGAGCACATCCGCCGCGATCCACGCCGCCCTCTGCTTACAGAGCGCACGCACGATACAATTCAGCTCATACACAAGCCCCGCGGCAATGCCCGCCGTAAGGCAGACGATGAGGACGGCGAGCTGCGGTACGTCGTTCATTTGAACAAGCGGCGGAGCGCCTTTTCGCGCCCGTGCAGAAAGCGCAGACCGTCCACCCTGCCGACGGCGGAAAACGCGCCGGACGTCTTGGAAAAATTCACGATCTTCAATCCGTCGCCGTTGATCTGCGCCCTGCATCCGTCCAGTGTAAGCAGGATCTGTTTGTCGGTAAAGGAATCCACGCTGATCACCGCTGTCAGCGTGATCTTTTTGCGCTGTTCGATAAGCGCCGTCTGTACAGGTTTTTCGTCCAAAACAAAATACCCCCCTCGGGCGTACAGCTTTGCCGCCCTCGGGAGTATTGTATTCTCCGCCGCGCACGTATATGCACGGCACTATCCGTTTTCTGGAAAGGTCAAGCCTTCTTTTCCTTCGCGCGCGCCTTTGCCCGCAGTTCCGCATCGAGGATGCGCTTGCGGATGCGCAGCGACTTCGGCGTCACTTCCAAAAGCTCGTCGTCGTTCAAAAATTCAAGGCACTCTTCCAGGCTCATGATCTTCGGCGAATTGAGACGCATCGCGTCGTCGCTGCCCGCCGCACGGGTGTTGGTCATGTGCTTTTTCTTGCAGACGTTCACGTTGATGTCGTCGCTTTTAGGAGAAACGCCGACGACCATCCCCTCGTAGACCTGCGTACCAGGCCCGATGAACAACACGCCGCGATCCTGTGCGTTAAACAGCCCGTAAGTGACCGCCTCGCCCGACTCAAAGGCGACGAGCGACCCTGTATCGCGCCGCTGCAGATCGCCTTTGTACGGCTGATATTCAAAGAAAATAGAATTCATCACGCCCTCGCCCTTCGTTTGGGTGAGGAACTCGCTCTTGTACCCGAACAGCCCGCGCGCGGGGATGAGAAATTCCAGGCGCATGCGCGAACCGACGGCGCTCATATGCACCAGCTCGCCCTTGCGCTCGCCCATGCTCTGGAACACGGCGCCCGTGCCGTCTTCGGGCACGTCCACGATCAGGCGCTCCACAGGCTCGTACAGTTTGCCGTCGATGGTTTTGTACAGCACCTTCGGCGTGCTCACCTGAAATTCGTACCCTTCGCGGCGCATGGTCTCGATGAGGATGGAGAGATGCATCTCCCCCCTGCCGCTGACCTTAAAAGCCTCCGCCGTATCGGTATCTTCCACTTTCAGCGAAACGTCGCGCAGAAGTTCGCGGTACAGCCTGTCCCGCAGATGACGGGAGGTAACGAACTTCCCCTCTTTCCCTGCAAAAGGGCTGTCGTTGACCGAAAAGGTCATTTCAACGGTCGGTTCGCTGATCTTTACGAAAGGAACAGCTTCCACGCAGTCGGTCGCACAGACGGTATCGCCGATGTTGATGCCTTCCAACCCCGAAAAGCAGACGATGTCGCCCGCCTTTGCGCTCTCGACGGGCACGCGCGCAAGCCCTTCGATCTGATAGAGGTTGACGAGCTTCCCGCGCTTGTTGAGCGTCGGAATATTGTGATTACAGACCGCGACTTCACGGTTTGCAAGCGCCGTGCCGCGCTCGATCCTGCCGATGCCGATCCTGCCGACGTATTCGTTGTAGTCGATGGAGGACACGAGCAGCTGCAACGGCGCCGTTTCGTCCGCCTCCATGGGCGGGATATGATTCAGAATGGTATCGAACAGCGGGGTGAGGTCTTTGCCGTCCTTGTCCGCGTAACGCGACGCCGTGCCCGCCCTGCCCGAACAGAACAGAATGGGACTATCGAGCTGTTCGTCGCTCGCGTTGAGGTCGATCAGAAGCTCTAAGATTTCGTCCTCGACCTCCGCAATGCGCGCATCGGGACGGTCGACCTTGTTGACGACAATGATGAGCTTGTGCCCCAGCTCCAACGCCTTCTGCATGACAAAGCGCGTCTGCGGCATCGGTCCTTCCGCCGCGTCCACGAGAAGCAGAACGCCGTTCACCATCTTCAGAACGCGCTCCACCTCGCCGCCGAAATCGGCGTGCCCCGGCGTATCGATGATATTGATCTTCACTCCGTGGTAATGTACGGAGGTGTTCTTCGCAAGAATGGTGATGCCGCGCTCGCGCTCCAACGCGCCCGAATCCATAACGCGTTCCTCCACCACCTGATTTTCGCGGAAAGTACCGCTCTGTTTCAGCATCTGATCGACAAGCGTCGTCTTGCCGTGGTCAACGTGCGCGATGATCGCCACGTTCCGTAAATCGTTTCGGATCACTTTCATTTCCTCTTTGCTTGTAGTTTACGCCCATGCTGCAGGCGTTTCGCGGTTGGCTTTGAACCAATCGGTATCTTTTAAAAGGGTATTGTTGTTCGAACACTGCACCGTTACCCCTCCTCTGTTCGAGGTAACGACGATATTGCCGTTCATGGATGTGTAGCCGTCCGCATTCGACGCTACCTGCGACGTTACATATACCTGCTCGGTGTACGGCGCTACGCGGTCGATCATCGCCTGCGTAGGGAACTGGTTCGCGGGCGTATCGGTGTATTCGTCCGTACCCGCGCAGCAGCAAACGCAGACGATCTTCGGCTTGATGACGGAGAGCAGCGCGTCTGTCGAAGAGGTCTTCGATCCGTGGTGCCCCGCTTTGAACAGTTCAACCTCGGGCAGGTCGTTGTTTTCGACCAGCCGCGCCTCCCCGTCCTCCTCCAGGTCTCCCGTAAACAGGAAATGCTTATCGCCCTGGCTGAACAGGAGGCATACGGAATAGTTGTTCTCGTCGTCCGAAGAATGTTCGTAATAGTAATTGTACAGGACCGACATTTCGATGCCGTCGGAAACTTCATAGGTGCGCTTTGCGCCGTTTTCGTTGTTCCAGCATTCCAGCGCCGTGTAGTGTACGGCGCCTTCCGCGACCGCCTCGTCGCGCTGCGAAACGTAATCGTTGTACACGACCGTGTCTTTATTCGTCCGCGCAAAATCGATGATGACTTCACAGGTAAAACGGTCGAACATGCTCGGCGCACTGCTCGTTCCCGCAAAACCTGCGATATGGTCCTCGTCCGCATGCGTCACGATGACGTATTCGAGCGTGCCGTCCGTAACGTACTGTTCCATATACGCCGCCGTCGTATTCGTGCTCGTGCGGGTGGAACCTGCGTCGATGAGGATATCCGCATCGCCCGCCTTTATGTATACGGAATCGCCGGCGTGCGCGTTCCCCAATTCCATGAAGTGTATCTGCAGATCGCCGCTGACATAGACGTCGCCTCCCTCTTCGCGCGTAAGGAACGCGTAGAGGAAAAATCCCGCGACAAGCCCGACGAGGAGCGCAACGATGCAGGCGAAGACCGCCAGCCCTTTCGACTTTCCGTTCGCCATTACGCAGCCCCTCCTTCGCCTTCCGTGCCGTTATCGGGGTCACCGTCTCCGACCGTGACGACGCGGACGAGCTGATACTCGCCCCAACGAAGGTCCTCCACAGAATAGACGATCTGGTAGACGCCCTCCGTCGATTCATCGACCGTATCGCCGGAGATAACGACGTTTTCCGATATATCGCGCCCGAAAGAGATGACCTCTGCGCCCTGCTCTTCGTACACTTCGCCGACGGCGAGCGTGATCTCCTTTTCGCCGTTGAGAACAAAACGGTCGTCTTTGGTCATGAACCAGGAAACGGCCGCACCCGCCGCAGCGCCGATCAAAAGGAATAAAAGCGCCAGAAGCAATACGCCTTTGTGCGATTTTTTTACGGCTTTGCTGACCGAACCGCGCGACCGAGAGGAATTTGCCATCCGCGTCCCTCCACTTTTTTATGTCTCTATTTTACCATATTCCGCCGCATTTGTAAAATGACAGGACCTGCCGCACAAAAAATAAGAGAGAACGCGTAAAACCTTACACCTTCCCTCTCATCATTCGCCCCGTCTTATCGTGCGGTTGCATTTACCCTTCCGCTCTTCTTTTCTTCCTTTTTCAGTCCGAAAATCTTCTTCGCGATCAGGCAATTTCTGCCGCATTCAAAACGTGACTTTATCTGAAAGCGGCAATAAAATTTCCTGCGGATCCATTTTCGTAAAACACAATTCTCTCAAACCGTTTCTTTCTTCTGCGGATCCGCTCCTATCACCGCTGACAGTAACAGTATCCGCAAAGGCTCGAAAGATATACGCCCGATTGAAAATTTTTTTGGACAGCGGCACACCGTGCAGAACGAGCTCAGCCGCGCACCTGCCCGTTCCCGCGTACGATATACTTGTAGGAGGTCAGCTCGCGCAGCCCCATCGGTCCGCGCGCATGCAGCTTCTGCGTCGAAATACCCATCTCGGCGCCCAATCCGAATTCGAAGCCGTCCGTAAAACGCGTGCTTGCGTTGCGGTACACCGCGGCGCTGTCGACCTCGTTCAGGAATTTTTCAGCGGCTGCAGCATCGTTCGTGACGATGCTGTCGCTGTGGTGGGTCCCGTACTTGTTGATATGCGCGATCGCCTCGTCCACGCCGCTCACGATCTTGACGGAGATCTTCATCGCCAGAAATTCCGCCGCGAAGTCCTCTTCCGTCGCGGGCGCGAGCGCAGGGATCAGCGCGCGGCACTTTTCGCAGGCGACGATCTCCACGCCCGCCTTTTGCAGCGCGTCGACGATCTCGCCGAGGTGCTTTTGCGCAAACTCTTCGTCCACGAGCAAACTTTCGCAGGCGTTGCACACAGACGTGCGCTGCGTCTTCGCATTGATGAGAATAGGCATCCCCATAGAAAGGTCACACGTCTTTTCAAAATAGACGTGGCAATTCCCCGTGCCCGTTTCGATGACAGGGACGGTCGCGTTCCGCACGGCGTTCTGAATGAGCGCCGCACCCCCGCGGGGGATGAGGACGTCGACGAGCCCGTTCATCTGCATGAGCGCAGTCGCGCCCTCGCGCGAACCGTCTTCGATCAGCTGAATAAATTCGGGATCGTACCCTGCTTCCGCAATCGCGCCTTTGACGACCGCACAGATCGCTTTGTTGGAGCGGAGCGCATCCTTGCTGCCGCGGAGAACGACCGCGTTCCCGCTCTTGACGCACAGACCGATCGCGTCCGCCGTCACGTTGGGGCGCGATTCGTAAATAATGCCAATGACACCCAAAGGCACGCGCACGCGGGAAAGCTGCAAGCCGTTGTACAGCGTGCGCTCTTCCAACACTTCGCCGACGGGACATTTCAGCTCGACGAGCTTTTCAAGCCCAGCGGCAATGCCGTCGATGCGCTTTTCGTTGAGCATGAGCCGATCGGCAAACTGCGCGCCGCGCGTGCAGTTTTTTACGTCCTCCGCGTTCTCCGCGATGATATACGCGGCTTTTGCGCGCAGAGCGTCTGCCGCCGCGCGCAGCATGGCGTTCATATCAGCCTCGGACGCAAACGCGACCGCCGAAGCATGTTCTTTTGCCTTACGGCAGACAGCCTCTATGTTTTTGCGAATCTCCTCGCTAACTTCCGCCATATTCAGCCTCCTCCCGCAGCACGGCACGCTGCGGAATTTATTCTTCTTCGTCCTCGTCGGGCAACTCTACATTGTGATACACGTCCTGCACGTCGTCCAGATCTTCCAGCTTGTCCAACAGCTTAATGAATTTTTCGGTGTTTTCCTCGCTGAGCGTGATCTTGCTCTGCGGGATCATACGCACATCCGCTTCCAGGAAGGAAAGCCCTTTCTCTTCAAGGTATTTGCGTACGCCCGAAAACGCCGCCGGAGTCGTATAGATTTCATATGCGTCGTCCTGCACGACGATATCATCCGCGCCCGCGTCGATCGCGTATTCCGTAACGGTATCTTCGTCAAGGTCGATCGTACGCTCCACGACAAGCAGCCCCTTATTGTCAAACATGTAAGACACGCACCCCGTGCTGCCGAGTTCGCCGCCGCCCTTGGAGAGCGTGCTGCGCACGTCGCCCGCCGTACGGTTCTTATTGTCCGTCAGCGTATTGATGATGAGCGCCGAGCCGCCCACGCCGTAGCCTTCGTACACGAGCGTTTCATAGTTCGCGCTGCCGAGCTCGCCCGCCGCTTTTTTGATGCAGCGCTGGATGTTGTCGTTGGGCATGTTGTTCGCCTTCGCCTTGGCGATCGCATCCGCGAGCTTGCTGTTCGTATCGGGATTGGGGTTGCCCTTCGCCGCAACGGAGATCTCGCGCCCGATCTTGGTGAAGATCTTGCCGCGGGCAGCGTCCGCCTTGCCCTTCCTTGCCTGTATATTATGCCATTTGCTGTGCCCTGACATTTTTAGTTCCTCTCTGTTGAATTATTTTTTCAAAAGGCGGTACATAAGGATGCCCGCCGCGACCGCCGCATTCAGACTTTCGCATGTTTCCCGCAGCGGCACCGATACCGTATGGGCGCACCGTGCGCGCACCGCTTCGCTCACTCCGTTCGCCTCGTTTCCTATGACAAGGCAGAATTGCGGCGGCGGGGAAAACAGCTCCATATCCGTCCCTGCCATATCCGCGCAGATGAGCGGAACACCTTCAAGCGCCTCAAAAAGCTCCTGCTCCCCGCCGGCATGCAGCCGTACGAAAAAGATACCGCTCATCGAGGCGCGCACACACTTCGGGGAAAAGGGATCGGTGCAGTTTTTCAGATAAATATCCTCATAGCCTGCCCCGTTCGCCGTTCGGATAATGGTCCCGAGGTTCCCCGGGTCGGCGATCCCGTCCAACAACAGCGAATTGCCTTTCGGCGGACGCGGCGTACAGGCAGGCACACGCAGCACGGCGAGCACGCCCTGCGGCGACGCCTCTTCGCTCAGTTTCGCGAAAACCGCCTCGGAGACAAGGAGCTGCTTTTCGGGCGGAACGGGCAACGGATCGCCCGCGTACCGTTCGGACAGGACTACCTGTTCGACGGGAAGCCCGCCAGCAAGCGCCTCGCGCACCTGTTTGATGCCCTCGACCAGATAGGCGCCCTGTTCGCGTCTCCCCTTTTTTTCTTTCAGGGAGGCGATCCGCTTGATGCATTCGTTGTTTTTCGACGTGATCATATGATTAGCAAAAAACCTTCTTGCAAAAGAAGGTTTTTCTGTCGATCTTTTAAGCGATCGCCGCTTTCGCCTTTTCGGCAAGCGCGGCAAAGGCAGCCGCGTCGCTGACGGCGATATCCGCAAGCACCTTCCTGTTGAGGTCGATGCCGGCGACTTTCAGCCCGTGCATGAATTTGCTGTACGAAAGCCCGTTCACCCTGGCGGCGGCGTTGATACGCGCGATCCAAAGCTGGCGGAAATCCCTTTTTCTGTTCTTCCTGCCGACGTACGCATACATCAGCGACTTCATCACCGCTTCGCGGGCGATACGGTAGGAACGGCTCTTGGAACCGAAATACCCCTTGGAAAGTTTGAATATCTTCCTGCGCTTTTTAACAGCGTTTACACCTCTTTTAATACGCATCTTTCTTGCTCCTTAAATTAAACTTATTTCTTGTAAGGGATCAGCTGGTTCTTGACCGTCAGTTCCTGGGTTTCGCTGACATACGCCGTCTGGCGCAGCCCTCTCTTCCGCTTGCGGGGCTTTTCACCCGTCTTGTGGTTCTTACCCGACTGTGCTCTCTTTACGCGGCCGCTTCCCGTGATATCGAAGCGCTTTTTGGAACCGCTGTGCGATTTCTGTTTAGGCATGACTTGCTTCTCCTCCGATTTTATTTTCTTGAAACTGCTTGTCCACGAAGGGACCCGCGCAAAAGCGCGGCTTTATTGTTTGACGGGCGAAAGCACCATCGAGATGTTGCGCCCTTCGCTTGTCGGCTTCTTGTCCATGACCGCCTTGCCTTCAAGCATCTCAAAAAACTTGTTCATCACATCTACGCCGAGTCCCGGATGTGCGTTCTGCCTGCCGCGCAGGCGGATGGACACGAGCACTTTGTTCCCCGATTCAAGGAATTTCTGTGCCTGGCGCGATTTAACGTTCAGATCGTTCGTATCGATGGTCATAGAAAGGCGAACCTCTTTGAGTTCGACCATCTTCTGGTTGCGGCGGTTTTCCTTCTCTTTTTTACCGAGATCGAATTTGTATTTGCCGTAATCCATGATCTTGCAGACGGGCGGGATCGCCGTCGGCGAAATTTTGACCAGGTCCAAATCGCTCTCTTCGGCGAGGCGCAGCGCCTCGTGCGAACTCATGACGCCGAGCTGCTGCCCGTCGGCGCCGATCACTCTCACTTCACGATCGCGGATCTGCTCGTTGATCTGATGCTGACTTTTGATGTTTGCCATGTACCGTCCTTTCCGTCTTTATTTGCCGCGAGGCAATGAAAAAGCGGATCTGAAAAGACCCGCTTTGCATAAACCGAACCGATCGCCGTGCATAAGAAACACATCGGCGGATACATCGTATTTATGGCACTTGAAGCACGTAAGCCGCAAGGCGAGAAGGTCTTTCTTCTGCTTTCCAAAAAAGTATACCCTATCGCCGCAATTTTGTCAACGGTTTTTACAGCCTCTTTCCCTTATTTTTTAAAAAACCGTCTTTTCGTCGTTTTCTTTCTTTACGCGCGCGGCAAACTCTTCGACAGCCATCGCGCCCACGTCGCCCTTTTCGCGCATGCGGACGGAAACCGTCCCTTCCTCGCGCTCTTTGTCTCCGACGATGAGCATGTACGGCACTTTTTCGAGCTGCGCTTCGCGGATCTTGTAGCCGATCTTCTCGTTGCGCGCATCCGTTTCGGCGCGCAGTCCCTTTTCACGCAGCGCCGCTTCCACGCTCTTTGCATATTCGAGAGACTTATCCGAAACAGGCAGCACCTTCACCTGCACGGATGCGAGCCACACGGGGAACTTGCCCGCATAATGCTCGATGAGGATGCCGATGAAGCGCTCGATGGAGCCGAACACGACGCGGTGGATCATGATCGGGCGATGTTTCTGCCCGTCCTCGCCCGTATACTCCGCTTCGAAGCGCTGCGGGAGCTGGAAGTCGAGCTGAATGGTGCCGCACTGCCAGGTCCTGCCGATGGAATCCTGCAAATGGAAGTCGATCTTCGGGCCGTAGAACGCACCGTCGCCCTCGTTGACCACATATTCCAGCCCCATCTCATCCAAAGCAACACGCAGGGCGTTCGTAGCGTTCTCCCAATCCTCGTCGCTGCCGATGCTGTTTTCGGGGCGGGTGGAAAGTTCGACGTGATATTTGAACCCGAACAGCGTGTACACCTCGTTGATGATGCGCACGACACCCTTGATCTCGTCCGTGATCTGTTCGGGCAGCATAAAGATATGCGCGTCATCCTGCGTAAAGCAGCGGACCCGCATCAGCCCGTGCAGCTGCCCGCTCTTTTCATGGCGGTGCACGATGCCCAGCTCGCCCATGCGGATAGGAAGATCTTTATAGCTGTGCGGGTTGAGTTTATACACGAGCATCCCGCCGGGGCAGTTCATGGGCTTGATGGCGCAGTCCTCCCCGTCGATCTTCGTCGTGTACATATTCTCTTTGTAGTGATCCCAATGCCCGGATGTCTCCCACAAGCTGCGGTTGAGGATGATCGGCGTCTGTACTTCAACGTACCCTTCGCGGGTGTGGATCTGCCGCCAAAAATCGATGAGGATGTTTTTCAGGACCATGCCCTTGGGCAGGAAGAACGGGAAACCCTTTCCTTCGTTCATCATCGCAAACAGGCCGAGCTCTTTCCCGAGTTTGGTATGGTCGCGCTTTTTTGCCTCTTCCAGCATGGTGAAGTAAGCGTCCAGCTCCTCTTTTTTGGCAAAGGCGGTACCATAGATACGGGTAAGCATCTTGTTCTTTTCGTTGCCGCGCCAGTACGCCCCCGCGATGCTCATAAGTTTGAACGCTTTGATCTTTCCCGTGGAAGGCAGGTGCGGCCCGCGGCAGAGATCGGTAAACCCGCCCTGTTTATAGAAGGAGATCTCCTCCCCTTCGGGCAGATCTTTGATCAGTTCGACCTTGTATTTTTCGGAGTACTTGGTCATGAGCTTGATCGCGTCCGCACGGGGCAGCGTAAACCGCTCGATGGGAAGATTGCTCTTAATGATCTTTTTCATCTCCGCCTCGATCTTGGAAAGGTCCTCCGCGGAAATAGGCGTTTTGAAGTCGATGTCGTAATAGAACCCGTTGTCGATCGTCGGACCGATCGCAAGTTTGCTCGTCGGGAAGATCGCTTTGACCGCCTGCGCGAGCACATGCGCCGCAGTATGGCGGTAAACCTGCAGCCCCTCCTTATCCTTCAGCGTGACGATCTCGACCTCGGAATCCTCCGAAACCGTAGAATTGAGGTCGACGAGTTTGCCGTTCACCTTTGCGGCGACCGCGGCGCGCGCAAGCCCTTCGCTGATGTCCTGCGCGATCTGTTTGCAGGTGACGGGCGCGTCGTACTCCCGTTTGTCCCCTCCCTTGAGTGTGATGATCATACTTGAAATACCTCCCTCCGTTTTTATGAAATGGTTCTGATAAATAAAAAAGCGCCTTAAACAAATCGTTTAAGGACGCAAACATTGCGCGGTTCCACCTTAATTGCAGCGTTCGCTGCCGCTCTTTGCCCGCCTTTTGAAAAGGGGCGGAAAAACTTTTGCCGAAAGGAGCGGTTTCCTCCGGGCGGGGTACGCGGAACTTGCAGCTGATGTTCCGCTCTCTGGGGCATTGCCCGCGCGGCATACTTGTCTCCCCTCTTATGCGGCTTGACTTTTGTGTTCTTATTCTACCCCTTTCCCCGCCGTTTGTCAACGATTTTAAGGGGCGTTCCCGACGGAATTTTCGGGCGCGGCGGTCAGGCAAAAAAGCCGACCCGCCCCGCATAATACCTTCTGAGAAAACGTTCTTCGCGCTCATCCGCTTTGCCCAGGCACTCCACTTTCCCTGCCCCGCTGAGCACGATCTCACGCAAGGTGTCCGGCACCGTTTCCTCGCCCAGAAGCGACGCCCGATGCAGTCTGCGGCAGCGCGCGTCATATACTTCGTTCCCCTTCAAAAAGACTCTTCCCCTGCTTCCGCCGAGAATATACTGCATAAACTCGATCAGCTGCCCGTTTGAAAATACCGGCGGAACGCAAGCCGCGATATTTTTCCATTTTGCCGCAAGCTCGCGCAGGCGGAACAGATAAAAGCCGTCCAGCGTATGCTCCTTTACTTCCGCAAGGCGCGAAAGGACATAGCGCTTATCGCCAGCAAGATCCGCCGCAATGATCGCAGACAACAAGATCTCCCGCTCCTCAGGCGTAAGCCCTGCGGGACAGACGTGCGCGCGGAGCAATTCGTATTTATAACCGACGCAGTACACTTCGGCGATCCTGTCCTCAACGGGAGCGCGCAGAGCCGCCAGCGCGCGTTCGCCCGCCCGCACGCACAGGATCACCCGCCCGCCCTGAAATCGGATCTCCGTATTCGCTGTGCGGCGGCAGCCGGAAAGTGCGCCTGCGGTATATGCGATATAGCGGAAGGCGCTTTCGCGCTCGGAAACGATCAGTTCATCCATACGATTCAGTGTATGCAGCAGCCTGCAAATTATTTACGCCGCCTTCTTTGTAAAATTTGTACGGCACATAATACTTGACTAAATGCACGGAAAATTATATAATTACAAACTATAAAGACGCAATGCGGTTCGCCCGCAGAAGGCTCACGTATGGAAGACTGGCTGATCGCCCTCATCGTCATACTGATCGTGCACTATTTCTGCGCGATCTTCACAATCTGGCTTCTGCTTAAAGACAAACTTGTCGCGGGGAAGCAAATCAAAAAAGCGCCGTTGGTGCTGTGGAATCTGCTTGTGCTGTTCGTTCCCATACTCGGCCCCGCGATCTATCTTATCTGCCATTTCGCGCAAAAAAAGAAAGGCGGTACGGAAGCGCAGAAAAGCGGGAAGGTTGCGACGGGCGGCGCGGCGGCCGACACGGAGACAGATGAGGCACCCGCGGCGGAAAAGCCCGGCGATCCTGCACAAAAGAACGACGAAAATTAAAACGCACGCCAGTGCGCGGAGGTACGTAAGTTTATGGACATGAAGAACGTTGAAAGCAAATGGCAGCAACGTTGGGAAAAAAGCAAGGAAAATTATTTCAACAAGAAGAACATCGATAAGAAGTTCTATATGCTGGAAATGTTCTCCTACCCTTCCGGCGCGAAACTGCACATCGGGCATTGGTACAATTACGGCCCCGCGGACAGCTATGCGCGGTTCAAAAAAATGCAGGGCTACGAAGTATTCCAGCCCATGGGATTCGACGCGTTCGGGCTTCCTGCCGAAAACTACGCGATCAAAACCAAGATCCATCCCAAAGACTCCACCGAAAAGAACATCGAAACGATGGAGCATCAGCTCAAAGCCATGGGAGCGATGTTCGATTGGTCCGCCGAAGTAAAGACCTGCGAAGAGGACTATTACAAGTGGACGCAGTGGATGTTCCTGAAACTCTACGAAAAAGGGCTCGCCTACCGCAAGGAGGCGCCCGTGAACTGGTGCCCGAGCTGCAATACGGTGCTTGCGAACGAACAGGTGCAGGAAGGCTGCTGCGAACGCTGCGGGACGCCCGTCGTCAAAAAAGACCTGACACAGTGGTTCTTCAAGATCACCGATTACGCGGAAGAGCTGCTTTCGGGGCTGGATAAACTCGACTGGCCCGAAAAGACCAAACTCATGCAGCGCAACTGGATCGGCAAATCCGTCGGCTGCGATATCGAATTCACCTGCGAGAGCGGCGACACGTTCAAAGTATTCACCACCCGCCCCGATACGGTGTTCGGCGTTTCATACGTCGTGCTCGCGCCCGAGCACCCGCTTGTGCGCAAACTCGCATCGGAGGAACAGCGCGCCGCCGTCGAAGCATACATCGAAAACACTGCCAAGACCAATGAGATCGACCGCCTCTCCTCTTCGCGCGAAAAGACCGGCGTGTTTATCGGGCATTATGCGATCAACCCCGTAAACGGCGAAAAGGTGCCCGTCTGGGCAGCGGACTATGTGCTCTACTCCTACGGCACGGGCGCCGTCATGGGCGTTCCCGCGCATGACGAACGCGACTTCGCTTTTGCTGCAAAGTATGAGCTGCCCGTTAAAAAAGTCATTGAAAACCGCAGCGGCGAAACCGTGCTCCCCTTCTGCGAAGACGGGATCTGCGTGAACAGCCTGCAGTTTGACGGTCGCTTCGGCGACGAAGCACGCACGGCGATCACAAATTACCTTGCTAAGCTCGGAAAAGGCGAACGCAAAGTCAACTACCGTCTGCGCGACTGGCTTGTTTCCCGACAGCGGTATTGGGGCGCGCCCATTCCGATCGTTTACTGCCCGCATTGCGGAACGGTGCCCGTCCCCTACAAAGACCTTCCCGTGAAACTCCCGTACAACGTACAGTTTGAGCCGGACGGGAAGTCCCCCCTCGCCAAGAGCGAGGAATTCATGCACACCAAGTGCCCCGTCTGCGGAGCGGACGCAACGCGCGAAGCGGATACGCTGGATACCTTCGTTTGTTCGAGCTGGTATTACCTGCGCTACCCCGACGCCCACAACGCCAAGGCGCCGTTCGACCCTGAGATCGTCAACAAAATGCTGCCCGTCGATAAGTACGTCGGCGGTGCAGAACACGCCTGCATGCATCTGCTGTACGCGCGCTTCTTCACAAAGGCGCTGCGCGACATGGGATACCTGAACTTCGACGAGCCGTTTACCTCCCTCGTGCATCAGGGCGTTATCTTAGGCCCCGACGGCAACAGGATGTCCAAGAGCAAGGGCAATATCGTTTCCCCCGACGACTATGTGTCTGAATACGGGTCAGACGTGTTCCGCCTTTACCTTATGTTCGGTTTCTCCTATACGGAAGGCGGACCGTGGAGCGACGACGGCATCAAATCTGCCGCGAGGTTCCTTGACCGCACGGAGCGCATCGTCCGCAAGGTCAAAGACATGAAAGGCAGCTGCGAACACGGCGAAGAAGAACGGCGGCTCAATTATGTGCGCAACAATTCCATCAAACAGATCACCCGCGATCTGGAAAGTTTTTCTTTCAACACAGCGGTCGCGCGGCTGATGGAATATGTGAACGCCATGTACAAATACGACAGCTGCGAACAAAAGGACGCTTCTTTCTTCAAAGAATGCGCCAACGACCTTATCCTGCTCATGGCGCCTTTTGCACCGCACTTCGCGGAAGAGATGTGGGAGACGCTCGGGAAAAAATATTCCGTTTTCGACCAGTCATACCCCGTATGCGACGAGAGCGCGCTCATTCAGGAGAGCTCCGAATACGCCGTGCAGGTCAACAGCAAGATCAAAACAAAGCTCCGCATTCCAGCCGGGCTTTCCGAGGATGAGATCCGTACGATCGCCCTCGCCGACGACGCCGTCCGCCCCCTGGTCGAAGGAAAACCTGTCAAAAAATTCATTGTCGTCCCGAACAGGCTGATCAACATCATCGTCTAACCGTTTTCATAGAAAGCAAAAAAGCGGCTGCGGTCAATGACCGCAGCCGCTTTTTGCAACGGGATCCGTTAAGCTATCTTTTCAACCAATCCATCGAACGGCGCATGGCGGAAGTAGTCAAGAAAATACATTTCCTCCAATTTCTCCTGCTTTTCGTAGTAGGAAGAAAGGTCGACCATAAAATCAAATACCGACTTTGAAAAGAGTTCTCGGCGGTCGTCGGATGTGTTCATAAAGATACTGTCTATGCTGTAAACGATATAATCGTCAAGCACATACATATACTCTTTTACTTCATCCGCAAGGTACGTGACTTCCCCGTTCTCGTTCCAGACCGTGACGCACGCCCTGCCGTCGGAATCGGTAAAAAAGAGTATATCTCCTTCCATGGACTGCACTGAGCCGTTTTCATTCACTTTTGCCTGCACATAAACATCATCCCCGGACGTATAAATATATTTTTTGAACATTCCGGACTCTCGGGAAACAAACAAGGACTCCGGCTCATCGAAAACGCTGTAGCCGTGGTAAAGATTCAGATTGTAATCGTACCCGAGAAGATCGAGGAGCGTCGGAAGAACGTCAAAGGAATCGCAGAATTTTTCGATCTTTGCTCCGCGCAAAAAGGCGTAACTGTCATCCTGCGCGCTGTGCGAGATCGCATAATAGAACGCGCCGTCATAGAAATCCGCCGCGGCAAGCCCGCTTTCCTCCATCATCTCTTCCGTAAGATCGTCTTTAACATACGCGACCCCGTCGTACAGGTCGCTTTCGACCGAAAGCGACATATACTTCCCTGACCAGAAAAAGAACGGTATGTTATACAGTTTCAGGTTCCAGACCTGATCCTCTTTGACGTTCTTCAGCGCATATACCTGGTCCGAATAATAAGCGTTGTGATCCGCGTAAAAGACGAACGTCGTATTGGACAATTCGCCGCTCTGCTGCAATTCGTGGAGCAAGCGGTTGACGCCCACGTCGAGATCCATCAGCCCTGCCTGATAGCGCTTGTACCGAAGATATACATCCGTCGGCACCGGTTCGCCCGTTTCCTCTCCGGCAGACGGATCCGTTTCTTCGCTGCCGTCCGAAGACTCCTCTTCATATTTATCCGCCGTGAGCGCAAATTTTTCGTCGATATAGGACCCCGGTGCAGGATAGTCGTCGATCCGTTCATAGTAGATCTCCAACTCTTTTACAGTACAAGCTGCCGAAAATGCATCTTTCTGTTCCTGCGTCCAATCTGCCGAGTAATCCCCGTATGAGATCAGGTCCTCATAAGAGCCATGGCTGATCAGCGTCATCATTTGCGTATAAAAAGCGCTGTCCTCTTCGTCGACCCTGGTATATGCGTCAAGATACTGCGATATCATTTCGCTGTCGCGGTCAAAGTCGTAGAAGCCGTTCTTATCATAGTAGCCGTTTATCTTTTCAAGCGTATCGGCAAAAGCCGCA
Organism: Clostridia bacterium; assembly: GCA_017886545.1. Lineage (GTDB taxonomy): Bacteria > Bacillota > Clostridia > Christensenellales > Borkfalkiaceae > Borkfalkia. Next base: position 90,245 of record JAGHJS010000028.1, read on the forward strand.
TGCTCGAACCCGTATACACCGCCGCCGAACGATTCATTCCGGTTATAATACGTGGCGTTCCCCGTGTGGAAATAATTGGTCGTATACCCGTTGTTTTTCACGATATTCGGCAAGGAAAATGCCAGACCCTTTTCAAGGATCGCTTCAAACGAGTTTTTGTCCTCGATCGGATAGCTTCCCAAAACCGACATGGCTTCGGAATGATTGGTTTTATCGCGCGTGATATAATTCGTCATCGCCACGCCCTGGCTTGCCAGGGCATACAGCGTCGGCGTATATTCGGAATTGATCCCGTACCACTCGCCCGACTCGATCACGATGAGCACGATATTCTGCCCGTCCAGCATGCCCGTCATGATCTGATCGCTTCCGCCGTACGGCGACAGATCAAGGTCCTCCAGCGACGAACTTCTGCTGCCCTCGGCAAAATAAGAATGCAGCGCCTCTACGCGTTCGGCAACATCTTCGTCGGTCAGATTCGCTTCATCGATATCCGCGATAAAATTTGCTATGTTCTTATAATAAAAACTGAATGTACCGAACGACCTCAGCGCTTTTGCCGTGACGAATTGCGTCGAATAAAGATAGCCGTCGTCCTTGTAAATATACATCGGATCGTTATCATCGGCACGGACGAAGGTGCTTTTTTCCGTAAAATACAGAAGTTCGGAAAGCCCCGCCACAAGCAGCGCAAGGAACAGGACAAGCACGGTCGTCTGCCCGTGTCTGACGCATTTGACTTTTACCCTGCGGCATATGACGGTGACATACGTGATCTCAAGCGCCAATATGACCAAAAATATCCCGATGATATAAAAATTCAGATATTCCAGACGGAAAGCGCCTACGGCAGCGTTCGCGACCGAGAAGAGCGAAAGCACGAACACAAAGCCGCTCATATCGTACAAAATCTGATTGACGACCGACAAAAAGCACTGCAGGATCAGCAAAGCGACAATAACGACCGACTGCGCACGGAAAGAAGGAATGATGTAGACCACCGCCGTCACAATAAGTATGCAGGCAACATCAAGCCAGACATACTTCGGAAGCGCGCCGAACCCCATCATCAGGAACGTGATCATTTCGACAAGGCAGGCAACAACGAAATAGCTGCCGGCGAGCAGCAGCTTTTTCAACAGGACCCCCTTCATTCGTCTGCCTCCGTAGCGTTACTGAAGAATTCAAAATAGATCGCGCGCACACATTTTTCATAATCGGCATTGTCAATGCCGACGATAATGTTGATCTCGCTTGACCCCTGATCGATCATGCGTACGTTTACTCCGGCCTGCGAAAGCGCCGTGAACAGCCGCGCCGACGTTCCGACGCTCGCCGTCATACCGTGACCGACCGTCGCAACAAGGGCAATATCCTCCAGAACGCGCACATAATCGGGATTCACCGCTTCCTTGATCTGGCCGATGAGCGTATCCAAAACGCCCCCCGCCAGATATTTGCTTTCGATCACCAGCGAAAGCGTATCGATGCCGGACGGCATATGTTCAAAGTTGATCCCGTCCTTTTCCAGCACGGAAAGCACCTTGCGCGCAAAACCGATCTCCGCGTTCATGAGCTGCTTTTCAAGAAAAATGACGGTGAAATCCTTTTTGCCCGCGATACCGGTCACGCGGTTCCCGTGCTTTACGTACTTTTTGGACGGCAGGATCAAAGTACCTTCATCCATCGGGCGGAAGGTATTTTTGATACGGATGGGGATATCCCCTTTCCTGACGGGATAGATGGCATCCGCATGCAGAACGTTTGCGCCCATATACGAAAGCTCACGCAGCTCTTTGAACGAGATGACGCCGATCTTTTGGGGATTATTGACGATACGCGGATCGCAGGCAAGAAAGCCGCTTACATCCGTCCAGTTTTCGTACAATTCCGCATTCACGCCGCGCGCAATGATCGAACCGCTGATGTCGCTTCCGCCGCGCGTAAATGTTTTGACACACCCCCATGCATCCATACCGTAAAATCCCGGAATAACGGCATTTTTGCAGTGTTTCAGCCTGCGCTCGATCAGACGGTAAGAGCGCGCTTCGTCGAACATGCCGCGCTCGTTGAAATAGATGATCTCCTGTGCGTCGACAAAATCCCACCCGAGCAATGCGGCAATGAGGCGCGCGTTCAGGTATTCCCCGCGCGACGCCGTAAAATCGGCGCTTTTATTGGCTATGATCTGCCGCTCGCATTCGTCGAGAATGGACGCGATGTCGAAATGTTCCAGCCCGAGCTCTTCAACGATAGACAAAAACCGCCTGCGGACGGGCGCGAAAGCGTTTACGCAGCTGCCCGTTTCCGCCGCTTCGCGGTAGCATTCGTACAGCTGATCGGTGATCTTTACGTCCCCCGAAAAACGCTTGCCGGGCGCAGATACGACGACGTACCTCCTTGTTTCGTCGGCGCGGAGGATCTCCGCCGCGCGGCGAATATTGTTTCCGTCCGCCAGAGACGAACCGCCGAATTTACAGACTTTCACGTGCATTACCGTATCTCCTTCGCTTCAAGGTAGTATCGTTTTTCAGCACTTTCCCCCATAGAAAAGGTCTTGCGGGGCAGACTTCCGTACCGCAGCACCCGCGGGAACAATTCCGATTTATCCATTTTCGGCAAAGCGACGCCGACATAATCCGGATGCGCTTTCGTCAATTCGGCAAGCGCGTCCTCCCCGTGCACATAATCAACGCTTCCGCCGTTCTTCGCAAGATATTCGGCGATACGCCTGTCCGTTTCCGCAACGGCTTCCGCCGCACTTTCGGAAACGCCGAGCGGTGCACGCCTTCCGCCTATGTACAGCGCGCCCTTCCCCGAACCGAACGAGGAAAAATACGCCGTAAATTTTTCCGCGTCCACACCCTTCACAAGGCGGTGGATCGCTTCAAAGTAGATCCCTGCGTCGTAGAGGTTCACCGCCTCGCACAGGCAGTAGCGCGCAGGGTGCGTTTCCCTCTCCTGCGGCGTAAGCGAGCCTTTCAGCTTGTCCCATGCGGCTTTTGCCGTTGCAAGCGAATGGTTCCCGTCGCCGACCATAAACAGCATGCCGCCCTTTTCCAGCGCATAAAAGGCATCCAGGGCAGGCTGCGCTTCCGTAACGAGGCGCCCGCGCAGATGTCCGCCTCCCATATTCAGATCGAAATCATATACGATTTCTGCCGCCTGCCGTTCCGCAGCCGCCCATACCGTATTGCCGGGATCATCATACAGCAGCATGATGTGCGGCAGTTCAAGAGGCGCCCCTTCGCGGATCTTCAGCCGCGGCGGGATCCGTTCAACGATCGTCGCCTCGCTCGCGCGGATGGGCGCCGCGTCTTCGTGGCGGTACGAGTACGCCTCGAGGTCAACGCTCAGCACAATGCCGCGGCGCATCTTCACATACGGCGTAGAACGCTCCACAAGAATGAACCCGCGCGGAAGACGGCGGAACACGCCTTCGTCCAGATACGTCTGCATCGCGGTCTTTGCCGCGCCGATGCGGGCGGAATAGTCCTTCTCCGTCTCCATATATACTTCGGGAAGGATCATCCGCAATGTGGAAGGCTTTTCCCCGACAAACGCGTCCAAAGCTTCCCAATATGAAAGATCCGATGTATGCTGATCGCATGCAATGACCGCCCAGGAAGCCAGATCTGTTCCTGCGGCGGGGAGCAAAATTTCAGGTACGCCGATATAATTTTTTTTCATCCGTAAAAAACCTATTTCACCGATCAGGCGCCGTAATTGATGACAATAAATATCCCTACCGCAAGCACGATCGCCAGCAGTTTGAGCGGTACGTTGTCAATAAAAATCCCGGCGACTTTCCGCCAAAAGCTCTTTTCCCTCATGCGCGTTTCCTCCCGTCTGCACTGAGATCCTTCCAATAATAATCATTGAGCGTACGTTTCAGCAAGTCGTAATCCGCATACCGCGAAATTTTGCCGCGCTGTGCGATCGTGATGATGCCCGTTTCTTCGGATACGATAAGCGCGATGACGTTGCTCGTTTCGGTTATCCCGATGCCCGCACGGTGGCGGGTCCCCAACTCTTTCGGTATATTGACGTTCTGCGTCAAAGGCAGAAAACACCCTGCCGCCTGAATTTTATAATTGTTGATGATCATCGCACCGTCGTGCAACGGCGCTTTCGGGAAAAAGATCCCCTCGATCAGCTGCGACGAAATTTTTGCGTCCAGCGCAACGCCGCTTTCGAGCACCTGCGCGGGAATGTTGTCGCTCGCCAGAATAATAAGCGCACCGATGTTGTCTTTGGAAAGATTCTGCAGCGCCTTGATGATCTCTGACACATACCGCTCCACCTCTTCCCGCGACGCGCCCGACTGATGCTCCTTGCGTTCGGTCGGTGTGTATGAGCCGAAATTCAGAAGATCGCGCTTGACTTCCACATTGAAGATGACCAACATGACAAGGATAAGAAGAAGCGGCACAAGAATGAACAGCCAGTTGTGCAGTTCATCGTTTCCGATAAACACCACGCCGGCGGCCACAAGGATGAGCACGAAAACGGCAATAAGCCACCGTGCGCCGCTGAGCTTGAGCACGCGGAACACATAATAGATCACGACCGCAAAGATCAGGATCTCCAATGCGTCAAAAACAGTGAATCCCCTGAAAATGTTGGCTATGTTTTCAAAAAAACCCTGCATGGCACCCTCCGTGGATGCTGCGCGCCCAAATACGGATCCGTACATTGCTCGGCGCAATAAATTTTACAAATATTTTACAAAAAAAATCAAAAAAAGAAAAGCAAATAAAAGTGCTTAACAGGCATTATTTTCCTTCATACCGAAAAAAAGCATCGCGTTTACAGATGTCAATGCTCCCTGCGGTGTCATTTTGCCGCTTTTGACGGCGTTCACCGCCCCGAAAATAGCAAAATATGACGTCTCCACCTTCGCCGCTCCCAAAAGTTTCGCCTGCCTGCGGCTCATCTTTACGGCGTACTCCTTCATCCCGAGCGCCTTCGCGGTATCGGCATCGCTTTTGTTCAGCGCGAGGATCTCGTACATCGTGCGGAAATAATTGCACAGCGAATTGAGAACGCCCGCCTCGTCCATGCCCTTCCCGAGCAGCTCGTTCATTACGGAAAGGTACGCTCCGTAATTACCGCGCCCGAGCGCGTCCGTCATTTCATAGATCTTATAGTCTGTATCGCGGTAGACGACGGCATCAACGTCTTCAGCCGTAAGCGTTCCGCCCTGCCCCGCGTACGCCAGCAATTTTTCCGTTTCCGTTGCAATCCGCGACATACTGCCGAGGCAGTACCGCATAATGCGTTCGCAGCAATCCGTGTTGCATGCAACGCCCGCCCGGCGCATACGCGTGTAGATCCAGCGCAAGACCGTTTCCTCGTCGGCACGCGAACAATCAACGCGCGTAACGTTGGGGGCTTTTTTCAGATCAAATCCCTTCGCTTTCCCTTCCCCGTTCACGATAAGCAGGATCGTCGTATCACAGGGATGCTCGAAATACGGTCTGAGGTACGTTTCATATTCTTTTTCCGTCGGATACAGTCCCGCCACTTTCACGATCCGCTTTTCGCTGAGAAAGGGAAAGCTCTGCGCCGCGGCGATCAGTTCGGTAAGGCGGGAACCTTTCAGCTCCGCTCCGTCAAAGATGCTGTAATTGAGGGACGGCTCGGTAAGATATTTCTGCTTCAGCATCTCTTCCCCGCGCCGTTTAAAATATTCTTCCTCTCCGTCAAACAAATAAATAGGTGCAACCCCTTCTTCAAGGCTGCCTTTGAACATGATAAATTTCATGCGCTACCCCGCTGCTGATATTGAAATTATATCACTTTTCCAAAGGATTTGCAAGTCGCCCGTGTTGTAAATACTTGTTTTTCCGTCCGTTTTACGGAAATAGATCTCACGCTGCGGCATAAAAGCCAGCATAAGCTCCGCCGAATATGCGTCGGCGATCAAAATATCCGCGCGCGGAAGCGGCGGGACAGGTTCTGCCGCTTCCGCCGCGACGGCGATCTCTGTGCCGTACAGCGTGAGGTACAGAATATCGTCCGCGAAAAAGGCGAGGTCCGCCGCGCCGAAAGCAAACAGATCCGCATAAACGACGTCGACCGTCTGAAAGGAATCGACGAGCGCTGAATCCATGGGGACGTACAATGTACCCACGTCGGCATATTGCAGAAGTACGGGCACCGCCGTGTTTGTTTCCCTTTCGTCCGCAAGGATCACGGCCGCATCGATCTCCCGCACGCTTTCCTGCAAAAACAGCCGTTCCAAAAACATACCGTCCGGCATGCCCGTTGCGATCAGGCAGGTCTGCCCGCCCTGCCGCAGTAAAAGCACATTGTTTTCCCCGTAATACGAGTGCAGCGACAGACGGGCATCGTACCCGAACGCATTGTTGCGGAACAGCATACAGACGGTAAGCACAAGACAGAGAAAAAAGACCAATATGCCGCGCGGAAGCGGACGCAGATTGATCTTGTCGGAAAAGGCGTAAACCGCCCCGAAATAGAGCGCGGAAAGCCCGCCGAAAGAAAACCCCGCAATGAGCAGAACGTTCAATTCAAACAACAGGATCGGCGTGACCGCGGCTTGCAGCAAATACCCCGGAACAAACAGAAGAACGGCTTCCGCAAACGGCAACATCGCGGCAAAAACCGTAAAAACGAACAGGACCGCATAGACAAAACTGATGATCGGAACGAACAGCAGATTCAGCACCATACCGAGCGAAGATGCATACCCGAAGGCATCGAGCAGCAGCGGAAAGGTGCAGACCTGCGCAGAAAAGCATACGGCAAATGCAGAGCCGAGTTTTTGCGGAAGAAAGCGCACCCGCGCCAAAAGGCGCGCGAGCCGCCCGCCGAGGACGATGATCCCCGCAGCCGCGGCAAGTGACAGCTGAAAGCCGACCGAAAACAGATAAAAAGGATTCACCGCCAGCACCACGAGCGCGGCAAGCGAAACGGAATTGAGTCTGTCATACGCCCACCCCGCCGCATCCGCCACGGAAAGGACAAGGCACATGACGAGCGCGCGCAGCGCCGACGGAGAAAACCCGCATACGCCCGCGTAAAAAATCAGCACGGCAGCAATGATCGGCAGCCTGATCCAGCGGTTGACGCGCAGTTTGCGCAGGAAAAAAGCGAGGATGCCGTACACGATGCCGATATGCAGCCCCGAAACGGCAAAGATGTGCGCCACGCCGCCGTAACGGAAATTCTGCAGCACATCCTCGTCCATATAGCCGCTGTCGCCCAACAGCATGGCATAGGCGATCGGAGCGGTTTCCCCGTCCAGGTTGGCAAACAGCACATCGCGCACTCTGCCGCGCACGGCATCAAATACTCCCTGCCTGCCTTCCCCCGCTATGTATACTTCACTGCTCACCGCGCGATAGCGGATCCCGCCGATGACCGCGTTGGTATTGATCTTTCCGTAAGACCGAATATCGTACGTCGTGACGTCCGCCTCGGCATAGACGAGCATACCGATCTCTGCCTGCGGAGCAGATGCATACAGCACAAGTTTTTTGCCGGGAACAAGCTCGTCGCCCTCTTCCGAAACGAGCGTAACGTCACGCAGGGTAAGCACCTCGCCGAACCCTGCCGCACCGATCTCCTCCACAACGCCGACAACGGTATAATCGCCGTCCGCCTCGGGCGAGGTTTCAAACGCGCCGACATGCAGCAGCATTGAGAGAGACCCGACCGCAAAAACGGCACACAAAAGCAGGGAAAACAGCAGTTTCCCGCGCACGGGACTTCTTTTGAAACGGTGCAGGAGCAAAAGCACTGCCGCCGCAGGCACGGCAAGCAGTGTAAACAGGAACGAATACAGCCCGAACAGCCAAAAAAAGAGGATACCGAGCCCGAATGCAACGCACAGCAACAGGACGGGACGGAAATTCACGAACCTGTCGCCCGTATACAGACGGCGTATCCCCTTTTTCTGTTCAGACATCATTTCTTTTTATCTTCCGTAAAAGCAGACGCACGCCGAGGCGAACGCCGCACAACGCGCATTCAGCTCAAACTGATCCGATCGCTGACCGAGCGTACAAAATACGAACGCTGTACACCCAACGCAATGCATTCGCCGACAAATTCCGTCAGCTTATCACCGGGGCGGGCAACTTTGAGTTCCTCAAAAACGAGAGGCAGCAGGTCGGCTACATACAGGCTCACGCGGTTTTCAAGCAGTCCGCGCACGAGCGCAATGATCTCGTACGGCGTAAAGTCGTCCTCCGAACGGCGGATCGGCTCGGCTTCCGTCCGATAAAAATCGCACGCAAAACACTTATCCGACTTCCGCAGATATGTTTTCCCGCAAAGTTGCTCTTCTTTAAACGCACACAGCGCGATCAGCTTCTGCATGCGCTCCTCCACCTTCGACCCGAATTTCACGATACCGAGGGAGGAAAGGCAGCGTTTCATCAGGAACCTGTCCGAAATCGGTTCTTCCGCCGCAACGATCGCACGCAGGCGCGCAAGGATCTCCGCGTCATGTTCCCCGCCCGTTATATACTGGGCAAGGTTCTGCTGTGTTTCAAGCTTGGCATAACGGTAATTCTTGCGGTATTTGAGCAGGTGATCGCGGCTCCCCTTTTCCAGCCCGCACAGGCGGTCCAGCACGTCCTTGATCTTTTTGATCTCGCGCTTCGGATTGTTGATAAAGTTGATGGTGAACAGCCGCACCACGTTCCAGTTGTTGAGTTTAAGCGTCTGGATCTGCAAAAGGTTCCTGTCCTTCGCGCAGGAGCGGCTCGCCGTGGCGCCGTCGCACATGACCGCAAGCAGGAAACGCTTTTTGTTGCGCGGGTCGATGACGGCGCAATCGATCTTGAAGTCGGACACACCGACGTCGTAGCGGCATTCATAGCCGTATGTTTTGAGTTCCTGTGCAATGTATTTGCCGATGCCGCTTGCCGACGGTTTGAGCTCTTCCGAGCTGATGGCAAGCGTCGTTTTTCCCTTTTCGGCAAATTCCAAAAAGGCTTTCAGCCCCGCGACCCCTTTGCTGTTTGTCTTTGCAAGGTTGATCATCGCCGACGTCATAGACGAAAAGACGACCATCTCTTCCCTTGCACGCGACACCGCAACGTTCAGGCGGCGCCAGCCGCCGACCTGATTGAGCGGCCCGAAATTGAGCGAAACTCTTCCGGCACGGTCAGGACCGTAACAGACGGAGAAAAGAATGACGTCGCGCTCGTCGCCCTGTACGTTTTCAAGGTTTTTGACAAAGAGCGGCTCTTCCCGCTCATAGGCAACGTCCTCGAGCTTGTTTTTTGCGAGCGCGTCCGACAGGCGGCGCTCCACATAATCCTGCTGGGCGGTGCTGAACGTAACGACGCCGATGCTTGACCTGCTGAGTTTCGGATCTCTCAGTCTGCGCACGACTTCGGCGACGAGCGCCTCTGCCTCCGCTTTGTTGCGCTTTGTGAAGCCGCGGTCGTATACGCCGTCCTCGACGAGCGCAAGGCGCACCTTGCTTTCCATCGCATCTGGAGACGGGAAAGTGCACAGCTTGTTGCCGTAATACATGATATTCGAAAAGGCGATCAGGCTTTCATGTTTGCTTCTGTAATGCCAATTCAAATGTTTTTCCGGCATCCCGAGCGCCAGGCAGTCATCCAAAATGCTTTCAAGGTCTTCCGCTTCCAGGTTCTCCTCGTCAACATATCCGGAGCTGAAGAAGGACGTAGGCGGAAGCTGTTTCGGGTCGCCGACGATGACGGCGCTCTTTGCGCGCGCCAAGGCGCCGATCGCTTCGCTGGTCGGGAGCTGAGATGCCTCGTCGAACACCACCAGATCGAACAGATCGGGGTCAGCCTGCAAATACTGCGCGACGGTAATCGGGCTCATCAGTACGCACGGGGCAAGCCTTGCGAACAGCCCCGGGATCTCCTGCAGGAACTCTTTGATGGTCATGCCGCGCATGTTCCCTTTTGCAATGCGCTGGAACGCGAGCACTTCAAGGCTGAGAGGTCCCTCCGTAGACGTGCTCGGCAGGTTCGCCGCAAGCGTGTTGCGGATATGTTCGCGCGACAACGCGGTAAACTGTTCATCCAGCGCACGGAACTGCTCGATTTTCTCTTCTAATACATTGGCGGAAAATTTGGAAAGCTCGGGATCGGCGCCGATATTCGTCTCCACAAAATTGCGGTAAACGTTTTTACGGAAACTTGCCAGTATATTGTCAGACGTCACCGCCCCGGATTCGAGAGAATCCGTAATGAAGGATAGCCCCTCCTTATCCAGCTGCGCCGAGATCTTTTTAAACATACACCACGCGGCGAGCATGTCGATATTGTCGATCAGCGCCCCCGCTTTTGTACTGAAATAGTCTAAAAGATCCTCGTCGCGGAACTTTTCCCTGTCCGCCTGAATGATGTTGCAGAAAGAGCGCATGCTCCCTTCAAACCCTGCCACGGCATGGCGGAGCCCCGCCAGCATAGGCTGCGCGTGCCCGTCCGCCGAACATATGCATACGCTGTTGAAACTGTCCGCGTTGTAATCCATGAAGATCCCTTCCGCAAACGCGTGCAGGCGGCGGAGCTCTTCAAGAAATTCTTCTCTGCGGCGGAAGTTGATTTTCCCGTTCCGGTCAAGAAAATTCTGCGCCAGCGCGGTATTGCTTTTGATAAGGCGGATATCCTCGTAGATCTGTGCCGCGATCCCCACATATTTGATCTCGTCGGCGGGCGAAAGCTGCACCGCCGCGGCACGGCGAAGACGCTTGATGACCGTGGTCAGCACTTTGGAGCTTCGGTAATTTTCGCCCCAGTTGTCAAGTTCCTGTTCCACGACTGCCGGATCGGCATCCAATTCGACAAGCGATTTGAACGCTTTGAAGTAAGACCCGAACAGCCTGTCGAGCCGCCTGTTCGCATTGAAAAAGACGTAGAACTCGCTCTCGTCGCAGGCAAAATATTTTTCCGCGGCGCCCGACGCGAGCAGATCGATCAGCTGCACGAGCGTACTCATTTTCTTTTGGGTGAAAGAACTGATACGCTGCCGATAGTGATCGAGGAAAAGGCTCAGATAATTTTTCAGATGCTTGATCTCGGCAAGCAATACTTCTGCTGCGATGAAAACGCGCCCGCGGACCCCGACGTCGTATTCGCTGATGTTCACGTTGTCAAACGGAGAACGGTAGACCCCGCCGCACTGCTTCGCCGCGGCGGCGACCTCCAAAAGCAACCGCTCGTAATTCTCCAGCTTTTCCCGCGTAAGGCTATCGTAGAAGGTACTTTCAATATCCAGCACATCGGGCGCATTCCTGTTTTTGAGCCAGATGAGAATGCCCTCGTATACCGAAACGCCCAGCCTGCGCTTACGGTGCAGCGCCGCCACGGGCGCATTGAGCGCCTGACGCACCTCGGCGATCTGCGCGCTCTTTTCCGCAAACGACGGGCTGTCCTGCTCGGCGGAAAGGGCGAGCGTATTTTCAAGGCTTTTCAGAAGCTGTGCCTTATCCGCTTTGTTGGAATGCAGCTCCAGACAGAAGTCGCCAAGCCCGATCGAGTCGAGACGCTTTTTCACGACGGAGAGCGCCGCCTGCTTTTCGGCGACGAACAGAACGCGCTTGCCCCTGCCGAGGCAGTTTGCGATGATGTTGGTGATCGTCTGGCTTTTGCCTGTTCCCGGAGGTCCGTGCAGGACAAACGAAGTTCCGTTAGCAGCTTCCGCGATCGCCGCAAACTGCGAAGCGTCTGCCGTCAGGGGCGTCAGGACTTCGGACGGATCATACGAATCCTCCGCCTTGTCTTCAAACACGCGGTTTTCGATCTCGAGCCGATTTTCAAGCAGTGACTTAACGATCGGGTTTTTGCGGAACTTGTCAATATTTTTGCGGACATCGTTCCACATCGCATAGCGCGCAAAGGAAAAATTCGCAAGATACACATCTTCCGTCACATCCCAGCGGCGCATATTCAGGATCTCTGCCTTGACCATGGCAAGGATCTCGGAAATGCGGAGCCCGCGCGCCGTATCCAGCCCGCGTATATCGATCTTGAATTCACGCAGCAGGAACTCCAGAAGCGTGCTGTTGAATTGCAGCTCTTCCTGTGCGATCGTGACGGAATACCCCTTCCCGCCCTTGCTCCGCACGATCTTGACCGGCACGAGCACGAGCGGCGCATACCGCGGCTCGCCGCCCTCCCGTTCAAACCATTTCAGAAAGCCGAAGGCGAGGAACAGCACGTTCGCGCCGGCTTCCTCCTCTGCCGTTTTCGCTTTCCGGAGCAGATAACGGATCACGTCGTTCGCCTCTTCCCGTTCCGCGCATGTGCGGAGGCGTTTGTTTTTCAGCTCCACGCCGATCAGCTCCGCCAGCGCGGAAAAGCCGGACGCGCCAGCAAATGCGCCGACGTTTTGCAGGGAGCCACGCACATCGCTCGTCTTTTCCAAAACAGTAAACGGCTCGCCTCCGGCAAGGCTTTCATACGTAGCGTTCACGTCAGCCGCCATGATATGCAGAGCATTTTTTTCGGGGTGAAAATGCAGAAGGGAATTTTTGAGCGATAAATCGAGGAGTCTGCGCTCCCATTGCTTATTTTTTGTCGCTTTACCGTCAAGGCTGAGCTTGCGCTGCCCTGTGAGCGCGGCGGGAGCGGCGTCGAGGTCCGTATCGGATTCTTCAAGCAGCTCATAGCCCTTTATGCCGCGCACTTTGAGCGGCATCGGGAGAAGGCGGATAAGACGGCACCTTTTTACATCCACGACCGTATCGAACCACCCGTTCGCCAATTTCTGCGCAAAGTGCTTCTCTGCCGTAGCATAATTGACGTTACGCCCCGTAAACAGTTCATCCGTATCGAACATGCTGACGTTGTTGATGCCGTCCGAAATATACTTCTGCAACAGGATCACATCGTCGCCCGCGCTTTCGGTAAAACAGTTGTCGTACAGCCACGCCCCGCAGGAAACGCCGCGCTCCCCGATCGCCAAAACGGGATGCAGCCCTGCGCATTCAAGGCACGAGGCGGCAAACAGCGCCATTTCAAAAGAGGTGCATACTTTATTCTTTAAGATCGCGGTGATATCGCCGACGGGGACAGGATCGTTGCAGTTAAAATCGGCGGCAGAGCGTTCGACCGACTGCCGTTTGATCGCCGCAAACAGTGCCGCGCAGAGCTGCCGTATCTTGTTTTTGTCGCCTTCCTGATACCCGCGCCATTCGCAGGGCACATTCCACTTCTGAAGCTGCTTCCCCGCTTCTTCGAGGATCCGCAGGCAGTCAGCGACCTTCGGCCGGACAAAGCATGCCAAAAGTTCGGCGTTTCCGCTCCTTCCGCTCCAATAATCGAACGGCAGCACCGTCACCTGCATCGAACTTTCCGCCACCGTGTCCTTACCGTGCAGAACTTTCACGCGGACGGAGACAGGCGTGACTGACGCAAGCTCCGTCAGATACAGCGGCGAAACGATGTTCTGCGCCGCAATTTCCACCGTGCTTTCAAAAGGGACTTCTTCCAACTGCTTCGCAAACGGCAGCAAAAAGCCGTCCGAGCCCTCGATCACGACTTCCAGTCCTTCCGCCGCCTCGCCGCCGTTATTGGTGAGCTGCAACACGGGGAATAACGGAACACGGTTGTAATAGTCCGCATACCCGTAAAATTGCTGAGCCGAAACACTGAGCGAAACCGACTCTTTCAATGTGTTTTTTGCTGACTTTTTCCCTGCCATACTCTCCACCCGAACCGATCGATTCATTCCTTACAATTATACAACAAAAAGCCGCCTTTGGCAAGTACTTCCTGAAAACGGCGCGGATTTTTGCGACGCTCTTCAATGCTGCGTTCAGATCCGTTTTATCGACATGCCTGCTTGTTTTTATACAAAAAAGGACTGCCGGTCAAAGCAGTCCTTCGTCGATGATCTTCAAAACCTCCGTATAGGAACGCGCCACGGCAGACGGGACAGCTCCGACGGCAGCCTTCTCTTCTGGCGCATACCAGATACAGGGAATGCCGACAGCGTTCGCTCCCGCTATGTCCGACGTAAGCGAATCGCCGATCACGAGAAAATCCGCCGCGTCCGCTCCCGTATGCGCAAAGACATATCCGAAAAAGCGGGGATCCGGTTTTGCGAACCCGATCTCGTCCGAAACAAAAATGCCGTCGAACAGCGCGCGGATGCCGAGCGCGTCAAGCCTGCCGTACTGCGCCTGCGGCGTTCCGTTCGTGATGAGAAAGACCTTACCGCGTCTGCGCAGTTCACGCAAAAAACCGTCCGCGCCGGGAAGGAGATACCCGGCAGAACAAAGTTTGTTAAAATACACGCGGTTGACCTCCGCCGCGTCCGGACGAGCGCCCGCGCTCCCTTCCAGAAAGCGTCGGAACCGCTCCACGACCAGCCTGTTTTTCGGCATGGTGCCGCGCTCGTATTCACGCCAGAGCGCATCGTTGATCGCGCGGAAACGGCTGAATTCGGCTGAGAGCTCTTCCAGCCCGAAAAAGCGCATTGCGTACGCGAAACTCTCCCGCGACGAACGCGGGAAATCCAGGATCGTTTCGTCCGCATCCAAAAGAAAGTTGTTCCGTCTGTGCGTATTCACTCCTCTTTTTCCTCCACGACGGCAAGTTCTTTCAAAGCGCGCGTATATGCAATATACCGCTCATGTTCCGTCATCTTTGCGTCCGCCACCGCTACGCAGGTGAATTCCAGCCCCTTCGACTCATAAACGGTCATCAGGTTCACTTTCGTTTTGGAGATCCTGCCCGTATCCGACAGCACGTTATAGCTTTTGCGGCGGTACCGCTCCAGTTCGCTTTCGGCTACGATGACGGCCTTCAGTCCCCTTTTATCGCGGAAAAAAGCATTGATTCCGCGCATACCGATGCGTTGAACGGGCGGACCGTCAAACCCGATAGACTGCATCGGGATGCGCAGGGTATCGGCGACGAACTCCACGATCTGATTGGTGTTCCGATAGTTGCAGTCCAGCGTATACAGTTCGCCCCCCGGGACCTCTCTCCAATCGGTCACGCCGCGGAAGGAAGTAACGTTCTGCGCAAGATCTCCGTAGATGTTGAATGCGGCATCCGGATTTATCCCCTTGAGCAGTCTGTATTCGCAGGCGGAAACATCCTGCCCTTCATCCACAAAAACCAATCCGTACCGCGGCTGCAATTTACAGCCGAGCAGGAACATCACAAGGCAGAGCGCGTACGCGTCGCAGCGGTACATATCCTTCCCCATGCCGAGCGTGTTCTTTGCCTTGCGGACCGTCTCCCGATAAAAGAGCCGCGCAAGCTCGGTATGCGTACCGCATTTTCCGATGCGCACAAAAAATTTATCCCCTTTGAACGTTTCAAACAGTTCACAAAACCCGGAAAAGCGAGACTCGATCTCTTCCACATACCTCTGTGCGGAAGCGATCTCTTCCAAAAGCTGCGTCCTCCGTGCGATCCGATCCGCGTATGTTTCCACCTCCGTCCCTCCGCGGACTATTTTATAGCGCCGCAGATCCGTGATCTCCTTTTCCACCGTCAGGGCAAGCGAACGCAAATCGAAAACGGCGCTCTCCGCAACAGCCCGATGCGCCCGCACGATAAAGCTGCCCGCACGATAAAAGGAAAGCACGCCGCGGTAAAAATTGCTGTAGTTTTCGGTATGTTTCCCCTCTAAACAGTCCGAGAAAAATTCTTCCGCCGCAGAGACCTCGTTCATCAGTTCGCGGAACGGTTTGGTATAGTACAGCCCGCCTTCCGCACGCTCTTTGATCTCCCCGAGGACGGCGCGCCGCACGCGCGTACTCGCATTCCGCAGCTTCGCAAACAAATCGGACTGTACCCTGCAATCCTCCGCGGCCGCCTCGATCGCCCCTCGACACTCGGGACTCAGAAACATTCCCGAAACCCCGTCGTAGATCTTTTGCAGCCTGCGCTCGGTGTCTTTGTAAAATTCCTCCGAATAGATGTAGCGTGCATATTCCTCCGGAGGACGGCTCGCCAACTCTGCCTTGCCGTCCAAAGCAACGCCTTCATTGGCAAGGACCTGCAAAAAATATCCGTCGATCGTCGTCGTTTTGATTTTTTCCAGTTCCAGCACCTGCGAAAGCTCGTCGATGAACGCGTTGAACGAATCGCTCGGCGTGATGACGAGGACGTCGCGCGGCTTCAGGTCCTCATTGTTATAAAGGAGAAAACTGAGCCTGTGCAGCATGATCATCGTTTTTCCGCTTCCGGCGCATCCTTGCAGGACAAAACTGTCGTGCTCGGGCTTTGTGATGATCTCATACTGCTTTTCCTGGATCGTTTCGATAATGTCCGAGATCTCCGCCTGTTCCTTGCGCGTTTTCAGGATCTCTTTGAGATACGGGTCGAAAATGATCTCCTCGTCGCGCCCTGCGATCTCCTCTTTCGTAAGATAGTCGCGCACGCTCAGATATTCATTTTTGAAGTCAATGAACTTACCGTTTGCCGTACGCAGAGCGCGGCGAAGGATGAGCTTATAATCGTATTCGTTGATGGAAAAAGCGATCTGGCTCTTCTGATAATACTTCCGCGCAAGCGGCGCGCGCCAGTCTACGATCTCAAGGTTGATGTCGCCGCGCTTGCCGATGTAGTAGCTGTTGTATCCTTCGCGCGGATCGGAAAGATCCATGCGCGCAAAATATGGCTCGGCAAAAAAGCTCTTATATCCGTCGATCTCCGCCCGCCACGAACGGATCTCGGCGTTTCGCTGAATGATCTCGCGATAATTTTCCGCCGAAAATTCGTCTGCGCGCAAAGCCGCGATCTCCGCCTGTGCGGATTTGATCTTGAGCTTTCGCTTATTGATGTAGCAAGCCTTCAGCAGCAACATGACCGCGCGCATATGAATTTCTTCATACACACGCTGTTTCTGTTCGTCCAAAAGGTCGAGAAAGAAAGCTTTATCAGGCTCTTTGTGCGGCTTGATCAGTTCATGCAGTTGTTCGAAAGTCGGTTCCCCCATATCTCACCGCGCGCCGATCTCAACGGCGCAAAAAAGTACTATGCCTTAGTATACCATATCCTGCGCAAAAAAGAAATACCTTTGCGAAAATTTTGCAAAGGTATTTTTTAAAGCGTCATATTTTATATAAAAATTACGTTTTTTGCCGAGGAAATGCGGCAAGATATGCGGCTGCGTCCTTTCTGTCTTTAAAAATCACGAGCGTTTTTCCCTTTCCGTACCGTTCCAGAAGCGCATATACCTGCGGGAGCTGGACGCGGGGAAACTCCTCGATCCATCGGCGGAATTCCGCATCGAACTCCGTTTCCACCCACGGCAGATCCTCGCGCGGCTGCCCGATGCGCGAAGCCGCACCCGAAAGGCAGATCTCCACGGGGTAATCGAGCAAAAACACCGTGTCGCACGCCTGCAGCCGCCGCGGAAGCGTACGGAGATAATTGCCGTCAAGGATCCAGCGGTCCTCCCGCAGGATCTCCCCGAGTTTTTCATCAAACTCCTGCTCGGAGACCGTCGTCCTGTCGCCCTTATGCCAGATCGTATCCAAATAGTAAAGCGGCAGCCCCGTTTTTTCGCGCAAAGCGCGCGCGAACATGCTTTTCCCCGCACCGGGGCAGCCAATCACAAGCACTCTCAGCATTTCTGCCGTTGCGGCGAAGGTCCGCCGCTCACTCCCACTCAATGGTGCCGCAGGGCTTGGGCGTGAGGTCGTACAGCACACGGTTGACGCCCGCAACTTCCTTCGTGATACGGTCGGTAATATGCTGCAACAGCGCAAACGGAATGTCCTCGACGGTAGCCGTCATCGCGTCCACCGTATTGACCGCGCGGATGATGACGGGATATTCGAACGTGCGCCTGCCGCCCTTGACCCCGACCGATCTGAAATCGGGCACGACGGTGAAATACTGCCATACCTTGCCCGCAAGCCCGTTCTTTGCGAACTCTTCGCGCAGGATCGCGTCCGACTCGCGCACGCATTCCAGCCTGTCGCGCGTGATCGCGCCGAGGCAGCGAACGCCCAGCCCCGGACCGGGGAAGGGCTGACGGTACACCATTTCGTCGGGCAGCCCCAGCGCCTTACCGACGACGCGCACCTCGTCTTTGAACAGGAATTTGAGCGGCTCAACCAGCTCGAATTTAAGGTCTTCGGGCAGTCCGCCGACATTATGATGCGCCTTGACGGGGCCGCTTTCCAGAATGTCGGGATAGATCGTGCCCTGCGCCAGAAATTCGATGCCGTCCTGCTTGCGCGCCTCCTCCTCGAACACGCGGATAAACTCCGCGCCGATGATCTTGCGCTTTTTTTCAGGCTCGGCAACGCCCGCGAGCTTATCCAAAAAGCGGTCGACCGCATCCACATAGATGAGGTTTGCGTTCATGCGGTTGCGGAACACCTCGACGACCTGCTCGGGCTCCCCTTTGCGCAGCAGACCGTGGTTGACGTGCACGCACACAAGGTTCTTGCCGATCGCTTTGATGAGGAGCGCCGCCACGACGGACGAATCCACCCCGCCCGAAAGGGCAAGCAGCACTTTTTTGTCCCCCACCTGTGCCTTGACCGCCGCGACCTGTTCATCAATGAACGCTGCCGCAAGCTCTGCATTGTTGATCCGCGCCATCGTTTCGGGGCGCTTGTTGCTCTCCATAGATCTTTCCTCCGTTGGTTTTATAGTCGGCCACGCACAGCGCGGTCCTCTTTGTTGTTCACCCTTCTTATCCGTAAAGATACGGTTACTTTCTTTTATCCGCCCTGATAAATGGCGGCTCGATCTTATCGGACAAAAGAAGCCTGTACGATTCCGGGCGGCGGTACGCATTGCCGTGCACTTCGCGGCTGCGGTACTCCCGCAGCAAGTTCAGATCGATGTCCGCCAGGAACATCCCTTCCTCTTCCCCCGCTTCAAGAATACACATATCGCGTGGATCCGCCGCATCGGGCAGATACGCGACCCCGTCAAATACGGTCGAATGCCCGTTGCAGTCCGGCTGCCCCGACGGATAGTTCGCCGTCGCAATGGCGAGCATGTTTTCGTACGCGCGCCCGCGCAGCTGGCTCAGCCTGTTGATCTCCATCGGACAGGCATTCGGGACGAGAATGACTTCCGCGCCCTGCAACATCAGGATGCGGGCACTTTCGGGAAATTCGCGGTCATAGCAGATCATTGCGCCGACCCTGACGATCCCCTGCGCCGTATCCAGATCGCAGACGCTGAAATCGTCACCCGCCGTCAGATATTTCTCTTCTCCGAAATCGCAGGTATGCACCTTCGAATAATGCAGCACTTCCCGTCCGTAACGGTCAAACAGGCACATCGAATTTTTCGGGCGCAGCGCACAACTTTCCAGAAAGGTGACGGCGACTGCCATTTCCAATTCATGCGCGGTCTTCCCGAACGAGCGGACAAACATACCTCCGTACGGAACGGCAAGGGCGCCGATCCCGTCGGGGTCGGCGGGAAGACGATACCCGCAGCTCCACATTTCGGGGAAAAGGGCGATATCCGCTCCCGCTTCCTTTGCTTTTTTGCACCAGCGGAGCCCCTTTTCCAGATTCTTCTCCGCGCTTATCTCGGGCAGGAGCTGCAACAGCGCTATTTTCATTGTCCCGCTCCTTTCCTCTCCCTTTCAAAAATCAGAACTTCCAGAGATTCAGCCCGACGCCCTCGTCGAACCTGCGATCGATCTCGCCGCGGATGCGGGTAACGAGCATTTCGCACGTCGCGCTGACGACGGCGCGGTTCAGATGCCCGCCGAACACTTCGCCCTTCGCGTTGCCCGCGCTCATGTGGATGTGCGTATAAACATTCCCGCCCATCGCGTCGATCGTCCCCGTCAGAGAGACGATCTCAAAGTTCCCCGCAAAATCATTGGAAGCATACGTCTTTGCGGCGGGATCGAACACGCCGACAGTGAACGAGCCGACCGCGCCCAGCGCGCGCACGGACGCAAACGCGATGTGCTCCGCCTGAGCGAACTCTTTTATTTTTTCCAATATCTCCTCGCCGCGGTCGAGGCGCACGGCATAGGTATCGCCGAACCGTTTGTATTCCATGCTTTTACTCCCATTCGATGGTTGCGGGCGGTTTGGACGTAATGTCGTACACGATGCGGTTGGCGTGCGGCACTTCGTTCGTGATACGGTTGGACACCGTTTCGAGCACGTCAAACGGGATGCGCGCCCAGTCCGCTGTCATGGCGTCCACGCTCGTGACCGCGCGCAGGGCGATCACGTTTTCGTAGGTGCGGAAATCCCCCTGCACGCCCACCGTTTTGCTGTCGGTAATGACGGCAAAATACTGCCAGATCTCCTTATCCAGCCCCGCTTTTGCGATCTCTTCGCGGAAGATGAAGTCCGCCTCGCGCAGCGTTTCCAGTTTTTCGCGGGTGACTTCGCCCATGATGCGGATGGCGAGCGCAGGTCCCGGGCAGGGCTGCCGCCAGACCACCGAATCGGGGAGCCCAAGTTCGGTGCCCAGCCTGCGCACTTCGTCCTTGAACAAATCGCGCAGCGGTTCGATGATCTCCTTGAAATCGACGACGGAAGGAAGACCGCCCACATTGTGGTGGCTTTTGATGACGGCGCTCTTTCCTTTGCCGCTCTCGATGACGTCCGGGTAGATCGTCCCCTGCACAAGGAAGTCGATGGCGCCGATCTTCTTCGCCTCCTTTTCAAAGACGTTGATGAACTCCGCGCCGATGATCTTGCGCTTCTGCTCGGGTTCGGTCACGCCCGCGAGCTTATCCAAAAACAGCTCCTGCGCGTCCGCCTTGATGAGGTTCATTTTCAGACCGTCGCGGAACACGGACATGACTTCTTCGGGTTCGTTTTTGCGGTGCAGACCGTGATCGACGAACACGCAGGTGAGCTGGTCGCCGACCGCGCGGTGAATGAGCGTTGCCGCGACGGCGGAGTCCACCCCGCCCGACATGGCGCACAGCACCTTTTTATCCCCTACCTTTTCACGGATCTTTGCGACCTGTTCGGTGACGTAATTTTTCATCGTCCAGTCGCCCTTTGCGCCGCACACACGGTACAAAAAGTTCTCGAGCATTTTATTGCCGTACTCGGAATGTACGACCTCGGGGTGGAACTGGATGCCATAAATTTTCCGCTCGTCGCTGCCGAATACGGTGACGGGGCAGCTTTCGGTCTCCGCGAGCACTTCAAATCCCGCAGGCACTTCGGTAACGTGGTCGGTGTGGCTCATCCAGCAGACGCTCGAAGCGGGGATACCCGCAGACAGCTCGCTCTGTTTGCAGAAAGCGAACGTACGCTTGCCGTATTCGCTCGTAGCGGCGTGCTCCACCTTCCCGCCCAATGTATAGGCGATGAGCTGGCAGCCGTAGCAGATGCCGAGAACGGGGATCCCGAGCGTAAAGACGGCGGGGTCGACGTGCGGGGACGCAGGATCGTACACGCTGTTCGGTCCGCCCGTAAAGATGATGCCGATGGGTGCATAGTCTTTGATCTCTTCCGCCGTCATGTCGCAGGGCTTCAGGTCACAATATACTTTCAGATCGCGGACCCTGCGCGCAATGAGCTGGTTGTACTGCCCGCCGAAATCGAGGACTAAAACTTTTTCGTGCTGCATACATTTCTCCGGAATTCTGGATTTCCTCTCATTTCCCCTGCCTTAGTGAAAGAATGTACCGCCGCATGCGGTACATTCCTTTGCTTTTACAGCCCGCGGGGACTGTAATTGGGAGATTCTTTCGTGATGGAAATGTCGTGCGGGTGGCTTTCGATAAGGGATGCGTTCGTGATGCGCACAAAGCGCGCTTTTTTGCGCATCTCGTCGATGCTGTGCATGCCGCAGTATCCCATGCCGGCGCGGATCCCGCCGACCATCTGATAGACGATATCCGCCAGCCTTCCGCGATAAGGCACACGCCCTTCAACGCCCTCAGGCACGAACTTTTTATTGTTCTCCTGGAAATAACGGTCGTTCCCGCCTGCAGCCATTGCGCCGAGCGAACCCATGCCGCGATAGACTTTGAAGTTCCTTCCCTGATAGATCTCAATTTCGCCGGGGCTTTCGAGCGTGCCGGCGAACAGGCTGCCGATCATGACGACAGACGCGCCCGCGCCGATCGCTTTGACAATATCGCCGCTGTACTTGATGCCGCCGTCCGCAATGATGCGCCTGCCCATTTTATCCGCCATCTCCGCACACTGCATGACCGCGGTGAGCTGCGGCATGCCGATGCCCGCGACGACGCGCGTCGTGCAGATCGATCCGGGACCGATACCGACTTTTACGACGTCGGCGCCCGCATCGATAAGCGCCCTGGTCGCCTCGGCGGTCGCAACGTTGCCCGCAATGACCGCAAGGTGCGGATATTTCGCCTTGATCTGCGAAACTTCGTCGATGACGCCCTTGCTGTGCCCGTGCGCCGTATCCACGACGATCACGTCGACTTTCGCAGCGACCAGAGCCGCTACCCGCTCCATCGTATTCGCCGCCCTGCCGACCGCAGCGCCCGCAAGCAGCCTGCCGTTTTTATCACGGGCGGAATTCGGGTACTGAATGCTCTTTTCGATGTCCTTGATCGTGATCAGCCCTTTCAGATACCCGTTTTCATCGACGATGGGCAGCTTTTCGATACGGTGCTTTCCGAGGATCTTCTGCGCCTCTTCAAGCGACGTGCCGACCGGCGCCGTCACAAGATTCTTTTTCGTCATCACATTGTCGATAGGCTGGTCGTAATTGGATTCAAACCGCAGGTCGCGGTTGGTCAAAATTCCGACGAGCTTTCCGTCTTTGGTGATCGGCACGCCGCTGATCTTATAGCGCTCCATCAGCGCGACAGCCTCGCGCACACTGTTGTCGGGAGCGAGGAAAAACGGATCGGTAATGACGCCGTGCTCGCTGCGCTTGACCTTGTCGACCTGGCTTGCCTGTTCTTCAATGGACATGTTCTTATGAACGATACCGATGCCGCCTTCGCGCGCGATCGCGATCGCCAGTTTGCTCTCGGTAACGGTATCCATCGCCGAACTCATGAGGGGGATATTCAGACGGATATCATCCGTCAGATAAGTCGAAAGGTCCACTTCCGACGGCAAAACATCCGATGCTTCGGGGATCAGCAAAACATCGTCAAACGTCAGTCCTTCCTGCACGATCTTGTTCATAAGCGACTCTCCTTATATAAAGAATGGTAAAAATAAACGGATCAAAAAAGAAAAACGGCGCGGTCAGGCGGCGGCCTCCGCCGCAAGCGCGCGCGCACTGTCAATGAGCGCAGTGATATACTCGCGATATCCACTGCTGATATCCTCGTTTCCCGCCGTTTCCGCATCGCGCTCGGCGCAGAATGCCTCAAAACCGTCTGTAGCAAGCAGTTCTTCGCCGTATCGGACGGCTTTGTCGTATTTTTCCGAGTAATAGCAACGCTCTACCGCATCGGCAAGGTCGGAGATCTCCCCCGTCTGCTCGTACAGATTCACAGTGTACGCCGCGCAGGCGCGCTCCAAACCAAGCCCGTTCGTCAGACCGACCATAACAGACGGGAAACAAAGGCTGCAGACGCCGAGAAACAGCAACAGCGCTGCCAGGATGAAAGCAAGCGTTGCCGCCGCTGTTTTTGCGATCAGTTTACCCAACCCGGACTTCGCAGCGGATCATCTCCGCGAGCCTCCTCTTTTGTATTTTACATATTCTATCACACACAGAGAAAAAAAGCAACCCTATGGCGAAAAATAATTTGCGACGTCAGGCATTTTCACCGCACTCACGCAATACAATTAAAGCACAGACTGATTTTTCGGAAGGTGGATCACATGAAAAAACGCTTTGCCGCCGCGGCTGCGGCGCTGGTCGCTGCCGTCGGCATGTCCGCACTCGTCGGCTGTTCTCATACGGTTACGCTCACAGACTATGTATCGGAATACCGCAGCAATATCTATTCCGGCACACTGGAATCGTATTCCGTTTTTGCGACATACAGCGAACGCGAATACCCCTATATCGCCGACGGCAACGTAGGCGATATGACATCTCTGTTCGAAGTTACGCTCGCCGTGTCTGACAACACGAAAACGTACGAGATCTCCTTCTCCTGCGGGGGCAAGGAATACACCGCCGATCTTTCCTTTGACAGCGTACGCATGGTGCACTGCTGGTCGCAGTCGATGGAGGAACCGACGGAAAACGAAATCGTTTTTTCGATACGCGATGCTGATGACGCAGATGCTGAAAGCGTGACCGTTACGGCGACAAGCCTGCGCGATGAAAACACGCTTTCACTCAGCGACCTGCTTACGCGCGTCTCCGCGGAAAAACAGGCGCGGTTCGAGGCTCTTACCGACGGAAGCAGCTTCGCGGGCGAACTTTATGTGCGCCTATTGGCGGGCAAAACCGGCTGCCTGTATTACGTCGGATTGATCGACCGCACCGGAAACACGTATGCCATGCTTGCCGATGCAACGACTGGCGAAGTTCTGGCTTCGCACGAAAACTGAAACGGGCAAATAAGGAACGGGCGGTATCAGACCGCCCGTTTTTATTGTTTTTGTCACACATAGTACTTTATTTACACTAAAAAATCAAGCAAAATATGGTTTTGGACAAACAGAAACGCATCTTTGATGCGGATACATCCGTCATACGTCTTTTCCAGGTAAGGAACATTCTTTTTGAGCGGAGCAGCAAAATCTTCCTCAAACTCGGTTCCGAATTCGGCTTTATACGCGGCAAGCTCCAACCCCTCTACCGTGCGGAGCGCGAGCATGACGCGCTCGAATTTCGCATCCTGCCCTTCCACCTTTTCATCGTCGACAACGGGATAATGATCGGACAATATGCATTTGATATAATCGTCCAGGTCGCGCGTGTTTGTAAAGCGCCTTCCAGCCATGAACGAGCTTGCCGCAACGCCGAAGCCGATGTACTCGCCCCTTCGCCAATAATTCTGATTATGCCGCGACTCGTAACCGGGCATTGCGAAGTTTGAGACCTCATAGCGGCGATACCCCGCAACGGACAGCCGTTCCCTGCCGTATTCATATTGTTCCGCCACTTCGTCGCCGTCCGGCAGGTCGCCGTTCAGATAATCGCTGTACATCGGCGTGCCATCCTCGGGGGTAAGTGCATACATCGAAATATGTTTTGCGCCGCTCTCCGCCGCAAGACTAATCGCCGCATCGATATCGGAAAGGGTCTGCCCTTTCAGCCCGATCATAATATCGGCGTTAAAGTTTTCAGTCTGCAAAAGTTTTGCCGCCTTTCGGAAGCCTTCCACCGAATGCGCACGGCCTAATTCTTCCAGCAGAGCGTCGGACGCCGCCTGCATCCCGACCGAAAAACGGTTGGCGCCCGCTTCTTTATACACCGCAAGCTTTTCCGCCGTAACGCTTTCGGGGTTCAGCTCGACCGTTATCTCCGCGTCGGGAGCAATGGCATAATATTTTTTCAGCTGGCGCAACGCGCCCGCGATCAGCTTTGCGTCGATGACCGACGGCGTCCCCCCTCCGAAATACACGGAGGAAAAGGCATACCCCGCAAGCTCATTTGCGCGCAGCTTCATCTCTTTGTATACACATGCCATATACGCCTCGGCAAAGCCGAGCTTACTCGGATAAGACGTAAAATCGCAATAGCGGCACTTTGACCTGCAAAACGGGATATGCACGTAGATCCCCGCCGTTTTTCGCATTTTTGAATCGTTTCTGTCACACATAGTACTCTGTTTCAACCGTTATTTTTCTATTTCAACACGCCAAGCGAAACGTTTCAGGTCAACATAATAGTCACCGTCGCGCAAAAGGCACGGTACGCCTTCCCGTTCCAAAAGGTCTGCCTGTGCGGACGGGCCGCCGAACGCAAAGGCGGGAGCGAGCCGCCCTTCGCGGTTGACGACGCGATGACAGGGCACTATGCCGGGGAGCGGATTGGCGTGCAGCGCATACCCTACCGCGCGCGAAGCGCGCGGGTTGCCGCATAAACGCGCGATCTGCCCGTACGTCGCGACCCTTCCGCGCGGGATCATTTGAACCGCATCGTATACCCTGGCAAAAAAGGACGGACTGTTCATTCCTTCCGCAGCCGTTTTTCCATCTTTTTCCATGTCAGATGTTCCCCATAAATTTCGGCACAGCCCTCCCCCGTTTCGGTATAACCGCGGCGGAGATAAAACTGTTCTGCAGGGGCGGAACTGTCTACCCGCACCACCCCGCCGTGCTTTGCCGCGAGCTGTTCGGCATGGTGCAGCAGCAGGCTTCCGAACCCGCGCCTGCCGTACCCAGGCAGAACATACAGCCCTGCGACACAGTCCTCTTTTACGCAGACTGTTCCGACGATGCGCGCCCCTCGGAGCACATACACCTGTCCGGCAGCGATCTGCGCGGCGGTATGCTCCATACTGTGCAGATCGTTTGCAAACCATGCCGTGACTGCCGGCGGATAATACTTCGGATAGAAGGCGAGCACGGCTTCTTTGATGACGGCATACACCTCTTCGGCGTCCTTTCTGCTTGCCTTTTCGATCTTCATTTTCTTACTTGTTCGTTTTTAAAATGGACATGAACACTTCGGACGGCACCTCGACCGAGCCGATGCTGCGCATGCGCTTTTTGCCCTCTTTCTGCTTTTCGAGCAATTTCTTTTTGCGGGTGATGTCGCCGCCGTAGCATTTGGCGAGCACGTCTTTGCGCACCGCCTTGACTGTTTCGCGCGCGATGATCTTGCCGCCGACTGCTGCCTGGATGGGGATCTCGAACAGCTGGCGCGGGATCGCCTCCTTCAGATTTTCGGCGAGTTCCCTGCCGCGCGGGTACGCACGGTCCTTATGCACGATCATCGAAAGCGCGTCGCACACGTCGCTGTTGAGCAAAATATCCAATTTTACGAGGTCGCTTTTTTCGTACCCGGCAAGTTCGTAGTCAAAACTTGCATAGCCGCGCGTACGCGATTTCAGCCCGTCGAAAAAGTCATAGATGATCTCGTTGAGGGGCAGGCGGTACAGCAGGCGCACCCGCTTTTCGTCGATATACGTCATGTCCTTGAACACGCCGCGCTTGTCCTGGCACAATTCCATGATCGTGCCGATGTACTCCGGCGGGGTATACACTTCCGCTCTTACGATCGGTTCTTCCATCCATTCGATGTCCGAAGGATCGGGCAGGTGCGACGGATTGTCGACGTAAAACTCCTCCCCGTCCGTCTTGTGCACGAGGTAGGACACGGATGGAGCGGTCGTGATGATGTCCAGCCCGAATTCGCGCTCGATGCGCTCCTGAATGATCTCCATGTGCAGCAGCCCCAAAAAACCGCAGCGGAACCCGAACCCGAGCGCGACCGAAGTATCCGGTTCAAAGATGAGCGCGGCGTCGTTGAGCTGCAACTTCAAAAGCGCGTCTTTTAGGTCATTGAACTTGCTCCCGTCGAGCGGATAGATACCACAGAACACGACGGGCTGCACCTTTTTGTACCCGGGCAGCGGTTCGGGCGCGGGATCGCGCGCGTCGGTCAGTGTATCGCCGACGGCTACATCCTGAATGCTCTTGATGCTCGCGGCAACGTACCCTACCTCGCCCGCGTTCAGGCACTCTTTGGGCAGAAGTTTGGGGTTGAAGGTACCGACTTCGGTGACTTCGTACTGTTTGTCCGAGCGGAACGTTCTGATGAGGTCGCCCACCTTCACGCTGCCGTCTTTGATACGGACAAAGAGAATGACGCCCTTGTAATTGTCGTAATAGCTGTCAAAGATGAGCGCTTTGAGCGGTTTTTCCGTGTCCCCTTTCGGCGCAGGGATCTTCGTTACGATCTGTTCGAGGATCTGCCCGATGTTCGTCCCCTCTTTTGCCGAAACGCAGGGCGCGTCGGAAGCGTCCAGCCCGATCACTTCCTCGATCTCTTTGCGGGTCCCCTCGGGGTCGGCGGAAGGAAGGTCGATCTTGTTGATGACGGGTACGATCTCCAGATCGTTTTCAAGCGCGAGGTAGACGTTTGCAAGCGTCTGCGCTTCGATGCCCTGCGTTGCGTCCACGACGAGGATCGCCCCTTCGCACGCGGCGAGCGAGCGCGAAACTTCATAGGTGAAGTCCACATGCCCCGGCGTATCGATGAGGTTGAGCTCATATTCCTGCCCGTCCTTTGCGGTGTAGTACATGCGCACGGGCGTAAGTTTGATGGTGATGCCGCGCTCCCGTTCGAGATCCATCGAATCCAGCAGCTGGTTCTCCATGTCCCGCGCAGAGACCTGCCCCGTCAGCTCCATCAGCCTGTCCGCGATCGTGCTTTTGCCGTGGTCGATATGCGCTATGATGCAAAAATTCCGTATATTCCCGTTCGCCTTTGCCATGCGGTTTCTCCGAAAAAAGATTCCTTTCTATTATAGTAAAATCTGCCTTTTTTTGCAAGCGAATTGCCAAACGTAAAAAGGTGTGCTATAATACAGAAAAACACAAATGAGGCATTTGCTATGAACATTCCCGCAGACAGCTTTTTGCGCGGCACCCCTGTGGCGCACCGCGGGTATCACTGCAAGGGCATTCCCGAAAATTCCATGGCGGCGTTCGAACGCGCCGTCTCGTTCGGCTATGCCATCGAAACGGACGTGCACCTTACGAAGGACGGGCAGATCATCGTATTCCACGACGACGACCTGGCAAGGATGACGGGCGAAAGCGGGCTTGTCCGCGACAGGACGGCAGCAGAACTCACACAGCTGCACCTTGGCGGCACGGAGGAGCGCATTCCCCTCTTTTCCGAATTCCTCGGCAAGGTGAACGGGCGCGTTCCACTGCTCATCGAGCTCAAAGGCGACCCGAACCGCGCGGAATTTGTAGCGAAGGTGCTCGCCGAACTCAAAGACTACAAGGGCGAATTCGCCCTGCAGAGTTTTGACCCGCGCATCCTGCGGCAGATCAAAAAACAGGCGCCGCACATCCTGCGCGGACAGCTCGCCTGCAAAAACAGCGGGCAAAAGAGCGCATTCAGCCGCTGGGTCGTACGGTTCATGCCCATGAATTTTCTGAATAAACCGCACTTCATCAGCTATTGCAGCGCAGACCTTCCCTACCGCAGGGCAAAGCGGCGCGGCGCCCTGCTCCTGTGCTGGACGGTGCGCAACGAGGACGAGTACCTGCGCGTAAAGCCGCTCGTCGACAACGTGATCTTTGAGAACATCCGTCCCGAACAGCTGTACGTCACCTGCGGGCAGCACAGATAAACAAGAGCGGTCGTTCCGATCGGAACAGGAGAGAGCAATGAACATCGGTGCGATCATAAAAGCGCGCCGCAAGGCGCGCGGACTGACGCAGCTGACCCTCGCCATGCGCCTCGGCGTAACGCCGCAGGCAGTCGGCAAATGGGAACGCGGCGAAAGCGAGCCCGACCTGACGCTCCTCTGCCCCCTGGCAAAGGAGCTGAACGTCACCCTCGAAACGCTGTTCGGGCTGGAACAGAAGGCGGGATATATCCCCGTCGATCTCAGCATGGAACAGCTGCGCGACGACCTGAAGGCGCGGCGGACCGCCGCAGGCCTTACCCAGGCGGAGCTTGCCGCAAAACTCGGGCTGCGCCCGCAGACCGTTTCCAAATGGGAGACGGGCGTGTGCGCGCCCGACCTCGATTATCTGAACAGGCTTTGCGCGCTGTACGGCATCACGCCGACCGCGCTTTTTTCCGAACGGGTGCCGCAGACAGCCGCCCACACGCCGCAGGCCGAACCTTCCCCGCCCGCCGTCGCAGCAGACAAAGCGCACGAACACACGCCCGCAACACGCGGTGCGCCGCTCGCCGCGCCGACAGGCACTCCCGCCGCTGCGGCAAAAGCGCCTTTTTTTGCAGGGAAGCCGCTTCGGGTCTTTGCCCTCGTATTGGTATTGGCGCTGCTGCTCTCCGCCGTGCTGGCGCCGCTTCTTCTGTTCGGCGGCAACGCATCCGGGCAGGTATCGGATGGCGGCAGCGATATAACGGGCGGCGGCACGGACGAGCCGACAGACCCGCCCGACGAAGGAACGGATGAACCCGAGACCCCGCCCGACGAGGGCGAAACAGACCCGCCCGACGAGGGAGGGGACGCCCCGCCGGATGAAGGCGAGGAAGAACCGCCCGTCACGCTCAATTATTGCACCCTGACTTTTTACGACGGGCTTACCGGAACCGAACCCGCCGATAACGGCGTGTTCGGAACGGGAGAAGTGCCCGAAGGCACCGTGCTCGTGATCGAAGAGCAGCCAGACCAGACCCCGTCACGATCGATCGTCGGCTATTACGACGATGAAGAGTGCTATGAATTCGGCGGCTTGGGGAGCACGCGCTTTGACGATTACATTTCACACGGCTGCTTTGACGATAAGGGCGCCCCGTACTCCTTCCCCCTGACCGTTACGGAAGATACTTCCTTTTATATGACGGCAGAACCGCTTTGGATCGACTACTTCGCCTACGACAACTACACCGAACAGACAACGGCGCAGGAGATCTGCAACATCCTGCGCGGCGCATGCGAAACCCTGCTGAACCTGATAAACATCTATGAAGACGTTGCGGAATACGAGCAGATTTACCCTGAAAAATCGCGCAGCATCCTGCTTGGGTGGGCAGGCGTACCTCCCGAAGCGATTGAAATTTTTGTCGGCGAAAGCGAAGAGCGCGTTTCCATCCCCTGGATAAACGGCGACCAGCCCACCCTGCGCGAGCGTCTTGCACAGCTTGCAAAGACCGACCCGCAGACGGCGGAACGGATACGCAAGCTCGTCAACGAACAATACATCCTTCCGCAGGCGCACTTCTTCTATGCCATTGCAAACGAACAGATCCCCCTTACGCAGGCAGCCGCCGCGCTCACGCTCTTTTCCGGTTTTGCGGCGACCATGCCGTACTACCACGCCTCTGCCTATGCGGCATTTTTTGAAAGAAACGCCGATCTCCCCGCCCTTGCCCTGCCCGCGATCAAACTCGGCGAACAGTGCCTTGTATAGCGTATTTTTTCAGCGCAGAACGGGTAAAAACGCGAAAAACAACTGAATTGCTACAAAAAAACGGCGAAATCGCAAAAGCGTATACGCCGTTTTTTTGTTTTTGCGGTATGATAGGATCATCGATAAACCCATTCGGGTCAGCGCTGTCCCCAGCAAGGACGAAATGAGCAAAGCCGAAATTTTGCTGTATCTTTTTTACCAACTGCATTCGGGCAAGCCCGTAAGCAGAGCAGCTTTTTGCTGTGACCAGAACATCTCCGAACGTTCTTTCTACCGCTATTTAAACGACATCCGCAACTTCCTTGTGGAATTCAGGCTGACCAAAGAAATTCGGGAAGAAAACGGAGAGTATACCCTCATTGACAACTGAAACCTCCGCCTTTGGGCGAAGCAAAACAAAAAACGCCGCACTTGCGGCAAAAAAGGAGACACCATGAAACACGCAAAAAAACTAACACTTTCCCTCATCGCCCTGCTGCTTGCAGGCGTACTTTGCTTCGCCTTAGTCGGGTGCGGCAGCAATCAAGGGTACACTAAATTGTATGACTATATCAAACAAAACGACATAAGTACAACAGACGGCATAATACAAGCAAGCGTTGACTACGACACAACGGATTCTTTTGTGATTTTTACAGCGTCGGCTGAACAGGGAGATCCTGTCCGCGTTCTTGTTTCAAACTACGCTTCCTCAAACCTGGACGGTGAAATGTCTTTGCAGTTCGATACGGACGGCTTTTCAGCTTCAGACCCGATCGTAATCGAAACCATCTTTCATACAAGTTCACGGTATTATAAAGGAACAGCCGATTTTACTTCCTTTGACCAGTCTTCGTTCACCTTCCGCAATATCGGTTCTTCAACTTCAGAAAACGGTACATATACTCCCGTAGCTTCAAGCATGGAAGATTCTGTAACGGATGCCCTTATCGCCGCTACAAAATTCTTTTGTACAGTATTGGAAGCAGTCCTCTCCGGCGAAATTAATATTACTCCCGAATCGTTTTACAACTAAAAACAAATACACGACCATACCCGCGCGGCATTGCCGCGCGGGTATGGTAATCTTAAGGAGGTATGAGCATGAAGCGGCAGCCATTACATGCCGGCTGCCCTTCAGGATTGATGGCGGTTATATACGATGGGCATCTGACCCTTATGCGAATCGGCAACAACAAGATCGAACAGGCATTGCGCCAAATTTTCCATGGATACGCCCGTTTTACTCTTATCCGCTCCGTCGGCAAGCACGTAGCCGTCCTTGGAATGTTTGAGATAGGGATTCATGTAGCGCACTACGGTATAGTCAATGCCCGATGCGGAAAGCTCTCCGTAAAACTTACAAACATCGCGATGCGTATGCGGAAAAAACTTGCGCAGGACCTTGGCAAAGGCACGTGCCGTACGCCCCTGCATCTGCTCGCATTCCGCAACCGGCGCCGTGACAAAGAGGCGCGTTTTCCCGAACTTTTTCATAACGGCAAGCACGCCCGCCATGCCGTCCGCAAAGGGAGTGCTTTCATCCTTGCGCTTACCGCGCATGAGCTGCGGATCGCACATGCAGACAACGACGTCCGACAACGATACGGCACGTTCCATCGCCGCCTGATCCGTCCGTGAACCGCGCTGGATCTCATAGTTCATGCTGTCAAACTTCAACGCGGCCGGATCGTCGCAGTACACATACACAAAATCGCCGTGATCGGTAAACTTTTTAAGAAGCAGTTCCCCTGCTTCCCTGCCCGGCCAGAACAGTGCGATCTTCATAGAAGCCCTCGAACATTTTACTTGTTTTGTACGATTCTATTGTACACAATTTTTTTGGTCCTGTCAATATTTTTTCTTGACTTTTTTTGAAAATGTGCTAAAATAAAAGCACAATGGATATAGCAAACGACGAACTGTTAAAACTGGATAACGAAGTCGGCTTTGCACTGTATGCCTGTTCCAAAGGGTTGATCCGCAAATACAACCCGATCCTTGAACGGCTCGGCTTGACGTATACCTCGTACCTTGTGATGCTTGCCCTTTGGGAGCAGGATGGGGTGAGTGTTTCGGAACTCGGCAAAAAGCTGTATCTCGATTCGGGCACGCTGACGCCTCTCCTGAAAAAGATGGAGAAGCAGGGGCTTGTCCTGCGCCGCCGCGATGAAGCGGATGAGCGGGTCGTGCTTATTGCGCTCACACAAAAAGGGCGCGAGCTGAAGGCGCGGACGGAGCGCACCGTATCTTCCCTGAACAGCACGCTGCAGCTTATCCGCGAGAGCTCACTGTTCAACGACCTGAAACGCCTGCTCGGCGAATTGTACGAGATCTGAAAAACAGAACAACCAATAAAAACGCCGCCCCTGCAACTCTTTGCTGGGGCGGCGTTTTTTACAGTTCAACCGTAAGCCCGTCGTAGGCGGCAACAAAGCCGCGTGCGGCTGCGGCAGCGGCGATACGCGCTCGGAAAGGAGCACTATTGTGCGAAAAATGCGTGACATAGTACTTCGTATCTGCTTTTACAACGCCATATTTTACCAGTTTTTCGCGCACGATCTCGTTTTCGGCAAATCCCATATGTCTTCCCGAAGAGCTCTTCGGTCCATCTGCCTGCGTACAGTCGAGGCTGACCATATCGGCGCAGATCCCCTTTTCCGCCAAAAACGTATAGAACCCTTCCCGCGGAAGCCCCGTATCGTTCAGGTATAAGAGCGTTTTTCCCTCCTTTGCGATCGCATACAAAAGCGCGTCTTCTTTCGGCGTATGTGAAGCAGGCAAAGCAAGCACGTCATACCCTGCGGCAGTAAAGGCGTCGAACGGGGCGACTGTATGAAACCGCAACCCCTTTGCAACATCTTCCCGCAGTTCGCGACGTGTCCCCTCTTCAAACACGGCGCGCACCTCTGTATTCCCATACAAGTCGAGCACGGGTTCGCGCATTCCGCTCGCAAACTTATAGCCGCGGTTGACAAATTCCTGCGCATAGAAATGGTCTGTGTGCGAATGCGTTACGAGCAGCGCCCGCACGGCGGAGAGATCTATGCCGAACGCAAGCGAATGCAGATAGGTATCCGGCGGAAAATCAATGAGCAGTCTGTCATCGATGAGCGCCTGCGAACGCGTACGCCGTTCCAGCGTGAGCGCACCGCGCGCCTCCCTGCAATAAGCACAGTTGCAAAATACGGCGGGAAAGCCTTCCGCTGCGGCAGTCCCCAAATATCGGATCTTCATAAGCAAGCCTCAACATTCGTAGATGATCGTAACAGGGCCGTCGTTCCCCTGCTCGATATGCATATCGGCACCAAACACGCCCAGCCGTACGGGAATGCCCTGCTGTGCAAGGAGTTCAGCCGTTCGGTGATACAGCGGCTGCGCCGTTTCAGGCCGCGCAGCGCCGATAAAACTCGGCCTGTTCCCATGTGAACAGTCACCGTACAACGTAAACTGCGAAATAAGCAGCACCTCGCCGCCGACGTCGCGTACGCTGCGGTTCATCTTGCCCTCTTCATCCGAAAAAATGCGCAGAGCGGCAAGTTTTTTAGCCATCGCAGCGGCATTCGGTTCGCCGTCCTGCGGAGCAATGCCCAAATAAACAGCAAGCCCCTGTCCGATCGCCGAAACGGGCTTGCCGCCGACCGAAAGCTCTGCATGCGCAACGCGCTGAATGACTGCCCTCATGTTCTTCTCCGTAAAATATGCAGAGCCGCGCAAAGCATTTGCGCGGCTCATCGGTTTTTTCTTCGATTACTTTACACGCTCCATATATTCGCCCGTGCGGGTATCGACGCGGATCACTTCGCCCTCTTCCACAAACATAGGGACCTGGATCTTTGCTCCCGTTTCGAGGGTCGCGGTCTTGGTCGCGTTGGTCGCCGTGTTGCCCTTGACGCCCGGTTCCGCCTCGATGATCTTGAGCTCGACGAAGTTTTCGCATTCGACGGAGAAAGCAGCGCCTTTGTAGAAGCGCACCGTAACGGGGTCGTTTTCCTTGATAAAGCGGAGCGCGTCCTCGACCTGATCGTGGTTGAGCGGGGTCAGGTTGAATTCTTCATCCATAAACCAATACAACTCACCGTCATTGTAGGAATACGTCATCTTCTTCGTTTCGATGTGCGCGTTTTCCAGCTTTTCGGACGGGTTGAATGTCTGCTCGAGCACTGCGCCCGTCACCACGTTTTTCAGCCTCGTACGCACAAACGCCGCGCCCTTGCCGGGTTTGACGTGCTGAAAATCAACAACCACATATACGTTCCCGTTGTACTCGATCGTGACGCCTTTCCTGACGTCTCCTGCCATAACCATATCCGAATCTCCTTAAAATTTAGTTTTTGTTATTCACGCCGAACGCTTATAAAACCGTCAGCTTTTTGTCAGTTTTCATAAAGCTCACCGCGCCGTTTGCGGTAAGAAATACCGTATCTTCGATGCGTATCCCGAATTTTCCTTCAAAGTATACGCCCGGCTCAATGGAAAAGACCATATTTTCCCGCAGCCTGCGCGCTCCCGAAGGACCGAGCGTCGGGCTTTCGTGGATATTCACGCCGATCCCGTGCCCGAGCGAGTGCGTAAAGAACTTGTCCAGCCCCTTTTTCCGCAGGCAGCCGCGCGCAAGCTCGTCCGCCTCACGCCCCGTCATTCCGACGCGCACACGCGAAAGCGCTTCGTTATGCGCACTTAATACGGCTGCATACGCCTCCTCAAATGCGCCGTCGCCTTTTCCGAACAAAAAGGTGCGCGTGATATCCGAACAATAACCGCCGACTTTGCATCCGAAATCCAGCAATACAGGCATGCCCTTTTTCAGACCCGTCTGATCGGGATGATGATGCGGAACGGACGTATTCGGTCCGAAGGCGGCGATCGTTTCGAAAGAACGGTCCTCCGCCCCGCAGCGCCGCATCTCGTATTCGAGAAGGGCCGCCGTATCGTTTTCCGTCATTCCCTCTTTCAGCTGAGCCAACAGACGGATGTACGCCTCCTCGGCGACAGAGCAAGCACGCGCGATCAGCGCCGACTCCTCTTCGCTTTTCACTTCCATCGCATCGATAAAGGCGGGCATGCTGTCAACGGGTTTGAACCCGTATTTTCGAAGAAGCAGCATCTGCGGCACAGTCGTCCTTTCAAAGGGTACTGCCAGCTTTTTGATTTTTTTGCTCTTGATATAATCGAGAACGGCGTCCGCCGACCTTGCTATCTCCACGCCGATGTACTGCCCCTTCATGGCAGCTTTCGCACTTTCGGCATAGCGCGGATCGGTAAATAAAATGCTCTCCTGCGCGTCCGTATAGACAAATCCGAAACTGCTCGGATACCCCGTCAGATAAAAACGCAGATCGGAACTTTCCGTAAGCATTGCATCCGCACCGACTTCCCGAAATAATTTTTTCGTAAAGTCCATGCGTTTATTTTAACAGATTTTACGATATAAGTCAATTATCTCCGTGCTCTTTGCGCACAAACGCCGCATTTTCGGCAATCTCAAGCCGCTCTCCCTGCATTTCAGCGAACTGCCGCAGCCTGTTCATACATGCGTTTCATCGCCAATGCGTCCTCCGCCTGCGTCCCCGCCGATTCGCTGACGATATACGGCTCGAGTTTCAGCTTTACGAGCGCGGAGGCGAGCGGCGCAAATTCGGGGCCGTACTGCGTATCTTCAAACGTGAGATGACGGATCTCCCCTTTCCCGCCGTACTGGATCTTGGAAAAATGCACATGAAAATGCTTGACCCGTTCATACCCGAGTTCCGCGATCATATATTCAAGACGGGCAAGATAGTCCTCTTCGGTACGGAGGCTCCCCTGCTCGCGTGCGTTCAGATGCCCGAAATCGACTGCCGGCAGGAACACCTTATCGATCTTGCAAAAGCGCACGATCTCCTCCAGCGTGCCGATCTGCGCGATCTTCCCCATCGTTTCGGGGCAGAAAAGAAGGTTTTCAAGCCCGGACGCATAGATGCGTTCGCACAGGCGTTTGAGCCGCTCTTCGGTCAGTGCCACCGCCTCCTCGCGGGAAAGTTTACCCTGCGTGGCGCTGTGGAACACGCACCGCCTGCCGCCCATCTGTGCCAGCACTCTGCCGCTGTCCAGCACATATCCGTACGAATTCTCCGCACTTTCCTCGGCGGGGTTCGCAAAATTGATATAGTACGGCGCATGCACGCTGATCTCTACGCCTGCCTCCGCAAACGCGTTTCCGATCGAATGCGCCTTTGCTTCCGTCATGCGTACGCCGCGTCCGAAAGAATATTCAAAGCAATCCAGCCCCATGCCGCGCACGAATGCCGCCGACTGCTCCGTATGGGAATATCCCGCCGCATAAAAACTTTCGCTGTTGCCGCTCGGCCCGAATTTGATCATCGAATCGTCTCCAGATCGCGTCTGAGCTGCGCCGCAAGCTCAGACGCGTTTTCAAATTTCCGCACAGGGCGGATGTAAAAATCAAAACATACGGTCAGCTCCCTGCCGTACAGGTCGCCCGTAAATCCGTCAAAAAATGATTCCAGCACGATACGCGCGTCGCCGAAGGTCGGACGGGCGCCGTAATTGGCGATCCCGCGGTACGTTCTTCCTCCGATCTTTGCAGAAACGGCATAAACGCCTTCGCACAGCGGATATTTTTCGGGATCGACGTGAATGTTTGCCGTGGGGAAGCCCATTTTCCTGCCTACATGCCGCCCCTCGGTCGCGACCGTGCCCGTAATAAAATACCTGCCGCCCAAAAGTTCCGCAAGCCGCGGCATATCACCCTCACGCAGATATTGTTTCGCGAGCGTTGCTGCAGCCTTTTCCGAACCGAAGGCGACCGCCGGCTGCGGATACAGCGCGATGCCGTGCTCTGCGGCAAAAGCAGAAAGTTCAGCGACGCCGCATGCCGCGCCCCTGCCGTAGGTATAGTCCTCCCCGTAGACGAACGCCCGTACGGGCAGAGCGGCGCACACATGCTCCAAAAAAGCCGCCCCTTCCGTGGCGCGGAACGCCGCGTCAAACTGTGCGGCATACACAAAGTCCACCCCGAGGGAGGCAAGCAACGTACAGCGCTCGGAAAACGTGAAGATCTGCCCGCCGTTCTTTCCGTCATAAAACGTCGTCAGCCCGACGAGCAACCCCTCACGCGCGGCGATCTCTTTCGCCGCAGCGATCAGCGCCCTGTGACCGATATGCACGCCGTCGAAATAGCCGAGCAGCAGCACACACGGCTCACCTGACGAACCGTCTTTATAATCAATGATGCGCAAGCCGTCCTCACCTCACACAAGTTTCGTTCTGGCGCGCGCCTTTCCCTGCTGCACCTGCGCCGTTCCGTAAAACGCCCCGTCCAGATACAATTTGTACAGCCCGTCCGCCGCCGAAGAAGGAACGGGAACGCCGTTTTTGCACCATGCCGCCTCCGCGTCCGCAAGGTCGAACCGCGGCAGATCGAGCACGGCGTCGGGCGGGATAAGGACGGAACGCCAGTTCTCCTTTGTAAGTGCATCGGGGGGAATGCTTTTTTCCAGCAAGAACGGACCGCTTCGTTCGCGGACGAGCGCCGCCATATAGCCGACAGTGCCGCATTGTGCGGCTATGTCGCGCGCAAGAGAACGGATGTACGTTCCGCCTCCGCACACGATACGAACCGAAAAAATGCCTTCGCGTTCTTCGCCCAACAGTTCCAACGCGTCGACGCGTACGCGCTTCGGGGTGAGCGTTACTTCCTTCCCCTGTCTGGCAAGCGTGTAGGCGCGCACGCCGTTTACGCTCTTCGCGCTGTATGCGGGCGGCATCTGGTCATATTCCCCTACAAACGAAGCAAGCGCCTCGGTAAGCTCTGCCGCAGACGGGATCCGCCCGCCGCTCTTTACCACTTCGCCCGCGCGGTCGAGGGTATCCGTTTCGCTCCCGAATGCGAACAGCGCGCGGTAGACCTTCTGCTTCGTAAGCAGATAGTCGAACAGCCGCGTCGCATTCCCGACCGCGACGGGCAGGACACCGGAAGCGAGCGGGTCAAGCGTACCCATGTGCCCGCAGGCAAGCCCCGTCGCCCGTTTGACAAAAGAGACGGCGCGCGCGCTGGACATACCCTCCGGCTTATTCAGATTCAGGATACCGCTCTCCACTGCCACACTCCTCCGCCGCTGTTGCGGGCGGCTGCCCGCCGATACAAAGAAAGGGCGCCGAAACGCCCGTTTTTCAAGTTTCGATGTGCTGTTTGATGGTATACCGAAGTTTATCGACGACCTCTTCCAGGCTGCCCTGCAGCATGCAGCCGCTTGCAAGGATATGCCCGCCTCCGCCGTACGTTGCGGCGACCGCGTTTACGTCTGCCTTCCCGTTGGAACGCAGCGAGATCTTGAACCGCTCCGTACCCGTTTCCAGCAGGCAGACTGCCACTTCGACGCCGACGACCGAGAGCGGAAAATCGATGAACCCTTCGGTCATGTCCGACGTCGCGCCGCATTCTTCGAGCATCCTGCGCGTGACGCTGATCACGGCGATCTGTCCGCCCTCAAAATAGCGTATGTTCGCCATCGTTCTGCCGAACAGCGCGGCGCGTTCCGCACGCTGCCGCTTGAACATATTGTACTGGATCGTGTGTATATCCGCCCCGCGCGATACGAGATGCGCCGCTGCCAGAAAGGTGGATTCCGTAACGTTTGCGTGCGCAAAATTGCCTGTATCCGAACTCAGCCCGAGCAGCAGATAATTTGCCGCCGACGGCGTGAGCGGCGAGAAATAAGCGGACAGCTCCGTCATGATCTCGCATGTCGCGGCGCGGTCTTCCACATGATGCCAGTCGCCGAACCTGGTATTGGAGACGTGATGATCGATGTTGAACTTCGTCTTTTTAGCGCGGCAAAACCCTTCGCAAAGGGCGCCGAGCCGCCGTTCGTCGCTGCAATCGACAGCGATATACGCCTCCGCGCTCTCGTCGGGGACAGAGCTTATTTCCCGCATTCCGTCCAGAAACCAGAACTTTTCGGGAATCGGCCCTTCGCAGACGACGCGGCAAGCCGTACCGCCGCTTTCCAGCATACACTTCAGCCCCATCGCCGCGCCCAGTGTGTCGCCGTCGGGGCGCATATGGCAGAAGATGGTCGCACTTTTCAGCTGTTTCAGTTTTTCCGCCATCTCCGCAAGGGAGAGCGCCGCACCGGTCCCGCGCAACTTTACTTCTCCTCGTTCTCGTGCAGTTTTTTAATGAGACGGTCGATCTTGTCGCCGTACTCCATCGTGTCGTCCCAAAAGAAATGCAGTTCGGGCACCGTGCGGGAACGCATGATCTGCGCCAGCTCATGGCGGATAAACCCCGCATGCTCGCAGATAACGGCAAAGGTCGCCTTTGCCGCGGCATCATCCTTGCCGAGCACGCTGACGTAGAGCTTTGCATTTTTCAGGTCGGGCGAAACGTCCGCCTTGGTGATGCTGACAAGCCCCGCGATCCCGCCGACTTTATCTTTCAGTTTTGTGGCGATGATCTCAGAGACCGCCCGCTGGTATTCGGCGGACAGCCGCTCGCCGCGCAGACCTTTCATAATTTTCTCCTAAAAGACCCTGTAAAAAAATTCGGGAACCCTTTTCATAATTTAACAATCAAACTGCGCGTTCCAAAGCCACGCCTTTGGAAAAGCGCACTCAATTTGTCGAATGCTTTCGGCTCTATGAAAAGGGGTGAACGCGCGCTATCCCTTAAAACCGTGAAAGCCGTTTCGGTGCGGAGAGGCAAGCAAGACGAGGAAAACGAGGATTTTCCGAGGGAGTTTACTAAAACGTAAACGACCGAGGAAAACCGCAAGTTTGACAAAGTATTGCACCGCATATCCACGGCGAAACTATGCCGGGATCTCCTCTGTAATATAGCACTCGATCACATCGCCGACCTTGATACCGTCGAACCCGTCGATGCTGACGCCGCATTCAAACCCGCCGGAAACTTCCTTAACGTCGTCTTTGAAGCGTTTGAGCTGGCGCACGGCGCCTTCGACGATCATAACGTCATCGCGGTAAATACGCAGCTTGCCGTTGCGCACGAGCTTGCCCTCGGTGACATAGCACCCCGCGACCATGCCGACGCCCGTGATACGGAAGGTCTGCAAAACTTCGCACTTGCCCGTCATGACTTCCCTGTACTTCGGCGTGAGCATGCCCTTAAGCGCCGCCTGGATATCGTCGAGCAGTTCGTAAATGATGCGGTAGGTCCGCACGTCGACCTTGCTGCGCTCCGCAAGTGCCTTCGCCTTTGTGTCGGGGCGCACATTGAACCCGACGACGATCGCATTGGAAGAGTCGGCAAGCATAATATCCGATTCGTTGATCGCGCCGGCGCCGCTGTGCAGCACGTTCACGCGCACTTCATCGTTCGAAAGCTTCAACAGCGACTGTTTGACCGCTTCGACGGAGCCCTGCACGTCGCCCTTGACAATGATGTTCAGACCTTTGATCTTACCTTCGGCGATCTTGCCGAACACATCGTCCAGCGTCACGCGCGTCTGCGCCTTGACCATGGATTCGCTCTCTTTGCGCTTGCGCTCGTCGGCGACCTGCTTCATCAGCTTATCCTGTTCAACGGCAATGATGGAATCGCCCGCGTTCGGGACTTCTTCCAAGCCGAGAATGGAAACAGCCATGGACGGGCCAGCCGCTTTGACCGTTCTGCCCTTATCGTCGATCATGGCGCGGACTCTGCCGATCGTCGTACCGGAGATCACATTGTCGCCCGTATGCAGCGTACCGTTCTGAATGAGCACGGACGCGACGGGACCTTTGCCTTTATCCAGCTTTGCTTCGATGATCGTGCCGCGTGCCGCCGCATCGGGATTCGCGGTGAGTTCTTTGACTTCCGCAACGAGATTGATCGTTTCAAGCAGTTTGTCGATCCCTTCGCCCGTCTTTGCGGACACAGGAACGATGATCGTATCGCCGCCCCATTCTTCAGGGGTCAGACCGTTGTTGACAAGTTCGCGCCGCACGCGCTCGACGTCCGCCTCGGGCTTATCGATCTTGTTTACGGCTACGATGATGGGGACATCCGCCGCTTTGGAGTGATTGATCGCCTCTACCGTCTGCGGCATGATGCCGTCGTCCGCCGCAACGACCAGGACAACAATATCCGTAACGGACGCACCGCGCGCACGCATGGCGGTAAACGCTTCGTGCCCCGGCGTATCGAGGAAGGTGATCGTCTTGCCGTCGACCGTAACGGAGTATGCGCCGATATGCTGCGTAATGCCGCCCGCTTCGCCTGCCGTAACGTTGGTGCTGCGGATCTTGTCGAGCAGCGACGTTTTGCCGTGGTCGACGTGCCCCATAACGGTGACCACGGGCGGGCGCGTGACCAACTTCCCTTCACCCGCATTCTCGCCGTTATAGATCTCGCCGAGAAGTTCTTCCGCCGTCTTTTCGGGCTTATACTCCAGCTCGATCCCGAGATCGGAGGCAATATATGCCGCCGTATCGTAATCGAGCGAGTCGTTTATGGTCTTCATGATGCCCTCTTTGAAGAGGCGCTTTGTGATCTCGACCGCGGTGATGCCGAGTTTTTCGCTCAGGACTTTAAGCGGGATATTTTCACTGGTGACGACTGCATGATCGATCTTGATCGTCTGCGATGCGGCTTGTTTCTGCTTCTTTACGCGCAGCTTGCGGTAACCGCTTTTATCCTCGTCAAAATCGGCGGCTGTGACCTGCTGTTTGACAAGAGCGCGCTTGTTCATCGTACGCTTCTGTTCGCTGTACGGCTTATCGTATGTTTTCTTTTTCGGAGCCGTTTTAGACGGAACAGGCGCTGCAGGAGCCTCGAACCTTCCGCCGCCGGCAGGCCTGGCTCCGCCGATCGGCGGGCGGGGTCCTGTCCCAAACCGCGGAGCGCCCTGCCCCGCAGGTCTTCCCGCGCCATAGGCGGGTCGACCCTGCCCGTTCGGCTGCGGGCGGCGCGTATCCGAATTTACAT
Organism: Clostridia bacterium; assembly: GCA_017886545.1. Taxonomy (GTDB): domain Bacteria; phylum Bacillota; class Clostridia; order Christensenellales; family Borkfalkiaceae; genus Borkfalkia. The sequence goes on from JAGHJS010000028.1 coordinate 133,006, forward strand.
ATGTGTTCCTGCCCTGCGGCGCCGATGTGCCGGGACGGGAAACGAACTGCCTGGGAGGCTGCTGCGGCTGCGCAGGCTGCCGCGGCGGAAGCGGCCTTGCCGCCTTGGGAGGCTGCTGTGCGGCGGGTTCCTGCGGCTGCTGCACGGGTTGCGGCTTCACCTCTGTTTTCGGCGCGTCGGTCGCCTGTACGGGCGGTTCCGGTTTTACCGCCTGTTCTTTTTCCTCTGCGGCGGGCGCGGGTTTTGCCTCACCCTTTGCTTGCTCGGCAGCCTTTTCCGACTCCGCAGCCGCGGCTGCCGCGCGCGCTTCTTCGGCATGCTTTGCTGCCTCTTCACGGGCGGCTTTCAATTCGGCTTCGCGGCGGGCTTCCTCAGCCTCGGCGGCACGCTTGCGTGCCTCTTCCTCGAATTCGGAAAGCTGTTTGAGGATGTCGTTTACCTTCCGCTCCGTTCCCTGCACGTCTTTCAGCAGCGCGGCGATCCCGTCCGCACCCAAAAGCGAGGTGATCCCCTCAATATTCGCGTAATTGTTTTTCTTCGCTTCTGCCATATTTGCTAACCGTTGCCTCCCGGATATTTTATGAATTCATCCTCCGCGCACGAAAGGATCGCCTTTGCGAGCCCCTCGTCGCGTACCGCCGCAAGCTTGCAGTTTTCCTTCCCGACCAGCTGTTCCAGCCGCTTCCCCTCGGAAACAAGCAGTGCGCAGCCAAATTTCATCGCAAGCCTTTGTGCATTTTTCTTCGTGTTGTCGGATGCGCTTTGGCACAGCAATAAAAGGTATAACCCTTTTTTCTGTACCTCGATCGCATTTGCCCCGCACGTCAGCTTCCCCGCTTTCCTGCAAAAACCGATGTAGCTTTCCGCTTTACTTCTTTGCAAAAAAGTCCTCCTCGATTTTCGCGTAGACCTCCGCCGGGACCTCGCAGGAAAACGCTTTATTCAAAAGCCTTCCCTTTTTCAGCTTTGCGATACATGCGGAGTCGTTGCAGATATAGGCGCCCCTGCCCGCCGCCTTGCCCGAAAAATCGATAAACACATCCCCCTCTTTGGGTTTGACGATGCGCAGCATCTCTTTTTTCGGTTTCATTTCCCGGCAGGCAACGCACATGCGCATAGGGATCTTTTTTGCTTTCACAAAGCCGCCTCCTGCTGTATTATTCTTCGGCGGGGACTTCCGCGTTCTCCTCTGCCTGTTCTGCCGCGGCGGGGACGTCTGATTCCGCCTCTTCTTCCTGACGCAGCGCTTCCAGCTTTGCGGCGGCGCTTTCACTCTTGACGTCTATCTTCCACCCCGTCAGCCGTGCCGCAAGGCGCGCGTTCTGCCCGTCCCTGCCGATGGCAAGCGAAAGTTTGTCGTCCGGCACGACCGCCATGGCGGACTTTTCGCCCACTTCCGTAACGGAGATGACCTTCGCGGGCGAAAGCGCCTTTGCAATGAATTCCAGCGGATTTTCGCTCCACTGAATAATATCCACCTTTTCGCCGCCGAGCTCGGCAACGACTGCATTGACGCGCGCCCCTTTGTTACCGACGCATGCGCCGACCGCGTCCACCTGCGGATCGAGGCTTGCGATCGCCATCTTCGTACGCTGACCGGGCTCGCGCGAAATTTCTTTGATCACGACGATGCCCGACTTGATCTCCGGCACTTCTTCTTCAAACAGGCGCCGAACGAGCCCCGTCGACGCCCTGGACACAAGCACCTGCGCCCCGCGGCTGCCCGCCTTAATATTTTTCACATACACTTTGATGCGGTCATTTACTTCGTAATGTTCGCCGGGCACCTGATCCTGCGGAAGCATGATCCCTTCGACCTGCCCTTTGCCCAGTTCGACATATACGTTTTTCATGTCGACTTTCCGCACGACACAATTCAGCAGTTCAAATTTTTTGTTGGAGAACTCACTGAGCGTATTATCGCGCTCGGTTTCGTGCAGTTTCTGCAGGATGACCTGTTTCGCCGTCTGGGCGGCGATCCTGCCGAAATCCTTCGGCACGAACTCCTCTTCTACACGGTCGCCGACCTTATAGCTTTTTTTGATGCGCTGCGCCTCTTCGATGGAGATCTCCGTTTCGCGGTCGATGACTTCTTCTACCGCCGTGCGCACGATATAATACTTGATGCTGCACTTTTCAGGATTGATCCGGATATCCACATCCCCGGCAGCGTCGTCGTACTGCTTTTTATAGGCAGAAATCAGAGCCGTACGCAGCGCCTCGATAAAGACCTCCTGCGGGATCCCCTTCTCCGCTTCCAGATCCGCCAACGCCTCGAAAAATTCCTTGCTTACCATACTTTTGTTCTCCGCAAAAATAATATAAATATTTTGTACAGGTCAATCGAATTCGATCGCCTGCGAGATCTTCACGATCTGTGAAAGGTTTAGTTTGATGCGCTCGCCGCCTTTTTCCAGCGTGACGTTCTTCCCCTCGGCGCTGTACTCGGCAAGCACCGCCTCAAAAAACTTTTCGCCGCGCAGGGGCGCATACAGTTTTACTTCCACCTTTTTGCCGATATTCCGTAAAAAATCGGAATCCTTTTTAAACGGACGATCCAGCCCCGGGCTGCTCACCGTGAACGTATACGGCTGCCCGTACGTCGGGTCCAGCTCGTCGAGCACGGGGTCGGCTGCGTTGTGGAAGCGTTCGCAGGTATCCAGGTCGATGCCGCCCTCCCGATCCGTATCCAAAAAAACCGTCAGCGTCGGATTTTTCCCCTGCTTGAAAACGACCTCGTACAGTTCCACGCCGACGGACTCCGCAACGGGGCGGAGCACCTCTTCTATGCTTTGAACGGGCATGACTTTCATGCAGGATACCTCCCCATAAAAAGATTTGAGAGCGGTGACCCACTCTCAATTCCACGCTAACCTATTCATTGCCAATATTGTACCATATCTTTACGCTTTTGGCAAGCATTTTTTCGCTTTTATCATCTCGATGAAGATTTTCGCAGTGGCGAGCGCGTCGTCCGCCGCACGGTGATGATTGAACGTGATGCCGTAGTGATCCGCCAGCGTATTCAGTTTATAATTGCTCAGGTACAGAAAACTCTGCGCAATGGAGACCGTGTCGTAGACCTTCTGCTCGAACATATACCCTTCTTCTTCGCCGTAATACCGAACGAACTTGGAATCGAAGGGCGCGTTGTGCGCCACGAGCAGGCAGCCGTCGCAGAATTTGTAAAAATCGGGGATGACCTCGGCGATCTTCGGCGCGTCCGCGAGCATATCGTCGGTGATGCCGGTCAGTTTTACGATCTCCGCGTCGAGCTTTCGCTCGGGGTTCACGAGCGTGGAAAACTGTTCGCGGATCTCCCCGCCTATGATCTTTACCGCGCCAATCTCGGTGATCGCGTCCATGCGGCCGCTTGCGGGCGAAGTGTTCAGCCCCGTCGTTTCCAGGTCGAAAACGACAAATGTGTTCTTTACAAGGTCGTCGGGCAGGGCGCGCTGTTCAAAGAGATTGAGCTGATTGTAGTCGGTTATGCGCACGGGCGAAACGCGCGTATAGTGCGCGGGGGCAGACTTGCTCTTCCGCTTTTCGGGCACGAACCCCTCCGGTACGGTGCCGCGGTTGATATAGCGCGCCGTAAAGCCGAGGGAACCGTTGTACAGTTCGTTCGCGCCCGTGCAGACGATGGAATCGCCCTGTTTGAGCTCCAGGATCTTCTCCTCCGTCTTTTTGCGGAGAAAGTAGGAAAAACCAAGCGTTCCCGTCGTGTCGCTGATGGAAAAACGAAGGTACCTCTTCCCTTTCTGCGTCGTGCGCTCCTGCACGAAGGTGATCTCGCCGCAGACGGTGAGCGACTGGCTCTGAAAATCGCAGTCCGCTATATAGGTTGCGATCTTCGGCGTGGAAGGTTCGTCGATCGGCTCAAAATTTTCGACGCGGAACGTACGCACGGGCAGCGCCTCCTGCACGGTCGGCTCCTCTTCTTCCGGCTCTTCCTCCTCGTCTTGACGCTCCTTCACCTTATCTGCATATGCGCCTTCAAACCTGCCGCAGAAATTGCGGGAGAGCATCGCCTCGATGTCGGGCAGCAGCCGTTCGTCCCGTTCAAAAAAGGAGCGTTCCTGCCCGTCCACCCCGAGCGTGAAACGGATGGGGTCGCCGAGCGTGACCCCGATGTCCTCCGCCGCGATGCAGGCGGACGCGGCAGCGCGCGTTGCGGCAAGATAGGTTTTGATCTTGTTGCGGACGAGCTGTTCATCCGCGACCAGCTTGATGAAGCGCACCCTCGCGCGCAGCGCCTGCGGAACGGCGGCGCGCACGGCGGCAAGCGCCGCCTTTTCGTCCTCTTCGGTATGCGGCAGGTCGGTGACCAGCTCAAAGGTGCAGATGTTCGACGCGCGGTCGACTTCGATCGCGCGCAGCACGGCGTGCCGCAGCCCTTCGCTCGCATGCACGCGCGTCAAAAATTCCTGTTCGTTCATTCTACCCTTCCTCTAAGCAGGCGCGCACTTCCCGCAAGAATACGTCCTCCGCGTCCTCGCGCGGAACGCTGCGGACGATCTCGCCCTTTTTGAAGATAACGCAGTTTTCGCGCCCGCCCGCAATGCCGAGGTCGCAGTCCTTCGCCTCGCCCGGCCCGTTCACCGCGCAGCCCATCACGGCGATCTTGCGGCGCACCTTTGCCCCGAACGTGAGCCGTTCGACTTCCTGCGCAAGGCGCATGCTCTCCCACTCGCACCGCCCGCAGGTCGGGCAGGAAATGACGTCTACGAACTCTTTTTCCAGCCCGCAGGCGCGCAGGATGCGCTTCGCCGCGTATACCTCTTCCACGGGGTCGTCGGTCAGCGAAACGCGGATGGTGTCGCCGATCCCATCGAGGAGCAGCGCGCCGATGCCTACGCTGCTTTTGACGATGCCGCTCTCACGCGTGCCCGCCTCCGTCACGCCGACGTGGAGCGGGTATTCCGTGCGCGCGGCGAGCAGCCTGTACGCCTCTACCGTGAGCGGCACGGAGGACGCTTTGACGGAGATCGCGATTCTTTCCACACCGTGCCGTTCCAAAAGCGAAACGCCGTGCAGGGCGCTTTCGACGAGGGCGCGGGCACTCCGCCCGTACTTCTCAAAATATTCGCGCTCGATGCTGCCCGTGTTCGCCCCGACGCGCACGGGAACACGGTGCGCGCGCACGCAGTCGGCGACCAGCGTCACCTTCTCTTCCCCGCCGATGTTCCCGGGGTTGATGCGGATCTTATCCGCGCCGTTCTCTACCGAGAGCACGGCGAGCTTTGCCGAAAAATGGATGTCCGCCACGACGGGGAGCGGCGTACGGTCTTTGACGGCGCGGACGGCGCGCGCGTCCGCCTCATCGCGGACGGCGACGCGCACGATCTCGCACCCCGCCTCCGCAAGGCGGGCGATCTGCGCCGAAGTCGCTTCTACATCGGCGGTGTGCGTCGTCGTCATAGACTGCACGCGCACGGGCGCCCCGCCGCCGAGCGTGACCCCGCCGACGTTTATTTGTTTGCTCATCCCGCGCACCTCCCTGCTTTCTGCCGCTTTTTATATGCCTGCCTACGCGCCGCGCCTTTTAGCTTGGCAAAAAACGAGGCGCTTCTCTGCAAAAGCTGAAAAGAAAAAAGCCCTATTCGGGCTTTTCCCGCTCCGCCGCGATCTTGCGCTCGCTCTCCTTCATCATGGATTCAAGCTCGCTCATGAACGACGGAATATCCTTGAACTGCCGATAGACCGAAGCGTAGCGCACATAGGCGACTTCGTCTATCTTTTTCAGCCCGTCCATCACCATTTCGCCGATACGCTTGGAGGAGATCTCCTGCTCCAGCGAATTGTACACCTGTTTTTTGATGTCGTCGACCAGCTTGTCGATCTTCGCCATGGGCACGGGCCGCTTTTCGCATGCCTTGATGATGCCGTTTTTGATCTTGCCGGGGTCGAACGCCTGGCGGTTGCCGCCGTTTTTGACGACGAGCACGGGCGATGTTTCAATGGTCTCGTAGGTCGTGAACCGCCGTCCGCACTGCATACACTCGCGCCTGCGGCGGATGGTCCTGCCTTCGTCGGTGGAGCGGCTGTCGATCACCTTGCTCTCGGTGCAGCCGCAGTACATACACTTCATGACACGCCTCCTATCTTCTGCCCGTATCGTTCCCGAACGGCACACAATCCCTTGTGTTTCCGTTTTATTGTACCACGAAATAATGATTTTGTAAAGCGTTTGGAAAAGTTTGGGCGCAAACGCCTGCTCAAATAGCGGATCGCTTACCGTTCAGTCCTCTTTCCCGAACAAAAAATCGAGCGATACCTCGAAATATTCGCTCAGGATCAAAAGCATGGACATGGACGGCTCCTGCTTGTCGCACTCCCAGCAATGCACCGCGTTCCCGCTCACGTTGAGGATAGCAGCAAGCTGCTTTTGCGTGATCCCCTTTTCCGTCCGCAATTCTTTTAACCGTTCGCCAAATTCTTTCATGCCTGCACAATACACGAATTTCGTGATTTTTTCTTGACAATCACGATTTTCGTGATTATAATAAAGACATCTTACAAAGGAGGATATGAAAAATGCAACCAAATTATATAGCGGGCAAAAGCGTGTGGGGAGAGTGCGGCGGCACGGTATTCCTGTGCTTTTTGTTCTTTTGGCTCATCGTACCGCTGATCATCGGCATTTGCCTGATCGTCAAGGTGAAAAAATTCCGTCTGGAATTTTATGATACCTATATCCTGACGTACGAAGGTCTTCTTTCCACGAGCGAACACAGAAGCCTTTTAACGACGATCGTCGGCGTACGCATCGACCAAACCTTCGGCGGGCACCTCTTCAATTACGGCGATCTGCATGTCGATGTCGTTGGCAAATGGGACGTGAACACGCATGCGATAAAAGACCCTGCTTCGCTGAAACACTACCTTGAAACCCTGATGAGCCGCACCGACCCGCGCATACTGAATCAGGTACTTGCAAATTAAATGCGGAGGCATAAAATGAATACAGTAAAAAGAATCGTTTTGGCTGTCCTATGCGGGCTTTTTGCTTTGGCTTTAGTCGGGTGCGGCGGAAACGGCAACGATCCCGACGGAGGCGGGCAAGAACCGCCGCAGAAGCAAGAATTTACAGGGATCACCCTGAACGACGCCTCATTTACCTACAACGGAGAACCGCACAGCCTTTCCATAAGCGGCACCCTCCCCTCGGGCGCGGAAGTTTCCTACCAAGGAAATGCGCAAGTCAATGCAGGCGAATATACGGTGACCGCCACGTTGACGCATGAAGAGTATAACACAAAAGAGCTCAGCGCAACGCTCACCATCGTAAAAGCCGATTTTCCGGGGATCGCCTTTGAGGGCGATACCGTTCTCTATGACGGAGAGGCGCATTCACTTCAAATCAGCGGTTCGCTTCCCGAAGGGACACAGGTCAGCTATACAAACAACGACCAGACGGAAGCGGGCGAATATACCGTGACGGCTGTGCTTACAAACCCGAATTTTAACACCCTTACGCTGACTGCCACACTGCGCATCTATACCGTAGGCGATATTGCCGCGGATATTCTCGGTTCGATCTTCGAACGCCCCGCCCCGTGGAGCTTTTTACCCTCCGCCTTTGCCGAGGAGAACATGGCGTACACGGCTTTGCCGCCGAGCGATACGGATGATTTTGCGGATGGCGTAAGCGTAACGCAGATCGGGCAACGGGCGATCGGAAAACAGCTGAACGTATTGTACGACGGGCTCGGAACAGCGGAAACAGCCCTCAGCGTTGCAAACGTTATTTTTACGGCGGGAGAAACGATCGCCTCCGTCTATCAGGAATTTATCGATAAAAACCCGAACGATCACGACAGTTTTGTCGGCTCGGTCACCATCGCAGGCGTCCCCTTCCGCTTAAAAATCGAGCAGCAGACCGATCAGGTAACGCTGCTCGCCGGCAACGACACTGTCTCCGTTGAACTTATTTCAAACAAGTCAGCCGATGCAGCATATACGAACAGCGGCAGGATCCAGCTTACAAACGGCATCGCGCTCAAATATGAAGCGAACGAAACGGAGTTGAAACTCGCCGTAAAATTTACGGTCGGCGGTATCGGCATTTTGCAGCAGATTGAATTTATACGGAGCGGAAACGCCGTGCTTGGCTATCTGTATGAATACTATGGAGCGGAAAGCGTTGCCATTAAAACTTCTGCGCTGCTCTATTCGGACGCACAGGTGACCGCCGTCATCTCCAACAAACGCGAATCGGACGATTTGCTGATCGACGCGTACCTTGAAGTGTATGACTCCGCAACCGCCGCAATGATCGGAAGCGAAGTTACGGAGACGGTGAAACTAGTAGACTACGACACCTATTGGTTCCCTCTTGCCAGCGTCGGCGGCATGAGCACCGTTCGCGTGACGGAAGACGACGACGAAAACGACAACAACTCGTTCCAGCCACATACCGTATATGTCAACAGCAGCGCCTCGCCTTTCTCCTATAAAACCGTCAGCGGGCTTACCCTGCGCAACCCTTCGCGCCGATTCGATATTGAAATGAAAGAGGTGTGGTATATCGTCGCCGAACAGGACGGCAGCGGCGGTACGAGCTATACAAAAGAAAAAGCGCTCGTTCCGATGCTGTTTGTGCAAACCGATCAGACGGACACTTTTTCGGCCGATGTTGCCGAACGCAACGAAGAGCTTGCTCTCTCTTTGAACACGGCATCCGAATCGACCACACGTGCTCTCTTTGCGCAGCTCCTGGACAGCTATACCGCGATCAAGGAAAACCTGACCTATTCTACGATCAATGATTATATCGGTGAAAACGATCCTTTCCTTGATACAGAAACCGCCTGAACAAGTATACCGCACTTTTTTAGGCGTGCGGCAAACTGTATAAAAAATATTACGCCCCGAACGTCGAAGACGTTCGGGGCGCGGCTTTTTGTTCTCTTTTACTTGAAGTACTTTACCCCGCTTTCGAAGAGGTGCATGTCGAGGACGGGCGGGCAGTTCTTGTACAGGTTTTCGCCCGTGCGTTCGGTGTGCCCCATCTTACCAAGCACCCTGCCGTCCGGCGAGGTGATGCCTTCGATCGCCCACATGGAACCGTTCGGGTTGAACGGGTACTGCATCGTGGGCCGCCCCGAAAGATCGCAGTACTGCGTGGCGACCTGCCCGTTTTTGCGCAGGCTTTCGAGCGCGTCTGCGGGGGCGACGAATTTGCCCTCCCCGTGCGATACGGGCACGGAGAACACATCCCCCACCTTGCAGGCGGACAGCCACGGGCTTTTGACCGACGCAACGCGGATGTTCACCAGGCGCGAAACGTGCCTTGCTATATTGTTATAGGTAAGCGTCGGGCTTTCGGCTACAAGCGGACGGATCTCGCCGTACGGCACCAGCCCGAGTTTGACGAGCGCCTGGAAGCCGTTACAGATGCCGAGCGCAAGCCCGTCGCGCACCTGCAACAGTTTTTGCAGCTCGTCCGCGATGCGCGGGTTGCGGAAGGTCGTGGCAATGAATTTGCCGCTGCCGTCCGGCTCGTCGCCGCCCGAAAAGCCGCCCGGGAACGCGACGATGTTTGCACGCGCGATCGCCTTTGCGATGGCTTCCACACTCTCTTCAATGTCCGCGGCGGAACGGTTCTTTACGACGAGGATCTCAGGCTCGGCGCCCGCGAGGCGGAATTTCCGCGCCGTATCGAGTTCGCAGTTCGTACCGGGGAACGCGGGGATGAACACGCGCGGCTTTGCCGCCTTCGCCCCGACGTGCACCGTTTTCGCCTTTGCCGCAAAATCGCAATCAGGCACGTTCCCCTCTGCCGCGGCTGCGTTCGTAAACACTTTGGCGAGCGTATTTTCAAAAGCGCTTTCCGCTTCGTCAAAGGACACCGTCACCTTGCCGCAGGTGAAGCCGCTCTTTGCCGTTTCGCCGACATATACAGCTTCGGGGAAAGCGGACGCGTCTTTAAGCGACACGAGCAGGTCGCCGTAGCACTCCGTGAACAGGTCGCCCGCCGCAAACGCAAACCCTAACCCGTTGCCGAGGCAGGACTTGACGACCGCAGCCGCCGTGCCGCCGTTTTCGGCGACGGTCGCAAACGCGATGTTGCCGCTCCGAATATTCTCGCGCACCCTGCGGCAGAGCGCGGCATACGCCTTGAAATCGGGGATGAAGTTCGCATCCTTGGGCACGGGCAGGCGGTACACCTTTGCACCCGTTTCGGTGAATACGTTGGTGATGAGGCTGCTCGCCCGCTCGGGCGCGAGCGCAAACGAGATGAGCGTGGGCGGGACGTCGATGTGTTCGAAGGTGCCGCTCATGCTGTCTTTGCCGCCGATGGCGCCCAACCCCAGCCCGATCTGCGCGTACAGCGCGCCGAGGAGCGCCGCCAGAGGCACGCCCCAGCGCTTCGGGTCGGTGCCGAGGCGCATGAAAAATTCCTGGAAAGTGAGGCGGATCGCGTCGAAGTCGCAGCCCGCCGCAATGAGTTTGGACACGGAGCAGATGACCGAATAGATCGCACCCGTGAACGGGGAGCCGCTCATCAGCTCGGGCGAATAGCCGTAGGACGAGACCGTCGCCATGTCCGTTTCGCCGCCGACCAGCTTTGCCGCCATCGCGACGACGGGGGTCAGCTGGTTTTTGCCGCCGAAGGGCATATACACGCTGCGCGCGCCGATGGTCGAGTCGAACATCTCCGAAAGCCCCTGCTTGGAGCAGACATTGAGCGCCGCGAGCGCGGACAGCAGCCCGTCGCGGAAATCCACGTCCTTTTGATCGAAGAAGTGCGTGGTATCGTCTTTGATTGCGGCGTCAGTGACCTGTTTTACGCCGTTCGTATCGAGGAAATCGCGCGAAATATCGACGATGGCGCGCCCCTTGAAGAGCATCTTCATGCGCCTGTCGTCCGTGACCGTCGCAACGGGGGTGACGCTGAGGTTCTCCTCCGCGGCAAGGCGGATAAATTCGTCGACGTCCTCTTTGGCGACGACGACCGCCATGCGCTCCTGCGACTCGGAGATGGCGAGTTCCGTGCCCGAAAGCCCCTCGTATTTGAGCGGCACTTTGTCGAGGTCGATGACCAGCCCGTCCGACAGTTCGCCGATGGCGACGGACACGCCGCCCGCGCCGAAGTCGTTGCACTTTTTGATGCGGCGGGTCGCCTCTTTATTGAGGAACAGACGCTGCAATTTGCGCTCGGTGAGCGGGTTCCCCTTCTGCACCTCTGCGCCGCAGGTCTCTACCGAATGCGCGTCGTGCGCCTTGGAAGAGCCCGTCGCGCCGCCGCATCCGTCGCGCCCCGTTTCGCCGCCGAGCAGGATGATGACGTCCCCCGCCTGCGGCTTTTCGCGGTATACCATATCTTTGGACGCGCCGCCGACGACGACGCCCGTTTCCAGCCGCTTCGCCTTATAGCCGGGGTGGTATACCTCGTCGACGATGCCCGTCGCAAGCCCGATCTGGTTGCCGTAGGAGGAAAAGCCCGCCGCCGCGGTGCGCGTAATGACGCGCTGCGGAAGTTTGCCGGGGAGCGTATCCTCCAGCTTTTCGCGCGGGTCGGCGCTGCCCGTGATGCGCATCGCCTGGCAGACGTACGTCCTGCCCGAAAGCGGGTCGCGGATGGCGCCGCCGAGGCAGGTCGCCGCGCCGCCGAACGGCTCGATCTCCGTCGGGTGGTTGTGCGTCTCGTTCTTGAACATGATGAGGTACGGTTCGGTCTTGCCGTCGATCTCCGCGTCCACGCAGATGGAGCAGGCGTTGATCTCGTCGGAAACGTCAAGGTTATCCAGCCGCCCCTCTTTTTTGAGCTTTTTGACGGCTATGGTCGCTACGTCCATCAGACACGGATACTTGTCCGCGCGCCCGCCGTTGCACTCGGCAAACAGCTCTTTGTACAGGTCGTACGCCTTCTGCACATGCGGGTCGTCCGAATCGATGGTCACATTGCGCAGCTCTGTCGCGAACGTCGTATGGCGGCAGTGGTCGGACCAATAGGTATCGATGACCTTGACCTCCGTCTCCGTCGGGTTGCGCCCCTCTTTTTTGAAATAGTCGCGCACGAACGCGAGGTCGGCGACGCTCATCGCGAAGCCGTTCTTTTTATGATAGGCGGCGATCTCTTCATCGCTCATCCCGATGAACCCGAACACCTCGGGCACGTCGTGCGTGCTCATGCGCGCGCGCTTCAATGTACGCGGCTTGGAGAGGGACACCTCGTTGCTCTCCACGGGGTTGATGAGGTGGTGTTTGATACGTGCAAGTTCTTCCGCCGTGACGCCCTTCACGCAGATGACGCGCGCGCACTTGACGAGCGGGCGCTCCTTCTGCGTCAGAAGCTGCACGCACTGCGCGGCGCTGTCCGCGCGCTGGTCGTACTGCCCGTCCAGAAAGGCGATGGCGAACACGTCGTAGCCCGCCCCTACGGGAAGTTCTTCGCGGTAGACGGTATCTACGGGCGGCTCGGAGAACACACCCGCGATCGCCTGTTCGAACTCTTCGTCCGTCACGCCCTCCACGTCGTAGCGGATCACTTCGCGCACGTCCTCGGCGTGAATGTTCAGCTGCGCCGCAAGATCGCTTTTGATCTTTTTTGCCTGCAGGTTATCCTTTTTTTCAACAAAGATCCTGTAAATCATCGCTTACACCCCGCTGTTGTATTTGATGCCGATGTCGCTGCGGAACTGCTTACCTTCAAAGTCGATGTTCGCAGCCGCCGCATATGCCTTTTTCCGCGCTTCGGCGACCGTTTTCCCCTTCGCACAGACGTTGAGTACCCTGCCGTCGTTCGTTTTCAGCACACCGTTTTCGCGTTTTGTGCCCGCGTGGTACAAAAAGGCGTCGCCCAGGTCGCCGACGGTGATCGCCTTCCCCTTTTCGTAATGCTGCGGATAGCCGCCGCTTGCGAGCACGACGCACACGCACGCGCCGCTCTCCCATTCGATATCGATATCCGCGAGCCGCCCGTCCGTGATCGCCTCGAAGATCGTAAGAAGGTCGGTCTTCAACATGGGCAGTACGACCTGCGTTTCAGGATCGCCGAACCGCGCGTTGTACTCCACGACCTTCATGCCCTCGGGCGTGCGCATCAGCCCGCAGTAGAGAACGCCTTTGAAGGGGCGCCCCTCCGCGTTCATGGCGGCGACCGTCGGAAGGAGGATCTTTTCGCGCACCTCGTCCGCGATCTCCTTTGTATAGAACGGGCAGGGCGTAAAGGTGCCCATGCCGCCCGTATTCAGCCCCTTGTCGCCGTCCTGCGCGCGCTTGTGGTCGCAGCTGGGGAGCATGGGGACGATGGTCTTGCCGTCCGTAAAGCAGAGCACGGAGACTTCCTCGCCCGGGGTGAACTCCTTGCCCGTCAGAAACTCTTCGACGACCAGCGTGTTGCCCGCCGTGCCGAACGCCTTGTCCAGCATGATCTGCTTCAAGCCCGCCTCCGCTTCGGCAAGCGTTTCGCAGATGAGCACTCCTTTCCCGAGCGCAAGCCCGTCCGCCTTGAGCACGACGGGGAATTTTCCGCCGCGCACATACGCAAGCGCCTTGTCGTAATCGGTGAACACCTCGTACGCCGCCGTGGGGATGCCGTACTTTTTCATGAGCCCTTTGGCAAAGCTCTTGCTCGCTTCGATCTGTGCGGCGGCTTTGCTCGGCCCGAACGCACGGTGCCCGCGCGCCTCGAGCGCGTCCACAAGCCCCGCCGCGAGCGGATCGTCGGGCGCAACGACGGTATATTCCACGTCTTTGTGCGCGTCCACCCAGTCGCAGACGGCGGCGTTATCCATATAATCGACGTCGACGCACTCGGCGAGTTCGGCAATGCCCGCATTGCCCTTCATGCAATAGATCTTGCCCACCTTCGGGCTTTTGGCAAGAGCCGCGACGATCGCGTGTTCCCTGCCGCCGTTTCCTATAACAAGTACGTTCATCTGTCCTCCGTGTAAATCCGGTCAACCGTTCCGGCGTCCCGCAGGCGGGACTGTCTCAAAAAACATTTTCTCATTCGGCGCACGCAAAAATCAAACGTATCGCATGCATGTGCGCTCAATTTGCCGAAAACGCTCGTCTGACCGATCAAACTTTTTTCGCAAACCTCAGTGATGGAACAGCCGCATCCCCGTGAACGCCATCGCCATGCCGTACTTGTCGCACGCTTCGATGACGAGATCGTCGCGCACGGACCCGCCCGGCTGTGCGATATAGGAGACGCCGCTCTTTTTGGCGCGCTCGATGTTGTCCGAGAACGGGAAGAAGGCATCGCTGCCCAGCGACACGCCCGTGATCTTGGAAAGATACGCCTTCTGCTCCTCTTTCGTGAACGGTTCGGGGCGGACGGCAAAGTTCTTTTTCCATACGTCGTCGCCGAGCACGTCCTCGTACTCGTCGGAGAGATACACGTCGATGATATTGTTTTTATCGGGCCGCCCGATCCCCTCGGCAAATTGCAGCCCGAGCACCTTGTCGCTCTGGCGCAGGTGCCACAGGTCCGCCTTGTTGCCCGCAAGGCGCGTGCAGTGGATGCGTGACTGCTGCCCCGCCCCCACGCCGATCGCCTGCCCGTCCGCCGCAAAGCAGACGGAGTTGGACTGCGTATATTTGAGCGTGATGAGCGAGATGATAAGATCGGTCACCGCGTCGGCGGGGATCGTCTTGTTCTTCGTCACCACATTCTTTAAAAGCTCCGCGTCGATCCTGAAATTGTTCCTCCCCTGCTCAAAGGTAATGCCGAACACCTGCTTGTGCTCGACGGGGTCGGGAACGTAGTCCTTGTCGATCTTCACGATATTGTAGCCGCCCTTGCGCTTCGCCTTCAAAATTTCCAGCGCTTTGGGCGAATAGCCGGGCGCGATGATGCCGTCTGACACTTCGCGGGAGATGATCTTCGCCGTCACCTCGTCGCACTCGTCGGAGAGAGCGATCCAGTCGCCGAAGGAAGACATGCGGTCGGTGCCGCGGGCGCGCGCATACGCGCAGGCGAGCGGAGAATCGTCCAATCCCTCGATATCATCCACAAAGCAGGACTTTTTCAGCCTGTCGGAGAGTTTTTTGCCCACCGCCGCAGACGTAGGGCTGACGTGCTTGAAGGAGGTCGCCGCCACCTGCCCCGTGCTTTCTTTCAGCTCTTTGACCAGCTGCCAGCTGTTGAACGCGTCCAGAAAGTTGATGTACCCCGGCTTGCCGTTCAGGATCTCGATGGGCAAGTCGGAACCGTCCGCCATAAAGATCTTTGCGGGCTTCTGGTTGGGGTTGCAGCCGTATTTGAGTTCAAACTCCTTCATCTTCGTCTCTCCTTACTTGTTTTTATTGATGAGCACGCGCTCGAACTTGCCGGTAGCAAGGTCGGTATAGCGCACATACAGCGAAATTTTGTTGTCCGCGTTCAGGTTCTCCCACAGCGTCTTCGCAAACGTCTGCATATCGTCGGGGATCTGCACGCGCTCGGGTTCGCCCGTAAACGTGGGAATGGGATGCCCGTCGCAGTTGTAGGTGTGGATAAAGTGCCCCACCCCGCTGAGCGGCGCATAGGAGAAGGTATAGCGGTTGCAGGCAGAACCGATGGCGTCCGCACTCTTGAGAATGCTCATTTTGTAGGTGAACCCGCCGTCTGCAAAGGTCAGAATCGCACTGATGCGCGGCGTAAAGTTCGGATCGTCCGGTTCGAAGCAGCGCGTATCCAGCGCCTGTTCAAAGGTCTTTCCCTGCGCAAGGAAATCGTAGATCGTGTCCGTCTGGTCGCCGTTGGTCACGATGACGTTTTCCCCGTACCTGCGCACGGGCGAATAGATGATGAGCGAAGGGTCCTCCACTTTGCTCGCGTCAAAGGGATAGATCGTAACTTCCTCTCCCTTTTCCGTAAAGATGCGGTTGCGGCTGTTTTCGCTCCGCCCCATGATGAAATAAGCGAAGACCGCCTTTTTGCCGTTCCCGCTCTTGCCGACGACGATGCCGCGCCCGACGTACGCATTGTCCTTGATAAGTTCGCCGATATCCGCAACGTTGTAGATGCTCATTGTTCCGCCTCCGTTGTATTTATTCCGCAAGGATCCGCACGACCCTGCCCTGTTTTTCGATCCTGCCCGTGCACAAAAGCCGCACCGCTTCGGGCAGCGCCCTGTGCTCCTCTGCAAGGATGCGCGCCTGCAGGCTTTCGGGCGTATCGTCGGGCAGGACTTCGACCGCACGCTGCAAAATGATCGCACCGCCGTCGCAGTTCTCGTCCACAAAATGCACCGTAAGCCCCGAAAGCTTTACGCCGTATTCGATCGCGGCGCGGTGTACGTTCAGCCCGTAATACCCCTTGCCGCAGAAACTCGGAATGAGAGAGGGATGGATGTTGATGATACGGTCGGGAAATGCCCGCACGAAATTTTCGGTAACGATGGAGAGCCAACCCGCGAACACGATGTAATCGATGCCGCGCGCATTCAGCTGCGCTACGACGTCTTCATACATCGTCTCGGAATCGGCGAAGTCTTTTTTGCTCCGCACGATATGCGGGATCCCGTGCTTTGCGGCGCGCTCGATGGCGCCGATCCCCGGTTTAGACGCGACAAGGAGCGCGATCTCGCAGAAGGGGGCGCGCTCGTTCGCATCGATGACGGATTGGAAATCGCTCCCCGACCCGCTTGCAAAAACAGCGATCTTTTTCACCGCAGCGTAACTCCTTTGCCCTGCACCGTTTCGCCGATGACGTACGCCTCCTCCCCTGTTGCGGCAAGCTGCGCAAGGGTGGCGGGCACGTCCTTTTTGTCTACGCAGACGACCATGCCGATGCCCATGTTGAAGGTGTTGTAGATCTGCTCGTTCGTGATGCCCGCCTTCTCCTGCATGATCCGGAAAATAGCGGGAACGGGATACGAATCAAGATCGATCGTACAGCCGATCCCTTCGGGGAAGATGCGCGGGATGTTTTCGATAAAGCCGCCGCCCGTGATGTGCGCGATCCCCTTGACCTGTACCTTTTCGATGAGGCGCAGGATGCTGTTCACATAAATTTTGGTGGGCGTGAGCAGTACGTTCAGCACCTTGTCTTTCAGGCGGTCGTCGTACCGTTCGAGGTCGTGCGAATTGCTGCTGTCGCCGAACAGGCGGCGCACGAGCGAATAGCCGTTGGAATGGATCCCGCTGGACGCGATGCCGATGAGCGCGTCGCCCGCTTTGATGTCCTTTCCGTTGATGACCTTTTTCTTATCCACGATGCCGACGGCAAAGCCCGCGATGTCGTACTCCCCGTCGGGGTAGAACCCGGGCATTTCGGCGGTCTCGCCGCCGATGAGCGCGCAGCCTGCCTGACGGCAGCCCTCCGCCACGCCCGAAACGACGGTCGCAACGACCTCGGGCGAAAGTTTGCCCGTCGCAAAATAATCGAGGAAAAAGAGCGGCTTCGCGCCCTGGCACACGATGTCGTTCACGCACATCGCGACGGCGTCGATGCCGACGGTGTCGTGCTTATCCGCAAGGAAAGCGTATTTGAGCTTGGTACCCACGCCGTCGGTGCCCGCAACGAGGACGGGCTCCTCCATCTTCTCCCCCGCAATGGAATAAAACCCGCCGAAGGAGCCGATGTCGCCGAGCACGTTCTTATCAAAGGTAGACTGAACGTGCTTCTTCATCAGTTCGACCGCTTTGTAGCCGCGTTCTACGTCGACGCCGCTGTCTTTATACGAAATTGCCATAGTGCGTTCCTTTCTCTCCGTTATTCAAATTTCAGTTTGTCCGCCTGGTAGTCCTCAAGCGAATAAGGGTACTTCCCGTCGAAACAGCCCGTGCAGAAGCCGTGTTTGCAGCCCGTGCACGCCTCTTTGAGCTGTTCGACTGTCATATAGGTAAGAGAATCGGCGCCGATGAAGTCGCAGATCTCTTTGACCGATTTGTTTGCTCCGATGAGCTGGGAATACGTTTCGATGTCGATGCCGAGGTGGCACGGGTGCCTGACGACGGGCGAACTTGCCATCATATGCACTTCGCGCGCGCCGCCGTCGCGCAGCATCTTCACGATCTTGCGGCTGGTCGTGCCGCGGACGATGGAGTCGTCGATGATGATGACGCTCTTGCCCTCGATGTTCGCGCGCAGCGCGTTCATCTTGACGCTGACGCTGTGCTCGCGCATGCGCTGATCGGGCTGGATGAACGTTCTGCCGACGTATCGGTTTTTCGCGAGTGCCTCCACAAAGGGGATGCCCGATTCCTCCGAATAGCCCTTTGCGGCGACAAGCCCCGAATCGGGCACGCCGCTGACAAGATCCGCCTTGATCTGCGGGTTGTTCCGCGCAAGGATGCGCCCTGCCGCCTTCCGCGCCGCATAGACGCTCAGCCCGTCGATGATGCTGTCGGGACGGGCGAAATACACATATTCAAAAATGCAGCTCGCGGACTTCTTCCCTGCCGTATCGAGGAAGAAAGAACGTTCGCCCTGCGCATCAAGCACGACCACTTCACCCGGCTTTACGTCGCGGGTATAGACGGCGCACACGGCGTCGAGCGCGCACGTTTCGCTGGCGACGACGGTATCGTCGAGACTCTTGCCGAGCACGAGCGGACGGATCCCGTACGGGTCGCGCACGGCGATGAGCTTATCCGCCGTCATCACGACGAGCGCGTACGCGCCGCGGATGCGCTCGCAGGCGGCGAGCACGCCCTTAACGATGTCCCCGTCGCTGTATTTGTTGATGAGCAGCGCAATGACTTCGGAATCGATGCTCGTCTGAAAGACCGCGTTGTCCGCGATCAGCTCTTCGCGCAGCTGTTTTGTGTTGGTGAGGTTGCCGTTGTGCGCAAGCGCCATTTTCCCGCACTTACCCGTGAACACGATGGGCTGCGCGTTCAGAAGAGAGCTGGCGCCCGTCGTGGAATAGCGCACGTGCCCGATCGCGATATCCCCTTCGGGAAGCTCCTGCAAATGCCCGTCCGAGAAGACTTCGGGGATCAGTCCCATCCCCTTGTAATACTGGATCTTGTTCGCATAGGCAACGGCGATACCGCCGCTCTCCTGCCCTCTGTGCTGCAAAGCATACAGACCGTAATAGACGGTGTGCGCAACGTCGCGCGTTTCGTTGCTGTATACGCCGAACACGCCGCACTCTTCATGCATGCTGTCGAACGGAAGTTTTCCGTCACGTAAGTACATCCTGCCCTCCTGAATAACCTGCCGACCGAAACGAGAAGAAGGCGCGGCGCAGCGGCGCCGCGCCGCACGGGAACTTTTATCCGCGTGGCTCACTTGCCCGTGAGGCGGGCGAACACTTCTTTGTATGCGTCTTCGACGCCGCCCATATCGCGGCGGAACCTGTCTTTATCCAGCTTCTCGCCCGTAGTCATATCCCAGAAACGGCAGGTATCGGGCGAAATTTCGTCCGCCAGAATGATCTGCCCTTTGAACCTGCCGAACTCAAGTTTGAAATCGATGAGGTCAATGTTCAGCCCTTTAAAGAACTCCTTCATCACGTCGTTCACCTTGAACGCCATGTTCTTGATGGTTTCCAGCTCTTCGGGCGTGGCAAGCTCCATCGCGAGCGCCTGGTAATCGTTGATGAGGGGGTCGCCCAGATCGTCGTTTTTATAACTGAACTCAAAGCAGGTCACAGGCAGTTTTTTGCCTTCGGGCACGCCGTAGCGCTTGGAAAAGCTGCCAGCCGCCGTATTGCGGATGATGACCTCGAGCGGCACGATCTGCACCTTTTTCACCGCCGTTTCGCGGTCGGAAAGCTCCTCCACATAATGCGTGGGGATGCCGTGCTGCTCCATAAGGCGGAACATCATGTTGCTCATGCGGTTGTTGATGACGCCCTTGCCGGCGATCGTGCCCTTTTTGAGCCCGTTGAACGCAGTCGCGTCGTCTTTATAGTCCACGATGACGATGTCGGGATCGCCCGTGGCGTACACCTTCTTCGCCTTGCCCTCGTAGAGCTGACCGAGTTTCTGCATTGTTACTCTCCTCCAAAAAAATTTTTGCCTGAATTTCAGGGATCGTACGATCTGTTCTCTTACAGTTCCTGCTGCAGCGCGGCGTCGTCCGCGGCGATCTTCTCCGCCATCGCCTGTTTATACGCGGCGAGCTTTTCGGCGATCTGCGGGTATTTGAGCCCGAGCATCTGCAACGCCAGAAGCCCTGCGTTTTCGCCGCCGTTCACGCCGACCGTCGCTACGGGGATGCCGGAAGGCATCTGCACGATGGACAGAAGGCTGTCAAGCCCGCCCATCATATCCGTCTTGACGGGCAGCCCGATGACGGGCAGCGTCGTGTACGCGGCAATGACGCCGCCGAGGTGCGCGGCTTTCCCTGCCGCACAGATGATGACTTCGACGCCGCGCTCTTTGGCGCCCGCCGCAAAGGCATGCGCCTCATCGGGCGTACGGTGCGCGGAGATGACGCGCACTTCGGGTTTTTCACCGAACTTTTCCAGCACCGCAATCGCGGGTTTTACAACGGGCAGATCGGACTTGCTGCCCATAAGGATCGCTACTTTTGCCATACAACTTCTCCTTTGAAAACACCGCCGTGCCCCACGCGGTTTAAAACCATGCCGCACGCGGCATACTGTTCGCGGAGGGTACCATGCTGCGGTATATCGTTCTGATCGTTTATCTCGCTGCCGTAAATATCTACGGGTTTGTGCTCGTACGCTCGCTGCGCAATGCCATGCTCGAACGCAGCGGCACCGCCGCAAAAAAATGGAAGCTGCTCCTTGCGGGGCTTTTGGGCGGGGCGCTCGCCGGATACATCGCCATGTTCCTGCTGCGATGCGGCACGGACGACGCCCTGCTGATGCTTGCGATGCCCATGCTGATCGCGCTAAATGCCTATGCCCTGTATCTGCTGCTCCGCGCCATCACACCTGTCCTCGCCTGAACGCCGTGAGCAAAAAAACAGACCCACAAGCGTGCGCGGATGCGCACCGCTTTCGGATCTGCCCTGCGGTTTCTATGTACGCTGCGCCTTCGGCGCAAAGGTGATGCAGTTATAAGCCGCCGCGCGGGAAGTTCCGCACGCCGGAGCGCTGCCGTGCGCTGCCTGCTGTTTTCCCATAAGCGCTTCCTCTTCTGCCGCCGAAAGCTGCCGTGCCGCATGGCATCCTGCCTGCGGAAGGCGCGTCCGAACATTCACAGTATAGCACAAATCCCTTCTTTTAAAAACTGTTTGAACACACTTTTCGCAAAATTTTGCGCGGGAAATTTTTTTTGTTACCCTATTAAAATACTTGACAGCCATACAGCCGGCGGATGCGATCCGCCGGCTGTACAATTTATTCCTGTTCCGGTGTTTTTTTACCGTCTGCAGACGCTGCCGCTTCCGTCTTTTTCCCGGAATTGCCGTCGCGCAGCAGATCGCGGATCTCGGCAAGCAGCTTTTCGACATTTTCGCTGTCAGCCGCAGGCACGGGCGCGGGAACAGGTGCCGGAGCGGGAGCGGGCTCCGCCTCTTTGGCGGGTTCCGCCGGCTCTTCCTCTTTTTTTGCAAGTTTCTCTTTCAGAGCAGCACTGCCTTCGCGGATCCGCTTACCGACCTTGCGCACGATGCGCACCGCCGTAAAGATGACGATCGCATCGATCAGGAAGGTCAGCACCGCCATGATGAGGTTGCCGTAGTTGAGGGTGATCGCTTCCGTCACGACCTCGACACCCTCAACGATCTTTGTCGTTTCGGGACGCAGTACAACGACCAGTTCGCTGAAATTGTTGCCGACCAGCAGCGCGATGAGCGGCTTGATGATGTCGTTGACGACGCTGTTCACGATTGCCGTGAATGCAGCACCGATGACGAGACCGACGGCAAGGTCGATGATGTTCCCGCGGGATATAAAGGCTTTGAAATCCTTCCAGAAGGAACCCTTCTCCTTTTTCGCGCGGCGCTCCGCGCGTTCCGCACGCTTGCGCGCGCGGCGTTCCGCTTTTGTTTCGGCCGACGCCGCTTTCTTTGCTTCTTCCATGCGTACTCTCCTGAAATTTATTTTTTGCAAAACTTGCTTTTTATGTAAATTATTTATAGCGTCCGAGATTCTGCATAAGAAATTTGACGACGGCATCCTCTTCGGAATAGCCGATCACGCCCGTCGCCACCGCCTTGAGCATTTCGTCCGCGTTTTTTACGGCATACGATTCGTCTGCCGCAAGAAACAGCTCCCTGTCGTTGAGAGCGTCGCCGAACGCGACCAACCTATCCGCCCCGAGGAGCTCCTTGACGCGAAGCGCCCCTTCGCCCTTCGATGTGCCCGCCGGCATGATCTCGCACCAATAGTCGGTATTGTATGTTTCCCTCTCAAAAATACACTTCAGATCGCTGTGCTGCAGCACCTCTTCATACAGACCGTTCAGATTTTCTTTGGCGCTGATGCAGTTGAAGTAAAAAATGTCGTCCCCGACCAACTCGTCGCGGCTGGCGACGGGGCGAAAGCGCGGATCCCCCGCTCGGCGCGCCAGATAGCGCCGCACGCCCGCGGTCGCGCGATCCTCCACCCACGAAACGCGTTCCTGCGTTCCCCGGAAGGAATATACCAGCGGCCATACGTCATGGCGCGCAAACAGATCGCGTAAAAAATCCAGCTGCCCGCGGTTGAAATGGTTGTTGTAGAGCATTTTTCCGCTCCACGGCTCCATAACGACCGCGCCGTTATACAGAACGACGGGCAGGTTCTGCCGCAGACCCCACAACGCCTTTGCCGCGGAGTTGAGCGAGCGTGCGGTCGCATACGTAAATTGCAACCCATCGTCGTCGATCAGCCTGTTCAGATTTTGCAAACTGTAAGCGGAGATCCGCTCCTCTGCCGTCAGCAGGGTCCCGTCCAGGTCGGATACAAAGAGAGTCTTCAAAATAAATGCCCCCTGCCTGTATTTTGGAGTATTGTACCATATTCGGGAGAAAAAAGCAACGGTTCTTTTCCGACGGCACGATTTTTCAGAGAATGACCCATTTATTGCTTTTTTGCAACAATCCCACACAAAAAACAAACAAACGGCGGGAAAACCCGCCGTTTTACTGCAATTCCGTTCAAGTTTCCGCTTCGCCGAGAAGCGCGGCAAGCAGCTCTTTTTTGACAGGAGCGTCTGCCCCGTACTGCCGCGGAAGAGGCATATCCGACGATACGTCCGCCTTTATCCGCCCGCCCTCGCCGAGCACGAGCACCCGATGCGCGAGCATGCACGCCTCCTCCACATCGTGCGTGACAAAGACCGCCGTCGGCTTCCGCTCCCGCCACAATTCGCAGAAAGTGCCGATAAGGCGGATCTTGAGCGCCGTGTCCAGAGAAGAGAACGGCTCGTCCATGAGGAACAGCTCTGCGGGATGCAGGAATGCGCGCGCCACGGAGACACGCTGCGCCTGCCCGCCCGAAAGCTCCGCTGGATATGCGTTCCGCTTTTCGGAAAGGCCAACGCGCTCCAGCATCTCCGCGATCCGCGCCCCGTCTTTGCAGACGAGGCGAAGATTCCCATCGACCGTGAGATTGGGGACAAGGCGGGGCTGCTGGAAGATATACGAACAGCGCAGCCCGGCAGGCTCGATCGTTCCCTCACACGGCGTAAGCCCCGCAAGCACGTTCAGAAGCGTGGTTTTACCGCAACCGGACGCGCCGAGAAGGCAGGTGATCTCCCCCTCCTCTAAATCGAGCGCGAAATGCTCATAGACGGTCAGCGCACCGTATCGCTTTGTAAGGTCTCTGATACGGATCATACGGCGCCTCCTTTCCAGCGGGCGGTGATGCGGGTGAGAAAATGCAACGCAAACTCAAACAGCCCGCCGACAAGCAGTGCCAGGATGGTCAGCGCGAACATTTCGGCGACCTGCAGGTAGTTCGCCGCCTCGTGCATCATACCGCCGAGGGAACGGAACGTGCTCACGAGCACCTCCGCAGAGATCGTGACTTTGAGCGAAAGCGACAGGTTCGGCCCCGCCTGCGAAAAGACGGCGGGCAGCATCCCGGGCACGGCGATCTTGCACAGCACCTCCCTGCGGGGGACGCCGTACACGCGCGCCATTTCAAAGAGCTGCGGGTCGATCTCACCATACGCCGCCATGAGCTGCGCGTAGGTGACGGGGAAAAGCATCAGAAAGGTGACGATGACGGGGGCGACAAGCGGCGTCGACCAGATGAGGAGCATGAGGGTGATCGCCATGGTCGGCAGCGTACGGAACACGCTGACAAAGGGCGCGAAAAAGCTGCGGAACTTTTTGCTCGCAACGCCCGCCGCCGCAAACAGGACGGCAAACGCAAACGCGAGCAGCCAGCCCGCAACAGTGCGCCAAAGCGTGCCGCCGAAGGACTCCCAGAACGTGCCGCTTGCAAACAGCGCGCCGAGTTCGCGCATGGTCTCCGTAAAAGACGGCACGACATATTCGTTGCCGACCGCAAAATACGCGGCGACCCACACGCCCCACATCACGGCGACGGCGAGAACGGAAAAAAGATAGTTCCACCTGTATTTGCGGAAATGCGCGGCAAGCCTTCCCCGCATTTTTGCGGGGAAGGCTCTTTCCGTTTTGATCTTTTTGCCGTTTTCCGTCACACTGCTGCTCCTTGCCTTCTGCTTATTCGCCGACCGTATATTCGATGCCGTTTGCTTTCAAGACCGACTGCAGCGTCAGCCCGACTACATTCGAAAGCTGAATGCAGCCGACGCGCTTCCCTTCCAGAAGCGTCGCCAGATTGTCCGCCGTGATCTGCGTATCGGTATGCTTTGCGGAAAGGATATAGATATTGCCGTGCGTGAGCGTGGCAAGCATCTGATAATTTTCGCCCGAGCCGAGCAGTTTTGCCGCGGCATTGACGGGCAGAACGCAGATCTCCGCCTGCGGATCTTCCCCCGTAACGTACGTTTGGATCGTCGTTGCGGGCACAACATTGTAACTGAGGTCGCAGCCGAATTCATTCTCATCGTTCAGCAGCTGCGCCATCGAAAGAGCGGGCGCGCCGTCGGGCATATATACGTCGACGTCGAGCGCGGCGTCGGTCACGGAACCCGCTTCCGCCGAGCCGCTGTAATAGAATGCGTCGGACGCGCTGTAGGTCTGGTCGCCCACGCCCGAAAGTTCGGCAAGGAATGCCGTTACGTCCGCCTTGCTGTCCTGCGCGGAAACATAGCTGATGGCGCAGTTTTCAATGACCGAAGCGGTCAGATTTTTTTCACTGAACGTCGGCGTAGTCCCCGAAGGCAGATGCGAAGAGACCGCATCCACGACCGCCGCAATATCCACGCTGTCGTTATTGACCCACTCGCAGCTCGCCTGTACTGCCGCCGTAAACGAGGCGATAAAAGCAGGTTCCGCTTCGATCAGCGACTTTTTGGCGACCAACACAGCCTGCGGATACCCGTCTTCGCCGTACAGCGCCTGCAGATCGCCCACGACCTCGAGGCGCATGCCGTCGGCATTGTCTGCCGTAGCTTTGACTTTCGCCGAGACGGCAGGCTCCGCCGCGACCATATAGTCGAAATCGGCACTCGGCGTGATCTCGTTGGCGGGATCGCTGATGTTGACGAGGGTCACGCCCTCTTCCGCCGTCTTTTCATCGCACGCCGAAAATGCTACCGCGCCGAATGCCAGCATGCAGACCGCAAGCAGGCAGACCAAAAACTTTTTCATTTTTCCGTTCTCCTTTTGCCCCGCCGAAAACGCCCCCTTTGCAGACGGCAAAGAGGGCGAAAACGGCATGCGGAAAACATACCGTAACAGCTACAGCTTCTCCCCCTTTTCCGTCGGGCGGACCCTCCGGCGCAGGCTTCGATCATTGTATCGGCAACAATTATACTATGCCGCCCTGCAAAAAGCAAGTATTTCGCGCCCGCGAACTACCGCCGCATACGGCGGCTTTCCGAAAAAGCGGCGGGCAATACCCGAACGGCGCATAAAAACCGCGTCGCTGCGCATGCTTTTGGTATGTTAAAGAGAATCGTCACCCTTTCGGCGGCGGCGGTCTGCCTCGCGGCGGCGCTGCTCGTCATTTATAATTTTACGACGGTCAAACACGCCGAACGTGCGGCAAAATTCGCCGCCGACGCGTATGAGTGCTCCGTACCCCTTGAACTGCCCGACGTGTATGCCGCACGCCTTCGCAGAGAAGAAACGCGCAACCCCGTACGCCTGCTTACCTGCGCGCGCATGCATCCGAACGAAGCGGACGGACACGCCGCAGGCGAAGCCCGCCCGCATACCGCCCCGAATACGGAACCGGCACCGCGCGGCGAAACGCGGCGTGAAAGGGCTCCCCGTCAGGATATGCGCCTTGCAATGCCGCCGCACGGCTGCGCGGCGCGCCTGCCCTTCCCCATGCGCCTGTTCGGCGAGCACGGGTTTATCCTGCTCTTTTTGCCGCTGCCCGCGCCCTGTCCGCCCGTTCAGCCGCCGACAGATCCTGAAACGCCCGATACGGACGTTCCCGAACAACCCGCCGTTCCTGACGGGGAACAGGACCCGAGCGAAACGCCCGAAGCGCCTCCCGCTGACGGCGGCGAGCAGCCGACCGTCGTGGACGAGGCGGAAGAGCCCGCCGCCGAATGACGGGAACCGTTGAAAAACGTACGACGGCAAAGCCGCCGCGGAAAATCCGCGGCGGCCGATTTTTTATCCTGTCGTCAGGTATTTTTCAGCACGTCTTTATAGATGGCGAGATCCTTATCGAGGAACACGTCAAACACGACGCGCATATTGCTCTTGTGTTCGAGCAGCCAGTTTTTGACCGCCCCGACGGCGATCGCCGCCGCCTCGTCGTTCGGGTACCCGAAAACACCCGTCGAAACACAGCAGAACGCAATGCCCGCAAGCCCCAGCTGTTCGGCGAGATTGAGGCAGGAGAGATAGCAGTTCCGCAGAACCCTTCCGTCTTCCTCCGTTACCCCCAGCCCGACCATGGGGCCGACTGTATGCAGGATGTATTTGGAGGGCAGGTTATAGGCGCGCGTAACTTTGGCGCACCCCGCCGGTTCCGGCTCGCCCTGCGCGCCCATGATCTTGGAACAGTCCAGCCGCACCTGCACGCCCGCGCGGGAATGGATGACGTTGTCGATGCATTTATGATGCGGGATAAAGCACCCGAGGAGGGAACTGTTCGCCGCATTCACGATCGCGTCGATCTTCAGCCGCGTGATATCCCCCTGCCACAGCGCGATGCCGCCGTCATACGAAAAGGCATCTGCCTCGACTACGCCGCGCTCCTCCGATTCGGAGAGGAACAACCTGTCCTGCAAGGTGAGGAAGCGCTCGGAAACGGGCGCGGGCGGGCGCTCGTTCAGATAGCCCCAGATCAGCTCGCGTTTGACGGAGTACGGGTAACTGAACGCAGCGATGCGGTTGCGTTCCTCCAACAGGAACGCGAGCAGCTCGTCGCAGATCGCACTCTTTTCTTCTTCGCTTATGATCTGCGCCATTCGGGGCGGACAGGAGAGGTCTATGATGTTTTTATACTCCTCGAACGAGAGCATGGAACGACCTCCGCGCTTACTTTCTGCCTGCGTTGAAGTTGATAAGGCAGCCGCTTAAAATGATCTTCTTTTCATCGGGCGTGAGCGCGTCCATGCGGAGCTCGATCTCTTTGACCGCGCCGTGCGAGATGAGCCTGGCGGGGATCTTCTGCGCGCCCTCTTCGATGAGCTGCGCAATGTTTTCGATATAGATGTAATCGCCGACTTTAAGGCGCAGTTTATCGCCGAGCAGCGGCAGCATGCCCCAGTTGATGAGGTTGCTGCGGTAGCGCTTCGTCGCATACTCCTGCGCGATGTTCGCAACGCCGCCCAGTACGCGCTGGCAGGAAGCCGCCTGTTCGCGCGCGGAGCCGTCGCCGGGTTTGACCGCCGCGACAAAGCTGCCGTAGATCGTTCCCTCCGCGGGAACGATGCCCGCAAGGTCTTTGAGCACATGTTCGGGGAGCGCGCCCGTTTCGCGGCGCACGTCCTCGTCCGCCTTGATCGCCTTCGCCTTCCCCACATATGCGGGATCTTTGCGCGAGAGCGCAAATTCCGCAAGTTTCATAGGGTTGGAGCGGTACGACGACGTTTCGCCCGACGGGATCAGTTCGTCCGTCGTCGTAACGGGGTCGTGGATAACGCTCGCCGCGCGCATGAGAAGGTGCCTGCCCATGGGGATCATCTCTGGCCAGTCTGCAATGTTCGGGCCGTATTTGAGTTCCTGCTGGCGCTGCGCCTTGCCCGCACCGTGGTACACGCGGTTCTTGTAGATCTCCGCGTCGAAGAAATATTTTTTGACTTTTTTCGTGTAGGTGACTTCGGTCGCGGGCGTCAGGATGCCGCCGTTTACCGCCGTCGCCGCAATGGACCGCGCGTCCATGAGCGCGACGGAAGCGAGCTGGCCCTGCGCGGGTTTGCTGCCTTCGCGGCTTTCAAAGTTGCGCGTGGTATGGCGGATGGAGAGCCCGTTGTTCGCAGGCACGTCGCCCGCGCCGAAGCAGGGACCGCAGAACGCCGTCTTGATGACCGCGCCTGCGTCCATCAGTCCGCCGATATATCCGTTTTCAACGAGCGCCTTGTATACAGGCTGGCTGGAAGGATACACGCTCAGCGAAAATTCGCCGCAGCCCGTGGACTTCCCTTTCAGGATCTCGTACGCTTCGGCAATGTTTTCATACATGCCGCCCGCGCAGCCCGCGATGACGCCCTGGTCGACGCGGATGCCCTCGGGCGTGATCTTGTCCGTGAGTGTGAATTTATCGTCGCCGCGCAGCTTCCTGCCCGCCGCTTCGACCTCCTCCAAAATCTCCTTCGGATGCGCGATCAGCTCGCGGATGGTGAAGGCGTTGCTCGGGTGGAACGGGAGCGCGATCATCGGCTCGATGGTGCTGAGGTTGATGCTCACGCCGCAGTCGTAATAGGCAGGCTCGGCGGGATGCATCTCTTTGAAATCTTTTTCCCTGCCGTGCGTCTTGTAGTATTCGCGCGTTTTCTCGTCCGTCTCCCAGATCGAGGAGAGGCACGCCGTCTCCGTCGTCATCACGTCGATGCCGTTGCGGTAATCCATGGACAGGTTTTTGATGCCGGGGCCGACGAATTCAAGGATCTTGTTTTTGACGAACCCGTTCTTGAACACGGCGCCGCAGAGCGCGATCGCAACGTCCTGCGGCCCGACGCCCTTTTTGAGGTTGCCGCGCAGATACACCGCGACCACTTCGGGACGCCTGACGTCGTACGTCTTATTGAGGATCTGTTTGACGAGTTCCGGCCCGCCCTCGCCGACGGCGAGGGTGCCGAGCGCACCGTAGCGGGTGTGCGAATCGCTGCCAAGGATCATGCGGCCGCACTTCGCCTCGACCTCGCGCATGTACTGGTGGATGACCGCGATGTGCGGCGGAACGAAGTCCGCGCCGTATTTGTGCGCGGCAGAAAGACCGAACACATGGTCGTCCTCGTTGATGGTGCCGCCGACCGCGCACAGCGAGTTGTGGCAGTTGGTGAGAACGTACGGGAGAGGGAACTCCTGCAACCCGCTCGCTTTCGCCGTCTGAATGATACCGACATAGGTGATATCATGCGAGGCGATCGCGTCGAATTTGAGTTTCAGGTTCTCCTCGTCGCCGCGGTTGTGCTTTTTGAGCACGGCGTACGCCATCGTGCCCTTGCGTGCCTGTTCCCGCTCAGCGGACGTTTTGAATGCCTGATTTTCTTTGACCAGCGTGCCGTTCATGTAATAACAGCCGCCGCGGATAAGTTTTATCATGCTCCTCTCCCGATATGTATTTTTGTTTATTATAGTACAGCGGGCGGATTTTGTCAATTAAACGCACGGAAAGGTAAAAAACAAAGCCTCAGCAAAATGTGCTTGACAATTTTGCGGGCAATCAGTATAATAAGTATGTATAGTTGGAAAAGTAAAACTATTCACAAAGGAGGTATGCAGCGATGGAAAATTTCCCGGAGGGGAAATACCTTGCCACTGTAAAAATCGGTCCGAAAGGACAGATCGTTATCCCGAAAGAAGTACGGGAAATGTTCGCATTGGAGACCGGAAGCCAGCTTATTCTCATGGCGGATAAGGGACAAGGCATTGCCCTGCAGCCTTTTTCCTATGCGGAGGCATTCTGGAACGCCGTTAACCGCGCGAAGGACGGAAAGGACGGGCACAATTGAACGCGCTCGCCGTACAAGGGCTGACCAAGGATTACCCGCACTTCCGCCTCGATAATATTTCCTTTGCGGTCGCCGAAGGACATATCGCGGGGCTGATAGGCGGAAACGGCGCGGGGAAAAGCACCCTGCTGAAAGGGATCGTAAACCAAATCGATGCAGAAGGAGAAATCACCGTTTTCGGCAAAAACTTCCGCTCCGACGAGGCACGGCTCAAACAAAAGATAGGGTTTGCCGGCGGCGGGTTCCGTTTTTACCCTTTGAAGCGGCTCTCTGCGGTCCGGAAAGCTTACGCGGCCTTTTATCAGGATTGGGACGATAGAAAATACCGCACTTGGCTTGTTCGGTTCGGGTTGGACGAACACAAAAAGGTGCGTGAACTCTCGGACGGCATGAGGGTAAAGTTCTCCCTCGCGCTCGCCCTTTCGCACGGTGCAAAATTGCTCTTGCTCGACGAACCGACAAGCGGGCTCGATCCGCTGTCGCGCGAAGAACTCTGCGAAACTTTGCTCTCTCTTGCGCGGAAAGAGAACGTGACCATACTCTTTTCCACGCACATCGCCACCGATCTCGTGCGCACAGCCGACGAAGTACTGCTCCTCTCCCATGGGAATCTGTTGGAGAACTGCCCGCTTTCCGAACTGCTTTCCCGCTGGAAAACGGTACGGTTCGCCGACGTGGCGACCGCCGCAGCAGCGAACGCGGTAGGTCTTAAACCCGGAAAAAACGGACTCGAAGGACTGCTGCCGCAGAAGGCGCCGCTCCCCGCAGGCGCCGTTTCACGCGACGCCTCGCTCGACGAGATCCTGATCCACCTGGAACAGGCGCAAAAGGAGGACGGAAACATATGTCCGCGCTTATAAAAAAGGAACTGCGGCTTTGCATTCACCCGACGGTTTTTCTCTTTTTTTCCTTTTCGGCGCTTGTATTCGTACCGAATTACCCGTATGAAGTCATCTTCTTTTTTTCTGCCCTTTCCGCCTATTTCTGCTGCATTTCCGCACGCGAGAACGGAGACTTAGCCTTCACGGGCGCACTGCCCGTTAAAAAGACGCACATTCCCCTTGCACGCATCCTTGTCACGGTCGGCATGCAATGTATCATGCTCGCGCTGACAGGCATCCTCGGCGCTGTCAAAAGCGCCGCATTGCCGGCAGAACAACAGATCAATCAAGCGGGACTCTCTGCAAACCTCGCGCTCGTCGGCAACGGCGCGGCGACCCTCGGCGCCTTTAACCTTGTCTTCTTCCCGCTCTTTTACCGCTCGCCCGAACGCATCGGCGTTCCCTTTCTTCTCGCTGCCGCGGTGCAGTTTTTGCTCGTCGGCGCCTTTCTTCTTCTGCGGTGGAGCGTGCCGCTCTTTTCGGAGACGCTGAACGGAGGCAACGCAGACCATACGGCAGCAAAGGCGGCCGCCATGTTTACAGGGATTGCCGTATACGCGGCTGCAACTTCCCTTTCCTGCTTTTTCTCTATGCGGAATTTCAAGCGGGTCGATCTGTAAAGCCAAACAAACACGCGGCGGGAGCGCAATTTGCGCTCCCGCCGCGTTCTGTTTTCAGAAAATAACGTTCAGGATTTATCCCCGTATTCGTGATGTTTGACGCGCAGGCGCGCGAACGCGCGCTGCAGGGCGATGCGGTTGAGGCGGTACTCCGCCGCGCTGCGGTTGCGGCGCACCATCTCTTCGGCGCGCTCCTTCGCCTCTTCCGCACGGCGCTCGTCGATGTCCTCCGGCCATTCCACCGCCTGCGAAAAGGCGATGGTCGCGTCGGGGCGGACTTCGATAAAGCCCTCGCTCATGAATGCTTCGCGGCGCTGCCCGTCCGTCGTGATCGCGATCATGCCCGGCTGCGTGGCGAACACCATCGGTTGGTGCCCCGCCATGATCATGCAGTCGCCGCCGACGGCGGGGATCTGAATGCTCTCCACGTCGCCGCGGTAAAAGGTCTTTTCGGGCGTGATGATCTCAAGATAGAACTTGTTCGGCATATCCGCCTCCCCTTACGCCTCTTCGTGCATCGTCTTCGCTTTCTTCTTTGCCTCGTCGATGTCGCCCACGTTGAAGAAGGCATTTTCGGGAAGGTGGTCGACCTCGCCCGAAAGAATGGTCTTGAAACTTTCGATCGTCGCCTGCAAGGGCACGTACCGCCCCTCCAACCCCGTATACACCTTGGATACGAAGAAAGGCTGCGACATGAACTTCTGGATCTTGCGCGCGCGGTACACCATGTTCTTGTCCTCTTCGGAGAGTTCGTCCATACCGAGGATGGCGATGATGTCCTGCAATTCCTTGTACCGCTGCAACGTCGCGATGACGCTGTTTGCGACCTCGTAGTGCTCCCTGCCCACGATCTGCGGGTCGAGGATGCGCGAAGAGGATTCGAGCGGATCGACGGCGGGATAGATACCCGTCTCCACCACTTTACGCGAAAGCACCGTCGTCGCGTCGAGGTGCGAAAAGATCGCCGCGGGCGCGGGGTCCGTGATGTCGTCCGCAGGGACGTACACCGCCTGGATGGAGGTGATGGAGCCTTTGCGCGTGCTCGCGATGCGCTCCTCCAGAAGTCCCATCTCCGTTGCAAGCGTGGGCTGATACCCGACCGCCGAGGGCATTCTGCCCAAAAGCGCCGAAGCCTCGCTGCCCGCCTGGATGTAACGGTAAATATTATCGATGAACAGAAGCACGTCCTGCCGGTTCACGTCGCGGAAATATTCGGCGACGGTCAGCCCCGTGAACGCGGCGCGCATACGGCTCCCAGGCGGTTCGTTCATCTGCCCGTATACGAGCGCGGAATTTTTGATGACGCCCGATTCGGTCATGTCCGCGATCATGTCGTTGCCTTCGCGCGAACGCTCGCCGACGCCCGTAAAGATGGAATATCCGCCGTGCTCTTTGGAGATGTTGTGCATCAGCTCCATGATGAGCACCGTCTTGCCGACGCCCGCGCCGCCGAACAGTCCGATCTTTCCGCCCTTGCTATACGGCGCGATAAGGTCGATGACTTTGATACCCGTTTCAAAGATCTCCGTCGAAGCGCTCTGCTCGTAAAATGCGGGCGGCTTGCGGTGAATGTTCCAGTGCACGTCAGACTTGATCTCGCCCTTGCCGTCGATCGGCTCGCCGAGCACGCCCATGACCCTGCCAAGGACGCTTTCGCCCACGGGGATACAGATCTGCCCGCCCGTATCCTGCACGTCCATGCCGCGCGCCAGCCCGTCCGTCGCCGTCATGGAAATGCAGCGTACCGTTCCGCGGCTGACGTGCTGCAGCACTTCGAACACCGCGCCCGTTGCGGGGGCGACAAGTTTTTCATATACAGGCGGCATTGCGCCTTCAAAGAACACATCCACGACAGGCCCGATGACCTGTGTGATCCTGCCCATGTTTTCCATAGGGAATTACTCCTTTTTATGTCCGCGGCGGACGGTGCTTTCGTAG
Source organism: Clostridia bacterium (assembly GCA_017886545.1). Lineage (GTDB taxonomy): Bacteria > Bacillota > Clostridia > Christensenellales > Borkfalkiaceae > Borkfalkia. Next base: position 166,469 of record JAGHJS010000028.1, read on the forward strand.
AAAAATTTTCCGGAGGTGAGATCGAGCAATTCTGAGGTGATCGCGCCCTGCCGCAGGCGGTTGTACTCGAGATTGAGCGTTTCGAGCATCTTTTCCGCATTCTTGTTCGCGCTCGTCATTGCGACCATGCGCGCGGCGTGCTCGCTGGAAGCGGAATGGATGAGCGTCGTGTAGATCATGCCGATCAGGTACTGCGGCACAAGCACGTCCAGCACCTCGCGCGGGGACGGGTCGTAATAAATGTCGCCGCTGTATGTGGTATTGACTTCCGCCCGGATATCCTGTTCCTCGATCGGGAGCAGCTTTACGATCTCCGGCGCATAGTTCGACGAAGAATGCATGTGCGTGAACACGACGAATACCTCGTCCATAAGGTTTTTGTCGTACAGATCGAGGATATCGCGCACGATCCCGCGGGCGTCGTGCAGCGTCGGGTTCGTCACCGCATGCGTGAATTCGAGGTCGACAGGCTGTTTTTTCGATTCAAAAAAAGCGCGCGCCATCTGCCCGATCGTGATGACATAGTGGACGGGATAATCCTGCATGTGTTTCCATGCCAGGTTCAGTATGTTGTTGTTGAAAGAACCCGCCAGTCCTTTGTCGCCCGCGATGACGACGTATGCCGCCCTGCCGCCGCTGCGGCGCATCGTGTACTTGTTGCGTACGTCGGGGCTGTGGCGCAGGATATCCTTGACGGTATAGCGCACCGAATCGAAATACAGCGAACTATATGCCTGTTTGTTCATCATTTTGCGCATCTTGGAGACGGAGATCAGTTCCATCGCCTTGGTGATCTGATGCGTATCGTTGATGCTTTTTATGCGATGCCTGATCGCCGTGATGTCCGCCATACGCTATGCCTTTGCGAAATTTTCTTCTTCGCCCTGCCCTTCTTCCGCGTGTTCTTCCTCGTCCTGCACGCCGTCGTCGCCGACGGTCACATTGACGTACTGCTCCGCGGCGTCCAGCACTTTTTTGCGCAGCTCCTCGGAGATGCCCGCGTTCGGGTCGATCTCCGCCAGCAGATCGGCACGGTTGGTACGCAGGTAATCCAGAAGTCCTTCGTTGTATGTGATCATCTTTTTTTCGGGGATCTTATCCACAAGATCGCTGCCCGATACGAGCAGCAGCACGATCATCTCGCGCACCGAATAATTGAGGTACTGCCGCTGTTTGAGGGTATCCGTCATCTTCATGCCGCGCGAAAGCGTTTTCTGCGTTTCGGCGTCGAGGTCGGAGCCGAACTGCATGAAAATGGCAAGTTCGCGGTACTGTGCGAGGCTGACGCGCAGCTGCCCCGAAATCTGGCGGATCGCCTTGCACTGCGCGCTGCCGCCCACACGCGAAACGGAGAGCCCGACGTTCACCGCAGGGCGCACGCCGCTGTTGAACAGTTCGCTTTCGAGGTAGATCTGCCCGTCCGTGATGGAAATGACGTTGGTCGGGATGTATGCCGAAATATCGCCCGCGAGCGTCTCGACGATGGGAAGCGCCGTAATGGAGCCGCCGCCCTTTTCTTCTGAGAGCTTCGCCGCGCGCTCTAGCAGGCGGGAATGCAGATAAAACACGTCGCCCGGGTACGCTTCGCGTCCCGACGGGCGCTTCAGAAGCAGGCTCATCGTACGGTACGCCACCGCGTGTTTGGAAAGATCGTCGTAAACGATGAGTACGTCCTTCCCCTGGTACATGAAATATTCCGCCAAAGCGCAGCCGCTGTACGGCGCAAGGTATTGCAGCGGGACGGCGTCGTCCGCCGTCGAGCAGACCACACAGGTATACCCCATCGCGCCGTTTTCGCGCAAGGTGGAAACGATCTTGGCGAGGGACGACGCCTTCTGCCCGATGGATACATAGATGCAGATCACATCCTCCCCTTTCTGGTTGAGGATGGTATCGACGGCGATCGCCGTCTTGCCCGTCTGCCTGTCGCCGATGATGAGTTCGCGCTGACCGCGGCCGATCGGGATCATGCTGTCGATCGCCAGAATGCCCGTTTGCAGCGGTTTGTTGACCTTGCCCCTGTCCATGATGGCGGGCGCAGGGAATTCGACGGGACGCATCTTCTCGGTCGTGAGCGCGCCCATGCCGTCCAGCGGTTCGCCGAGCGGGTCCACGACCCTGCCGAGCAGCTCCTCGCCCACGCGCATGTGCACCGTCTCTCCTGTAGAGAAAGCAAGATTCCCGTAACTGACTTTATCGTCCCCTTCAAAAAGAACGGCGCCGACGCTGTCCTGTTCCAGGTTGAGCGCCAGCGCACGATAGCCGCCCTCGATCTCGAGAAGTTCGTTATACTTCACGTCACGCAGCCCGGCAATTTTCAGCACGCCGTCGCCGGAATACAGGATCCTGCCGCAGGGACGTTTGTCCGCCGCCACATTGATATTCGCGATCTTTTCGCGCAGGTTCTTTCCTATTGCATTTACATCGATCATAGTGAAATCCTCGTCTCACACGGAGCGTTTGACCGACGCAAGGCGGCCCTTGACGGAACCGTCGTACACCTTATCTCCGATATAAATTATGATCCCGCCGCCGATGGATGGGTCTATCTTATAGCGGGCGCCGTCGCAGCCGCGCGCGCGGACGAATGCTTCGATCTTATCTATCGTCTCTCCGTCCGCTTTCATCGCCAGCACGACCTTTGCGTTGTTGAGTGCTTCCTTCATTTTATTCCTTGCTCCACTCGTCAAGGCACTTTTCGATCAGCGCCTTATTATCCTCGGGCGTGATCTTCTTTTCAATGACCTTCTCCGCAACGGCAACGGATACGTCCGCGATCTGCTTTTCGATATCGGAGCGGAGCTTGTTGCGCTCTTCGTCCATCTCGCGCTGCGTCTGTTCGATGAGAGTTTTTGCCCGGTCGCGTGCGTCCGACACGATCTCGTCCGCCTTCTGGTTGGCGACTTTGACGGCGCTCTCGTGGATCGCCGCCGCCTCTTTTTTCGCTTCGGACAGCACCTTTTCGCTGCTGCTCTTCATCTTTTTGACCTCTTCATTGAGGTCTGCGTTCTCCTGTTCGATCTTCTTTACCTTTTCCTGCCGCTGCTTGATCATCTTTTTGACGGGGCGGAACAGCAGGAAATACAACCCGACCGTCAGCACGATCAGATTGAACAGATGAAGAACGATGCTCTCCCATGTAATGCCCAAAGAATCGAAGACCGATCCCCCGCTTTCAGCCAGCAGACGGCTTACGGCAAATCCGAAATTCATTTCACACCTTTGCTCTAACGCATACTCACAATCCGCCGTCCCGTCGTTGCGGCGGCGGACAGATCATCAACCTACGAACAAGATCAAAATACCGACAAGCAGGCCGTAAATAGCCGTCGTCTCCGCAAAGGCGAGGCCAAGAAGGAGCATCGTACGGATCTTGCCGACTGCCTCCGGCTGCCGCGCGGTCGCCTCGACCGCCTTACCCGTCGCAATGCCCATGCCGATACCCGCGCCCAGACCCGTGAGCGCCGCAATGCCCGCGCCGATCAGCGCCACGCCCGTAGCCAGAAGCCCGGCAGCTGCTATCAAAAGTTCCATTTTCGTTTACCTCCGTTGAATGCGTTTGCCTGCGCCCCGCTCCGCCGCGGAGCGCTCTCCTCATCATGCTGCGGAACCGTCCGCTTCTCCCCTCTTTTTCTTTCTTCGTCGCTCCTTTTTGGGAACGGGTTCGATCGCTTCCTGTACAAACGTAAGCGAAAGAGAAGCGAATACATATGCCTGTATGAACGCATGGAACAGCGTGAACAGCGGAGACAGGATCGCCGGCAAAAAGAGCGGAAGCCCGATAAACCAGATCTCCTGTACGCAGATATACACCAGCTCCATGATCACCATACCGCTCAGGATGCTGCCGAACAATCGGAACGTCATCGAAAACGGCACCGCAACGTCCGTCAGGATGTTGATCGGGTTGCAGTAATGTTTGAGCCGACGCGCCTTGTTCTTCGCAAAGCCGAGCGTATGGATAAAGATGAACGCGCTGCCCGCCAGGGCGATGCCCGCGGACAGATCTGCGATCGCGGGATGCAGCCCCGTCAGTTCGATGAGCACGCCGAAACATATGTATGCCGCCGCGCCCAGCGTATACGGTCCCATCAGCCCGCTGTACTCCTCCGTCATTTCGTCCGCGCTCTTGTCGAAAAAGCTCACCAGCCATTCGAGGAACATCTGCGGACCGGTCGGCGTCGTCTTCCAGCGGCGGATGACCGTCAGCCGCAGGATGAGCGCGACCGCGAGCAGGAGCACGACGACCACGAACCCCGAAAAAACGCTGTTCGTGAGCCAGGTCGTTCCAAATATATTGGACGGAAAGATCTCTTCGCTGAGTCCGCTGAAATCGATAATTACGTCCGTATCGAATGCGGAATCAAGGAGCATTGCCGTATTGCCGCCCACGGGACTCACCTCCCTCCTCTCTCAAAGTCAAAGCTATTCTACTACTTTTATCTTCATTTTTCAAGCGAATCGCCGCTGAAAAAGGATAAAATATTCTGATAGATCCCTGCGGAAAAAAGAATACTTCTTCCCTTTTCTCAGGAAAAACAGTATGCGCCGCACCCGTCCTGCCCGTGTTTGGCGTTTAAAACGTAAAAAAAAGCGCTCCCCCGCACGATTTTCCGCCCGTCTCTTGCTTTTTGCCGTAAAATGTGGTACAATCACTGCACGGAGGAGTTATGCGTACATTCAGATTCCGCTTTTCAAAACTCATCATTCTTTTGCAGATCGCGGCAATGGTGCTTGCCGCCGCGGCGATCGCCTATACCGTTTACCGCATGATCACGCTCGGATTCGGCGACGCATCGCTGATCATCCAGTATGTGCTGCTGCTCCTGTTCGGCGTCGGCGCGATCGTCATCTTCAGCGCGATGCTCATCCGCTCTGTATATATTGTGGGCAAAAATGAGATCATCTTGCGTTTCGGGCTTATAAAATCCGTCTATAAAATCAAAGAGATCGAATCCATCCGTCTCTTTTCAAAAACGAACAAACTCGTGCTGTATTTCAAAAACGAAAAATACACCGTAATATCGGTCAAACCCGAATGGTACAACGATTTTATCCGAGAAGTGCTCTCGCACAACCTGAATATCCGCTACGACGTTTCGATAACGGACAAAGACGAGGAATGAACGCTCTCGCAAAAGGACTTCCCGCAAACCGCGCGGGAAGTCCTTTTTTCTCATAAAAAGCTGCAAAGCAGCATGAGTACGGGGATCGTGACGACGCACAGCACGGTCGTCATAAGCGTAGTACAGGCAGCCGTGTCGCAGTCGCCGCCGTAGCGCTCCGCAAAATTCAGCACGCTCGACGCAGTGGGCATCGCCGCAATAATAAACAGGGCGATCATGACATATGTATCCAGCGGAACCAGAAGATCGACCAGCACCAGGATCCCGAGGGAAAGAAGCGGCGAAACGAGCAGCTTGACCGCCGCCGTCAGATACACTTTCCAATCGCCGAACAAAGCGCGCAGATGCACGTCGGCAAGGCGGACGCCGAGAATGATCATGGAGAGCGGCAGAGTCATGTCGCCCAGATACCCGAATACCGTGAGGATCTGTTCGGGCATCTGTACGTTGCAGAAGAAAAAAGGCAGCGCGACGACGGTGGCGACCGTCGGAGGATTGAGCAGGATCTTGAGCGGGCGCACCGCTTTGCGCATACCCGTCACCGCATAGATCCCGAGCGTCCACGCCATGGCATTGAACGCGACATTGAAAACGACCGCATACAACACCAGGGCACCGTTCCCCGGGAACAGCATCTGCATGACGGGGATCCCCATAAAGCCGACGTTGCCGAGATAGGACGACGCAACGCAGACGCGCCTTGCCGGCAGTTCCCCTGCTCGCAGAAAGATCAGTTTCGCGGCAAAATACACAAGCAGCTGCAAGACGACCGCAAACCCGAACACCCAGGCAAAGTTGACCAGCAGTGACGCTTCAAACCGTTCCCCCAAAAGCGACGAGATCATGAGAGACGGCTGCGAAACATACAAAAGCAGCACCGCCAATACGGCAGCCGCCTTTTCGCCGAACAATTTCACCTTGCGGAGCACGAACCCGGGCACCGCGAGAACGATGATGAGCAAGACGATCAGAAACGTAGACAAAAAATCCATACAGCTCTTTCCTTTCCCACATCTCCCCTGTTTCCGCGCAATATTTTAGTACGCATGCGAACGGATGTCAATTCCTTTAAACATACAAATCTTATTTTTTCATACATGGTGCACGGTATAAGCGCCCTGCCCCCTGCACAAAATAAAATTGCCGCGGGGCAAATGCCCCGCGGCGGAACCTGTTTTTTCTTACTTGCCGAAATAGCGCTTGAGCAGGCCGTTGAACCCTGCGCCGTGGCGCGCTTCGTCCTTTGCCATCTCATGCACGGTGTCATGGATCGCATCGTATCCGAGCTCTTTCGCGCGCTTCGCGATCGCGAGTTTGCCTTCGCAGGCGCCCGTTTCGGCAGCGACGCGCAGCTCGAGGTTCTTCTTCGTGGACGTGGTGATGCACTCGCCCAGAAGTTCCGCGAATTTGGAAGCGTGTTCCGCCTCTTCATACGCATAGCGCTTATACGCTTCGGCGACTTCGGGATAGCCCTCGCGCTCGGCGACGCGCGCCATGGCAAGATACATGCCGACTTCCGTGCATTCGCCGTTGAAATGTGCGCGCAGCCCTTCAACAACTTCGGCGTCAAGCCCCTGAGCAACGCCTACTTCATGCTCGCAGGCAAATTTGATCTCCTTGCTTTCATCGATGGGAACAAACTTTTTCGCTCCGCAGACGGGGCATACTTCAACGTCATCCGCGACGATCTCGCCGCAAACAGCACATCTTTTCATTATAATAAACCTCTCCTTTCATTTTTTCGGCTCCGTTTTCCTACGGTTTCCGTTTATGCTTGTATTGTATCATCGAAACGGGCAAAATACTGTTGCAAATGCAACAAATGAAAGGTTTTTAAAGATTTCCTGCAAGATCGAACACAGCGATTTTGTAATGAAAATTTTTATAAATTTATTGACAGTTTGCCGTTATGATGATACAATGAACAAGAGATAAATATTTGACACTCTATCGAAAAGGCGGTTTAATTATGGCAAAATACAATGATCCCCTTGTACGCGGCCGCGCAGATCCCTACATTTACAAGCATACGGACGGGTTCTATTATTTTACGGCGACGTATCCTTCCTACGACAGGATCTGCATCCGCAAGTCCGAAACGATCAACGGTCTGACCGACGCGCCCGAACGCGAGATCTGGCACAAGCATGAGACCGGCGTGATGGCTTCGCATATCTGGGCGCCCGAATTGCATTTCATCAACGGCAAATGGTACATCTATTTTGCCGCGGGCGAAAGCAAAAAGATCTGGGAAATCCGCCCCTATGTGCTCGAATGCGACGACGCCGACCCTTACGAAGGCAGCTGGCACGAATTGGGAGCCATGAAGGCGCACCGTTCCCCCAACAAAAAGAGCAGGCACGACTGCAGTTTCGCCAACGGGTACGACCTGTATTCGTTTACGGAATTTTCGCTGGACGCGACGACGTTCGAGCACAGGGGCAGGCGGTACTTCATCTGGGCGGAAAAAGTGCACCGCCGCTTCGGCATATCCAACCTGTATATTGCTGAAATGGCGTCGCCCAACGAACTGAAAACGGTGCAGGTCCTGCTCACCACCCCCGACTACGATTGGGAGCGCATCGACTTTTGGGTCAACGAGGGACCTGCCGTGCTCAAGTACGGCGGCAAGATCTTCGTGACCTATTCCGCTTCGGCAACGGGGCAGATGTACTGCATGGGCATGCTCAGCGCCGACGAAGACGCGGATCTGCTGGATCCCCGTTCCTGGAGCAAAAAGCGCTACCCCGTTCTCAAGACCGACCCCGAAAAGAAAGTGTTCGGGCCGGGGCATAACTGTTTTACGACGGGCGAAAACGGCGAAACGCTCTGCATCCTGCACTATCGCGACTATTCGGACGAACATATCTCCGGCGACCCGCTGAACAATCCGGACCGCCATGCGCATGTTCTGGAAGTTCAGTTTGAAAACGGTGAACCTGTATTCAGGCTGTAACAAAGCGGCCCGCGCGCCCATTCCGACAGGAACGCGCAAGAAAAAAAGCACAGCACCGTATGCCTTGCCCGCAAGACATGCGGTGCTGTTTTGTTTTACATTTCCGATTCTTTGTTCTATAATAATTGCCGACAAACCTTACTTTTTCGGAGGGCGCCATGAAAAAAGTCAAGATCACCGTAATGAAAACGGCGTGCTATACGGACCTGATCGAGGCGTACGAGAACCCGATCCTGCACGCCTGCGACATGCATGAGGGACAAGTTTTTATTGCAAACGGCTGGAAACGGCCGCAGGATTTTTGTGAAAGCGCCTGGGAAAGCATATCCCCTTTCGTCATGGCGCTTGCCCACGGCGGCGAAAACTTTTATGACGGATGGATGAAGAACAAACGGTCGGCGATGATCTCCTGCAACGACGGATTCCGCCCCGTAAGTTTTCTGCTGGAGACCATGGACGCGGAGGCGGACTGATCCCTGCGGGGTGCCGTATGCAAAAAAAGAAAAGAGGCGATGGTCCGTTCCTGACATCACCTCTTTTTTTTCTTTTCCGGGACTGCCCGTTCCTGCGGGCGGCCCCATTGTATTTTACCCGCGCTTTTTGACGATGGTGCGGTACGGGACGATCAGCCCGTTCGCGATCAGTTCCTCGTCCGTTCTGTACGGATAATGAAAATCGGTATACATGCATCCGACTTCCGAGATCTCCAATTTCTGCGCAAGCATACGGAACAATTCCTTTGCGTGGCGAACGGCACGCTCGCTCGTGATGCGAAGGCGCATCGGAGTTGCCGCATACGATTTCTTATCGGAAACGTCCTCAAAACGGTATTTGCTGTTTTCAAACGACGCGGGATCCAGCGCAAGATACAGGGAAAGCGTTTTGCCGCGGACAACGAATTTTGCGATCCGTTCCCTGCCGAGGCGGAAATTTTCGCCCGTTTTGCACAGGCGCACTTTGACGCCCGCATACGCCAGCATCGCATTTTTCAGTTCCGTATAAAAATCCTGCACCGCACGGTTCTGGATCAGGCGCGAAAGAAACGTCCTGCGGTAGCGCGTTACTTCTTCGTACCCGTCCGGCACCTCGCGGGCGGAAACAGGTTCCTCTCCTTCCGTACGCTCCGTCAGATCTTCCGCCGCGATCTCTTCCGCCGCTTCTTCCTTTAAAATGGAGCGCGTTTCGCCGTCCGGCTGCTCCCGCGCGGCCTCCTTTTCCACAATATCGTCAACCAATTCATCGATGGCGGAATCCATTTTTTCGCGCATGACGGCACGTGCGCACGGGTCTTTTTCCGCCTTGACGCAATATTTGCACCAATTCATCGTTCCGCACAGATCGCGCCCCGCCTGTTCGCTGGCCAGCCATTTTTCGATGTCGAGCCTGTGCTGCAAACGTTCAAATTCCTCTGCGGGAATGCCTGCGAGATTGCCTTTCATACTCCTGACCTCACCGCCGCACCGCATGCGCATATACGGTGCGCTCCTCTTTCTTCGTATATTATATAACAGTTTTTTAACAAATGCAACCGCTGCACAAAAAAAGTGCAGACAAAATCTCCCGATCCTGTCTGCACGAACAAATCTTCACCGTATCTCTTTTTCCAACGCCTCGATCCGCATCCGCACGTTCTGCATGCGCGCGTCCGTCGCGGCAATGACCTCGGCGCAGCTTTTCAGCTCCGCCGCGATCTCCGGACGGTCAGCGCCTGTTTTTTTATATTTCATATTATGTTCGAGGCTCGCCCAAAAATCCATGGCGACGGTACGAAGCTGGATCTCGACGCGCATGATCTTTTTGCTGTCCGAAAAAAAGACGGGCACTTCCACGATCATGTGATAGCTGCGGTAACCGTTCAGCTTTGGTTTTTTTATGTAATCTTTGACGGCAACGACCGTGATGTCATCCTGCCGCGAAAGCATTTCAGCCACACGGTATATATCGTCGATAAAGGAACATATGACCCGAATCCCCGCAACGTCGTTCAGATTTTCGGAAATGGAAGCGACGGTAAGCGGCTTTCCCATCCGCTTGAGCTTCCCTGCTATGCTCATCGGCTCTTTGATGCGCGATACGATGCTTTCGATCGGATTGCGCCCCGCATGATAGGTCAGCTCTTCGTTCAGCACTTCAAATTTCGTGCGGACTTCACGGACGGCACAGCTGTAACGGACCATCAGCTCCCTGTATCGGTGCAGCGTTTCAAAAAAAGATTCGTTTTCCTCCCCGATAAACTCTCGGAGCGCTTCCGCCTCCTGCAAATTATTTTCAGGCATGGCTCTTCCCCTCCGGTGCTCAGCCGACCGAACGTTTGAGTACCGTATACAGATTTTCTTCGGTGAACGGGACGCGGCAATTGCGCACGTTTTTATTTTTTGCCGCGCGTGCGGCATAGTCACGCAGTTCGGCTTCGGACAGCTTTTTATGCCGTCCCAAAAGCGCCTTCAGCTTCTGCGCAAATTCCTGCACGTCCATTCCGAGCGCGTCGAACACTTTGCGCGTGCTGCCCATCCAGATCTTTTCGCATTCTTTCAGAAAATTGGGGAGCAGCAGACCGTTCGCCCTTCCGTGCGGAACGCCGTGGAAATACGTCAGCGAATACCCCATTCCGTGAACGGGCGTCGTTCCCGTGTTTGCAATGACCATGCCCGCAAGCGCAGACCCGTACAAAAGGTTCTGCCGGTCGGCGAGCGTATAACTGCCCGCAAGCAGATTCTCGTATTCTCCCATCAGCAAAGACAGCGCCTGTTTTGCAAACAGATCGCTCATCCCTCCCGCGCGGACAGAAAGCATCCCCTCCACCGCATGCGAGATCGCGTCTATCGCGGTATTCACGGTCACATCCTGCGGAAGGTGCGCCATGTATTTGCCGTCAAGGAAGGCTATGTGCGGGAAGAGCGCAGGCGAAGAGATGCTCTGTTTCGTCTGCAATTCATCGTTGGTGATGATGGCATAGGGCGTAACTTCGCTGCCCGTGCCCGCCGTCGTCGGAATATGGATCATGGGCAGAACGGCATTGCCGATCTTGTGTGCAAACAGCCCTTCCGGTATATCCTGGCACGCGAGCATAGCGATCGCTTTCGCGGCGTCCATAGGCGAACCGCCGCCGATCGCTATGATGAAATTCACCCGATTCTCCCGCGCGATGCGCGCGCCCTCCATGACGCTTGCGACCGTCGGGTTCTGCGGGATCGCGTCATACACGATGCCGCGCTGCCCGTTTACCGAAAGAACTTCCTTCACGTCATCCAACGCGCCGTTTGACGCGGCGCTTTTGCCGCAGACGATAAGCGCCTGCTGCCCGAACCGCGCGAAATGCTGCGCCCCTTTTTTTACACAATCCTCCCCTCCGACAATGCGGACGGGAACGTAAAACCCTGCGTCCATACGTCCTCTCCTTCAGGCAAGGCAGTTGTTGAGCGCGGAAACGAGCGCATCGATGGAGGACTGGATAATGTCCTCGTCAATGCCTGCCCCCCAATACGTTTTTCCGTCCTTTCCGACCCCGACATAGGAAAGCGCCTTCGCGCCCGAACCGTCGGAGAGCGCGACCTGCTCGTACGTCGTGAGGTCGAACGCGCCGAACTGTTTCTGCAAAGCGTTGGAAACGGCGTTCAGCCTGCCGTTGCCCTCCGCCGTGACAACTTCCGTTTTACCGCCCCGCGCAATGGTCACCGTCGCTTCGATGCCGCCGCCCGGAAGCTGTTTGAAATGGCATTCGGGCACATCGAACACGCCCCTGTTGCGTACGAAAGTATCTTCAAATACGGCAAACACTTCGGCAGGCTTCAGCTCTTTGTTCGTTTTATCGGATACGCCCTTTGCCGCATAGCCCATCGCCTCCTTGAACTTGGGAGGCAGGTCGATGCCGTAATTTTCGTGCAGGATATAACCGACGCCGCCCTTGCCCGACTGGCTGTTGATGCGGATGACGTCCGTCTGGTACTCCCTGCCAACATCCTGCGGGTCGAGAGGCAGATACGGCACCGTCCAGAACTTTTCGTCATGCTGTTTGCGCCAGTCCATGCCCTTGGCGATCGCGTCCTGATGGCTGCCCGAAAACGCGGCGAACACGAGCGCGCCGCCGTACGGCTGGCGGGGCGAAACTTCCATTTCGGTATATTCGGTATACCGCGCGCAGATCTCGGGCATGAAGGAAAAATCAAGCTGCGGGTCGACGCCCTGCGAATACATGTTCATGCCGACGGTCACGATGTCGACGTTGCCCGTGCGCTCGCCGTTGCCGAAAAGGGTGCCCTCCACCCTGTCCGCGCCCGCCAGAAGCCCCATCTCCGCCGTGGCGACGGCGCAGCCGCGGTCGTTGTGCGGGTGCAGGCTCAGCAGCACGTTTTCGCGGTATTTGAGGTTCTTGGACATATATTCGCACTGCTGCGCAAAGACGTGCGGCATCGCGTTTTCGACCGTCGTCGGGATATTGATGACCGCCTTCCTGTCCGCCGTGGGCTGCCACACGTCGAGCACGGCGTTGCACACTTCCAGCGCATACTCAGGTTCTGTGCCCGAAAAACTTTCGGGGCTGTATTCAAAACGGTAATTTGCGCCCGCTTCGTCGGTGAGCTGCTTCAAGAGCTTTGCGCCGTCTACGGCGATCTTTTTGATCGCCGCCTTATCCTTTTTGAACACCTGCTCGCGCTGGGCGACGGACGTCGAATTGTAGACGTGCACGATGACGTTCTTCGCGCCTTTGATCGCTTCAAACGTCTTGCGGATGATATGTTCGCGCGCCTGCGTCAGCACCTGCACGGTCACGTCGTCGGGAATAAGATCCTCTTCGATGAGGGTGCGCAGGAAATTGTACTCGGTATCGCTCGCCGCAGGGAAGCCGACTTCGATCTCCTTGAAGCCGACCTTCAGAAGGAGCTTGAAATACTCCACTTTCTGCCGCAGCGTCATCGGGCGGATGAGTGCCTGGTTTCCGTCGCGCAGGTCCACGCTGCACCAGACGGGCGCATGGTCGATCGCGTCCTTTTCCGCCCAGTCCATGCACCGCACGGGGGGCAGATAATACTGCTTGGTATACTTCTGATAATTTTTCATGGAAACAGCCCTCCTGTTCGATCCTGAATTTAAAAATAAAAATCCCGTTTCCGTCTCGCAAGAGACGGAAACGGGTTCCGCGGTACCACTCTTCTTCGCGCATAAACCTGCGCGCACTCGTAAGATACTTGCCTTTGCCGGCGCATATCCCTCTCTTTTAACGGCGAGTTCCCGTTCTGCTTCTACTTGGCTTTCCCCGTTCGGGCAGACCGCTCGGCGGCGAGTTCGCCCGACCGCATCGACCGTCTCACACCAAACGACGGCTCTCTGATGCCCGCGAAATCGGGGTACTGTTCCGCTTCACAGCGTTTAACATATATTATGTTATGATTATCATAACACACATCGCTGAATTTGTAAAGCATTTTTTGAAAAGTTTTTCCGACAAAAATTTCCGTCGGCGGGCGATCCGCCGGCGGAATCCTTGCTTACGATACGATATACTGCGGCGCGCCGCCCGTCAGGGTGTACGAATACGTCTGCCCCACATTGTCTGCCGTGCTGCCGAAGAGCGTGTAGTACGGATCTTCGTTTGCCCAATAGCGCTGACCGGAAGCGACGGCATCCGTATAATTACCGAAGAAGACGGCATAGCCCGTATCGGGCACCGCCGCGCCCGCCGACGAAACGGTATCCATGATCTGTTTGCAGTACTCTTCCGCCTGCGACGTTTCCCCTTCCGCCATAATATGGTTGGTAATGCCGCCGTCCTTTGTTTTGACCGTGATAACGGAGGCAAGCGTCATCTCCAGCGAAGCCGAAGTGAGGTCGTACTTCCCGTCCGCGCGCTGCGTGCGGGTGATGTTCAGGCTTA
>JAGHJS010000029.1 GCA_017886545.1 Clostridia bacterium
CAGCTTTTGCGGGCGCGCCACTGTTCTTGCACCGATGAACGCGCTATAATGTTTACTTCTTTTCTCCCTCTTCGCCGTCCGCTACCATGCAACGCAGCACGAACGGCTCCGCATTGCCGCCGTCCGAAACGGTCAGGGTCATCAGCCCGTTCCAGGCGGCCGCTCCCCCGTCCTCGCCGACAAGGCGCAGCCAATCGGGAGAGAGCGGAACTTTGACGCACTTCTTTTCGCCCTTTTTGAGCGCGACGCGCTGGAATCCGACCAGCCGCCCGTTGCGTTCGGCGAGCGGGTTCTCGATCTTACGGCAGACCTGCAAGACCGTTTCGCCGCTTCGCCGCCCGATGTTCTCGACCGTTACGCGCAGGCTGCGGCGCTTCAGCACCGCATCGCAAATGCGGAAAGAAGTATAACTCAGCCCGTGCCCGAACGCATACAGCGGTTCACCCGCATAATTGGTATAGGTGCGATTCTGCATCGAATAGTCGGTGAACGCGGGCAGGTCGTCGCAGCTTTTATAGAAGGTGACGGGGAGCCTGCCGCCCGCCTCTGCCCTGCCGCTGAGGATGCGCGCGATCGCTTCGCCGCCGCGCTCGCCCGGGTACCACGCCTGCAGAACGGCGTTTGCGCGCCCTTCCGCGCCCGTCACGATGCTGCTGCCCGACGTCTGCACCACAACGGTCGGCTTACCGACGGCAAGCACCGCCTCGACCAGCCGCATCTGGCAGGGCGGAAGGTTCAGATCCTTCTTATCCCCCGAAACGCCGAAGTTGGGCGCGCAGCCCTCTTCGCCCTCCATCGTCGCGTCCAGCCCGACGCAGAGCAGCACGACGTCCGCCTGCTTCGCGCAGATGACCGCCTCCGAACGCTTGTCGCCTTCTGCGGCGACGTCCTCGTCCGCATCCTTGAACAGATGGCTCCCCTTCGCGTACAGGATATGCGCGGACGGGAATTCTTTCCGTACGCCCTCGAGCAGGGTCACACAGGCAGAGCCCGTGCCGCAGTAATTGCCGTACAGCGCGCTCTCGCTCGCGGCGGCGGGGCCGATGACGGCGATGGTGCCGCCGAACTTTTTGCCGAGCGGAAGGATGCCGTCGTTTTCGAGCAGGACCGCCGCCTTTTCCGCAGCCGTCCGCGCAAGGCGGAGGTGCGCCTTGCTCTCCACTTCGCCGTAGCCGATCGCGTCGTATTCCGTCCGCTGCCCCATGCCGAGCGCATAGCGGATGGTCATCAGGTGCACGCACGCGCGGCGGATCTCCTCTTCGGTGACGAGCCCCTCCTGAAGCGCGATCAGCAGCTGCAGATAGACGTTCCCGCAGTTGAGGTCGCACCCGTTTTTCAGCGCGAGCGCCGCGCTCTCGGGCGCCGTACGGGTCACTTTATGGTGCTCGTGGAAATCCGCGATTGCCCAGCAATCGGAGGTGAAATACCCTTCGAAGCCCCATTCCCGCAGTTTTTTCTGCAAAAAGGTGTGCGCGCAGCACGGTTCGCCGTTCAGGCGGTTATAAGCGCCCATGACCCCGCCCACACCCGCGCGTACGAGCTGTTCGAAGGCGTAGAGATAGGTCTCCGCCATATCCTTCGGGCTTGCGGCGGCGTCAAACTCATGGCGCAGCGCCTCGGGGCCGCTGTGCACCGCAAAATGTTTGGCGCAGGCGACCGCCTTATAATGCTCGCCCTTGCCCTGCAGCCCGCGCACAAACGCCTTGCCGAGCTCCGCCGTAAGGTAAGGATCTTCGCCGTACGTCTCCTGCCCTCTGCCCCAGCGCGGGTCGCGGAAGATGTTCACGTTCGGCGACCAATAGGTCAGCCCCTTGTAGATGGTGCGGTCGTCCTCCGCCGCAAAGGCGTTGTATTTGGCGCGCCCCTCCGCGGCGATGGCGTCCGCGACCGTTTCGAGCATGGCGGGATCGAACGATGCGGCGAGCGCGATCGCCTGCGGAAAGACGGTCGCCGTGCCCGCGCGCGCCACGCCGTGCAGCGCCTCGTTCCACCAGTTATAGGCGGGCACGCCCAAACGCCCGATCGCGGGCGCCTGATAAGTGAGCTGCCCCGCCGCCTCTTCCAGCGTCATTTCGGCGACCAGCTTTTCCGCCATCGCCCTGTATTTTTTTAAGTCCATGAGATAGGCTCCTTTTCTTTTCATTATTGTACCACACCGCGCGGAGGGATGCAAGCGGACAGATAAAAAGGCGCCGCGCGGGCGCCTTCTTTTCGAAAATTTTAAAATCCGGAACCGCCCGCGCCTTTATCCGCCTTCGCGCATACGGCGGAAGAATTCGTCTCGGCATTCCGAAATGTGGCGCTGCACGCCGCGGAGCGCGAGCAGAAGGAACACCAACATGACGACTGCATCGGCAAACAGAAAAACCGCCGTGCAGGCTAAAACGATCAGCGAGGCGGTCGGCATTTCCGCGCTGTCCGTCCGCAGCGCCAAAAAGACAATGGCCAGCATCGCCATGAACGCCAACGCAAGCCCGACGTTCGTCACAATGACCGAGGTGCGCATCAGCCTGCGCGCCTGCGCATCTTTCTGCGCAAGGCAAGCCGCAAGAAGGCGCGTGTTCCTGCCCGAAAAATCAAGAAGGAGCTGTTCCCCGAACGGAAACATCGTCGCCACGAGGTCGCACAGATCGACGCCTTTTTCCGCCGCCCAGCGCCCGAAACGGGTCTGGCAGCGCAGTTCCATGACCATGTTCCATACAAAACCGCCCGCTAGGCAGACAGCTGCCAGCACGAGCTGCACATTGACGGCGAAAACGCCGCTCTCCTCGTACCAGGCATTTGCCGCCAGAAAGCCCCAGACGGTCAGCGCGGCAAACGCGACGAGAAAGAACACGACGGCAAGCGTTGCCCACAGGGGCGGCTTCACCTGCCGTTTCGCCTCTTCAAAAACATTGAACGGAAGCGCGGTGTTCGGAGAGCGGTATGCGGGCAATTCCGAAAAAGCAAAGCCGCAACCGGCGCAGAACCGATCCCCTTCCGCCCGCTCCCTTCCGCAGCGCGGGCAATATTCCATATTCTCTCCTCCTTCCTCTTCTTTGTTCATACCGCGGATGTACTTACGATGCTTTTTTATTCTTCGTAAAGGTACAGCGCGGATAGTTTGAGCAGCCGTAAAACTCGCCATGTGCACCGCGGCGCAGAACGAGCCTTCCGCCGCAACGCGGACATACCATATTGCTCTCTACCCCGACGAGCATCTCCTGTACCTCTTGTACATGCTTTTCGCGTATATTTATATCTTGTATACGAAATTCCAGTAATTTTCCATAAACATGCTGTATTTGGTCTTGCGTAATCGCAACGCCCTGATTAAAACCAAGCAGATAATTCGGTAAATAATGCGGCGTAATTATGTTGCCCGCCTGCACATGTTTAATATCGGCTTTAACAAACACGACCACTCCCATTATCGGCACATGATACCCAAGTATCCGACGCAGTTCATATATATGCCCTGCATTTTGCATTACGGGATTATACAGCTTGTTTTTCACCCCGCCGTTCGCCAGAACCTGCGTCCATTCCCGTTGCGTTTCCATGCCGTAAATGTATCCCGCGTAATTTTTTGTTTCGATAACGAATACGCCGTTTTGGTTGATAAATATATGATCGATTTGTACGGAACGCCTTCTCCCCTGAAAATAGTAGTCGTCCAAAACTATCCCGCCGTATGTTTGCGCCACGCAATGCAGGATATAGGAAATATGCTTTTCTCCCGCCTCTCCTTTTGACAGGGTAAAACTATCGTGCAGCTTCTGAAAAAAGCCATATTTAATTTTGATCGGTTTGCTGTCTTTGCTCTGCGCCTGCCTCTCACTGTATGCTGCCGAATCGGTTGGCTTTTCGTCTTTGCTCTGTGCCCGTTTCCCGCTGTATACAACCAAAAACGCGATACCAACTCCCAAGCCGACAGCAACGATACACCCGACAACGATCAAAATGATACCCGTACTGCTCATATTCCCCCTCCATAAACGGAATAAGCCCGTTTTTGAACGGGCTTATCGTATATCCTTTTGTTTTATTACGGCGTGACGCGGTTGATGTCGCGCGGGAACATGGAGGCATAGCGCACGTTTTTGAAGCCCAAAAGGTGCATCGTGATGCGCTCCAGCCCCAACCCCAGCCCGCCGTGCGGCGGAATGCCGTATTTGTGCGCCATAAGGTAGCTTTCAAAATCGGCGGGATCCATGCCGCGCGCACGCATCTTGGCGACCTGTTCATTGTAGTCGTGGATACGCTGCCCGCCCGTTGTGATCTCGATACCGCGGAACAGCAGGTCAAAACTAAGCGTATATTCCGGGTCGGCAGGATCGTCCATGGCGTAGAACGGGCGTTTTTCGGAAGGATAATGCGTGACGAACAAAAAGTCGCTGTCAAACTCCTTTTTCGCCCATTTGCCGAGGAGCTGCTCCTCTTCCGGTTCGAAATCGCGGTAGTCCGTGATCTTCTTTTTGAATTTTTTGGTGATGATCTCCTTTGCGTCCATGAATTTGACGACGGGGATCTCGCCGATCGCGGGCAGCTGCGCGTTCAGGAGCGCGATCTCTTCGGCGTACTCGCGCTGCAAAAGCTCCATGATGTATTTGAGCGCGCCCGTCTCCATGTTCATGATGTCGTAAAAACTGTCGATAAAGCCCATCTCAAAGTCCATGCTGATGTACTCGTTGAGGTGGCGCGACGTATCGTGGTGTTCGGCACGGAACACGGGCCCGATCTCGAACACGCGCTCATAGACGGGCACGAGCATCTGCTTGTAAAACTGCGGGCTCTGCGCGAGGAACACCTGCTTGCCGAAATAATCCAGCTTGAAGATGTTCGCGCCGCCCTCCGCGCCCTGCGCGCAGATCTTGGGGGTGCGGATCTCGGTGAAGTTCTGCGAGAACAAGAACTCGCGGAAGCCGCGCGCGACCCCCTCCTGGATCTTGAAAACGGCGCGCTCTTTGGGGTTGCGCAGCGTAACGGGGCGCAGGTTGAGGTTCAGGTCGATGGGGATGTTATCGAGCTGTTTTTTATTGATGACGATGGGCATCTGCTCGGCGGGCGAAGACAGCACTTCAATGCCGTGTATCTGCATTTCGTAGCGGTCTTCACGCGTTTCGTCTTTGACGATCTTGCCCGTGAGTTTGACGGAACAGCCTTCGACGACCTCCTCGCCCATGCGGTATTCCGAAAAATCGGGCGAATAGACGCACTGCACCGTGCCGCGCGCGGTGCGGATGATGACGAACGCAAACCCCGTCATCTCGCGGATGCGGTGGATGATGCCCTTCATCTGCACCACTTCGCCCGCATGCGCGGGAAAATCTTTATATTCCACATACGGCTTTGCCGTATTTCCGTTGATCGAATCCATACGTTGACCTCACAAAATTTGCTCGTTCCTATTTTAACCGTTTGCGCCGAAAATTGCAAGCAAAATGAAAACGCGGCGTAAATACTTTTGCCGAAACGGCCGCCCGCGGCTCGCGCCGAAGTCAAAACCACCAGTAAACTGGTGGTTTGCACAGACCCTAAAAGGGTAAACTACCAGCCAACCCGTTAACGGGTATCGCTTTTACTATAGCGTCCTATCGCACGGCACACCTGTAAAACAGGTTCCTCGTGCTATAAAGGAGCAAAATCGCATTAGCTATA
>JAGHJS010000003.1 GCA_017886545.1 Clostridia bacterium
CATCGGGAACAACTTGCGGTCGTTGCTGTAATAGGGAACTTTCTTTGCCATTGCCGTCACCTCAATTACACCGCAGATAGTCGCGGAGATATTCACGCCGCCCGTTGTGCTTGAAGTACGGCTCGCCCTTTGCGTTATAGCGAACCTTTGCACCGTGCGCCCGTCGCGGCGTACCGTAGTTATCGCGTGCAATCACTTTGTCGCTGTCGGCGTACATAATCTCAATGCCGCCCCAATTCGACATAGGCTTGCACGCAATCGGTTTTCTGCTCTTTGCCACCTCGTCACCTCGCATTAAAACTTCGGCGTATAGCCGTCTTTGCAAATCTTTTTACTGCCGCTTCCGTACACCGTACCCGTGCGGCATTGATTTGCCCGCCGATTATAGTCGGCATTGCCATAGGCGATACAATAGCTATCGCCGTTCCGCGTGTTCCGCTTGATCATCTGCTTCGCTTCCGTCAGCGTTTTCGCCTTGCCCAAGTAGAAATCTGCCGCTCCGTACTCTTTCGGGCGATACTTGTTGACATATACCGAATACCTCGCCATTGCCTTTTTTGTTACACCTCGCTTTGAATTTGTCGCTTTATTTCCTCAAAAGTACCGTCCACGCAATCGCCAAGCGGCTCGTCTTTCTTCGATATTCCCGTCTGAATGAAAACCTCGCCGTCGGGAGATTGCAGAACACAGACGATACTTTCGACCGCGCGCAACACGCGCAGACCTTCGTCACGTTCCTTGTACTCGATAAAACCTTTCACTTCCTTTCCATTCCTTTTCGTTATTTTAACTTGTTACCATTCCAAATAAATCAATAAAGCCGCCCGTAAACGACACCTCGAGCCGTTCACAGGCGGCTTGTCGCTTTATTCGGAAAAACCGCTCACATTCAAAAGAGGAAAGCCGCTTTTGAATGTGTACTTTCAGTTTTCATTACGCCGTAGCACCACCCCCGTGCGCGTTGTTGAGCAACATCAACAGCAGAGATTTATCGCTATCGCGCGACGGCTTTACGCCGCACTCCCAAACCGAACCGTCCTCGTCCACGTTCCGCGCGACATACGTCAGATATTTCGTGCGCTTGCCCGTCTTGTCGTCGGTCATTACACCTTCACCGATAACAAGATCAGCTTCGTTTTTCTCGTCATACACAATGTCCAAAACGCGGTAGCCGCCTTTATCTTTCGGGTCAAACGCAACTTCCACGTCACGCCCGCGAACACGACCGAACACAAAGTAATTGCGGTATTCCTTGCCGTCTGCGCCCTTGCGTTTCACCCGCTTCAAAAGCAGGGTGGGGAACTTGCTTTCGTCCACAACTTCTTCTTCCACAACGTCCGTTTCTGCCGCTTCGTTCGTCATCGCTTCGCTTTCCGTGCTTTCCAACATTTCCTTTTCAACCTTTGCCATTTTGATACTTTCCTTTACGTTTCCGCTCGCCAGCACTAAATTCCCGATATTATCGGTGACGATAACGGGAAAAGCAGGAGGATTCTTTTCCCGTCAGAGCGTTTCGCCGTACTTTCAACGGCTCATCAGACCGACTTCCTTTCGGTGAGTAAACTTATTTCAATACAATATCCGAACGCTTCACACGCGCTGTCAAACGCGGCTGTAACTGCAAATATGCGTATCGGGTATTTGCCTTTTCCACGGAATAACGCGTTCCCGCTTTCAGAACACCATAGCCGTTCAGCCATATATCACTTTTCAGCGTCGCTTTCTTCATCTGCAAATAACCCTGCGCGATCTGCAAGTCCGCATATATCATTCCACGAAAGAATGAACGCCTTATTACCGACCAAAACCATAGGGCAAAAACTTGACGCGCTTACCGCAAGTTCAAACCTTATACCGCTTGCCGTCATGCCGTCACCTACACATTGCCGCAAGAAAAATCCTTCCTTGATTTCTCCGACCTTCTTTTCACTTTCCATTTCCTTTACCTTCCTTTTCGTTTATTTCTTTCGTTTTGTCAGCCAAAAGCCGCTTTTTACGCGGACTAAATTGTAATAGGTGTCAACCGCGCTTTCCGTCGTTGAGCCTGTCCGATAGACCGTCGGGGCGATTATCTGCAAACCCAACGACTTACAGCGTGCCCGTGCGGTTTCGATGTCCTGCGCCCGTAAATGCACATTCTCAAAGAAACCCGCACGCGCCATTTTTTCAAACTCATCGGGGCGAATATCAATCAGCATTGCTATTCGTCCTCGACCATGAGTGCGTCGCAATCGGCGCACATTATCCGCACTTGCTTCGTCGCCCGAACGCTCATACCGCATATAGGGCAGATATACTTGCGGGCGGAAGAACTTTTTACCTTCATACCTTTCGCGGCGGGAATGCGATAAATCAACTTGTTTTCCGTCTTAAACGCGGTAAATATCTCCGACGCTTCGGGGGAAAGTCGCGTTATCGCCCAACCGATACGGCTATCCTTTCCAACCGTTAAACCGTGATTTTCCGCCAGCTTCTTAAACAGTTTGTTGTGATACGCACCGCCACGCGAACAATCCTGCATATTGTTTACATACGCATATTGATGAACCATTTCATGCAGCATTGTTTCCGCTACGTCCTCGATAGGGCGATTGAGGAATTGAGCAGAGATGTTAATTTCCACCGCGCCTTTTTCCTCGCCGTCCTCGCGCCACACTTCGCCGCAGACGAACCACCCCGTAGCTTTGTTTTTTGCGTCGGGCTGTATGGTGATTACGGGCTTTTCCAATTCCTTGCCAAAATAGCGGTCGTTCCAAAAATCGTATATCTTGCCGACGCATTGCAACGCTTCAATGTACCTTTCGCTTCCATTCTTCATTTCGCACCTCGCATACAAGCCGCCCACAAGACGCAATCCTGCGCCAATTCCCAACGCTTTCCGTCAAGCCAAACGATACCTTCGTGCATATAGCCGATTAAATCGTCAAGCTGTTCTTCAAGTTTTTCCAACGCCGCATATCTTTCATCACTGATTTTGCAAACAAGACGATTGCCTTCCAACTGAATTGCTTCATGCAGCTCGTTCTTCACTCTCGCACGGCGGAAGTCAATATCATGTGCGTGCTTCGTACCACTGAACGGGTACAACTTTACTTTCCTTTCGTTACCTTTCATTTTCTTTCCTTCCTTTGCTTACAGTCGCCACCAAATATTTGCCCGTATAGCCGATAGCACAGCGATTACATTTACAAACCCCAATCGTAGCCGCCGTCGTCAACGAACACTTGAAGTCCTTGCCGATAGGCACTAATGCCGTCAGCCATTAAAGAATTAACAGCCGACACCGCCGCTTCGATACTTTCAAAAGTTCCGTACAGTCTTTTCATGTTCCGTTTCTCCCTTGCGTAATGCCGCCGCCAAATAAAAAAAACTTGCACCAAATCTCCAAACGGAAGATTTGATACAAGTATAAAACTTTATAATTTTTGCCGAATTGCGCTTTTCGGCGGATATATAGTTGATAATTTTTCGTTTTTTTGGTAAAATGAAACGAATAAATCTACTCTTAAAACGGGGCATATAAGTATGCAGAGAACGGAGATCAAAGAGGTATATGCGCGGCTTTCCGCCTTCGGCGGCAAGCAGGTAACGGTCATGGGCTGGGTGCGCGCGCTGCGCGACGGCAAGTCGTTCGCCTTTATCGAACTCAACGACGGCAGCTGCTTCAAAAGCGTGCAGGTCGTGTTCGAGCGCGATACGCTCAAAAATTACGACGAGATCGCGCACCAGAACGTCGGCGCGAGCCTTGTGGTGACGGGCACGGTCGTGCTGACCCCCGAAAACAGGCAGCCGTTCGAGATCAAGGCGGAAAGCATTTCGGTCATGGGCGCTTCGTCGCCCGATTATCCGCTGCAAAAAAAGCGGCATTCACCCGAATTCTTGCGCGAGATCGCGCATCTTCGCCCGCGCACGAACCTGTTCCGCGCGGTGTTCCGCGTGCGCAGTGAGGCGGCGTTCGCCATCCATTCCTTTTTCAACGCGCGCGGGTTCGTGTATGTGCACACGCCCATCATCACGGGCAGCGACTGCGAGGGCGCGGGCGCGATGTTCCAGGTGACCACGCTCGACCTTGAAAAGGTCAAGGGCGAGCCCGACTACAAAAAGGACTTTTTCGGCAAAAAGGCGAGCCTGACCGTTTCCGGCCAGCTCAACGCGGAGGCGTACGCGATGGCGTTCGCAGACGTGTACACCTTCGGCCCGACCTTCCGCGCCGAGCGCTCGAATACCACCCGCCACGCGGCGGAGGTCTGGATGATCGAGCCGGAAATGTCCTTCTGCGACCTTGAAGGGGATATGGACGTCGCCGAAGCGATGGTGAAGTCTGTCATCGCGCACGTCATGGATACCTGCGCGGACGAGCTGGAGTTCCTCAACAATTTTGTGGACAAAGAACTGCTTGCGCGCCTCAAAAACGTGGCGGAGAGCGACTTCGTGCGCCTGCCGTACACCGAGGCGATCGAAATTCTGAAAAAAGCGGACGTCAGATTCGAGTTCCCCGTGTACTGGGGGTGCGACCTGCAGAGCGAGCACGAGCGCTACCTCACCGAAAAGGTGTACGGCAAGCCCGTGTTCCTCATCGACTACCCGAAGGAGATCAAGGCGTTCTACATGCGCCTCAACGACGACGGCAGGACCGTCGCCGCGTGCGATCTGCTCGTTCCCGGCATCGGGGAGCTGATCGGCGGCTCGCAGCGCGAGGAGCGCGAAGACGTTTTGCTTGCGCGCATGAAGGAGATGAACCTGCGCCCCGAGGATTACGGCTGGTACCTCGACCTGCGCCGCTACGGCGGCACGGTGCATGCGGGCTTCGGGCTGGGCTTCGAGCGCATGATCATGTACCTTACGGGCGTTGCGAACATCCGCGACGTGCTGCCTTTCCCGCGGACGGTGGGGAATTTGGAGTATTAAAAAGGGGTCTCGTAAAAATCTCGGCAGGCTGCTGCCTGCGATTTTTACGCATTGAGGGCGACACCGCCGTTCGCGGTTTTGCCGCTCGGCGGCGGTTTCTCCCTCTTTGCGGCATCTTTCGGGGCACACCATTATAGGAATGCCGCAAATTCACCTTTCCTGCAACAGGCAAAGTATTGCCAAATTGGGTTGCGCTGCGGAAAAGTGTGATTTTCCTTGCGCGAAAGAGTATCGAAAAGGTTCTCTACTGTGTCACCCTGAGCGAGCCGCCGAGAAGGAACGGCGGCGAGCCGAACGGGTCTTTACCCCGCCGCGCGAGGGTCGGATACAGTAAGAATTACCAAAAAAACTATATACAACTCTCGCGGGATAGTTACCAAAGATTTCTCCGCTCGCTGCGCTCGGGCGAAATGACACAAGGGGCGGCAACACTCCATGTGTCACCCTGAGCGAAGCGTAGCCGAAGGATCTCTATGAAAATAAAGACGATGTTTAAAGGAGAAGATTCATGGCGAAAGAAAAGCGATTTATCCAAACATATTCGCAGGGGAAAGTGACGGGGTTTACCGTCTGGGTCGACCGCGAAACGGGCGTGAATTACCTGTTCGGTTTTGCAGGGTACGGCGGCGGGCTCACGCCCTTGCTCGACGCGGACGGCAGACCCGTCGTAACGCCGAAAGAAGAGCTTCAGAAACTTGCCGAAAAATAAAGTATCCCTGCGGCAGGCAAAGGAAAGGCATTATTGCGGCGGGCAGGGAAAACATGCCTGCGGCGGAAAAAGAAAAGCATTGCTGCGGCGCTGCCGCAAAAAAATACAGGGGAGAGCGTATGACGAAAGTTATTTTGGACGCGATGGGCGGCGATCACGCCCCCGAAGAGATCGTAAAGGGCGCTGTGCTGGCGCTGCAGAAAAAAGCGGATCTTTCGCTCGTGCTGACGGGCGACAAGGCGCGCATCGACGCCTGCCTTTCCAAAGAAAAATATGACGCGGCGCGGCTTTCCGTCGTGCACTGCACCGAAGTCATCACCAACGACGACGTGCCGACGGCGGCGATCCGCCAGAAGAAAGATTCTTCCCTCGTCGTGGCGCTGAACATGCTCAAAGAGGACAGCGAGGCGGCGGCGTTCGTTTCGGCGGGCTCCACGGGCGCAGTGCTCACGGGCGCGCTTCTGCGCGTCGGGCGCATCCGCGGCGTTTCCCGCCCCGCGGTCTGCCCCGCGCTTCCCACGGCGACGGGCGGCAGGGTGTACATCGTCGACGCGGGCGCGAACGCGGAGTGCAAGCCGCTCAATCTCGTGCATTTCGCGCTCATGGGCGCGGCGTATGCCGAGGCGTCGGGCGTCAAGTCCCCGCGCGTCGGGCTGGTTTCCAACGGCACCGAGGAGCATAAGGGCGACCCGCTGCACCAGGAGGCGTTTGCGCTCCTCAAACAGACGCCCGGCATCAACTTCGTCGGCAACGTCGAAGGGCGCGACATCATGGGCGGCGACATCGACGTCGCGGTATGCGACGGGTTTTCGGGAAATGTGGCGCTCAAATCCTCCGAAGGCTGTGCGCTCGCGATGCTCAAAGTCATCAAACAGAACATCGCCTCTTCCTTTTGGGCGAAGCTCGGCTACGCGCTGTTCATGCGCGGCGCCTTCAAAAAGATCAAAAAGGGCATGGACTACAACCAGTACGGCGGCGCGCTGCTCATCGGCATCGGCAAAGTCGTCATCAAATCGCACGGCGCGAGCAAGGCGACGTCTGTCTGCGCCTCGCTTTTGCAGGCGGCTTCCGCCGCGGAGAGCGGGCTGACGGCGTCCATCGCGCGCATGATCGAGGCGGCGCAGCCGCAGGAAGAAAATGGCTGATCTTTCCGCCGCCGAAGAAAAACTCGGCTACGTTTTCAAAGACAAACAGCTGCTGGAGCGCTGCTTCACGCACAGTTCGTACGCGAACGCGCACGGCGGCGAGAGCAACGAACGTCTTGAATTTTTAGGCGACGCGCTGCTCGGCTTTCTCGTAGCGGAAGAGCTGTACGGCAAGGGCGGCAGCGAAGGGGCGATGACGGCGGAGCGCATCCGCCTCGTCGCGGCGCAGCCGCTCGCGCGCGCCGTGCGCGCGGCGGGGCTGGACGCCTTCCTTCTGCACGCGGGAAATGCGGGCGAAAAGAGCGTTTCCAGCCTGTTCGAGGCGCTCATCGCGGGCATCTATCTGGACGGCGGCATGGAGCCTGCCCGCGCGTTCGTCCGCGCAAACCTGCCCATGGCGGAGGAGCGCGAACCCAACTACAAGGGCGATCTGCAGGAGTACTTGCAGGGGCGCGCCGAGGCGCGCGCCGTGTATGAAGTCGTCGCCTCCGCAGGCGCGCCGCATGCGCCCACCTTTACGGTGCGCGCGAGCGCGTGCGGGCTGGCGGCGGA
Organism: Clostridia bacterium; assembly: GCA_017886545.1. Lineage (GTDB taxonomy): Bacteria > Bacillota > Clostridia > Christensenellales > Borkfalkiaceae > Borkfalkia. The sequence goes on from JAGHJS010000003.1 coordinate 7,315, forward strand.
AGGCGCGGGCACGAGCCGCCGCGCCGCCGAAAAAGAAGCGGCAAAAAATCTGTTGGCACTGCTTTTGCAGGGCGGGGAGCAAACGATTGAACTTTAAAAAAGTCGAACTCAACGGGTTCAAGTCCTTCGCGGACAAAACAGAGATCAACTTCGGGCCGGGCGTGACGTGCATCGTCGGGCCGAACGGCTGCGGCAAGAGCAACGTCGCCGATTCCATCCGCTGGGTGTTCGGCGAACAGTCCGCCAAGACCATGCGCGGTTCGAGCATGCAGGACGTCATCTTCGGCGGCACGCAGACCCGCAAGAGCCAGTCGTTCTGCGAAGTCACGCTGACTTTCGATAACTCCACGCACATGTTCCCCGACCTCGAATACGACGAGGTCGCCATGACCCGCCGCCTGTACCGCAGCGGCGACAGCGAGTACCTCATCAACAAGCAGCCCTGCCGCATGAAAGACATCGTGGACAGGCTGCACGCCGTGGGGCTGGGCAAAGAAGGGTACTCCATCATCGGGCAGGGCAAGATCGAGCAGATCATGAACGCCAAGCCCGAGGACAGGCGCTCCATTTTCGAAGAGGCGACGGGCATCATCGTGTTCAAGGCGCGCCGCCAGGAGATCGAGCGCCGCCTCTCCAACTCCTACAACAACCTGAACATCTTTTTGCAGCGCATGAGCGAAGTCGAGCGCATGCTCACGCCGCTCGCCAAACAGGCGGAAAAGACAAAGCGTTACCGCGAACTGTACGATTCGCTCAAACACGCCGAGATCAACCTCTATATCTATAAGCACGACAACGCCGAATCCGCGCGCGCGGAGATCGGCGGGAAGATCGACCGCATCCAGAGCGGCATCGACGCGGGCAGGGAGGAGGCGGCGCGGCTGGAAGAGAGCTATGCCGAAGGCAGGCGCAGGGTCGCCGAAAACGACGCGGCGCTGCAGGAGCTGAACGACAAGATCCTGCAGTACACCGTCGAAATGCAGAAGAAAGAGGGGGACGTGAACGTCATCCGCGCACGGATCACCTTCTTTGAACAACAGCGCGAAGGCGAGGAGAACGCCGTCGTGCGCGCGGAAGAGACGCTCGCCGCCGCCGCGAAGAACGAGGCGGCCGCCGCCGAAAGCGCCGCCGCGAACGAGGAAAAAGTCGCCGCCTGCGAGCGCGAGCTGGATACCCTCGGCGAGGAGATCGCGCGGCTGAACGGGCAGCTTTCCGAATACGAGGCGTGGAGCGACGAGTCCCGCCGCAGCGCGCTCGGCAGGTTGGAAAACCTTTCGGAGATCCGCCAGAACATCGGGCAGCTCTCCGCCAAAAAAGAGGCGATCGAAGAGCGTATCGCCGAGGTGTTCGCCGCCGCTGAAAAGCGCAAGGAAGAACTTTCCGCCGATAAAAAGGCGCTCGCCGAATGCGAGGACTGGTACGAAGAGCTGCAGGAGTACATAGCGCGCGAAGGCGAGGTGCGCCGCGCGAAGGAAGAGGAGATCGCCTCCCTCGCGCAGCAGGCGGACGCCGCCAGCGAGGAGCTGTTCCAACTGAATGCGCGCATTTCTTCTTTGGAGGACAGGGCGCGCTTCTATAAAAACGTCAAGGAGGACTTTGAAGGGTATAAGTTCTCCGTCAAAAAGCTGATGACGGACGCGCGCAGGGACGCGCAGCTTTCCAAACGCATCAAAGGCGTCATTGCAGACATCGTGTCCTGCGACGAAAAGTACGAAGTCGCCATCGAAACGGCGTTCGGCGGCGCCATGCAGAACGTCGTCACCGCGACCAGCGACGACGCGCGCTTCCTCATCGAGCACTTAAAGCGCACAAAGGGCGGTTCGATCACCTTCCTGCCCGTCGCTTCCCTCAAACCGCACTATGAAACGGAGTACACCCGCCGCGCCCTCAAAGAGCCGGGCGCCGTCGGGCTTGCGTCCGAGCTGGTGCGCTACGACAAGTATTACGACAACGTCATCTATAACCTGATCGGCAACACGCTTGTCGCCGACACCATCGCCAACGCGAACGAGATCTCCAAAAAATACCCGCACGCCTTCCGCATCGTGACGTTGGACGGCGACGTGATCTCCACCTCCGGTTCAATGACGGGCGGTTCACGCCGCGCCGACAGCGGCAGCCTGCTCGCCAACGAGCGCAAGATCGGCGAGGCGGAGGCGGCGATCGCCGCCGCGCAGAAGGAGCGCGACAAGCTCACGGCGGCGCGTTCCGCGCTCGAAGCCAAGCGGGCGAAGGCTGCGCACGAGCTGGAGGCGCTGCGCGACAGCTTTACCGAAGCGCGCAGCAAACTCGCCGCGCTCGAAGAAAAGCACACCCAGCTTTCCGCGCGCGTCGCCGAGGAGGAGAAGGACCTTAAAGTGCAGGAGGATACTCTCGCCGTTCTCAACGAACGCATGCAGGGCATCAGCAGCGACTTTACCGCGTCCTCCGCGGGTGAGGAGCAGATCTCGCGGCAGAGCGACGAAGAGGACGAGCAGTCCCGCCGCCGCAGGGAGGAGTACGAAAAGCTGCGCTCCGAACTTTCCGAGCGCAACCTGCGCAAAAGCTCGCTGCAGGTGTACGTCGCGCAGTACCGCGCCGAGGCGGAGAACGCCCGCACTGAGGCGGAGCGCTGCGCCCGCGAACAGCAGTCGCTCACGGCGCGCATCGCCGAGGCAAAGACGAACATCGAAAACATCGGCGCGACCCTCAAAGACCTCGAAGAGATGGCGGAAAAGACGGCGCTCACCCCCGCGCAGCAGGAGGAGCTTGCGGCGCTTCGCGCCGCGCGCGACGCAAAGCAGCGCGAAAAAGAAAAGCTGAACGCGGATCTGGAAAGCGCGATGGAGCGCAGCCGCGCCGTCAACGACCGCATCGAACAGCTCTCCGAGGAACGGCACGCGCAGGAGATCGCGCTGACGAAGATCGATTCTGAACTCGAAAACCTGCAGGCGCGCATCGACGAGGAGTACCAGGAGACGTACGAGGGCTGCCTCGCCTACAAGGACGAGGCGTTCGACGTGCGCGAGGGGCAGACGCTGGTCAACCGCCTGCGCCGCGAGATCAACGGCTTAGGCGCGATCAACCACAACGCGCTCGAAGAATACGAACAGCTCAGCGCGCAGTACGAAGAGATGACCGCCCAGCGCGACGACGTGCAGAAGGGCATCGACGATACGACCGCCGCCCTCGAAGAGCTTAAGGGCGAGATGCAGAAGCAGTTCGACGAAGGGTTCGACCAGATCAACGAAAATTTCAAAAAGCTGTTTAAGGAACTGTTCGGCGGCGGCAGGGCGGAATTGCAGATGGATTACTCCGAATGCGACGACCCGCTCTCTGCAGGCGTGGAGATCGTCGCCTGCCCGCCCGGCAAAAAGCTGACAAAAATCTCCCTTCTTTCGGGCGGCGAGCGCGCGCTCACTGCGATCGCGATCCTGTTCGCCATCCTCATGCTGCGCCCCATGCCGTTCTGCGTGCTCGACGAGATCGAGGCGGCGCTGGACGAGGCGAACGTAGACAAATTCGCGCAGTTTTTGAAGAAGTTCGCGAAAGAGACGCAGTTCATCGTCATCACCCACCGCAAGCCGACCATGGAAAAGGCGGACTGCCTGTTCGGCGTGACGATGGAGGAGAAGGGCGTTTCCAAGATCGTCTCCGTCAAGCTCTCCGAAGTGGAGAGCCGGCTGGGCGGGGATACGGTCATCTGATTTCGCGCAAACCTCGCAAAAGAGATGCTGCGGTTTGCGCGATTTTCAGGGGACAACCGCCACTCTTGCGAGATGGCGTTTTCCCCTCTGCGTGCGACCTTTAAAGGCTCTCCTATTATAAGTCGCACGCATTCACCCCTTTCATAAAGCCGTAAGCATACGGCAAATGGGGTGCGCTTTTCCAAAGGCGTGGCTTTGGAACGCGCAATTTGATTATTGGAAAGGAAGTACCTTACGTCATCCTGAGCGGAGCGAAGCGGAGTAATCGGCGGCAGAAAAGCCGACGCTTTCGGCAACAAGTTGCCATGGGCATACGCCCATATGCCGCCGATTGCGGCGCGCTCGTTTTACCCCTTGCAAGCAAGGTAAAACTACGCGCGCCTTCGA
>JAGHJS010000030.1 GCA_017886545.1 Clostridia bacterium
CGGATGACCCGTGCAGAACCGCCGCCCGACAAAAGCTCAGGGTTTTTATTCCATTCATAGGCGCAGGGACGGGCGTACCAACCGCAGATGGCGAGTTTCTTTTTCTTTGCAAGCGGCAGTATGCCGTTGTTTTTCAGCAGAACGATGCCCTCCTCCTCCGCTCTCTGCGTAAAGGCGATTCGCTCCTCCTGGGTGTATTTACGCTTTTTGCCTTTCTGCAATTTTTTGCAGCGTGCGACAAACTCCAAAACCTGCCCTGCAAGTTCATCGAGTGTTTCGTCTGAGAGTTTACCTGCCTTGTAGTCGGCGACAAGCTGCTCATAGTGATCTTTATGGAAGGGCATCTCCAGCCCGAGCCCTGCGTTTGCCGAGGCCGTCCTGTCGCGCACGGCGTCCCAGTCGGATATGATGATCCCATCAAAACCGAACTCCTTTTTTAAGACATCAAACCCCTTTTTATACTCTGCCGCACGCACTCCGTTGATGCGGTTGTAGCTGCACATAAGCGACACGGGCTTTGCTTCACAAGCGATCTCGAACGGCTTATAGTATATCTCGCGAAGAACACGCTCATCGACGTCGCTCGTCTGTTGACGGCGGTTGATCTCCGAATTGTTGGCGCAAAAGTGTTTGACGCACGTCCCCGCTCCCTCCTCCTGCATGGCGGAAATATACTCCCTGCCCATGACGCCTGCAAGGAAAGGATCTTCCGAAAGATACTCAAAGTTGCGCCCACACAGAGGATCGCGCTTGATATTCACCCCGGGACCCAGGACGACGTCCGCGCCCGCGTCGAGACAGTCGTCCGCGACACATTCGGCGTACGCGCGCACCACTTCCGTGTTCCAAGTATTTGCCAATATCTGCATGGAGGGATATGCAATGGACGGGCGATCATCCTGCCACTCATTCGGATCGAGCGGCATACGAATGCCCATGGAGGCGTCCGTCATGCGCACCCGTTCAAGGCTGCCCTCAAAGTCTTCCGTGTGCCAATTTCCGTGCCCGCACAAAAGGCGCAGTTTTTCCTCTGTCGTCAGTTCTTTAACTGTTTTCATGATAAATCCCTTATAAACTTTTGAAAATATCGTTTGCCCGCGCGAGCATGGCGGGGAAGTCGAAGAGTTTCATCTTGCCTTCCATGTCGCGGAATTCCGCCATGAATTGCAGCGTTTTCGGCTCGCCCTTCATCCACGCAATTTCGCTGCCCGTGAAGATGCCGCCGAATACTTCATTGAACGCCTGCACCGCCTTCGGGTTTTCAAACACCTCCAAAACCGTGCTTTCGGGCGTGAAAGGCTCTGTATAGAGTTCCTTCGAATCACGCTCAAAGGTATATTTGCCGCCTTTGACGAAAACGGGCGCTTCGTTCGGAAGTACGATTTCCGCCTCGATCTGACCGGGAATTTCGATAACGTATTCGATTTTTCCGCCCTTTTGGCTGTACCCCGAAACGATTTTGCCGCGCACGCTCTCGTATTCGGCATACAGTTTCGGAAGCCCTTTGACGGGGTGCGGCGCAATTTTTATCTTCGCAAAGCCTGCCTCTTTTGCCTCGATGCCCGCGACACGGCGGTAGACAAACTCCATGACGCTCCCGTAGGCGTAGTGGTTGTAGCTGTTCATGCCGTCGGGGTTGGGCGTGCCGTCGGGCATCAGGCTGTTCCACCGCTCCCAGATGGTCGTTGCCCCCATGTCCACCTCGTACAGCCAGCCGGGGAAACCGTTGTTCAAAAGCACTTTCCGCGCCGTTTCAAAATACCCGTTGTCCGCCAGCGCGAACAGCAAAAACGGCGAACCGATGAACCCCGTCACCATGCGGTAGCCGTGGCGCACAACGTTTTCATTGAGCTGTGCGGCGAGCGCGGCGCGGTACTCTTCCGGGACAATGCCGAAATGCAGCGCAACGGCCTGCGCCGTCACCGTGTCGAGCACCAGCCTGCCGCGCACGGTGAAATATTCCTCCCGCACGCGCGCAAGGAGCTGTTCGTACTTTTTGCGGTAGATCTTCTCTTCCTTTTCCTTCCCGAGAAGATGCGCCGCGTCCGCCGTGCATTTCAGCGTGTGAACGTGCAGAACATTGGTGAGAAAATAGACGTCTGTTCTGCCGATGACGCCGTTCCCCAAAAGCAGTTCGCCGTCCATGGCGAGCCAGTCGCCGTACTCGTGCCCGCGCACGATGAGTCCGTTTTCCATCGTCGCCTCGCGCGCGGAGACGAACTTCTCCATGGCGGGGAAGTTCTCTTCCAAAAAGGAAATGTCCCCGTACATTTCATACAGCGTCCACGGGACCATGGTGATCGCGTCGCACCACATGGCGTCCGTCGCCCGATTCTCCTCCGCGAGGCAATCGGGCGCGACGTGCGGGATCCGCCCGTCCGCCGTCTGATCGTCGCGAAGGGTACGCAGCCACTTTTTCATGAACGCGCGGATATCGTAGTTATACGCCGCCGTGCGGCAGAATGCGTTGATGTCCCCCGTCCAGCCCAAACGCTCGTCCCGCTGCGGGCAGTCCGTCGGAATATCGACGAAGTTCCCTCTCTGCCCCCAGACGACGTTTTCGCACAGTCTTTGAAAACGCGCGTTGTCCGTTTGAATATACCCCGTGCGCCGCATATCGGTATGGCGGACGAGGGCGGTAAAACACTCCTTCGGCAGCTCCGCGCCCTCAACAAAGAGATAGCGGAAGCCGTGAAAGGTGAACTCGGCAGACAGCGTATGCGCGCCCTTGCAGGTAAAGGCGTCCGTCGCCTTCGCCGAACGCAGGTTATCGGTGTAGAAATTGCCGTTCACCAGAATTTCGGCGTGCCGCAAAACGAGCGTGCCGTCGAAACCGGCGGGCGTTTTCACCTCCGCCACGCCCGCAAGGTTCTGCCCGAAGTCGTACACAAGCTCGCCCTTCGGCGTGCGGATGACCTCTCTGACGGGAATGCGCTGCGTGGTGCGCACAGGTTCGCACATCTGCGGCACGAGCGCCTTTTTATCGAACGCAACAGTGACGGGCGTGAGCGGCTTTAAGTCCACCGTAAAGTCCTGCGTTTCGCCGTCATAGATGCCGCTTTCGCGGATAAAACTCTCGCGTGCGCTCCAGCTTTCGTCCGTGGAGAGAATACGTTTTCCGTCCGCAATGAGGTCGGCGCAGACGGCGGTCTGTTTTCCGTATGTATCGCGCTTTCGCTCCCATGTGAGCGGACCGCGGTACCACCCCTCGCCCACCGTCAGCGTGAGGGTATTCTCTCCGTCCTTCACAAGCGCCGTAATGTCGTACTCCTGCACCTGTACTGTCTTATTATACGATGTCCAGCCGGGCGCGAGATACCCGTCTCCCACCCGCACGCCGTTCACTTCCGCAAAGTACACGCCCAAAGCTGTAGCGCGCAATGTCACCTGTTTTGCGGAACGCACCGCGAATTTCTGTTCCAGAACAAAAACATTCGCCTGTTCCGCCACGCCGATAAATTTTCCGTTCAGCATGGTATCCATTCCTTTTTTACTTTAAGACCAGTCTGATTTTTTGATCTTTTTTCTGAACGACTTCCGCCGTTTTTCCGCAATGCTCTGCCGTGATCTTCCGCTCACCGGACATTCCGGAGAATTTGCCCTGCACCGGCTCCACAACAATCTCGGCTCCCGTCTCGGAGGCGTGAGAAATGATTTTGGTGAG
>JAGHJS010000004.1 GCA_017886545.1 Clostridia bacterium
AAAAGTATCGCAGAACTTTTTGGGAAGAGGAGGCGGAACGGAGCAACCGTGGCGGATTGCGAAAGCAAACCGCCCGGAAAGCGCAGTTTACGGCGACGAGGGCGCGGCGGAGCGGGGCGTTCGCGCTGAAGCGCTTGCGAATCGCCCCGCGCATACCGCCGCGCAGGTTTCCGATTTTCTCTCCGCGTTTCAGTTCGCTTTCGGCATCTTCGCTATAGTGTTTGCCCCAAAATACAGAAGGAAAGTATTTTATGAGGAAAAACGAATTGAGATCGGGGCAATACTTCGGGAATTGTGCAGGTGGAAAGGAGTAGAGATCATAGAAACCGAAGTATACCCCGATCATATCCATATGTTGGTAATGATACCGCCGAAGATGAGTGTGTCAGGATTCATGGGATTTCTGAAAGGAAAAAGCAGTCTGATGATATATTAACGATGGGGTAACATGAAATTCAAGTACAGAAATCGGCAATTCTGGTGCAGAGGGTACTATGTGGACACTGTCACATATTTTTATGGATACTATATTTTAACCAATAAGTAATAACTTCGAATCATTGGTTTTTATTAAACACATGTATGGCAATCTCAAGTGCGGTAAGCGGCGTGTGGAGAGCCTTTTTGAAGTGATTGCGGGGCATCTTGTACTGCGAGCGCGCTGTTTGTGAGGACTGCCCACCTCGCACGCCGCTTTTGAGGGACAATCCTTTGGGATCGCCGCCTGCGTAAAGTGCGATGGCTGCTGTGCAAAAAAGAAGACCTGACGAGTATATAACAGTCTGAAATTGCATGTAAACGGAGAAAGAATGCAATCCTGCGTGAAAAGAATCGAAAAAAATGAGAAAAAAGGGTTGACAAAATCAAAAAGCGGTAGTATACTGTAATCGAAAAATGGAAACGTTTCCAAGTAATTCGGAAAGAGCCGAGGGCAACCGGCCGCATTTTTTTGCCAATAAATGGAAACGTTTCCAAAACGCAGAACGCCGCAAGCTGTGCGGCGGCAGAGCGCGAGAAATGCAGAACAGGACGCGGCGGCGCGTGTGTGTCGGTCGGCGGCAGGACGGAGCGGCGTATGCACATCGGAATGCAATAGCGCGGAACGAAACGGCGAACGCACGTCGGGATGCAATAGCGCAAGTCGGTGCGGCGAACATGCGTCGGGCGGCGATTGCGCAGAGCGCTGCCGCGGTGCGCAGAAACGAGACGCAAGAGGGGTTACGATGATTCTTTGCATAGGCGAGATCCTCGCCGATATGATCGGTTCAAAAAGAGAGCAGTCGATGCGGTTCGATTGTTTTGCGGGGGGCGCGCCCTTCAACGTGGCGTGCGGCATTGCAAAGCTGGGCTGCCGCGCGGTGTTTTTCGGGTGCGTCGGGAACGATGCCGTCGGCAGGTTTCTGCGGGAATACGCGGACGGCGTGAAGGGGCTGCAGAGCAGGATCTCAGTCTCCCCCGACCGCAACACGACGCTCGCGTTCGTGACCCTGAGCGAGGAGGGCGAGCGCAGCTTTTCCTTTTACCGCAGACACACGGCGGACTATGCCCTGGAGCTTTCTGCGGTGAGACCTCTGCTCGCCGATGCAGACATCGTGCACCTCGGTTCGCTGATGCTCAGCGAAGAGGCGGGCAGGCGGTTTGCCGAAGAGGTCTGTTCGGCAGTAAAGGAGAGCGGGAAGAGGCTCAGCTTTGACGTGAACTATCGGGAAGATATTTTTGCCTCCGCGGAAGAGGCAAGGCGCATCTATTCCGCATGGCTTGAACGGGCGGATATTTTAAAGCTCAGCGACGACGAGGCGGACCTCTTTTTCGGGGAGGAGAGAGAGCGCTTTCTTTTGCGCCTGTCGGAGGGGAGAAAGGTCTTTGTTACGCTGGGCAGGCGCGGGGCGCGGCTGTACGAGAACGGCGCGTTCACCGAGCGCCCGACCGTTCCCGCGGCGACGGTGGATACGACGGGTGCGGGCGACGCGTTTTATGCGGGCGCGCTTTCCCGCATCGACGCGGGCGAGAACGATGCGGGCAGACTGCTGCTCTATGCGAACGTCTGCGGCGCCATTGCCACGGAGCGGTACGGCGCGACGGCGGCGCTGCCGTCCGCGGAGGAAGTGCGCGAGCGGCTGAACGGCTGAGTTCGCGCTGCAATAAGAGGGAAGAGAGGAGATCCGAATGGCTGGAAAGACGAGGAAACTGATGTTAGCGCTGCTCGCCGCGCTGTGCGCCGTCTGCGCGGTCCTGTTTGCCGTATGCACGGTGTATGCGGGCACGGAGCCGCCCTTTGAAATGAGTGCGGAGGGCGACGCGATCGGCGAGATCGGGCAGAGCTATTCTGCGGAAGATTCGTACGTCTACACGGCGCGCGTCCGCTTTACCGACGGGCAGGCGGCGGGCATCGCGTTCGGCATTACGGACGCGGGTGCGTTCGTGCTGAACGTGGACCGCAAGGAGAACCGCACAAAGCTCATGTACTTTGTCAAGGGTGCGGACGGGTCGCTCTCGCCGACGGAACTGTATTCCGATTATTATATCGGCTATAAGAACAGCTATATCGACGATGAGGTCAGCAAGGCGGAACTTGACCGCGTGCAGAGCAGGGTCGCCGCAAAGAGCGAATTTTACCTGAAAGTCGCCGTCACGGGCGGCAGCACGCCCTCCGTGAAGTGCTATGTGGACGACATCCTGCGCTTTGAATATGACGAGGCGATCTCTTTGCAGAACGTCGTTTTGAAAGACGAAAGCACCGTCACCTATACGGGCGGCGCGCTGGGCGCGAACGTCTTTAAGGCGACCGCCTCGTTCG
>JAGHJS010000031.1 GCA_017886545.1 Clostridia bacterium
CCACATAGTCGACCCCGTTGGGCGCGTGCACCGTCACCTTGTCGCAGCAGCGCGCGCCGACGAGCGCTGCCCCCATGGGCGAATCGATGGATACGATGTTCTTGTCGGGGTCCGCTTCGGTGCTGCCCATAATGGTATAGGTGACCGTCTCTTCCAGATCGTAATCGTACAGCGTGACCACGTTGACGAAGTGCACTATGCTGTTGTCGGTGCTCTCCTCCATGATCTTCGCGTTCTTGATCTTGTTTGCAAGTTCGCGGATCTCGCTCTCGTTGAGCGCCTCCTCGTTCTTCGCCGCGTCGTATTCCGCGTTTTCGGAGAGGTCGCCGAACCCGCGCGCCACTTTGATGCGCTCGGTGATCTCTTTCTTCTTCTCCGTCTGCAGATAGCGCAGACGCTCCACCGCTTCGTCATATCCCTTTTGGGTCATGATGAATTCTTCCGCCATAATACCTTCCTTCTCTCCTTACATTGTTGCCGATCTACGGCAGTTTTTTTCGCTTTTGATTCCTTTTCAACGTGCAAAAGAGTGATTCCGCACCATTTAGCGGAACCACTTCCTTTCGACTGACCTGCTATATTATACTCCCCGAACGCGGATTTGTCAAGTTCCGCGCGGCAGCGGGCATAAATTTGCGGGGATTCATCCCCTTTTGCACACGGAATTTACAAACTTTTCGATCCGCGCCGCCGCCTCGCGCAGGTTGGCAAGCGACGTCGCGTACGAACAGCGCACATGGTCTTTGCCCGCTTCGCCGAACGCGTCGCCGGGCACGACCGCCACCTTTTCGGCGCGCAGCAGCTCGTTGGCGAACGCCTCGCCGCTCAGCCCCGTACTTTCGACGGAGGGATATACGTAGAACGCGCCGCGCGGCTCAAAGCAGCTCAGCCCGCACCCGTTGAAAAAGTCCACCATGAAACGCCGCCGCTTGTCGTATTCGTCGCGCATGCTCTCGACGACGGCGAACCCGTCCGTGAACCCGTCCGTCAGCCCTTCGAGCGCCGCGTACTGCGACGCGGTGGGCGCGCACATGATGACGTACTGATGGATCTTGAACAGCGCCTCGTCGATCGCGGGCGGGGCGCAGACGAACCCGATGCGCCAGCCCGTCATGGCGAACGCCTTGGAAAAGCCGTTGATGAGCACCGTGCGCTCCTTCATGCCGGGGAGCGAGGCAATGGAAACGTGCCGCCCGCCGTAGGTGAGTTCGGCGTAGATCTCGTCCGAAATGACCAGCAGGTCGTGCTTTTCGATGACGGGCACGATCGCCTCGAGCTGGGCGCGCGTCATGATGCCGCCCGTCGGGTTGTTCGGGTACGGCAGGATGAGCGCCTTCGTTTTAGGCGTGATCGCCGCCTCCAGCTTTTCGGGCGTGAAGATAAAGCCGTCCTCCTGCACGCAGTGCACGGGCACGGGCGTCGCTCCCGAAAGCTGCACCGCGGGCACATACGAAACGTAACCGGGGTCGGGCACGAGGATCTCGTCGCCCGGCTCACAGACGGCGCGCATCACGAGGTCGATGCCCTCGCTCGCGCCGACGGTCACGATGATGTTTTCGGGCGGGTACTGCACGGCAAAGCGCTCTTCCAGGTAGCGCGCGATCGCCTCGCGCAATTTGGGCAGCCCGCGGTTGCCCGTGTACTGCGTGTACCCGCGCTGCACCGAACGGATGGCGGCGTTGCGGATATGCCAGGGGGTCACGAAGTCCGGCTCGCCCACGCCGAGCGAGATCGCGTCCTTCATCTCCGACACGATATCGAAAAACTTGCGGATGCCGCTCGGTTTGAGCGTTTCCGCGCGATGATTGACAAAATTTCTCATGCCTGCACCGACAATCTCACCCGATTTTCGTCCTCTTTATCGGTGATGGTTCCTTCGATCTTATATTTTTTGAGAATGAAATGCGTGGCGGTGGAGAGCACGTCGTCGAGGGTGGAAAGGCGCTCGGAAACGAAGCGCGCCACCTCGCGCAGCGACTTGCCCTCGATGAACACGGCAAGGTCGAACCCGCCGCTCATCAGGTAACAGCTCGTCACTTCTTCGCAGCGGTAGATCTCTTCGGCGATGGCGTCGAACCCGCTGGACTTCTGGGGCGACACCCTGACCTCGATGAGCGCCTGCACGAGTTCGTCCTCCATCGCTTCGCTGTTGAGGATGGCAGTGTATTTGACGATGGCGCCGCGGCGTTCCATCTCCGCAATGGCGGCGGCGACTTCCGCCTCCTCCCTGCCGAGCATGACGGCAACCTCTGCCGCCGACACGCGGCAGTCCTCCTGCAAAATTTTCAGGATATCCGATTCGAGTTTGTTCATGACAGACCTCCCCTCTCCCGCGCAGGCATACCCGCATACGGAATACTAACATTTTAACTTTATCGGGCAAATAAGTCAATTATATTTTCCGTTCCGCTTTACTTTCCGCCGAAAATTCGGTATACTTACGGCATACGGGAGAAAAAATCGTGTTCAAGATCTGGGCAAAACTGATGAAGGACGGGAAGATCGTCCGCCAATTCGTGTACGAGGGGCAGGAAAAGCTGACCTTTTCACACTTTTTAAACTATTTGTTCGACATCTGCCGCGAGCTGGACTGCCCCACGCCCGTGCTGTTGAAGACGCACATCTTCAACTTTGCGAAGTTCAACCATGTGCGCTTTCTGCCCCGCGACTTCGTCGAAGGGGTGGACTTCGACTATCTGCTGCTGGAAAATATAATTTTGTGAGTTCACGAAAAATTTTTTGAGCTGACAAAAAATTTTTCCGTGATCTGAGGGAGAAACCGACACCCTTGCGGGATGTCGGTTTCTCCCTCTTTGCGGCATTTTAGGGGCACACCGTCATAGAAATGCCGCAAATTCACCCTCTTCCGTTACGCTTTTCGCAAAGCGCAATGTGCAAAAGCAAAAAGCGCGGTTTTTGCTTTTGCAAGCGTTTATTAGAAATCGCGCGCGTTCACCCCTTTTCGGAAAAGTCGCAAGTATGCGACAAATTGAGGGCGCTTGCAAAAAATGCGATTTTGAAACGCGCAGTTGGATTATTGAAAAGCGGCTTTCTCCCTCATTGTCATCCTGAGCGAAGCCGCCAGCAGGGCGGCGCAGCCGAAGGATCTCTATTGAAATAATGACGATATTCGCATAGAGATCCCTCGACAGGCTCGGGATGACAAAAGGCGTTTCTGTCACTTTAAACGGGTCTTTGCCCCGCCGCGCGAGGGCTGGATGCAGTCAATAATATTACCAAACAGGCGGCATGCGGTACTTCCACCGGTGCAATTCCGCTTGACAAATACACAAAAGCGTGGTATCCTTACGCGCGGTAGGTTTTCGGACAACACTACCTAAAAACAACCGAGGTAACTGAATCATGAAGAGGTTTTCAACCAAGATGCTCTGCCGCGCGGGGGTCATCGCCGCGCTGTACTGTGTGCTGACCTGGGCGCTCGGCCCCCTTTCGTACGGGACGCTGGGCTTTCAGATCCGCCTCGCCGAAGCGCTGACGCTGCTCGCCCTGTTCTACATCGAGAGCATCCCCGCGCTGTACGTCGGGTGCCTGCTCGCGAACGTGTTTTCGGGGTACGGCGGCTGGGACATCGGGCTGGGAAGCCTGTGTACGCTCGTCGCCGCGATCGGCACATACGGCGTCGGAAGGCTGGTGCGCAATATGCCGCTCAAACTCATTTTAGGCGGGCTGTTCCCCGTCCTTGTCAATGCGTTCGGCGTGCCGTGCGTGATGATTTTGGCGGACAGCACGGAGCTCGGGTATTGGGCGAATTTTGTATCCCTGCTCGTTACGCAGTCGGTATGGGTGTACGGGCTGGGCATCCCCCTGATGCTGACCGTGAACGCGCTGGTAAAAAAGGGCGTTTCCGTATTGCAGCCCGCGCCGCTGTGGCAAAAACACCCCGCAGAGAGCGCAAAAACCGCCGCCCCGCAGCCGCAGACCGAACAAAAATAAAGGGTCGCCGCGCACAAAATGTGCGCGGTTTTTTGTTGCGGTTTTGCCTTGACTTTGCCGCAAAGCTGCCGTATACTATATACAAGTGTTGTAAATGCAACAGAGGGGACTATGGACAAAGTAGAATCATCCCTCTTCGACGGCATCACCGACGAAGAGTACGCACGCATGACGGAATGCTTTAAAACGACGCTCAAAACGCACCGCAAGGGCGAGGAAGTCGCCATGCCGCAGGGGCGCGTGGGCGTGGTGCACCGCGGCAGGATCAGCGTGATGAAGACGGACGTGAACGGCGTGCGCACCATTTTCGAACAGCTCGGCGAAGGGGGCGTGTTCGGCGCGATGCTGAGCATCGCGGGGGCGGACACGAACTTTTTCCTCGTGGCGGAGGAGGACTGCGACGTGCTGTATGTGGATTACGACCACATCATGAAGCGCTGCCCCAAGGCGTGCGCCTACCACAGCACCATCGTGCGCAACCTCGTGCGGCTGATGGCGGAAAAGACGCAGGCGCTTTCGGAACACCTTGAAATTTTAAGCCACCGCACCACGCGCGAAAAGCTGCTCGCCTACTTCCGCATGCTGGCGGCAAAGAGCCGCAGCTCGTACTTCACCCTCCCCTTTTCGCAGACCAACCTTGCGGATTACATCTGCGTAGACCGCAGCGCCATGCTGCGCGAACTTGCGAACATGCGCCGCGAGGGGCTGGTGGAGATCGACCGCCGCAACGTAAAACTGAACCTGCA
Source organism: Clostridia bacterium (assembly GCA_017886545.1). Classification (GTDB taxonomy): domain Bacteria; phylum Bacillota; class Clostridia; order Christensenellales; family Borkfalkiaceae; genus Borkfalkia. Next base: position 4,701 of record JAGHJS010000031.1, read on the forward strand.
TAAGGCGCTTTGAGCGGACCGATAAAAAGCCGCCGCAGGGTTTCCCTGCGGCTTTTTTCCACCCCTTTTTACCCGCCTTTTTTGCACAAGACCAAGGCACCGCCTACCCCCGTCATCCCGAGCCCGCCAAGAGATCTCTATTTGAATATCGACAACATTTGAATAGAAATCCTTCGACTTCGCGGGGCGTTCCGCCCCGCTCCGCTCAGGATGACAAGGAAAAGCGCCAATAGGTGTCATCCCAAGCTTGCCGAGGGATCTGAGCCGAAAACGTTGAAAGCCGTATGCAGTCAGTCAAGCAACACAGACTGCATACGGCTAACGCGCGAACCTACTC
>JAGHJS010000032.1 GCA_017886545.1 Clostridia bacterium
GTTGAGTCTCGGTTACAGGAAACATATTGTTGGGTTTTATCACCTTATATAGACAGAAATGCCGATATGCAATCTGTTATGTGGGAGTGCTCTCGGATTAGTGGCGGAACAGAGGGGATCGCTTTAAAGGCAGAGAAGAAACTTCGTCAAACTGAAGCGTTGATCATGAAATGGGCGCCAGCACTTTTGTTAATGGAACTAGATAACTTATTATGGAAGGAGTCTGATAGTATTGGCGTTAAAAAACTTTGGGAGTATTTATGCACATATTGTTATCTTCCTCGGCTTGCGGGTTATTCTGTTTTAGAAAACGCAATTAAAGAAGGGTTAAACTCAACGGAGTATTTTGCAATTGCCGCAGCGAGAAAAGATAATAGATTTTTCGATTTAAAATATAATCAATATGTTGTATCTATCAATATATCTGATCTACTCGTAAGAAAAGAATGTGCCCAAAGGCAAATTGAATCCGAGAAAATTCAACCATTAGTAAATGATTCGGAAACTGAATCTATCCGGGCTGGACAAATTAGTGAAAGGAATCAAGAGCCATTAAAAGATTCTGATAACGGTGAACCACCCATAAATGACAATGAGGCTTCAAGGAATAGGCGTTTTTATATGTCTGCACAGTTGGATACTACTAGAATCAATCGAGACGTGCAGAGGCTTGTTGAAGAAATCATTTCTCATTTAACCGCTATTGAGGGGGTCAATATTGCGGTTTCACTTGAGGTGAATGCAGAAATTGAGGAAGGATTTTCGGCGTCAACGGTGAGAACTATTATGGAAAACTGTAAGGCATTAAAACTTAAAAATTACGGCATTGAATAATGATTTGAAAATTGAGCAGAAGAGTTTTTAAGAACAGTTTTAAGTAGAAGGAATACAAAATGGTAGACATAGTACTAAAGGGATAGAAGCCAAGGAGCGCATCGCTGTTGCGATGCGCTCCTTGGCTTATCGTTTTGCGTTTATGTCCGACAACGCAATTGTGGGGTAAATTGTGGGGAAGAAGGTCAAAATCCGGCGATTTTATAGGGTTTTTCGGCTGTTTTCAGCCATTTTTTGAGTTTTCAGAGTGCCTCTGACTCCGTCATTCGTTGCTGACGCGATTGCGCCTGCGGCGAACAATCGCTATTCCGTTCCTTACGAATCCAGCTACCCCAGCCATTTTGAGGGCTGCTATCATTATGTGATGGCAGCTCTCATTTTTTCTATATGTATGTTATAACAAAATATAAATATTGTTCTAAAATTCGGTCAAAAAAGTGGCATTTGGGACTAATTTGGGACTAAATCGGCCGGTTTAATAGGATTTTTATAACTCATAATTAAACTTTTCCGCCTCGGCAAGGGCATACTTTTCCGAGTAATCGGTGTAGCCTCGGTCTATCACGGAAGTCTTCACGTCTTTGTCAAAAGAATGTCCATCCCAGAGTATGACAAGTTCGTGGTTGATGCCGCATTCCTTACACCTGGTTAAACTATTATGCAGGGAATTACGCCCGTATTTCAAAGACGATTCCGCAACGGAACTGTTTGTGGAGCTGAATTTGCAGCGCAAGCAAAAAAATCTCATAGCCCGCCGCATCCGTATGACGCGAAAGGCAAACTTGCAGGCATTCAACTATTTCGTGACTGTCACATATATTTATGGATAGTTTTTATTAAAACAGATTGTTATGAATGATTTGAGCGATAACGCTCGTTTTCTATATTTTTTGCCGCTTTACTTGACGGATATCCGTATGAACGCAAGGCGGCATTTATAATTTTTCGCGTTGAACTATTCGGAAAATTGGTTCAGGTTCATGATGTGCGTCCGCTTTACGATCCGTCGGTATTGCCGCGGCGTTGTATTTGTAAATCGTTTGAAAATTTTGATAAAATACTGCATGCTGTCGAATCCAAGCTCATCGGAAATGTTCTGCAGGGACGCTTCGCTGTTCGCTAAAAGCTGCATGGACCGATCGATGCGCCGTTGCAGCATGTAGTGGATGACCGAGACATTGTACTTCCGTTTGAATGCGCGGCAGATGTGTTCCTTGCAGTAGCCGAGAACCGTTCCGATCTGTTTCAGCTGTAATTTTTCGGTAAAGTGGTCGTCTATGTACGCTTTTATCTTATCGGCGAGCGTTTCGCCGAGAGGGGAGATATTGCTTTTTATGTATTCGCGCTGTTTCAGAAAGTCGCGCGTGATCAGGATCAGCAGAAGCTCGGTTTCGTTTTTAATGACCTGTTGGTAAGCATATTCGTCGTTGGCGTACGTTTCAACGGGGAGCAGTACGCCGGGCTTATAGGCAAAATGTTTTTCATAGCACTCCGTGACCGCGTTCAGGTGCATCATTTCCGGGTCGTCGAGCCTGCCCTTTTTCAAGGTGATCAGTTCGTCGTTCAGCCCCTTCGCCTCAAAGGTGATGCTCACGGAAATGGTGTAGCATTTATGCGGGTTCATGGCGTGGTGCACGTTCGGCGGCAGGATGATGAATTCGTTCGGAGACAGGAAAAAATCGCCGCTGTCCGTAAGCACGTTCATGTTCCCGTTGACGAGATAAAACAGCTCGTACAGGTTATGTTTTTCTCCTTTGAAGCGGTAATTCGGCGCCAGACGGTCCACATAGACGGAGGCGATCGACGTTACGCTGAGGGAAGATGCCAGGTTCGTTCCTTGCAGCGATACAAGGTTTCCCTGCTGGGTGATATACTTGTATTTCATGGTATAAAAAGTATAGCACACTGTTTTTAAAAAAGTCAATATAGTATAAAGAATTTGTTAAAATCCTTGTAGATTAAATCAAAATCATGCCTTAAAATAGAATCGGAAGCACGGCACGGGCGCATTCTGCGTCTGTGCGGACGGCAGAACGGAGCGGATAATGAAAAGAAAGATAGCGGCTTTGCTTCTGGCAGCGGCGGTCGTGCTGGTTTCGGCGGCGGGATGCGCGGCGGGACAGGAGATCGGCGGCTACACGCCCGAAACATACGGCGAAAGCGAATTGGTGCGCGGCGGGTTCTGGGCGCCGGACAGGACGGCGGAAGCGTACGCGCAGTACAAAGCGGCGGGGTTCAACACGCTGCTTTTTGTGCGGCACGATCTGAGCAGTACGGCGGCGGCGAAGGCGAACAATTACTATCTCGGATCGTCGGCGACGGCGGAGGCGCTGGAACTGTGCCGTGCCGTCGGGCTGAAGGCGTACCTGAATTACGGGCGCTGGGAGGCGACGACGGCGGGCGATTCGGTATCGCCGGCTCTGCTGGAACAGACGGCGGCGGGCATATATGCCCCGTATATCGCGGACGGAACGGTCATCGGGATGCATATGGGCGACGAGCCGTATAAGAGTGACATCGACGAATGGCTGGGGGAGGACGCTCTGGCGGAAGCGTTTGCGGAAGGGTACGCGGGCGGACGTTTTTTTGCGAATCTGCATCCATGGATCTTTTTTAACAACAATAACGGGTTCGGCATGGGGCTGAACGCGACGTATGCGGACTATGTGAACTATTATGCGGACAATGTTCTGGCGGAAGTGCCCGAGGAGAGCCGTCTGCTTTCGGTAGACGTATATCCATACACGAAGGACGGGCTGGAGCCGCTGTGGCTGGCGACGTATGAAACCGTTGCGAACGCGGCGCTCGGCTGCGGCGCGGGAACGGGGTTCTATATGCAGGCGCAGCTTTCGGAAGAGGGGACGTACTCGAAAGAACTGACGTATGCGGATATGCGGATGCAGGCGTACACGGCGCTGGCATACGGGGCAGAGCAGCTGCTGTTTTACTGCTACACCTGTCCGGACGGGCACGGTTACGAGTATTGCATGCTTGACCCGGGCGGCGCGCCGTCGCCGTATTATTCCCTTGTGCAGCAGATCAACGCGGAGCTGGCGGCGTTTGAAAACGTATATACGGCGTATGAATACACGGGCACGTTCCCCGTGCTTTCGGGGCAGAACGACGACGTGAACCTGCAGCTTTTGGGAAACAGACCCGATTACACGGATATGCTTTATCTGACGTCGGTGACGGCGGACAAAGGGATCCTTGTCGGTACGTTCGCGCGCGAAGGCGGCGAAGCATACATGCTGGTGAACTTCGGCGATACGGCGGCGGGGCAGGCGGCGGAAGTGTGTCTGACGCTGCGCGGCAGCAACTTTGCGGCGCTGTACGGCAAGAACGGCGCGGGTGCGAACGAGGCAGTCGTCAGGGGCGAGAACGGAACGTTCACATTCACGCTGGAAGCGGGCGAAGGGCTGTTCGTCGTCCCGCTCGGCGCATAGCGGCGCCGCCCGCCGTAAAAAACGGCGCGCGGGATCGGAAAAAGCACCGTCTGCCGCGGCAGACGGAAAAATAATCACAGAAATACGGAGGAAAGTTCCATGCAAAAAAGGGTGAGCGCGGTCTTTTTGCTCGCGGTCCTGTTGGCTTCAGTCCTGTTTTTGGGCGCGGCGATCGCCTTTTCTATGGAAGAAGCGCACGCGACGGAGATCCCCGCAGACGGTATATACGACGTTGTGGCGGGCGATCTGAACGAAGCGAACGATATGCCCGCCGGCAAGGATGAGAGCTGGGAGGGCGACTTCGTGTATTCCACGAAAAAGACCGTCGAGTATACGGCTGTCGATATCGAGGACTTCATGGCGGAGGTGAACAGCTACCAGTTCATCAATTACCCGAACCGTTCGTATGCGTACAGGACGGAGGAAGGCAACGTCATGCTCGGCGGCTACGACTATAACGACGGCGACCAGGGCGTGCCCGCGTTCAAGATCAAAGGGAGCTACGAGCGCGCCGCGATCCGCTACAAATTCCAATATACGGGCGGTGAAATTTTTATCGCCTACGAAGTGCGCGGCACGGCGGATAATTCCTATTACTGGTCGGACGGCGGGCAGACGCTCCTCATGTTCGACTGGAAAAACGCGAACGAATGGCGCTACACCGTGTTTCCGGACGGGATCACGGGGAAGTGGCGGGACGCCAGCCTATGGGGCGACAGCACAGGGATGTCCCTTTCGCTGGAAGAGGGCGACTACGTATACTGCGAATTCGGTTTCATGCCCGTGGCGGACGTTGAGCCTGATTCCGCGGAAAACGGCATGTATGTGTTCGTGAACTATTACACCGTCGACGAACAGGGGCAAAAGGAAGAGAACAACCAGATCTATATCCAGACGAAGCTGACGGGCGACTTTTGCATGAACAACACGGGCTGGATCAAGTTCTATCAGTCTCCGTATAACACGTTGGGGAATGCCGCGAACGATACCGATCTCGTGCAGGACTACCTGATCGAAGGCATCGACGCGCCCGTGTTCGAGTATTTTGCCCCCGTCTATACGGTGGCGGAATCGCGCGGCAATTACGATATCAGCGAAATGGCGCCCATGACGAGCGCGGCGGGGGTCACTTACTCCGCGTCGGGCGGTACGGGCGCCGCGACCCGCTCCATGTTCAACGCCTATATGCCGCGCACGAACATGAGCCTGCAATTCGGCGTTACCTTTACGGAGGGGAACAACGCAAACCTCGGGTTCGACCTTTCCATGCGCGCGACGGGTTCGCACGGCGAAAACGGGTATTCGGTCTCGTTCAGCAAATCCAACCGCGCAAGCAGCTTCACCGTAACGACGGCGAACGCCACGGCTTCGCTGCCCTATGAACAGGGGAAAACGTACAACTTCCGCGTATACTGCCTTGACTTTTCGTACGGCGACGAGATCGCCATTTCGGGCGTGCGCCTTGCCGTATATCTGCTGGACGGCGCGGGCGGCGAAACGCTGCTCATCGAAGACTACATCGAATCGCTGCCCGCGGCGCAGGTCGGCGAATGGTTCTCGGGGATCGTGCGCGGCGATTCGGCAAGCTCGGTCACGGTCACGCCCGTTGAATTCGAACAGCAGGCGGTGACGGTGGCGATCGAAGCGGGCGCAGAGCGCGTGAACATCGGCAGGACGGTGCGTTTTTCGGCGGAGAGCTCGCTGCCCACCCTGCTCGACGAAGTGCAGTACGTCGTTACCGAGGGCGAGGAATACGTCACGCTCAGCGGGAACGGCATCACGGGCGTTGCGGACGGCGCCGTCAAAGTAAAGGCGGTCGTGACCAACGAATACGGCACCTTTGAGAGCGAAGAGATAGAAGTGACCGTCGGCGCGGGCGCTGCCGATAACGGCGGCGGAAGCAATAGCGTCGGGCTGATCGCGGGCGTGAGCGCCGCGGCGGCCGTGGTCGTGGCGGCAGCCGTGGTGACGGCGGTGCTGGTCGTAAAAAAGAAGAAAAAGAGCGGCGGCGCGGGCAAGGACGGCACGCTGCCTCCGGACGGACAATAAACAGGAGGAACGCAAACCATGAAAAAGATTTTGGCAATACTGCTCTGCTTGGGCCTCGTTCTGGCATTCACAGCCTGCGGCGGCAAGGGTAATGAAAGCTATCCCGTAGAGGGGCTGGGCGATTGGGAACGCATGACGGACAATACGGACGAGATCGACGCGACCATCATCAACGCGGGGATCGGGCAGGAATGGATCAACAATATGGCGCAGGCGTACGAGGACGATACAGGGATTAAGGTCAACGTGTCGTTTGCCGAAGACAGCGCCATTCAGTCGCATTTCTCCGCCGACAGGGAATCGGTGTACAGCGACCTGTACCTTACCAACTCCAGTTACAGCTGGCTGACCTGGGCGGGCACGGGCAAGCTGTACAGCCTTGACGAGGCGGTCGGCATGGAGTACAACGACGGCACGACGATCGACGGCAAAAAGTACGACATGTTCGACGATTACGGCATCTACAACGGCTCGCGGTATATTTTGCAGCTCACATACGCGCCGACGGGGTTCGTGTACAACGTGGACTACCTTGCCGAGCTCGGATACAGCAAATTTCCCGATACATGGGACGGGCTTATAGAGCTTTGCAGCGACATCCTTGCAAGCGACCTTACGGCGGGTTCGCGCAAGGTGATGCCGCTCAGCTTCGGCGGTTCGGTCGACGACCTGAACAATACGTTCCGCACGCTGTGGGCGCAGCAGGACCCCGATGCGTACCAGGAATTTTTCAATTACGACAGCAGCGCGGGCGCGCCGCAGGAGCTGCTCGGCGATGAGCGCCTGCACGCGCTGGAGGCGATCTACGACCTGCTCGCGCCGGAAAACGGTTATTCCACGACGACGCTGGAGGGCGCGGCGAGCGATACGCACATCAATTCGGAAACGTGGTTCCTGCTCGGCTATACGGCGTTTTGCCCGACGGGCGCATGGTTTGAAACGGAAATCTCCTCCGTGCTGCGCGATTCGGAAGTGAACTACGCCTTTGCCCCCGTTCCCGCGCTCACTGACCCCGAAACGGATCAGCCGTACGAGCAGGTGCTGGACATCAACCTGCCTACGGAGTACTTCTGCATCCCCGCAAAATGCAACAACCCCGAGGGCGCGGCGGACTTTTTGCGGTATATGTGCCACAGCGTGAACCTGCAGAAGATCCACGAGATGACGGGCATGCCGCTCGCGTTTGACTACGATATGAAGTCGCTCGACCTCAACGAGTGGCAGCGCTCGGTCACGGACGCGATCAGCGAATACAGGAACGTGTATGCGCTCGGGTATTCCGACTACTATGCCGTGGGCGCGCTTCGCACGACCTGGTACAAGAGCACGAATCCCGTTCTGCAGATCCTGAACGACAAAGTCACCCGCGACGAGCTGTACGATCAGCTGAAGGAAGAGTATGACTTCCGTGAATCTTCGTGGGAGGATTACACCGACATCATCGGCTCGCTCGCTGCGGGCTGAGGGAAGGGAGAAAAGAGTGTATGGATAGCGAAAGAACGGTCAGCGAGGAGGCAGGCGCCGCCGCCGTGCAGGCGCCCGCTCCGAAAAAGAAGCGCATCGGCGCGGTAAAAAAGCGGAACCTGCTCTTCATCTGGCTCGGGCTCGGCTGGTCGGTGCTGCACTTCGTCGTGTTCTGGCTGTACGTCAATATCGGCACGATCGTCAGCGCCTTTCAGCTGGAAGACATGCTCGGCAACACTACGTTTGCGGGGTGGGATAATTTCCTGAACGTGTTTCAGACGATCGCCGGCAAGAACGAAACGGCGCTCATGACGCACTATGCCTATACCAACACGCTTTGGCTGCTGCTCATCGGCATCGTCGTCAACATTCCCGTCACGCTCGTGTTTTCGTACATGATCTTCCGCCGCTGCAAGGCGCAGCGCATCTTCCGCGTGGTGCTGTATCTGCCCGCGATCATCTCGCCCATCGTGCTCTGCCTCGTGTTTCAGGGGCTGATCGATTCGCGCACGGGCATCCTGGCGGAGTTCCTGCGCCTGATCGGCGCGGGGGACGCGATCCCTTCGGGCGGCATCCTCGGCAGCGAGGATACGGCATGGACGGCGATCCTTGTGTTCAGCGTTTGGACGGGCATCAGCGGCAATCTGATCTACTTTATTTCGGCAATGTCGCGCGTGCCCGATTCGCTCATCGAAAGCGCCCAGCTCGACGGCGCGAGCGAAATGTGCATCTTCCTGCGCATCGTGATGCCGCTCGTATGGTCTACGGTCACGACCATCGTGATCCAGGTCATCAGCACGACGTTCAGCTGGTACCTGCCTTCGATGCAGCTGACGGGCGGCGGGCCGAACGGGGTCACGAGCACGATCGGGCTGATCATCATTTCCAACACGTCTACGACGACGGGCACGACTTACGGCTATGTGGCGGCGCTCAGCGTTCTGGTCGGCGTGATCGGCACGGCGTTCATTCTGGGCGTCAAGTGGCTGATGGAGCGGCTGTGGAGGGAGGTGGAGTACTGATGAAAAGACCTGTTTTTAAGGCGGGCAGGGCGCTGAAAGCGAAAAAAACGTTCCACCCGGGCGACTTTGCGTTCAAACTTATCGTCTATATCCTGATGACGGTCTTCGCGGTGTCGTTCGTGTTCGTCATGGTCTGGATGGTGCTGAACTCCTTCCGCACTTCCTTCCGCTTTATGCAGGACCCGCTGAACTTCTTCGATTTTGCGAATTGGACGGGCGATAATTATGTGAACGCGTTCACGCAGGAAGTCGGTGCGAACAATACGACGATGCTCGGCATGGTGCTGAACTCGGTCATCTACATCTTTCCGCCGCTCATCCTGCAGATCTTTATCCCTACAATCGCAGGGTACATCTGCGCGAAATTCCGCTTTAAGGGGAAAACGGCGATCATTACGATGGTCATCGTATCGATGACGGTCCCTGCGGTCTCTTCGACATTGCAGACCTTCCGCCTGATCAGCTGGATGAACCTGTACGATAACTTTTTGGGCATCTACCTGATGGCGGCGGGCGGCCTGGGGTTCGGCTTTCTGCTGTACTACAACTATTTCGGCGGGATCCCGTGGGAGTATGCCGAATCGGCACAGCTGGACGGTGCGTCGAACCTGCGCATCTTTTTGCAGATCTATATGCCGATGGCGCGGCCGATCATCGTGGCGATGTTCATCACGGGGCTGATCGGGCGGTGGAACGATTTCACTACGCCGTTCCTGTACCTGCCCAGCTCGCCGACGGTGGCGAACGGCATTCAGATCATCTTTGATTTTTCGGGTGAAGACTGGCCGCTGATGTTCGCTTCCATGACGTTCACCTGCGTCGTGTCGCTCGTGCTGTACGCCCTGTTCAGCAAGCAGATCACGGAGAGCATGTCCGCCGGCGGTTTAAAAGCGTAAGAGCGGGGCGAACAAACCAAGGCGATTCGCGGCAAAAGCCGCGGGCGAACAAACCAAGACAATTCGCGGCAAAAGCCGCGGGAAATAAACATTATAAGGAGGAAAAAACATGAAACGGAAAAGCATTTGGATCGCGCTGCTTCTGGCGTTCTGCCTGATGTTTTCCATCGTGGGGTGCACCCCCGCGGAAGAAGAACCCGATCCCGGCCCAGGACCCGACTCGGAGCCGACGGTGACCTATACGGTCACGCTGACGGCGGGAACGGGCGGTACGGTATCGGGGGGGGGGTACCTATGAGAGCGGCAAAAGTGTGACCGTTACCGCCACGGCGGACGACGGATACGAATTTGTCGGCTGGTTCGAGGGGACCGAACTTGTTTCGGTTGAGGCAAGCTACACCTTTACGGTCACTGCAAACGTCGCGTACAACGCCACGTTCGCCGAGATCAACGAGCTGGAAGCGGCAGACTACACCAACGGGATCAACGGATCCTCGTTCGGGTTTGTAGACAGGACGGCCGACGAAAGCGAAAATTGGTGGGACGGGCTTTCTTCCCTTGGAGAAGACACCTATTTTACGGGGCTGCAGAGCGACGTGAAGGTCGCAGGCTCGGACGAGGCGTACGCGATCAAGATCGACGCGCTCGACCCCGACGGCGACGGAACGGGCAGGTATCCGGAAACGACCGCTGCCGGTATGGATACGTGGAACCGCATCGACGCATGGCTTTCGCTCGACCTTACATTTGAAGACAGTGCATACCTGAGCGAGTCGATCATGTCGGTCGATGTGAAAACGGAGAACATGTCGCTCTGGTTCGCGGTCAACGCGGGCGACGGCGACCTCGGCAATACGGCGACGAATGCCTGCGGGCAGAAGGACGCGAGCCTTATCCCGTTGCAGAACGCCAACGGCGCGTACGAGGGCTGGCTGGATTATATCAAGGTCGACGACATCGGCGACGGCTGGAAAAAGGTGCAGATCAACCTTGCCGGCGTGTGGGAAAACAACATCGTTCTGGAAACGGCGGGCGAAGTGCGCCTGTTTGTTTCCACCGCGAAAAACGGCGTCGATACCAACAACGCCAACACCATCGACTACACCAAGGAGATGGCGGTTTACTTCGATAACCTCAATATCATCGAAGCGGAAGAGCCCGTCGACGCGGAAGACATCACCGTGACCGCCACGGATATCGTGCGCAACGCCACGGCGGAAGAGGGCACCTACACCGCGCATAAAACGGTAAAAACGGATATCTTCGCCGTTGAGGGCGAAGCGGCGTACTTCGCGGCGGACGGCACGCAGAGCGACCTCGTCGTCACCGTTCCGCTCGGGTATACCCTTGCCCTGACGGAGGTCTCCTTCGACATTTATGTGTTTGACGAAGCGATCCTGGCGCCTTCCTTCACGCTGACCGTCGGCGAAAGTAAGCCGACGGCATCGACGGCGATCGGCTGGAAGCAGTATTCCGTTACGCTCGATAGCGTCAAAGGGGACAGTCTCAAAATTTCGCTCGGCGAACTGAACGGCTATGTGCTCATCGCCGACGTTGACTATACCGCGACCGAGCAGTTTATCGAGTACGGCGGCGTCGAACGGACGTTCGGCGAGGCGGGAAATGCATATGACGGCTCTGCAAATCAGCTTGATTCGTTCGAACTTTTGGACGGCGTGACCAAGGTGCATTATTCCTTCACGTTTATGATCGATTCGGACGATGGTGTTACGGAAGGCAACGCGGCGTACCGTGCGATTTCACTGTTTGAAACCAACGGCATGTATGGCGGCGGTATCGTGCTGAAAATTTGGGAATGGGCGCTGTTGGTTTGCATTCCGGAAGGATATGTAGACGGTATCGGATATAATGCAAGTGAATTCTTCATCGCGGGCAACGTGTTGGCAGATATTGTCCGTGAGAGAAATGTAAGCATTACGCTTACTGTCGAATATGCGGACGAGGATACGATTATCACCGTTTCCAATACGGACGATCCGTCCAAGGTGGATACGAAGACGATCGAAGGCAAAAAGCTGCCCCTCGGCGAAAGGACGTTCGGCGCGTATTGCTGCGCAGGCTGCTACATCACCATTTCATAAACCCGTATAACGGGGCGTTCCCCTGCGGCGGAGCCGCCGCAGGGGAGGGCGCCCTATGGAGAAAACGAATATGCGTACATTACGGAAGGCGGGCGCGCTGTTCCTGTGCGCCGCTCTGCTTGCGGTCGGCGCGGGGTGCGCTCCGCAGCAGGAGGGCGATACGGGCATCAACCGAAAGAGCGATCTGCCCAATTATGAAACTTCGGGCGGCACGGTGGACATCTATGCGTATTTCCCCGGCGATACCGAGGACGTGCTGCGCGCCATGTTTGAGGCGGATTTCAACGCCGTGCTGATGACGCGCCCCAATTCATACATCACAACGAACCGTGCAAATTTACAGACGGCGCTGGATACGATGGAGGCGCTGCACGGGGAATACGACTTCAAGACCTATCCCTTTACGGGGCATATGGTCACGGACGTAGACTACGACGGAGAATTTTATTCGTACCTGACGGACTACGACTGCGTGGGCGGGCTGTATATGTACGACGAGCCGTGGCCGAACAACATGGCGGATCTTTCCAACGCCGCGCAGGACTTTTTAAGCAGCAAAACGTACGGCGATACCGATTCCAAGTACCTTGTCACGCTGCACCCCTCCACCGTTACGGAGGATATGCGCTGGGTCGCCGACTATGCGGATATATCGTACGAAGAGTATGTGCTCTCGTATATCGAAGATGTGGCGGAAGAGATCGGCGACCTTTCCCGCGTGTGGCTTTCGGCGGATATTTACCCCATCGTGGCGGGGGCGAACGGGCTGGGCGAGCGTACGCTCAAGCCTTCGTACCTGTACAACGTGGGCGTGATCGCCGCGTATGCGCAGCGGTACGGGCTGGAAACGAATATCGCCATTCAGGCGCTCGATCACCTGAACTATCCCGTGCCGACGGTGCAGGATTTGCGTTTGCAGGTGAACACGCTGTTTGCCTTCGGCATCGATACCTATTCGGTGTATACCTTCGATACGCCCACGATCACCGCGGAGGGAGCGGTGAACAGGCAGGGGTGCTACCTGAACGGGAAGCCGACGGTGATCTACGACAGGGTGAAGCAGGTCAACGGCGAAGTGCGCGCCTGGGATCAGGTATATACCTCCTTCGAGTGGCAGGGCGTCATCACCCGCTGCAGCAGCTCCGTCAACGATACGGCGTTCCGTCTGCTGCAAAGCGTTGCGGAGGACGAAAACCTGCTCGTTTCGCCCATTCTTGAACCTGCGGATACACAGCTGGTCCGTTCGCTTGAAACGGATGGGGATATCCTGCTCGGGTATTTCACGGACGAGGCGGGGAACGAGGGGTACATGCTCACCAATTACGCCGAAACGCAGTCGGGCGAGCCTTGCACCACAAAGATCGCCTTTGCCGGGTGCAGCGGCGCGTATGTCTATGAAAACGGCGTAAAGCGGGAAGTGCCGCTCACAGGCGGCGTTCTGGAACTCACGCTCGAAGCGGGCGGCGGCGCGTTCATCGTCCCCTTCGGGGAATAAGCGCAAAACAAAAAGGGCGGCGTCTGTCCGCCGCAAATCGGCAAAGAAGGTGCGCCATATGGAGAGAATTGAATTTAACGGGCTGGAATTTTTGTTGGACGGGAGGGCGGAACTGCTCGGATTCGGGAATTTCCGCTGTGACCGCGATCGGTATGGCGCCCCTCTCTCTTTTGTGCAGGCGCAGGTGGCGGGGGAAAACATGCCCTCGCATGCGGGGCTGAAAGCGGCGTTTTCCTCGGAGGGGTGCCGCTTCCATTACTGTTCGCACACCTGTACGGACGAGCGGCTGGAAATCGTTTTGCAGAGCGATCTGCTGCGGGCGGTCTGCCGCTTTGAAGCGTTCGGCGGCGTGATCCGCGTGCGTACGGAGTACAGAAACATCTCCGCACGCGAGCTTGTCCTGACCGAGGCGTCCTCTTTTTTGCTGCCCTGCCTCGGGGCGAGCGGCAGGCGCGAAGCGGAGCAAATGTACCTCTGGCGTTTTGTGCAGAGCCATCATGCGGAGTGCCAGCCGCGCAAAAATTCGTTCTATTCGTACGGCTTTTCAAGTGAAACGGCATGCGGGCAAAAACGCATCGCCATGGCGAACATAGGGAGCTGGTCGACCAAAGAGGCGCTGCCGCAGGGCATCGTCGAGGGGGCGGACGGGTGCATCATGTTCCAGATCGAGAGCAACAACTCCTGGTACTATGAGATCA
>JAGHJS010000033.1 GCA_017886545.1 Clostridia bacterium
CCTCTCCGCATGGAGAGGCGCGCCCCCTGTTGCTTGTATACGATTTAGTAATAATAATAATAGCCGGAACTGAGTGCCGCCGCGACCGCGATGACCGTGATGATGACGGCGATGACCGCTATCCCCATAAACACGGCGGAGATGATGATGCCCGCGCGCGAAAAATTCTGGCTGCGCAGATCGCCCTCTTTTTGGGCGGTATTGAACGCGATGATGCTCAGGATCAGCCCGACGATGCTCGCCACAAACGCGAACACGAAACCGAGGATGGACATCACGCTCAGCGAACTCTGCGGCGGCTGCGGCCGATACCCGTACGGCTGCTGACCGTTATAGCCGTTCTGCCCGTTCGCATAATATTGTCCGTTGGCATAATACTGCCCGTTGTAGTAGTACCCCTGCTGCCCCTGCGGCGGGACCTGCCCGTACCCGTTGTTCGGCTGCTGTGCGTTCCCCTGCCAGCCGTTCTGCGCCTGCCAACCGTTGTTCGGCTGCTGCGCGTTCCCCTGCCAGCCGTTTTGTGCCTGCCAGCCACTGTTCGGCTGCTGCGCATTCCCCTGCCAGCCGTTCTGCGCCTGCCAACCGTTGTTCGGCTGCTGCGCTCCCTGCACATAGGGCTGCCCTTCGGGCGTTTTGGGCGCCGCGCCCTGCCCGTTCAAACCCATATTTTTGGGATCTTCCATAGCCTACTTCCCTCCGTGTTTTCTCTTTTTATTGTATTCGATCGAACACGTTTTGTCAACTTCCTGTGCAAAAGAATTTTCCGCCCCGCCGCATTTCGGGGAGAATGCAGCAAACCCGCACCGCGCGGGATGGTCGAGGAGCACGGCGCCTTTGCCCGTGCGCAGCGCAAGGAAGGCGACGAGCAGGTCCGCCCCCGCCGCGATGCAGCCGAACGCGCCGCACACGAGCGCGGGCAGGCAGCCCGTGGCGATGCCCGCCGCCGCGGGCGCAAGCCCGAGCAGAACAAAGGGCGCAAGAGCTGCCGCCGCGTACTGCGCGCGGTTCGCAAAGCGCAGGCATACGCACTGCGGCGTACCCAAAACGCGCAGACGTATGCCGTAAAACGAGCGGTGCACCGCCGCGGAAGCGAGCGCGTGCACCCCTTCGTGCAGCGGCACGAGCGCAAGCAGCGCCGCCGCCAGAAGCAGCGGTTCAAAGAACAGGCTGCCCGTTGCGAGCAGCACGCGCGGCGCAAAAAAGACATACAGCACCGCCGCCGCGGCGGCAAAGGGCAGCGCGCACAGCGTGCCGAAAAGCCCCGCTCTTTTAGCGGACAGGGTGCAGTCCTTCTGCGCCCGTCCCGCGGCGCACGCTTCCCCGCACAGGCGCGCAAATTCCTCGTTCAGCCGCGCGTCCCGCGCGGCGCGCCGCGCCGCATGCCCCTTCACTGTGCGGAAAATACGTCGCCCGAAAGGTAACGCGCACCCGTATCGGGCAGGATGACCGCGATGCGTTTGCCCGCGTTCTCCGCGCGCAGCGAAAGCTGCACCGCCGCCCATACCGCCGCGCCCGCCGTAATGCCCGCGAACACGCCGTCCTTCTGCGCGAGCGCGCGGCAGAGGGAAAAGGCGTCCGCTTCGGCGACGGGCACGATCTCATCGATGAGCGCGGTATCCAGAACGGCGGGCACGAACCCCGCGCCGATGCCCTGCAGCCCGTGCGGCCCCGCCTTGCCGCCCGAGAGGACGGGCGAACCTTTCGGCTCCACCGCGACCGCGCGGACGGCGGGATCCTGCTCCTTTAAATAGCGCGCGCAGCCCGTGAGCGTACCGCCCGTGCCCACGCCCGCCACAAAAATATCGAGCCTGCCCCCGCAGTCTTTCCAAAGCTCGGGGCCCGTCGTTTTGTAGTGAGCGGCGGGGTTGGCGGGGTTGACGAACTGCCCCGCAATAACGCTGCCGGGCGTTTCGGCATGGATGCGCTCCGCCTCTTCGATCGCGCCGCGCATCCCCTTTGCACCCTCCGTTAAGACGATCTGCGCGCCGTAGGCGGCGATCAGCTTGCGCCGCTCGACGCTCATGGTCTCGGGCATGGTCAGAATGAGCGTATACCCCTTGACGGCGCAGACGGCGGCGAGCCCGATGCCCGTGTTGCCGCTGGTCGGCTCGATAACGGTGCCGCCCGCCCGCAGAACGCCGCGCGCCTCCATGTCTTCGATCATGGAAAGGGCGACCCTGTCTTTGACGCTGCCCGTCGGGTTATACGATTCGAGTTTGCCCCAGATCTCCGCCTTGGCGCCGAACGTGCGTTCGACGCCCGCCAGCCGTAAAAACGGCGTGTTGCCTACCAGTTCCGTGATGCTCTGTACGGTCATTTTTCTGTACCTTCCTTCTCTTTCTTTTCCTTTTTGCCCGCATGCTGTTCCCTTGTGCCTGCATGCTGTTCTATTGTGCCCGCGCGGACGGATCGGCGTTTTTTGAGCCGCGCCGCCAGCAGCGCAAGCGCCGCGAACAGCACCACGCTGCCCGCGAGCACTGCCGCCATGACGGGCAGCCCCAGCTCGGTACCGAACCCGTTCAGCGTCATGGAAAATTCGCTGCCCAATGCGTCCGCAAAGGGCTGCGACGTCGCCCGCGCGACCTCTTCTAAGGCGCCGCGCATGATAAAGTTGCGGAACATCCCCGCCGACCAGCTCCCCGGGATAAACAGCGTGAAGTACTGCACGCCGAGCGGGAAATAGCCGATCGGCATATAGGCGCCGATGAGGAACCCGATCACCGTGCCGAAGATCACGTTCACGCCCATGAAAGCGCCCTGCGTCCGTATAAAACCGATGATAAAGGTCAGGAATGCCGACGAGGAGAGCACGGACAGGATGACCGTGCCGATGCAGCCGAACACGTCCGCCGCACTGAGATACCAGCTCCCCGACACGGCGAGCCACACAAAGCAGATGCCGAGCACCGCGCCGCCGATGGCAAGCCCCGCCAGAACGACCGATACAAAGTAGGAAGCGGCGGGCGCCCAGCGCGGAACGGGCGAGGCGAGGAAATCGGAGGTGATGCCGCGCGTTTTATCGGTGACCATCACGCCGCAGGCGCACAGCGGCACGGTGATGCACGCACAGGAGAGCGCGCCCGCGAGCATCCAACTGTTGCAGAAGGACTGCACCGCCGTTTCCGCAGCGGCAGACGCGCCGTCACCGAGCGCGGCAAGGATGCCGTCGATCTGGATCCTGCCCAAAAACAGCACATACAGGGCGAGCACGATCAGCGGCGCGAGCAGCGCGAAAAAGACGTTCGCCTTTTCCTTGAAAAACACCTTGAGGTTGCGCGCGGTGAGCCGCCACAAAAGGTACGTCATGCGCTTTTCCCTCCCCCGAGCTGTTTGCCCGTCACGGCGAGAAACACGTCGTCCATGTCCCCTTTGCGGAATTCGAAGTCGCCGCACAGCGCGGGATGCTCCTGCAAAAAGGCACGCGCCGCCGAAGCGTCCTTCATGGCGAGACGCACGCCGCCCGCCGTTTCTTCAAACGGGATACCCAGTGCCGCAAGCGCGGCACAGAGCTGCGCCCGTTCGCCGTACAGATACAGATAACTGCGCGAATAATCGTTTTTGAGCCGTACGGGCGTGGCGTCCGCAACAACCTTCCCTGCGTCTAAAATGACGACGCGGTCAGAGCCTTCCGCTTCCTCCATATAATGGGTGGTGAGCAGTACGGTCAGCCCCTGCTCCCGCTGCAGCGTGCGCACGAGCTCCCATACGTTCCTGCGCGTGTGCGGGTCCAGCCCCGTCGTCGGTTCGTCCAGGATCAGCAGCTCGGGATTGTTCAGAAGCCCGCGCGCGATATCCGCGCGGCGGCGCTGCCCGCCCGAAAGTTTGCCGAAAGGGCGGTTGAGGATATCGCCCAGCTCCAGCATTTCGGTGAGCGCCCGCAGCCGATCGCGCAGCGCGGCGCCCCGCAGCCCGTAAAACGCCGCACGGGTGAGGAGATTGTCCTTTACGCTCAGAAGATCGTCCAGCACCGTCGCCTGAAAGACGACGCCGACCCGCTTTTTGATCTCATCCGCGCGGGTATCGAGGTCAAACCCGCAGACGGAAACGGCGCCCGCATCCTTTTGCAGAATGGAACAGAGGATATTGATCGCCGTGCTCTTGCCCGCGCCGTTCACGCCGAGGAGGGAAAAAAGGCTCCCCCGCCGCACCGTGAAGGAAATGCCGCCGAGCGCCTGCACGCTGCCGTAGCGCTTGGCAAGCCCTTCGACCGTTACGATATCTTCTTCCTGCATACGCCTCCCGCGCCGCCCTGCGCCGCAGGGCGGCGCGGCAAGCAGCCTTTTTTATGATTTCATTCTCTCTTCCTCATTATACACTACGGCGGTACGGGCTGGCAAGCGAATGCGATAAAGACCGCGATCCCGCCCTTTTTCCGCGCGGTTTTGCGGTTTTTCGCCTCCCCCCGCAGCCGAGCGGACAAAACCCCACGGGAAACAGCATGGGCGCGCGGGCGGAATTCCGCCCGCGCGCCCGTGCTTTCGGCCCCCCGCGGCACACTCTTTTGCGCCCTTGCGCGCCGCGCGGGCAAACAGAAGGACCGTTTGCCGAAACAAACGGTCCTTCACCGATCGCCTTTCATCCTACGGATTTCCCTCCTCGAATGTCGGTTGCTCAGGGAAAGCAAGGCGGCGCTGCAACGCGCCGCCTCGTTTTTCGGGTCTGAATGCTGCCCGTAAACGGATATTCCAAAAAGTTTTCCGCCTCCGGACCGCTACTTACGCTCTTTGACTTTTTGTCTGACATCTCGTCCGGTCAAAATGACGATCCGCGAAAATTTTCTTTTTTTTTACCGTTTTGCCGCTGCTCGAACTCGTTCTCCTTCACGGATCCGTATCCGCGGGAACGACCTTTTCCGCAATGCTTTGTCAACTTGCATTGCCCTTTCCCTGTTTTGCGCCGATTCGTGCCTGATTTGGTCCTGATAAATTTTTCAACGCCCTGTGTGTGGATTGCGCAAATTCATTAAAACCAATTTCTCTGCTTTCCTCTGCGCTGCGGCTGTGCTTTGGGCACTGCATCCTTCCCTGCATACAAGCAGGCGTTTCCCTTTCTTCCGGTCTCACTCCGCCCATACCCGCCGATCCGCCTTACGGTTTTTCGACGTTCGCAGTACGGTATACGCGCCGTGTGCATGGCAGTACGGTCCAAACGGTTCCCGCATCCGCGCATCCTTTTTTTCCGTTTCGGAGATCGCTTCCGCATCGCTTGCTTTCCTTTTGCCGCTGAGACTCCGGTAAAAACAAAGCCCTGTACAGTTTTTGCTTTGCGAACGCTTTCCCTTTCCGCTTTGAAAAAGTCTGCGTGCTGCGGTCACGGCTTTCGCCGCCCTGTCTTGCCGACCCCTTCGGTTGGGGGTTCCCCTGTTTGTACCCCTATTATACCACGGATTTTTGGTTTGTCAATACCTTTTTTGAAAATTTTTAAAATTTTTTGTGAGCGGCATTCAGTACGGCCGTTTGCCTCTCACACTCCATCCTATGCGGGCGCGCAGGCAAAAGGTGCGGCCGCTCAGAATGTTTTTGCCGAATACGCTTCGAGGCAGCGGTTGATCGCGGGGAAATCGGAGGGCGTGAGCACCAAAAGCGCCTTTTCCTCGGGCGCGCCGTTTTCGGTGACGATGACGGCGTACAGCTCCTTCTGCCGTTCAAAGGCGGCAAAGACGTCGAACACGGTCGCCTCCCCGCTCAGGAAAACGTAATGCTCCAGCTGGCGCGCGTCGAGCACGTCGCCGCAGGGCGTGTTTTTCAGGAATTCCGTCACGCTTTCGCCGCGCGCGGCGCGTTCGGCGATCAGGCGGAACACGTAATACGTATTGAGCACGCCCGCCGTTTTGCCGTGGTCGTAGACGACGATCGATTTTTTGCAGGTAGCGGCGAACTCCTCCACCGCGGTGAGCAGGGGCTTGTCCGCAAACACCTTCGCGAGCGGTTTCACCTTGAACGCGTCCGCGATGCGGGGCGGGTCGCACAGCTGTTTTGCGATAAATTCGATGGTCTCCACCACCTCGTCGGACGGGTTGGCGATGAACAGCTCTTCGCTGCCCGTGCGGTGCACGATCGCGTTGCGCAGCTTGCCGTAGTCCACCAGCTCGTTCTCGTAGCGGCGCACGGTCAGGTTGCGGTCGGTGCACCGTTTCACGAGGTCGGTAAAATTCTGCGTCGGGCGCTCGTTGTACAGGAGCTTGAGCTGGCTTTCGATCTTGTTGTAGCTCTTCAAAAAGCGCGCGGCATTGCCGTAATCCATCGGCATTCACCTCCTATATCCGCATTATACCACAGGATGCTGTGGTCGGCAAGACCAAAGCCGCAAATTCTTGTGATTTTTTTGGTTGTGAAATCGCGCGCGGTGTGCTACAATAAAGCGGATGAGGGAACGCCATGCAAAACAAGAAATACAAACTCACCTTTCAGCTTGTGCCGAGCGGCTGCTGGTACGCGAACCTGCGCAGCGTGCTGCCCAAGGCGGAATGGGACAGGCTGCGCCGCGCCGCCTATGCGCGCGCGGGCGGCAGATGCAGCGTGTGCGGCGCCGCGGGGCGGCTGGAAGCGCACGAGATCTGGAGCTACGACGACAAGACGCATGTGCAGAAGCTCGAAGACGTCGTTGCGCTGTGCCACGCCTGCCACGAAACGGTGCACATCGGCAGGACGGCGCTGATGGGGCGGGAGCCCGAAGCGCAGGCGCACTTCATGAAGGTGAACGGCTGTACGCAGAGCGAGTACCACGCGGCGCTGGGCGAGGCGAACAGGCTGAACGCCGAGCGCAGCCGTCACGAATGGATGACCGACCTTTCGCGCCTGCCGCAGCTTTTGGGCGCGCCCGCGGGGCGCGCGGAAGGAACAAAAACGAAGAGCGGCGGCGCCGCAAAGGAGGAGGGCGATGAATAAAGTGAAGATC
>JAGHJS010000034.1 GCA_017886545.1 Clostridia bacterium
CGCGCCCCGCAGCGACACGCGCCCCGCAGCGACACGCGCCCCGCAGCGACACGCGCCCCGCAGCGACACGCGCCCCGCAGCGACACGCGCCCCGCAGCGATACGCGCCCCGCAGCCGAACGGCTGCGGGGCGCGTGTCTTTTTTCCGTGTTTTCGGGCGGCGTCAATGCGGGTTCTGGTTCCGCTTGCGGTATTGGGTGGGCGAAACGTTGTAGGTCGCCTTAAAAATATGGTTGAAATGGCTCAGGTTCGTATATCCCAGGGCGGAGGCGATCGCGAGGATAGACATATCCGAATGGATCAGGTAATTGCAGGCGCGCGCCATTTTTTCGTTCGTGATGTATTGGATGGGCGAACAGCCCATGTATTTGTTGAACTGCCTCGTAAAATAGGAATGGCTGTAATTCGTGGTGCGGATAAAATCGTCCAGCTGCCAGTTCGCGTTGTACGGCGAGTTGATCCGCTGCAGCAGCTCGTTCAGCCATTTCGGCTTTTTGCTGTCCGTGAATTTGTTCTGGTAGAGGATCTTTTCCAGGATAAAAAACAGGATCAGGCGGGAAACGAGGTCGTAGTTCGCCTCGTCCTCCTGGTACTGTTCCAGAAGGGACGTGTAGTTGAACAGCTGCTTGGTGTGGATCTCGTCCAGCAGAACGGGCACGCCGTTCCCTTCCAGCAGAGAGCCGTAAACGCCGGGCGCAAGGCAGTCGCAGACGGAGCGCATCAGCCTGTCGCGGATGAGAATGTTCAGGTGGCTCGCCGACGCCGTATTGTTCCGCAGGCTGTGTACGTCGTTCGGCCGTATCAGATAGGCGGAATTGACGTTGACAACGCCTGCCTGTTCGTTCAGGGTGTGTTTGTACGCACCCGTGATCACAACAAAAAATTCCCAGTAATCGTGATTGTGCAGCAAAGGATAGTCCCTGTATATGTAATGGAAAGTCATGTCGTGCTTGTATTGCGACGAATCTTTAAAAAACGTATTCATGCCGTTTCCCCCGCAACAAGTATACCCGCAAAGCGGAAAAATTGCAAGCCTTTTACAGGTATGGGAAAAATAGCACAAATACAGCCCACCCCCTCGTTTTGAAAAAAAGTCAAAAAAGCACAAATTGAGGGCAAATATCGACAAGACAGAGGCAAGTCTGCGATGTACAATAAAAGGGAAGAATACAAAAATACCGCAAATCCGGGCAGCTGAGAGGGGCCGTATGGAAAAAGTGTTTTTAAAGAATTGGACATTGCAAAGTGAACGTTTCGGTACGTTCCCCGCGTCGGTCCCCGGCGACATCAGTGCGGACCTGCATGCCCACGGGGCGATCCCCGATCCGTTCTATGCGGACAACGTGTTGCACTGCCGCGGGCATCTGAAGCAGCCCTTCACCTATGCCTGCACCTTTGCGCTGGGGCGGGAAGCGCTTTCGCACGCGGCAGCCGTCCTCGTATTGGAGGGGGTCGACCTGTTTGCGGAGGTGTACCTCAACGGCGCGCTGCTCGGCAAAACGGAAAACATGTTCCTCGCCTACGAGTTCCCCTGTAAGGAGCTGCTGCGCGAGGGCGAAAACGAACTGCGCGTGCGCATGCTGCCCGTATACGATTTTCAGGACGCGAACAGCTCCGTCCGCGCGCTGTTCCACGGCAAGGGGATCGCGCTGCGCAAGGCGCGCTGCCATTTCGGGTGGGATTGGGCGCCCGATTTCCCCGGGTACGGGCTGTGGCGGCCCGTGTACCTCCGCTTTGAAGAGGAAACGGAGATACGGGACGTATACCCCGTCTGCACGCAGAGCGGCAAGGTGACGTTTATCACCGAATGGACGGGGCGCGCCTTTGAAGAAGGGGAGGCCTGCGGGCTGACCGTCGAGATCGAAATTTATGAGGGAGACGCCCTCGCCGCCCGTGCGGAAAAGGAGCTTTGCGCCCTGCGCGACGTGACGAACCTCTTTTTGGAGCGCCCGCGCCTGTGGCAGCCGAACGGCAGCGGCAGCGCCTTCCTGTACGGGTACACGGTGCGCATCCGCGAAGGAGGGCGTGTGCTTGCGGAGCGCAGCGGGCGGTTCGGCATCCGCGCCGTACATCTCGCGGAGGAGCCGCTCGATCAGCGTAAGATCGGGTTCGCGCTCGTCGTAAACGGGCAGGCGCTGTTCGTGCGCGGTTCCAACTGGGTGCCCGCCTCCAACCTTTCGGGCAGCATCCCCGAAGATACATACCGTACGCTCATTGCCGCGGCGAAAGAGGCGGGGTACAACATGCTCCGCGTATGGGGCGGCGGCATTTACGAGCCCGACCTCTTTTACGACCTCTGCGACGAGGCGGGCATCATGGTCATGCAGGACTTCATGTTCTCCTGCTCCGACGTGCCCGAAGAGGACGCCGCCTTTCTTGAAAACGTAAAAAAGGAGGCGGCATACCAGCTGCGGCGGCTGCGGGGGCACCCCTGCGTCACCGTCTGGTGCGGCGGCAACGAACGCTGCGGCGGGCATACCTTTCTGTTCAAGGTGCTGCTGCGCGGGCTGGTCGGCGACGCCGTGCGCGACGCCGTCTATCTGTACAATTCGCCCTGTTCGTGGTCGTCCGTCGAATGGGACGCCGACACGGGCGATTACCACGGCAGCTGTTTCGAGCGCGCGCTCGTCGAAGGCGATTTCCTGCATTTCCGCCGCTACATAGAGGGGCACAGGCGGCAGTTCCTGTCCGAATGCACCATGCTCGGGCCTTCCCGCCTGCGCAGTCTGAAAAAATTCATTCCCGAAGAAAAGCTGTGGCCGCCCAACGGGCTGTACGATCTGCATTTCGTCAAAAACCCGTATTCGCCCATCAAGGACAAGAGTTTTGTCGACTTCGAATACTGCATGGGCGAAAGCCTGTTCGGCAAAATAACGGGGCTTGACGACTTCGTCAAAAAGGGGATGCTCGCACAGGCGGAACTGATGAAGGCGGAGGCGGAATACGCCCGCTCCAACCCGCGCTGCGCGGGGTTCATGAACTGGATGTTCAACGACAACTGGGGCTGCGGCACATGGGCGGTCATCGACTATTCTTTTGAAAAAAAGCCCGCCTATTACGCGCAGAAGCGCGCCTATGCGCCGCTCGTGTGCGCCTTCTGCGAAACGGAGGAGGGGACGTTCGCCTATGTGCGGAACGATTCCCCGCAGGGCGCGGAAGGCACGTTCACCGTCCGTTTCGAACGGTACGGGGGCGGCGTGCTGTACGAGCGGAAAGAGGCACTTGCGCTCGGCGCAGGCGAAACGGCGCGGTTTTTTGCAGACGTCCCCGCCGAGGAATGCTTCGGCTACTGCCGCTTTGACGGCGGCACGGGCTGCGAAAACGTGTACCACCCACACTTTCTTCCGCAAAAACAGTGGCAGACGGCGCTCTCCGTGCAGGTCGGCGCGGGCAGACGGCATGCGGGCGGGTACCGCACCGCGGTCACGCTCACGGCGAACGCCTTTGCCAGGGCGGTGTTTTTAGACACGGCAAACAACGCGGGCGTCGTGTTCGGGGATAACTATTTCGACCTGCCCAAAGGGCATACGCGCACGGTAGAGGTGGATTCGCCCGCACCGCTTGCGCGGGAGGATCTGTGCATCCGTACGATCGCCGACAGTTGGGACGACTGAACGGCTTTTCATAAAAAACGATAAGGAGTGTACTGTATGAAAAAATTCCTTTGCGTATCTTTGGCGCTGCTTCTTTCGCTCGGGCTCTTTGCGGGCTGCACGGGGCACAGGGCGGAGGACAGCGAGCAGGAGGACCCGACCAAGACCACGCTGCGCGTGGCGACGTACGAAGGCGGCGTCGGCGCCGAATGGCTGGAAAATGCCGCCGCCCGCTTCGAAGAGCGGTACGCGGATGCCAAATTCGAACCGGACGACCCGAACAAGACGGGCGTGAACGTCATCGTCACCGAAAGCAAGCGGTACAACGGGGAGACGATGCTCGATTCGCTCAAAAGCGAAACGGCGGACGTGTTCTTTACCGAAACGGTGAACTATTACGACCATGTGAACCGCGGCAACTTTGCGGACATCACCGACATCGTAAAGGACGAAACGCTGGAAGAGTTCGGCGAAGAGGGCACCATCCTTTCCAAAATGGATACGGCGTTTGCCGACTACCTTTCGGTAGACAGCAAGTTCTACGGCGTGCCCTTCTATGAAGGTATTTACGGCATCATGTACAACAAGCAGGTGTTCCTGAACTACGGGCTGTACTATGTGCACAGCGGCACCCTCGAAGGGGACAAGGCGGATACGCTCACCTTCATCACGCCGAACAATACGCTGGGCGAGACCCTCTCCGCCGGCCCCAACGGAGAGCTGGGGGATTACGACGACGGCCTGCCCGCCACCTACGCCCAGTTCGAAGAGCTGGTGCGGCATATCCGCGAGGATACGTCCGTCATCCCCTTCTCGTACGGCGGCGCGGTGCGCGAATATCCCTCGCGCGCGATGATGACCTATTGGGCGGATGCGGAAGGGTACGACCAGATGCGGCTGAACTTTACGCTGACGGGGAAGGCGACCGACCTTGTGGAATCGATCGGCGGCGACGGCACGGTGCAGACGTACAGCGACAATGTGTCGCCTGCGGATGCCTACAAACTGCGCAAGCAGGCGGGGCAGTATTACGCGCTCTCCTTCCTGAGCGACATCGTGCTCGGCAATCCCGGCAACTACAAGACGAACGGCAATACCCACCTCGACGCGCAGAGCAATTTTATAAAGGGCATCCTCGACCCGAACGCGTTCGACGTATACGCTATGCACTTTGACGGCAGCTGGTGGGAGAACGAGGCGTCCGATGCCTTCGCCTCCCTCGAACAGCTCTACGGCGACGCGGCTTCGCGTTCGAAAATGCAGTTCGGCTTCATGCCCATCCCCAAGCCGACGGCGGACACAGTGGGCAAGGGCGTGACCCTGTTGAGCCAGGCGAACTCGCTCGCGTTCATCCGTTCCACCACCGATAAGCTCGATCTTGCAAAACTGTTTTTGCAGTTCATGCACACCGACGCGGAGCTCTCCGCCTTTACCGCCACCACGTCGATGACGCGGCCCTTCACCTACGAGATCGGGAAGGGGGACCAGGCAAAGATGAGCGAATATGCCAAATCGCTGTACGCCATCCGTTCGGAGGCGAAAGTCATACACCCCTATTCCAAAACGGAATTGTTCATGAACAACCAGTCCTTCTTTGCGATGGATTCCTGGAGCTGGGAGACGAACGTGGACGGCAAGCGCGCAAACAACCCGTTCATCGCCTTCCTTGACGGGTCCATCACCTCGGCGGCGGATTACTTCAACGGGCTGTATACCTATTACAGCACGAACTGGATCGCACGGTAATCGGAGAGACTCATGAAAAAAAGTTTTGCGGCGGCAACGCCCGGCAAGGGGAAACTGCGTGTAAACCGCGACCTGCTCTTTTATATCCTCTTGCTGGCGTTTCCGCTGGCGCAGTTCTGCATTTTCTATATCGGGGTCAACTTCAACAGCTTCCTGCTCGCGTTCCAGACCTACAACACGCAGACATCTTCCTTTGTATGGGACGCCGGCGCAAATTTTTCGCAGCTGTGGCGGGAACTGACTTCTTCGAGCATGCTCTTGGATATGCTCAAAAATTCGCTCATCGCATGGGTGTTTTCCTCCCTGCTCGGCACGGTGGGGGCGGTGTTCTTCTCCTATTACATCTTCAAAAAATTCCCGTGTAAAAACGTGTTCCGCGTGATCCTGTTCCTGCCCTCCGTCCTGCCCGGCATCCTCCTTGTCATGCTGTTCCAGACCTTCGGCGACGAGGCGATCCCCGCGTACATCGAAGTGCTGTTCGGCACGGAGATCGAAGGGCTGTTCCTCAATGCGGATACGCGCCTGATCATGGTCATCGTATACAGCGTATGGATCGGTTTCGGCACGCAGGTGCTCATCTATACGGGTTCGATGGAGCAGATCTCGCCCTCCGTCACGGAGGCGGCAAAGCTGGACGGGGCAAAGCCCCTGCGCGAGCTGTGGAGCGTGGTCATCCCCGAAGTCATGCCCGCGATCAACACCTTTCTGGTGACGGGCATCGCGCAGATCTTTATCAACCAGGTCAACCTGTGGAGCTTTTTCGGGGAGACCGTGCCGTACCAGGAGATGACGCTCGGCTACTATATGTTCTACCTCGTCAACCGTGAAAACGCGGGCACGAAGCTGTACTATTACGGCTATGCGAGCGCGCTGGGGCTCATCTGTACGTTCATCGCCATCCCGCTCACCTACGTCGTACGGCACTTTTTGGGCAAGCTGGAGGATAAGTAAATGGCAAAGGCAAAAGAGGTCGGCAAAACAAACGGCGTTCTCAAATGGGTGCTGTTCGCGCTCCTCGTCCTTTACGCCGTCACGTTGTTCATGCCCCTTCTGTGGGCGCTGATGACCAGCGTAAAGGACAATGCCGAATACGCGATTTTTGAAAACAAGATCGGCTTTCCCGGCTCGTTCGCCATCGGCAATTTCGCGCTCGCGTGGGAGAACGGCTATGCCGATGCGCTCATCAACGGCGAACTGTGGTACTTCAGCATTCCCGAACAGTTCCTCAACTCCGTCCTGTATGCGGGCGGGTGCATGCTTACGGCGACCTTCATTCCCTGCATCACGGCGTACGCGGTGGCGCGCTACAAGTACAGGTTCGGCAAGGTGGTGTACACCATCGTCATCGTCGCCATGATCCTGCCCATCGTCGGCTCCCTGCCTAGCGAGATCCAGATGACCCGCGCATTGGGGCTGTATGATACCTTCTGGGGGCTGTGGATCTTAAAGGCAAACTTCTTGGGCATCTATTTCCTCGTGTTCCATGCGCAGTTCAAAATGCTGCCGTACGACTACACCGAGGCGGCGAAGATCGACGGCGCGTCCAACCCGCGCATCATGTTTTCGGTCATCCTGCCCCTTGCCAAGGGCACCATCTTTACCGTCATGCTGCTCACCTTCGTGCAGTTCTGGAACGATTACCAGATCCCGATGGTCTACATCCCGTCGCACCCCGTGGCGGCATACGGTATGTTTCAGTTCAACCAGCGGCCTACGTCGGACGTGCCGACCAAGATCGCGTACATGCTCATCGTGGCGCTGCCCATCATCGTCGTGTTCGTCGCCTTCCACAAGCGGCTGATGACCAACCTGACCGTGGGCGGCATCAAAGCATAAACAGGAAAATAAGGAGGAATCAAATGGTGAAACTTCGGGAACGGAGGCGCAGCGGCTTTATCGTTCTGCTGCTTTTGCTCTGTGCGGCGCTGTGCTTTACGTTTACCGCCGTCTTTGCGACGGAGGCGAGCGACCCCGCACCCGCCGCGGAGGAGATCTTCCTCGGGCAGGTCGTGGAAACGGAGCGCACGCTCTCCTACGGGGGCGAACAAAAGCAGGCGGAGGTGCGCATCACCGCGCCGGACGGCGGCGTGTTCACGGGAAAGCAGTTCACGGCGGACGCCGCGGGCAAATGGAGCGTCGTATACAGCGCCGATTTCAACGGGCATACCGTCACCGAACGGGAGGAATATCTCTGCGTGCTGCGGCCCGTCGATATTTTGGAGGGGAATAGCGCGGCAACGGTCGCAAACGGCGCCTTTTCTCTGGATGAGAGCGCAAAGGGCCTTTCCGTCGAGTTCCGCAGCGGCGGCGCGGTGACCTTCACGCAGTTTGCCGACCTTTCGGGCAAGACGAAAGAGGATGCGCTGCTCTCCCTGCTCGTCGACCCTTCCGAACAGGGGAAAACGGACTTTACCATGCTCACCGTCACTCTGACGGACGTGCACGATCCGTCAAACGCGATCACCGTGACCATCGAGGACGCGGGCGAGATCAACTGCGACGGGCGCGCAAGTTTCGTGCGCGCCGCGGCAACAGGGCAGACGGCGGTCGGCATAAACGTGGACGATATCCGCAAGGGCACGGGCACCGAGATCCGCCACAGCTTCCGCGGCTGGCCGCAGAATGCGCCCCTCAACATTCTCAGTTTGTATTACGACGAAGCCGAAAACGCGCTCTATTCTTCCGTTGCATGGGACTACCGTTCGCCGAGCACGACGCTCGTCGCCGATTTTGACGACGCGGCGTTCTTCCCCGGCGCGGTCTGGGGCGGGTTCACCACGGGCGAAGTGGAGATCCGCGTCGCCGCGGGCGGCATGACCGCCGTTTCGGCAAAGGTGCTCTTTACCGAGGTCATGGGCTATGACCTTTCCGCCGAAAAGTATGCGGATACGGACGGCCCCGTCATCACCGTCGATTACGGCGGCGAACCGTCGGTGCCGAGCGGCTATGCAGGGGCGACCTACCCGCTGTTTGCCGCCTCCGCCAAGGACGCACAGGACGGCATCCTGCCCGTATCGGTGCAGGTCTATTACGAAAATTCACAGGGCGACCGTACGGACGCAACCGTTGCGGACGGCGCGTTCCGCATCGACTACATCGGCACCTATGTCATCCGCTACGAGGCGACGGACGCGGCGGGGAACACCGCCTTTGAAGAGGTGCGCGTGCTCTCTGTATCGCAAAAGACGCCGCTTTCGCTCACCGTGCCCGACATCGCGGCGCAGATGCAGGTGTATGACCGCATCGAACTTCCTTCCGCGGCGGATGCGACGGCTACGGGCGGCACGGGCGTGCTGCACGTCGTGCGCACCGTAAAGGACCCCGACGGGAACGAAGTCGAGCTCGCGGGCAACACCTTCCGCCCCGACAGGCTCGGGCTGTATACCGTCACCTATACCGTGACCGACTATGTGGGCGACAGCACCGAAAAGACGGTCACGATCGATTCGCAGCCCGGCGAAAAGCCGATCTTTGTGGAGACGCCCATCCTGCCCGAAGTGCTCATCGCGGGCTTCACCTACGACCTGCCCGACGTTCCCGCCGTAGAGACGGTGAGCGGCGACATGACCGCCGCCGAAGTGCGGAAGTTTGTGAACGGCACGCAGGTCACGGGCGGCAGCTTCACGGCAGGAGGCTCGTCCGTGACGATCCGCTACGACGCGGTCGGGCAGACGGGCACAACGCCTTACGAGGTGACGATCCCCGTTGTAGAAGCAAACGGCGGCAGGAACCTTACGGCGTACTTCCACGGCACGTTTGCGGCGGCACAGGGCAGTTCGGGCGTGGAACTCACCTCCGCGGGCGAAGCGGCGGCGCTGTTCGCGAACAGCCTCGGGCGCAGCTCCTTCTCGCTGGAATTTTTCGCGGGCGAATACGCCGATACGCTCAAAAACTTCACGGTCACACTGCAGGATTCCGCCGACCCTTCCAACACCGTTTCGCTGCATATCAATTACGCGCCGGACGGCGCGGTCACGCTGGAAAACGGCGGCTCGTCCGTTACACTGACGGCGCAGGGCGACAGGCACCGCTTCCTCTACACGAACGAAACGCGCGGCGTGGCGGACGAATACGGCAGCGGCGCGCTGACCATCGCCCAAAACGACCTCGGGCAGCCCTTCGGCGGGTTTGCCGGCAGGGTCTGGTTGCGCATCTCCGCCGAAGAGAGCGGCACGGTCACCATTGCGCGCATCAACAACCAGTCTTTCGGCAGCAGCGTGGCGGCGAGCGGCGACCGCATCCAGCCCATCGTCTGGTTTGAAAACGCGCTCTCCGTCAAACAGCTCCTCGGCACGACGATCGAAGTCGCCCCCGGCGAGGCGAGCGACGTGCTGAGCGACATCGCTTCCTTCACCGTGACGGTGACCGACCCCGACGGGGATGTGCGCGTCAGCGGCGCCGCCGACAGGGCGTACGAGCTGACCTTCGACAAATACGGCCAGTGGAACGTGGTGTACACCGCGGTCGACTCGGCGGGCATGACCAGCTCGAGCCGCAAGATGTACCGCGTGAACGAAACGGTAGCGCCTGTTCTTTCGGTGAATACGGACAGCCTTTCTGGCAGTTATTCCGTGGGGGACGGCGTGGCGATCCCGTCGTATACCGTATCGGACAACAGCGGCGCGTATACGCTGGATATCTATCTGCTGCTGCCCGACAACCAGATGCGGCTGTTGGTGCACGAAGTGAGCGGGAACAAAACGTCCTATTTGAGCCGTGAGGACGATACGTATCCCTCGTCTTTCAAAGTGGACGAGAACACCTTCCGCGCCGAAACGGCGGGCAGCTATACGCTGATCTTCTTTGCCTATGACGAGGCGTACAACTGCACGACCGTCAAGGCGGACTTCACGGCACGGTAAGCAGGGGGGAGGACAATATGAAAGCAAAAATCAGAAACGCAGCGAAATTCCTGGTGCTGGCGCTTATCGGTATCGCGATGGTGTTCTCCGTTGCGGCGTGCGAGGTCGACGTGCCCGATACGCCCGACGGCCCTGACCTTCCCGACGAAACGGGGTACTCCCTCGTCGAGGACGGGATCAGCAGCTACCAGATCGTCATTCCCGAAAACGCGCCTGCCGATATTTCCTATGCGGCGAAGGAGCTGAACGAGTTCCTCGGCGCGGCGACGGGCGCATACCTGCCCGTCGTGACGGATGCGCAGGCGTCGGGCGAGGCGCTCATCAGCCTCGGCGAAACGTCCGTCGCGGCGGAGCTCGGCATCTCCGTTTCGGAAGAAGAGGACCTCGGCGCTTCGGGGTACAAGATCGTAACGAGCGGGCAGACGGTGTGCATTTTGTCCGCCCCGGGCGGCTCGGGCGAGGGCTGCATCTACGGCGTGTACGACTTTCTTGCGGACGCCGTCGGGTTCAAAGTGTACGCCGCGGACGAGATCGCGTACGAACAGAAGGCGACGGTGCCGCTGTACGATTACAATGAAACGGCAGATCCCTCCTTCGATATGCGCTCCATCGGGTACAGCATCCTGATGACCGATCAGAACTATCTGCGCCGCATGCGTCTGATGGACCATTATTCGGATGAGCGTTGGGCAGGGTTCGGGCATTCACAGGTCAGCGACTTCCTTCCGCCGGACATATACGGAGAGCATACCGATTGGTACAGCACGACGCAGACGCAGCTGTGCTGGTCGGCGGGCGACGCAATGGAAACGCAGTTTGCAGAAAACGCGATCGCCCTTTTGGAAAACAGT
This sequence comes from Clostridia bacterium, assembly GCA_017886545.1. Lineage (GTDB taxonomy): Bacteria > Bacillota > Clostridia > Christensenellales > Borkfalkiaceae > Borkfalkia. The sequence continues at coordinate 11,052 of JAGHJS010000034.1, forward strand.
CCCGAAGTGGAATACCTTATGTTCGGGCAGGGGGATAACCAGGTCTATTGCAATTGTTCAAAATGCCAGACCAATCTTGAAAAATACGGCAGCTATGCGGGGCTGCAGCTCGTCTTCCTGAACCACGTCGTGGAAAAGGTCGAGGCATGGCGCACCGAACATGCGCCGGAGCGTAATATCAAATATGTGTTCTTCGCTTACCAGGGTACGATCGCGGCGCCGGTGCGCACCGAAAACGGGCAGATCGTTCCGTATCATGACGATATAACGCCGAACGAACATTTGTATGCGTACTTTACGCCCATCTTTGCGGATTTTTCGCAGCCGCTGGAAAACAACGCCAACGAAAGCGATTACACGGCGCTGCAAAACTGGGCGGCGATCATGCCCGGGCGCATCCTCGTGTACAGCTACGACATCAATTTTTACAACTACTTTGTGAATTTCAACAACTTCAACGCCTTCAAGGCGCACCTGCAGACCTATTACGACTACGGGGTAGACTACTTCTATTCGCAGGGTCCGGTTTGGTCGGTCGTGCCGAGCTTTTCGGAGATGCGTATTTTTGTCGAATCGCAGCTGATGTGGGATCTCTCCCGCAACTATGACGACCTTGTCGACGAGTTTATGCAGGCGTACTTCAAGGACGCGGCGGGCGCGATGCGCGACCTGTACGATACCATCTGCATGCGCTATGCGGCATATGCGGCAACTACGGGCGCAGATATCGGCGGCATCTATGCGGGGATCGGTACCAGCACGATCTGGACGGAGCCCGTCGTCAGCCGTATGGCGGACTGCATCGAACGGGCAATGGCGGCGATCGAGCCGCTGCGCACGACGGACAGCGCGCTGTATACGACCCTCTCCAACCGCATCCAGCGCGAAAACCTGGACGTGCTGTATTTGCAGCTCACCCATTACGAGTCTTATTTTTCGGCGACGGAGCAGGCGCAGATGGTGGAGGACTTCTACTACTACGCGAATCTGTTCGGCATGGACGCCAACCGTGAAAACGGCTCGCTGGAAGGGCTGTTCGATTGAGAAAAGGGGGAAGCATAATGAAGAAAAAGTTGTTCATCCCGCTGCTCGTATGCCTGTTTGCGGCGCTGTTTGCCGCCGCCTTTACGGCGTGCGCCGAAGAGGAGCAGCCGCCCGAAGAGCCGGGGATCTCCTTCGCCACGCCCACGCTCACGCTGGAGGAGGAGCAGACCTATCAGCTCGTGCTGCAGGGCGCGGAGGCAGCCGCCGCCGAATGGCGGTCGGACGATCTGACCGTCGCCACGGTCAGCGGCAGCGGGCTTATAACGGCGAACGCCGCGGGCAGCACGGTCATCCGCGCCACTGTCGGCGAGGACACGGCAATGTGCCAACTCACCGTCACGCCCTACCGCCCGCAGGCGGTGCTCAGCCTTTCGCTGAACAAAACGCAGCTTTCGCTGTATGAAACGGATACCTTCGCGCTCGTGTGCACCGCGCGGCTGGGCAGCGAGCAGGTCACGCCCGAATCCGTAACGTATGCAAGCTCGGCAGAGGGCGTCGCCACGGTCAGCGGCGGCACGGTCACGGCGGAAGGAGTGGGCACGGCGGAGATCACCGTTACGGCTGTGTACGGCGGGCAGACGGCAGAGAGCACGGTGTCCGTCACCGTCTCCGAGGCGCGTACGGTGCTCGTCGCCGATTTCGGGGAGCGCGAAGTGCTTGCGGGCGAACCGCTTCCCCTCGCTATGACGGTCATGAAGGGCAAGGAGATCGTCGAAGACTTCGGCGGCATCACTTTCACCCTCTCCGACGATACCGTCGGCGCCATAGAGGACGGCGTGTTCACGGGCACGCAAAAGGGCAATACCGTCATCACCGCAAAATGCACCGTCGAGGGCGAGGAGCTGTCGCTGCAGATCCCCATGCGCGTGCGCGAGCAGTACACCGTCACCTTTACGAGCGAGGGACAGCAGGTCGCGCAAGTTACCGTGCTGGACGGCGAAACGGCTGCGCTTCCCGCCGATCCGACCCCGCCCGCGGACAGAACGTTCAGCCGCTGGGTATGGAACGGAGAGGAATTTACCGATTCCGTTGAAGTGCAGCAGGATGTGACGGCTGTCGCATCGTGGCAGGCGCCGACCTCTTTTGCGTTTGAAAGCGCGATACGCGTGAATGTGCATACGTATTCGAGCCTCAGTGAATTCGCTACCGACGTTACGCTCTATAACGATACATGGCCGGACGGCAGCGCCGTTTTGCAGCCGCAGGGCGGTGAAACGGGACGCCCGAGCAAAGCGGATTGGTATGTCGAACTCCCCGCCTTTGATTTTTCTGCCTATAACGGCGTATATTTCACGTTCCGCTACAACCACGCCGGAAAGGTAAGCATAGAGGGGAAGGAAGCGATCGCTGCCACGGCGGCGGGATATGATTACCTGTTCGGCGTGTTGCGGCAGGACGGGCAGTGGGTGCTTACGATGGAAGGCAGAACGCTCATGTCCCTGTCGGACGCGATCGCAACGGGCGAGGAAGGCCTGCGGTTCGACTTTGTTTTGAATACGGAAACGGACAACTACGCGCAGCTTACGTTCAGCGCCATGTTCCGTTATGAAGTTGAGTATATGGCTGAGGCGGAGGCGGCTCTTGCGGCGATCCCCGAAGCGGGTTCGCTGACGGCGGAAAACTGCGCGCAGTATGTAGACGAGCTGGAAACGTACCTTGCCGCGGCGGAATTGTTTACCGAGTACGAACAGACCGCCAACCCCGTTCCGGAAAAGATCATCCGTTTGCAGGAACTCCTTGCACAGCCGGGTGTGCCCGCTGCGCTGAACGAATATACGGCGAAAGGCGTATTGACCGATAATCCGGAACTGAACGGCCTTGTTTGGGGCGAGGTAGGGCATCAGGCGTGGATCAACGGCGATGTGTATGCCTTTGCCGTGAACGGGAATACGATCACATGCCTCATCGGCACGGAGGCTTCCCATTTGATCGAAAACGGCGGGCGTTTCGATACCGATACGGCAAGCTCCGAGCACAGGGTGTTTTTACCGAAGATCGATTTTACCGTTTTCACAAAAGTTACGATCGCCGTAAGGACAAACAACGGGGCATATATCGGGGTAACGAACGATACGGAGGAAAGGCTCCCGTTTTCCGATGAAAACGAGGTCGGGTATTCCGGTTCGATATCGTTTGCCTATGCCGACGGCGTTCTGACCGTAACGCTGGCAATAGGAGATCAAACGAAAACGACGACGGTCACGGATACGGATGTCATAAACGGTGCTGAGCGGTTCACGTTTACCGTTTGGGCTGCGGCACAGTATACACAGCTTCATTTGGGACAGATCATGGTACAGCGCAATGCGCAGTAACAACAAATAAAAAAGGAGGGAAAAGATGAAAAAGACAAAATTTCTGGTGATGTCGTTGGTTCTTTCCGTGCTCATGATGGCGGCAGGCGTGCTGTTTGCCGCCTGCGACAATGGCGAGGAAGACCCGCCTGCAACGCATACGCACACCTGGTCGACGGAGTGGAGCAGCGATGAGGACAATCATTGGCACGCCTGCACGGGCGAGGACTGCGATGCCGTCAACGACGAGGCGGCGCACACATGGGACGGCGGCGAGGTGACCACGCCCGCGACCTTTGAAGCTCCCGGCGTCAGGACGTACACCTGCACCGTCTGCGACGCGACCAAAACGGAAGACATCGCGCAGCTTGAACATACTTATGCAACGGAATGGTCGCATGACGGCGACAACCACTGGCATGCCTGCACCGACGAAGGCTACGAAGATCTGAAAGCCGACGTGGCGGCGCACGACTGGGACAGCGGCGAGGTGACCACGCCCGCGACGTTTGAAGCTCCCGGCGTCAGGACACACACCTGCACTGTCTGCGACGCGACCAAAACGGAAGCAATCGCGCAGCTTGAACATACTTATGCAACGGAATGGTCGCACGACGACGAAAACCACTGGCACGCCTGCACCGACGAAGGCTATGAAGATCTGAAAGCCGACGTAGCGGCGCACACATGGGACGGCGGCGAGGTGACCACGCCCGCGACGTTTGAAGCTCCCGGCGTCATGACGTACACCTGCACCGTCTGCGACGCGACCAAAACGGAAGACATCGCGCAGCTCGAACATGCCTTTTCCGACGAATGGTCTTATACGACGACGCATCATTGGCATGCCTGTATCGACGAAGGGTATGACCTGCCCCTCGGCGATAACAATTATGCGTTCCTGCGTAAAGACGAAGCCTATCATTCGTTTGGCGAAGGTGTGCTCTCCGAGGACGGAACGTACAAAACATATACATGTGTCTGCGGATACAGCAAAACGTCAACCGTGACGACGACGCAGAGCGGGGATGTGGTTGATTTAAATGAGTATACAGCAGAAGCTACACAGTATTTTCAGCCTGAGAGCAACGGCATTCCCTTTGGTGCAGATGTCAATCAGGTTGCCAGGTTAAATGGCGATGTATACGCTATGGCGATCAGCGGAGGGGAAGTTGTAAAAGCAGATGCAGGGGCAATGTCATCTTCTGTTTTGATTACGAGCGGAGGGTTGCGCCTTGATACTGATAATGCATTGGTGCATAATGATGCCGGTTATTATATGATTTTTTTGCCAAAAATCGATTTCAGAGCGTATCAACAAGTCAGTATAGAAGTTGCAACAAATAACGCGCCATATATCGGGCTGACCAATTCTGTAAGTGAAAGAGTTGCGTTTTCAGGGCAGGGGGTAGGTTCAATCGTTTTTATTTATAACGAAGATACGGCAACCCTTGATATAACGCTGACGATGGGTGCTAATAAAAGAACCGTTTCCATTGATGATGCCGGAGTTATTTCGGGGGCGAAGCGTGCAACGTTTTATGTTTGGAATATGATGTATTCACAAACACATATCGGTGTGGTCAAGGGGGTGGTCGCAATAGGCGGTTCTGTGGAAGAATACCCGGTCTATTTGTTTGATGACGATATGTCAAATAACGAATTCGGTCGTGAAAGCGAGATCGGGCGCACGGATATTGTGGACGGAAAGTCGGTGTACTGGAAAAACGGCATCTATTGCTACAATACGGCTGCCGATGAATACAAGATCGTGGAAACGTCAACGGTTTATGAAAACGGCGTGGCTGTTCATACGCAAACAGGAGATGTAGAAGCGGCGTTTGCCGACTGCATCATCTATATGCCGCTCATCAATTTTTCAACGTACCAGAACGTCAGTTTCAAAGTCAAAGGAAACGATGCGGGGCATATCGGAAATCTGAAGCTCGGCGACCAGTCGTTGGCTTTGGGCGCGTATGAAGCGACTTTTACCTGTGTGTACGATGAAGGTTCCGTCACCGTCACCGTTCGGCTGAACGATCCGAGCGGTTCGCAGATCATGTATACCATTACGGATCCCGATGTCGTAAGCGGCGCTGCGGCATTCACGTTTACGGTGGAAGGCGGCGCGTACGGACAAATACATATCAGCCCCATCATCAACACAGTCACGCTTGCATAAGCAGGGGCAGAATCAAACGGGCGCGGACTTGTCCGCGCCCGTATCTTTGCGGCGCCCCTTGCGGAAGGCGGCTCGGCGGGGCAAAATATCAAAATAACGTACGATTTTGTCAAAAGGAGGTCTTGTTCCCGTACCCTTTTTGTGCTACAATAGGTGGCGGAAAAAACAAGGGAGGAGCAATATGGTCGTTCAGACAGATATCTCTTACGCCGCGGGCGCGGCGTGCAGGGCGGACTTGTACCAGCCCGCGGGCAAAGATTTTCCGCTCGTCGTGTACTTTCACGGCGGCGGCATGGAGGGCGGCGACAAGGCGGAGGAGAACATCCGCGCCATCGCACGCTGCGCCGCCGAACGCGGCGTCGGCTTTTTATCGGTGAATTACACCCTGTACCCGCACACAAAATTCCCGCAGTGTTTACGGGAAGGTGCCAAGGCGGTCGCCTTCGCCTTCAAAAACCTTGCGGCGTGGGGCGCTTCCTCCGTGTATGTGAGCGGGCAGTCGGCAGGGGCGTACATCGCCATGATGCTGTGCTTCGACGGGCGTTATCTGCAAAGCGAGGGTGTTGACCCTCTTTCCGTGCGCGGCTGGCTCATCGAAAGCGCGCAGCAGACGGCGCACTTCAACGTGCTGCGCGAGCGCGGCAAGGACCCGCGTTTGCAGCGCATCGACGAAACCGCGCCGCTCTATTTTGTCAGCGAAACACTGCGTTTCACGCGGCTGCGCCTCTTGTGCTACGATGAGGATCTCGCCTGCCGCAGGCGGCAGAACGAGCTTTTATACGAGGCGGTGCTGCAATTTCAGCCCGCGGCGGAACTTTCGCTTGAAGTACTGCACGGCGGGCATTGCCGCGCCTCGACGGAGGCGGAAGGCGGCGTATACCCGTTTGCGGAAATGCTTTGTTCGTTTGTAAAGGAGGAGACCCATGGCTGAGGCAGCACAAATTTTAGAGGCGATCATGATCATCTCGTTCGGCATTTCCTGGCCGATGAACATCATCAAATCGTACCGCACCAAGAGCACGAAAGGGAAGAGCCTTCTGTTCCTGCTGTTTATCGATTTCGGCTATGTCTGCGGCGTGGTGGGCAAGATCGTCGGGGACAACATCACCTGGGTGTTCGCGTTCTATGTGCTCAACCTCGTAATGGTGAGCTGGGACCTCGTGCTGTATTTTATCAACTACACGCGCGAAAAAAAGCGCGCCGCCCTCGCTGCGGAAGGCGCGGAGAATGTGCAGGCGGCAGGTGCGGAGGCGGGCGCGGAAAGCATCGCCGCGGCAGATCTCGCAGATGCCGCGGACGGTTTGCAGACGGGTGCGCGTTCCGACGGTGAAGGAGAAGCAGCCGAAAAAGCGGCGGATCCCGCCGATTCGGGCGCCAAAACGCAGAATCCGCCGAAGAGATAGGCGGGTATGGCGTTTTTTCTCCTTCGAGGGCAGGCGGCTGCGCCGAAGACGGGGCGTGCTCCCGCCCTCATTTTTACGGGGGCGAAACGTTCCCATACGGTTGACTTACCGTGCGGTTTATGCGAAAATAGAGGCACGACGCGATCGGCGACGTATACGATATTTTTCGATCGAGTATTGAGGAGTGAGAGAACAAAATGGACTGGAAAGGAAAAACGGTCGCTTTTTTAGGCGACAGCATCACGGAAGGCGCGGCGGCGAGCGAGCCGCAGAACGTGTATCATCAGGTCGCCGCGCGCAAACTCGGGTTTACGGCGCTGAACTGCGGCGTCAGCGGCACGCGCATCGCGCGCCAGCTGCATCCGTCCGCCGACCCTTCTTATGACCGTGACTTCAACCTGCGCGCGGACGAGTTGCCGCTGAATGCTGATTTTTTGGTCGTGCTCGGCGGCACGAACGACTTCGGGCACGGCGACGCGCCTTTCGGCGCGCCGGAAGATCATACGGTGTACACCTTTTACGGGGCGTGCAACAGCCTGTGGGAAAAACTCGCCGCGCGGTTCGGGACGGGGAACATCCTCGTCGTTCTGCCGCTGCACCGCACGGACGAGGAGAGCCCGCTCGGCGAAGGGAACAAGACGTGCCTGGGCAGGACTCTTTCGGCGTATGCCGCTGCGATCGGGCAGACGGCGCGGGCGCACGGGCTGCGCGTGCTCGATCTGCGCGGCGAGGGCGCGCTGGATGTCCGCGGCGAAGGCGCGCCGCTGTTTGCGGACAACGTGCACCCGAACGACGCGGGGCACCGTCTGCTCGGGGAAATGATCGCGGAAGCGATGCGGAGGTTCTGAAAAATGGAGATCTCCTGGAAATGGCTGCGTTTTACCGTGGAAGAGGGGAAGATCACCCTGCGCGGCGCACCCTTTGCCGAAGTGCAGGTCGCGGGACGGAACGAGGATAACCACCTCGGCGCCAAGCAGGTCTGCCTGTCCGAAACGCCGCATCTGCGCTATGTGTCGCATACCCTTTCGGAGGAAACGCTCGCCGTCGTGCAGGCGGACGAGTTGGTGCAGGTGACCGTATATTTGCATTCGTATGTCGGTTCTGCGGTCATCCGCGCGCGCACGGAGGTCAAAAACATTTCGGGGGAACCGATCACGGTGACGTCGCTGTCCTCCTTCGTCCTGCCGCGGATCTGTTCGGCGGGGGAAACGGAACGGACACATCTTTGGCGCTTTTTGCAGAGCCACCACGGCGAATGCCAGCCGCGCAGGCAGTCGCTGTCCGCGCTGGGGCTGTACCCCGTCACCTTTGCGGGGCAGCAGCGCATCGCCATGGCGAACATAGGGAGCTGGTCGACCAAAGAGGCGCTGCCGCAGGGCATCGTCGAGGGGGCGGACGGGTGCATCATGTTCCAGATCGAGAGCAACAACTCCTGGTACTATGAGATCA
>JAGHJS010000035.1 GCA_017886545.1 Clostridia bacterium
AATTGTTGGAGGTACAGCCCGTACCGCCGCAGACAAGAATGTGCGATCTGAACATGCGTGCGCCCCCTTAGCTGTTTTCGCCGATGAGATAATCGGTGCAGACGTTGCCGTTGACGACGTGGTCCACGATCACTTTGCGCGCCTTTTCGGGCGTCATGAGGATGTATGTATACTTCTGCCCGTCTTTAAACACTTCGACGATGGGCTCGAGCCTGCACAGCCCGATGCAGCCCGTCTGCGAAATGCTCACGTTGTGCAGCTGCCGCTTTTCCGCTTCGTCCAGCATGGCGTCGAGCACGGGACGCGCGCCCGCGGCAATGCCGCAGGTCGCCATGCCGACCTTGATCACCGTTTCGCCTTCCCCCGCAACGCTGCGGTTGTCCGTCTGTGACTTCATCTTCTCGCGCAGGGCGCGGAGTTCTTCCAGACTCTTCATAACCTACCTCCGTAAATACTGACTAAATTTTCCTGAATGTACTCCTTCAGGAAGGCGCGCACTTCGGGCGCGCCGAGAGGAATGTCTTCCCCCAGGATTTCTTTGACCTCGCGCGTGTCGAGCACTCCCTCGCGCGGGCCGTCCGTGACCCGTATACGGAAATCCGTACCGGGATTCATCGTCACAAGCTGCAGAGCCACTCCCCCGAAATCGCCGAGCGGCATGCGGTCGACGTGGCTGATCTTGTACGTCGCGGTGACGCACGTGCCCTCCCCTATCTTCGAGCGGATCGAAAACGTTCCCCCCGCGCTTTCGGCGGAATACTTGAACAGCGGCACGCCCATGCCCACTTTGCGCGTGGTGCGCGTCGTTGTGAACGGGTCGCACACGGAAGCGAGCATCTCTTCGCTCATGCCGCAGCCGTCGTCTTCGATCGCGATCGACATCGTATCCGCCGCAAAGTCCGCTGACAGCGTGATCTGCACCAGCTTTGCGCCCGCACGCAGCGAGTTTTCGGCGATGTCGAGAACGTTTAACGCAAGTTCGCGCATCAGGCGCGGTACTTGGCGAGGATCTTAGGCACCTCGTCCGGCGTGACTTTGCCGTACACGTCGTCGTTGACGGTCATCACGGGCGCAAGCCCGCAGCAGCCGATGCAGCGCGTCGCGTCCAGCGAAAATTTCAGATCGTCCGTGCATTCGCCGCCCTTGATCTTCAGCTCGTCGCACAGTTTCTGGTACACGTCGCCCGAACCTTTGACGTAGCACGCCGTGCCGAGGCATACGCCGATCTTGTACTGCCCCTTCGGATACAGCGAAAACTGCGCGTAGAACGTGGCGACGCCGTACACTTCCGCAAGGGGCACGCCCAGCGCTTCCGAAATGATCTGCAGCGCCTTTTCGGGAAGATACCCGAAGATCTCCTGCCCCTTCTGCAAAGCCGCGATGGTCAGCCCCTTCCCCGCATGCGCCTTTGCGATCTCGCCGATCGCGGTGCGGAGCTGCTCTTCCTGTTCCTTGGTGCCGTTATAAGGAACTTCCAGTTTTTTAGCCAAAACAACCTACCTCCGTGATCGCGGCTGCGAATCGTTTCGCTACCGCCGCGTTTCTTCCGACTCAATAACTCTATTTTATCACAAACGCATAAATTTTTCAATGATAATGCTGTAAAAAGCTACAACATTTTTTTGTGCGGAACGCCGAAAATGCGGGCTTTCCCGCTCTGCGGGGGCACCCGTGCGCCGCGGCTTGACAAATTCAGGAAATTGTGATATAATTAACAAACTTTATGATGCGCTTTACGGTCCGCCCGCCCCGGCGCGGCGGGCCGGAACAGCGGTGGCACCGATCAGAACGGGCGCGCCGCGCCGAAGGAGGATACCCATGGAACTTTACGAGATCCGCGAAACCATACTGAAGAAGTACGCCGAATACGCGCAGGACATTGCCGAACTGTCCAAGATCGCGGCAAAAAACGATGTGATCAACCCGCGCCTGTACGAAAAGTACGACGTAAAACGGGGCTTACGCGACGTGAACGGCAACGGCGTCGTGTGCGGCCTGACGGAGATCTCCGAGATCATTGCCTTCGGCAAGGACAAAAACGGGAACAAAGTGCCCGTAGACGGGCAGCTGTATTACCGCGGCATCAACGTCCGCGACCTCGTGGAAGGCATGAAGGGGCGGCGTTTCGATTTTGAAGAAGCGACCTTCCTGCTCCTGTTCGGCTACCTGCCCACAAAAGAGCACCTTGCAAGGTTCTGCCAGCTGCTGGCGGATTTCCGCCAGCTGCCGCCCTCGTTCGTGCGCGATATCATCATGAAGGCGCCTTCGAAGGACATGATGAACATGCTCGCGCGCAGCGTGCTCTCCCTCTACTCCTACGACCCGCGCCCCGACGACGTTTCCAAAAAGAACGTATTGCGGCAGTCGCTGCAGCTCATCGCGCAGTTCCCGCTGCTCACCGTGTACAGCCAGAAGGCGTACAAATATTACCATTCGGACGCGTCGCTGTTCATCCATAAGCCGCGCAAGGAGCTCTCCACCGCGGAGAACATCCTCTACATGCTGCGCGAAGACTGCAAGTACACAGAACTTGAAGCGGAAGTTTTGGACCTGTGCCTGGTGCTGCACGCCGAACACGGCGGCGGCAACAACTCCACGTTCACCACGCACGTCGTCACCTCGTCGGGCACGGACACCTATTCTTCCGTCGCCGCCTCCCTCGGCTCGCTCAAAGGGCCCAAACACGGCGGCGCGAACATCAAGGTGTGCGAGATGTTCGACAACATCAAAGAGCACGTTCCCTCCTTCGACAAGGGCAAGCTCAAAGATTACGTTGCGAAGATCGTCGACCGCGAGGCGTACGACCACACGGGGCTGGTGTACGGCATGGGGCATGCGGTGTACTCCCTCTCCGACCCGCGCGCGGACATTCTGAAAGGTTTTGCCGAAAAGCTCGCCGTGGAAAAGCACATGGAAAAGGAATACGAGATGCGCGGGTACGTCGCGCAGGCGGCGGCGGAGATCATCGCCGAAAAGCGGCGCATCTACAAGGGCGTGGCGCCCAACGTGGACTTTTATTCGGGGTTCGTGTACGACATGCTCGACCTGCCGCGCGAACTGTACACGCCGTTCTTTGCCGTATCGCGCATCGCGGGCTGGTCGGCGCACCGCATGGAAGAGATCACCAACGGCGGCAAGATCATCCGCCCGGGCTACCAGGCAGTCGCCCCGCGCCAGAAGTACGTTCCCATCGACGAACGCGTCGAGGAGGAATAGACGGACTGAACGAAAACACTTTCGCACCGCAGGGAGGGCAGCACTTTGAACATTCTGGCACAGCGCAGCAAATTCCTGGCGGGCTGCCTTACGGCGATCGGTTTTATCCTTCTTACCGCCGGTATTCTGATCGCGGTTTTCATTTCCCTTTATTCCGTTATCCTTGCCGCGATCGGCGGAGCATGCTTTCTCATCGGGCTGTATCTTTTGTTATCCCCGACCATTGCCGTTGCGGAAAAAGACGGAGATCTCCTTTTCTGCTTCTTTCTGCGCAGGATACGGGTCTCCCCGGCGCAGATCGAATTTGTGCACTACCTGGAAAACGGTACGATGGCGACCCGCGGCGGCGGCATCGCGGGCAACTGGCACATTCTGAAAAACGACATCCGCACGCTTACCGTAACGATCCGTGAAGGCACAACGAGCAGACGGCTGATCCTTCTGTCCGTCCTGCACGCTTCCGCGGCGGCATTGGAGCTGGAAACGCTCCGCGACCGCGCAAAAGCCAAAGAAAGCGCAGCAACGGAAAAAAGAAACGTCGAGTTATAAAAACACGCGCCCCGCGCGGCGAATGCCGCGCGGGGCGCGCTCCTTTTCGGCAGGGCGCGCTCCTTTTCGGCGGGGCGCGCTCCTTTCGGCGATGCACCACTCTGCCGCCCCGAACCATACAGGCGCCGCGCGGAAAATTCCGCGCGGCGCCGTATTTTTTATTCTGTTTTATCGCATGCTCTGCCGCTCTTTACAGATACGCCGCGATCTCGTTCAGGCTGGCGGCGACCGCCGTCGGCGCATCGGAGGCGGGAAGGGAGGCGACCTGCTCCGCGCGCGTTTCGCCGCTTAAAACGAGCAGCGTGGAAAAGCCGTTGCGGTTGCCGAAACGGATGTCCGTATACGGCCGGTCCCCGACCATCGTAACGTTTGCGGCGGGCACGCCCAGAAGACGGGTGAGGCACTGCCCCATCACCGTGTACGGCTTGCCGCAGATCACGTCCGGCTCCCGCCCCGAAGAGCGCTTCAGAAGCTGTATGAACGACCCGACGTCGGGCGGGTACACCCCTTCGGCGGGGCATACGTCGTCCGCATGGGTGGCGATGTACGGCTTGCCCTGCACGAGCATGCGGTTGATGCGGACGAGTTTTTCATACGTCAGCGACGTATCGTACCCGAGCACGGCGACATCCGCGCCCTCTTCCGTCTCCGCAAGCGGCACGCCCGCCGCCGCGAACTCTGCTTTGAGCGCGTCCGTCCCGACGAGGTACGCCCGCTTCCCCGCATAGCGCTCGCCGAGAAGGGCGATCGCCGCCATGCCCGAAGTGAACACCCTGTCGCGCGCGTCGAACAGCCTCAGCGCGCGCAATTTCTGCTCGTAGCTGGCGGCGCTGCGCGAGGAGTTGTTCGTGCAGTACACGACGCGCCGCCCGCTCGCGCGGACGGCGGCGAGCGTTTCCGCCATGTTCCCGATCGGGCGGTCGCCGACGTAGACGGTGCCGTCCATATCCAGCAAAAAGACTTTTGTCCGCGCGACGAGCGCGCCGAGCCCGCATGTGCCTTGTATGCTCTCCTTCATCCGAGCAGCTCCTCTTTCCGTAAAAATTTACTGCATTGCCGCCGTGCGCATATGCTCCGCCGAACAGCTGTCCTGCGGGGGCGGCTCCAAAAGCCCGAAGTCGCGCTGCAACGCGGGCACGGACAGCAACGGCGAAAGCTCCGCCGCGCACTCGTACAGGGCAGCAGTCTGCCCGCTCTCCTCCGCGCGCACCCGCCCGCCGTACGCGGCATACAATCGCCCCGCCTTCTGCGCGAAGGCGCGCAGCAGCTCGCCGCGGACGCGCAGTTTCGCGCGTGCCTGCGCAAAGACCTCCGCGCGGCGGCGGCACTCCGCCGCCGTCGGCACGGTAATGTTTTTCAAAAGAACGACTGCCCGCTCCCCATACACCTGCGCCGCATGCAGCGCCCTGCCCGTGTAATCGGGCACGAAAAACCTGCGCGGCTCCTCCCGCTCCAAAAAGCGCGCGTACCGCGCCGCAAAGCACGAAAAGAGGGCGTACCCGTCCTCCGCCGCCTCCGCAGCGCGTACGGCGGGCATGGCGGGCGCGGTGCGCAGGGCAAGGCGCAGGAGCGAACAGACACAGAACAGCCCGCCCGCGCTCTCCCCGCCCGCGGGCAGCGCCTCCGCCGCACGCACGAACGCGGCGCCGTCCTCCCCGCCCGCAAACAGGGCGTGCAGGGCAAGATCTTCCGCGCACAGCGCCGAAAGCGCGGCGAACCCGACCGCCTCGGCGCGCGCCGCCAGCAGCGTTTCGTCCGCGAGCACGACGTCGGGCGCGCGCAGCGGATAGCCCGCCTGCGCATACCCCTTGGGCAGCGCCGCCTCGAACAGCCCCTCCGCCGAAGCGGCGAGCGGCACCGCGAGCACGAACCCGCCGCGCAGCGACGCAAAGAACCGAGCCGCGAAGATGCTGCGCCGCCCCAGCGCCACGACGGCGCGCACTTCATCGGGCAGCGAAAACAGCCCCGAAAGCGGCTCTTTGCCGACGACGCAGCAGACGGGGCGGTACGCCGCGAGCCGCGCGCGCACCCGCATGAGCGGCGCGCCCTCGTCCGCAAAGACCGCCGCCCTGCCGCAGGGCAGCAGCGTCTTCAAAAGGTTTTCCGCTTCGCCGAGCGGACAAAAGCGCACGCGCGTGCCGATCCCGCACGCGCGCACCGTATTTTGCAGCAGCGCCATGCACATGAAACAGTTCCCTCCTGACTAAAAAAGCGGTATCCTCTTTCGTGTGCATCCCCGCTTTGTCAGCGGGGCAAAAATTCGTCTAAGGCGGAGAGCAGCGCGTCGTTTTGTTCGCGGCTGCCCACCGTGATACGGCAAAATTCCGAAATGCGCGGTTTCTCGAAGTGCCGCACGAGCACGCCGCGGGCGCGCAGCTGCGCGTACACCTCCCTGCCGCCGACCGCCCCGTGCCGCGCGAACACGAAGTTCGCCTTTGAGGGCAGCACGGTGAACCCGCGCTCTGCAAGCTCCGCCGTGAGCCGTTCGCGCTCGGAAACGACGAGCGCGTTTTTCTCCTCATAATACGCCCCGTCGCCGATCGCCGCCGTGCAGACCGCCTGGCAGACGGAGTCGACGGGGTAAGAATTGAAGCTGTCGCGGCAGCGCTCAAGCCCGCCGATGAGCGCGGCGTTGCCGACGGCGTACCCGCAGCGCATGCCCGCGAGCGAATACCCCTTGGAAAAGGTCTTTACGACGAGCAGGTTTTCATATTTTTTTGTGAGCGGCACGGCGCTCTGCCCGAAGAAGGGCATGTACGCCTCGTCCACGATGACGATGCGCCCGCTGTTTTTACGCACGAACGCCTCGATTTCTGTAAGCGGGATGCCGATGCCCGTCGGCGCGTTGGGGTTGGCGACGAGCAGCCCCTGCGCCTTTGCCGCCGAAAGTTTGTTCAAGTCGAGGGTGAAGTCCTCTTCCAGCGGCACCTGCGTGCAGGGCACGCCGAAAAAGGCGCAGAACACGGGGTAAAAGCTGTATGTAATGTCCGCAAACGCCGCTCCTTCGCCCCCTTCGTCGAAAAACGCGGGGAAGCACAGCGCTAAAATTTCGTCGCTGCCGTTGCCGCAGAACACGTTTTCGGGCGCAACGCCCTCCGCCCGCGCCACCGCCTCGCGCAGGGCGCGCATCGGAAGCGGCGGGTACAGCCGCAGCGAAGAGACGTCGAACGCCTCATACGCCGCCAGCGCCTTAGGGCTGGGCGGGTACGGGTTCTCGTTCGTGTTGAGCTTCACATATTTCTTGTCGGAGGGCTGTTCGCCCGCCGTATACGGCGTGATCGTACGGGCGCGCCTGCTTAAAAAGTCCATGTTACCACCTCTTTTGTTGCGGTATCATGATATAGTTTTTCCGCAAAAAAGTCAAGGAGATGCGCCCCGCCGCGGGCGCCGCCGCCCCTTTTCGCCGAAAAAAGACGGGAGCCGGCAATTTTCACGCCCGCTCCCGCCGCAATTCAACCTGCCTGCGCCGCACCCGGCTGCGCGGCGACTTCCGCACTCTGTTCTCCGCCCGCCGCGTCCAGCGCCTGTTCGGCGATCTTGAAGTTCATATCGTTCAGGCATTTGAGTTCGTAGAACTTGCCCTGTTTCGCCATCAGCTCGTCGTAGCTGCCCAGCTCGACGCATCTGCCCGCCTCCATGACGGCGATCCTGTCCGCGTCGCGGATGGTGGAGAGCCTGTGCGCGACGATAAAGGTCGTCCGCCCCTTGATCAGCCCCGCGATCGCTTTCTGCACCTGGTATTCGGAAATGTTGTCGAGCGCGCTCGTCGCCTCGTCCAGGATCAGGATGCGCGGGTCGCGGATGAGGGCGCGTGCGATGGTGACGCGCTGCTTCTGCCCGCCGCTGAGCTTGCCGCCGCCCTCGCCGACGAAGGTATCCAGCCCCTTGGGCAGGTCCTTGACGAACTCGTTCAGGTTCGCAAGCTCGGCGACGCGCTCCACCTGCTCGTTGCTCACGTTTTCCAGCCCGTAGACGATGTTCTGGCGGATGGTTCCCGCAAAGAGGATACTGTTCTGCGGCACGACGGAGATAAAATGCCTGTAATCGGGCAGGGAGAGCTGTGTGATGTCGTTCCCGTCTATGTACAGCGTGCCCTCCGTCGGCTTCAGAAAGCCGATGATGAGGTTCATCAGCGTGGACTTGCCGCTCCCCGACGCGCCGACCACGGCGATGCACTCCCCTTTTTTCACGTCGATGGAAAAATCCTCCACCACATACGCCGTGCCGTTCGGGTACTTGTAGCTCACGTGATCAAAACGCACGTTCCCCTCGAGGGAGGAAAGTTTCAGCTTCCCCGCGCTGTCCTCCACCTCTTTGGAAAGCATGATCTCGGACAGAGAGCTGATCGCCTCGAACCCGACCGCAAAGGTAGGCAGGACGTTGACGATGGTCTGCACCGCGCCGTTGATGGAGGTGAACATGGACTGGTACAGCACGATGTCGCCCGGGGAGATCCAGCCGAGCATCGCAAGCACCGCGCATACGATCAGGCAGGCGACGCTCATCAGGTTCGCGACCACCCACAGCGCCGACCCGAAGTAGGACACGGTGCGGTCGACCGCCAGCCCGCGCTCGGTCAGCTTCTGGATATTGCGGTCGCACAGCGCGATCTCCTTGTTTTCCAGCCCGTGCGCCTTTGTGACGGGCAGCATGCCGAGCATGGTCGTGAAACGCGCCGAAACGTGTTCGTTTTCCACGCGGTACAGGTGGTTCTTTTTGCTCATCCGCTTGCGGAAGAACTGCGTCAGCAAAACGTTCGCGGGAATGATGATAAAGAAAAACAGCGTCACCATCCAACTGCTGTACGCGGAAATGCCGACGGACACGAGCGCGACGATGATGTTCGGGATGAGCACTTTGATCAGGTTCGTGTTCAGCGCGTCGACGCTTTCGATGTCCTTTAAAAACTTGCTCTGCAGTTTGCCCGTTTCGATCTCTTTATGGTACGTGATGGAGAGGTGCTGCAACTTGCGGATGACCGTGCCGCGCATGCCCGCGCCCGTCCGCCGCAACATTTTATCGGTGATGCGCGAATAGATGACGTGCGTGGGGATGTTCTGCACCAGCACGACGACGAGGATCACCGCATAGATGATGAGCCATTTGACGGAATCGCCCGACCACTGCCCGCTCGCAAGGTCGATGACGTCCGCCGTGATGACGGGCAGCACCCACGCCGGCAGATTTTTCAGCACGAACATCAAAAGGCTCAGGCAGAACCCGCCTTTGTTCTTCTGCAACAGGCGCTTGTAGTACAGCGAACCGACGCCGCGCTTTTTTTTACCCGGCTTTTCCTGCCCGTCCTCGTCGAACAGATGCTCGAAATCGGGGATAACGTTGTCGCTGCGTTTGTACCTCTTCGGTTCGGCGGTCTTCGTCTTGTTCATATTCTCTTCGCCGGCGGAAACGCGCGCCGCATTCTTTTTTGCGGATAAGTTAACGTTCCCATCCGCGGCTTTATTCTATCACCGGGACCGGCAAAAAGCAACCCTTTTGCAAAAATATTTTTCACAAAAAAAACGGAGCGGCGGCGCCCGTTCCGCCGCACGTCTTTGCCGCATGCCTTCGCCGCCTTCCTTTTGCCGCCGCACGTCTTTGCCGCCTTCCTTTTGCCGCCGCCACGCTATGCGGACGGCGCGCCGCGCGCCTCCCAAAAACAGGGAGGCGCGCGGCGAAGCAATAAAAAACGGGCGAACCGCCCATGGGCAGCTTACCCGCAATTTGTGTATCCCTGCGCGGAATTTTCCTCCTCGCCGCAGGTCGTGTTCCCGCCGTATGAAAGGTGCGGGGCGTAGAAGCGCGGTTCCCCTTTGTGTACCGCCTTTACGCTTCCAGTATAGCGCAATTTTGTATAAAAATACGCACGGTTTTGTAATAACGGTGTAAAAAAAGGGCGCTTCCGAAAAAGCGCCCCTTCTCATCCCTTATGCCGCGTATTTGTGCAGAAGTTCGAGCTTGTCACGGAACTGCTTGGCGTTCGCCAGCGCCGCGTTGTAGCGGTCATCCCCCTGGTACGCCATGATGTTATCCAGAAAGTTGACATAGGCGACGTCGCCGTTTTTGAAAGTGACCGAAACGGTAATGCTCGTCACCTGCTGCGAAGACGTGGAATTCGCGACCCCGACCCCTACGCCGATGCCGCCCAGCGACGTGCCCGCCCCCGTGCCGACGGTGGACGTTTCCAGCGTGCCGTTGTTCACGGTCAGCTCGCACTTTTCGTAATCGGAAAAGGAATACACCTTGAACGAATAGGGCAGGAGCATATAGGCGACGAACTTTTTGTTGACCTCGTCGATGATAAAATGCACGTTGTCGGGCGCATTGTACTTGGTCCTGTACTCGATGAATTTGTAGCCGAGGTTGCTGTAATGCGCGCTGCACACGATGCCGTTCTGGTACAGCGCATATTGCGCCGCCTGCTCGTTTTGCCGTATCACGGGCAGGTCCGCCTCCATTCTCGCCCGATCCTGCTGCGCCTGCTTCGTGCGTATGACAATAAAAACGATCACACCTACCAAAAGGACGACGCAGACCGCCGCGATACCCCAAAGCAGACCAGGACTCATATACTCTCCTCCTTGCGGAACAAGATTGTGCCTGCAAGCCTCCCCGCAGGCTGCCTATATTATAGCAAACGCGACCGACAGAACCTGTCAGTCGCATAAAAAATTTTTGTACTTTTTTTATATTTTTTTCGATTTACCCTCCCGTCATATTTTATCGGCATGTTTCTGTATCATTATGCAGACAAATCGTCGGCCGTTTTGCATACGTCCGCCCAGCCGCGGAATTTATCCGCACAGGACGCGAGCTCTTCGGGGGTGAGTTCGATGGCGCTGTTGCTGCTGCCGCAGGCGGGGAACACCGTTTTAAAGCGCCTGAGCGAGCCGTCCAGCCAGGTCTCCGCCCCATCGTTCAGTGCGAACGGGCACACGCCTCCCACGGCGTGCCCAACGAGCCGCTCCGCTTCCTCGGCGGTGAGCATCTTCGCCTTTGTGCCGAAAAACGCCTTGAATTTGTGGTTGTCGACCTTTGCGTCACCCGCGCAGACGACGAGCACGACCCGCTCGCCCACGCGGAAGGAGAGCGTTTTGGCGATGCGGCAGGGCTCGCACCCGAGCGCCTGCGCCGCAAGTTCCACCGTCGCGCTGGACTGCCCAAGCACGCGCACGCGCTCCGCCAGATCGAATTGCTGCAAATACTCCCGTACTTTTTTCAATGCCATGACCCTTTCTCCGTAAAAAAACGGGGCTGCGCCCCGCCGTATTTTATTCGCCCTGCCTGCACATTTTTTTGAGCGCCTCGAACACGCCGTGCGCAGAACATGTTTCCGCCTCGATGAAGTGCTCCGCTTCGGCGATGTCCCATAAATAATGCGCGTCCGAATCGGTGATCTGCGGCAGTTTCACACCCGACCCCGCGGTGCATTCGATGAGCTGAAATCCCAGATTATAATCGAACGCGCCGAGCACGCCGACCAGGCCGTTCGCCTGCTTATCGATATGCGCGGGCACGGCGATGCCGCCGAAACCCGACACGAGCGCTGCGACCTCCTCGACGGATACCCCCGACGAGACGATGAGGAGGTCCTCCTCCTCGCCGATGACCTCGTCGTTTTCGTTTAAGATAAGCTGCTTCCCGAAAATTTCGGGCTTGTTTCTGATGCGCAGGCGGGTGCGCTGAATGTGCGATTCGAGCTTTTGCAGATCCTCGTATTTTTCAAACAGGCAGAGGATGTGGATATCCTCGCTGGTCGTCAGCTCCATAGCGGGCAGTACGATGAGCCCGTTTTTTTTGCCCACGGCGATCGCAGCGGGGCAGTTTTTGCCCGTGTTGTGATCGGAGAGCGCGATGACATGCAGCCCCTTGACGAGCGCCATGTTCACGATGTTGTTGGGCGTATTGTCCGCATCGCCGCAGGGGCTGAGGCAGGAATGGATATGAAAATCATAGTACAACTTCATGCCCTGCCTCCTCGCAGATCTCTCGCCGAGCTGACGGCTGCTCCGACGCTAAAGCGTGGTTTTGCTGGCGCGAGAAATTATTGAAATTGCTTATGCACTTTTTGTCATCCCGAGCCTCGCGAGGGATCTCTATGCAAATATCGTCTATGTGTCATCCCGAGCGCAGCCGAGGGATCTCTATTGAGCTATCGACAAAATTAGAACAGAGATCCTTCGACTCCGCTTCGCTACGCTCAGGATGACGGGAAGGAAGCCCGCGGCTTCGCTCAGGACGACGTAAGGTATTTCCTTTCCTATAATCAAATTACGTGTGGCAAAATGACACTTTTGCCTAAGAACTTTTTCAATACTCAAACTGCACGTTTCAAAATCGCATTTTGAATAAGTGTTTAATAATCTCTTGCGCGTGGCAAAATGACACTTTTGCCTAAGAACTTTTCAATAATCAAATTGCGCGTCCGAAAACCACGCTTTTTCGTCGGAGCTGTCGGCTGCTCTCTCGCATTGCTCCTTCGGGGCAATGCTCGCATGCGCACTCTGCTCCTCCTCTTCCCAAAAATCTCACTTCGTTGCGATTTTTGGGAACCCTGTTTAGCGCCCCCAAATTGTCGCATACTTGCGACTCAATTCGGAAAGAGTGAATGCGGCGCGCTTATAATGGAGAGCATTTGGCGCGCGCCGCAGAGAGAAAAACGGCGGTTAGCCCGCGAAGCGGGCGTGCCCGCCGGTTGTCTCTCTAATCACGGAAAAAAGTTTTGTCTCTTTCAAAACTTTTTTCGTGAATCGTCACACCCCGCACAACTCAGCGACCTTTTTCGCCGCCTCGAACACATTCTCTTTGGCGCCAAGGACCCACAGCCCGAGCTGCTTTGCGCGCGCGGCAAACGCCTCGTCTGGCGCAACGCCCTCGCACAAAATAATGCATGCGCAGTCGATGAGCGTCGCCACGGCGGCGACGTTCACGTTGTTCATGACCGTCAGCCATGCGCAGTCGTCCGTTGCGCGGGAGATGATGTTGGAGAGAAAATCGCCGCAGTAGCCGCTGCCGATCGCGCGGTCCTCCCCTTCCGAAAAGACGGTATACCCCGCCTGTTTTGCAAATTCGCTGACCGTCATTGCTTCACCTCGTCCAGCTTTACGCAGTCGAGCACCCCGCCGTGCATGGCGACGTCCTCCGCATGGCAGCGGCAGGTCGGCGCGCCGCACGCGCCGCAGTCGATGCCGGGCAGTTTTTTGAGGTACTCCTCCACCAGCATGAGTTTTTGCATGGCGACAAAGCGGTTCGGGTCGAGCTGAAACGACGTGGACGGTTCGGGGATCTTGTCCCAGATGAAAAAGTTTTCGTCCAGCCCGTAACTCTCCATCGTCGCGGGCGGGATGCGCATCTTTTCTGCGAGCTGGCGCATGCGGTTGCGCGCGATGAACGGGTTTTCCACGTTCAGCACGCCGCCCACGCACCCGCCGGGGCACATGTTCATCTCCACGAACTCCGCGTCGCCGTCCAGCTTGCCGTCGCTCATCTCTTTTAAAAGCCCCAGCACGTTGCGCACGCCCGAGCAGTGTATGTAATTGCCAAGCCCGAGCGAATTGCTCTCCCCGCCCGAGCTGCCCCAGCCGATGCCCGAATACCCGCACTTGCCGAGCTTGCGCGGGTTCTTGATCTTGTTCATCTTTTCGACGAGGCGGAAATAGATGTCGCTCTGCGAAAGCACGCCCGAAATGTATTTTTCGTTCGAAACTTCCTCGCGGTGCAGCGAATACACCTTCGCGGGACAGGGCGAGATGAAAAAGATGCCGATGTCGTCCGCGGGGATCCCCTTTCCGATCGCCTGCTTTTTGGCGAGCTTCGCCGCGATCTTTGCGGGCGCGTAGACGGGCAGCAGATGATCGGCAAGTTCATGGAACTTTAACAGGATCAGCTCTACCACCGCGGGGCAGGCGGTGCTGATGACGGGGCGGTTGAGCCCCTTTTCCGCCATCAGCCTGCGCGTACAGTCGGTGACCAGCTCCGCCGCCAGCCCGACTTCGAACACCTCGTCGAACCCGAGCGCCAACAGCCCTTCGATGACGTAATTCGGATCGTCGAGGTTGTTGAACTGCCCGAACAGCGAGGGCGAAGGCAGCGCGATCTTGTATTTGTAGCTGTCCACGAGATCGAAGCTGTCGTACACGGGCCGCTTGGCGCCGCCCTTGCAGCTGCGCACGCATTCGCCGCAGTTGATGCACTTATCGTATAAAATTTTTGCCTTGCCGTTCTCGATGCGGATCGCCTCTGTCGGGCAGCGGCGCATGCAGGTGATGCACCCGATGCACTTTTCCGCGTCCAGAACGACGGTCTTCAACGTTACCATCTCTCCCCCACAGTTCCCGTCGTCACTCTTCAAAATCCACGCGCAGCTTTACGGTCGTACCCACGCCGACCGTGCTGTCGATCTGCATATCGTCGCTGTACTTTTTCATGTTCGGCAGCCCCATTCCCGCGCCGAACCCGAGGCTGCGGATGTTCTCCGTCGCCGTCGAATACCCCGCCTGCATCGCAAGGGAAATATCCGCGATGCCGGGGCCGTGATCGGCGAGCGTGATGTCGATATGGTCGGGATAGATCTCCGCGACCGCCTTGCCGCCGTGCGCATGGATGACCATGTTGATCTCGCCCTCGTACATGGCGATGGCAACGCGGCGTACGGTCTGCGCGGGCACGCCCATCTGTTTGAGCATGCGCTTCACGCTTTCGCTCGCATGCCCCGCGGAGGCAAAATTCTGCCCGTCCACGTCGTATTCGAGGCGGATGCATTCGTCCATCTCAGCCACCCAGCCCGTGCGTGTACAGAATGCCGCAGGCGACGAACAGCCGTTTCTGCGTGCAGAGGAGCACGATGCCCTTTTCGCGCGCGAGTTCGATGACGGCGGGTTCCGGCCGCTTGCCGCGCACGAACACGATGCACAGCATGTCCATCATCTCCGCCGTGCGCACGACCTGCGGGTTCAAACGCCCCGTCAGGAGCACGGACTGATCTTTGACG
>JAGHJS010000036.1 GCA_017886545.1 Clostridia bacterium
CCGCCGTATGGTATAATGGTGCCGGAGCGGGAAGAGCCAATGACCAAAACATCCATTCGCTTTTTTGAAGACATTCCTGTGCGCGCCGTTTGGGAGGAACAAACTTCCAAATGGTGGTTTTGCGCTGCCGACATTGCAGAGGCTCTCACAAAAAGCAAAAACCCGCGTTCCTATTGGAATGTCATAAAGCGAAGAAACCCTCAGTTGTCGACAATTTGTCGACAACTGAAATTGGCGGCTAAAGACGGACAGGAAATAGGCTATAGGCTGTTCCGTTGCTGCTTGCCGCTTGAATAGGGGCGGGAAAAAGATAATTCGACGGACAAAAAAGGAGAAAACGATGAAATATTGTACAAATTGCGGGGAGGCGCTCGATGACGCGGCGCGGTTTTGTTCCCGATGCGGCAGCCCGACAGAGCCGTACAGCAAAACGTATGTGCCGCCCTCTGCGCCTGCTGCGCGTACGGATGTTCTCGATACGCTCAGTAAAGTTTTTATGATCATAGGCTGCGTCATAACGTCGCTGTGGCTGATCCCGCTCTGTTGGTGCGTGCCTATGACAGTAAGCCTTGTCAACAAGCTGAACCGTCGGCAGACCATAACGACGGGGTTCAAAGTCTGCACCTTGCTGTTTGTGAGTTTGGTTGCGGGGATCCTGCTCCTGTGCAGGGACGAGAGCCGTTACGGTGCTTCCGGTGGGAGGTAATCGGCGGTAAGTGATGGATGCAAACGCGACCGCCGTTCCGAAGTGCAACAATAAAAGCGCCGCGCAGCGTTTCAAACGCTGCGCGGCGCTTTTGCGTATCCGCCGCATGCAAGGTCAGCGGATCAGGTTGCTGTATTCGTAGATCTTTTCGAGCAGTCCGTCGGAGATGACGTTGCGGTACCTGCCCATGAACACGAAGATCTTGGCAAAAAATTCGCGGTTGTCGCCGCCGACGACATAGGCGGGCAGGCGCTTGTTTTCGCCGTAGATGCGCGAGATGAACAGTTTGTTGAACTCATCGCGTTCCGCCGCGGTCAGCCCGTTGATGAACGCGTCGGGCACATATCCCGCGTTTGCTGCCGAATCATAGTAGGGCGCGGCGTTCTGTGCGGGCGCGGGCTGCGCGTAGGTGCGCGGCGTCTGGTAATAGGGCTGCGCCGTACGGTATTCGGGCTGTTGCTGCGGTTCCTGCTGCTGCGCATAGTCCGCATACGCACGGTTGAACGTGCCGTCGTAGCGCGCCTGTTCAAAGTCGAAGGGCTTTTCATCCTTCGGCGCTTCTTTTTCGCCGGGCCGCTCCTGCTGCTCGTCGCGGATCACGCTTTCATAAGACGAAGCGGGCGCGGGTTCGGGTTCGGCGGGCGCGGGTTCCTGCGCGGTTATGTCGTCAAAGGTAAGCTGTGCCGCCGCCTCGAGCGCGTCGTTCGTGCGCGCCGCCTCGTCATAGGCGGGCGCCGGCTCGGGCGCGGGCGTGCCGTAGTAAGGCGCGGGTTGTTCGGGCGCGGGCTGCGCATAGGCGGGCTGTTCCCAGCCGCGCAGCGCCATCTGGTTGTTCGCGTCCACCACGAAGGGGGAGGGCTGTGCCGTTTCGGGCTGCGCCGCGGCGGCCTTCTTTTTGGCGTGCAGCACGAGGAGGACGACGAGCGCGAACACAAACTGTACAAGGGCGATGCCCGTGCATACGACGGTGCCTACAAAATCGAACCCGTTCGCAAAATTTTCGCGCACGCCGAGCAGGATGAACGCCGCCGCCGCGAGCACGAGCACGACGCATGCGCGCACAAAGTCGAGCACCGCCGTTTTGCGGGCGCATGCGGAAAAGAGGGCGATCACGAGGTTCGCCGCCAGCGCGACCGCGAACGCCTGGAACACGATCGAGGTGATCACGTCAAGCGTTTCCGTACCGAGATCGGCGCCCGCGATGATGCCCGAAAAATCATAGAGCCCGATAAACAGCCGGGGCAGAACGGCGATAAAGCCCGCCGCAAACAGCACAAAGAAGAATTTGACGAAACCGAACGCCTTATGCGCGGTAAACAGCAGCACGATGAGCGCCACAACGCCAAGCGCGAGCGAAATGACCGTCGAATTGAGCGCGACATAGGTATCGGCATTATAGAATATATCCGCAAACCCCAAGCCCGCATCGAGCAGCGCGAAGATGTAGAACAAAATCGCCAGAAGCAGGAACGACGTTTTGAACAGATTGAGTTTTGCCGCGGCGCTGTTGCGCTGGAAGATCGAAACGACGGTGCAGACGAGCAGCACCGCATATGCCGCGACGATCAGCAGCAGGGCCGAGGAGTAGACGGGCATAAGTTCGAACACGGGCGAGAAATCTTTGAACAGACCGATGATCTCGTCCAGCATCAAAGAGGTCCCGAGCGCCGTATCCGGTACGAACAGCAGCACGACGAAGCCCGCAAAGATGATAAGGGAGAGGATAAGCTGGGTGAGCCTGCCCTCTTTTTTTTCAGCGGGTGCCGCAGCCGCCGTTTCGGGCAGGGGCATTGTATTGGAAACTTCCATGGTCGTAATCCTCCTGTTTCCTGGCAGAGCCGTTCCCTTCCGGAAACGGACAGGTGACATTCTTACAGCTATTATTCTACTATAACCGTGGCAAAGTGTCAAGTGTAATTCCGAAAAATAAACGGGTAAACGTTTCGTGAAAACTGCACCCTTTGTTTTGCAGTATGTGCGAAAAAGATTGATATTTCCGCCTTTTTGCGGTATAATAAACGGGAAATCCACGCGGCGCGCCGCATCGGGGGAATTATGGACGCTGATCTGAAAAAGACGATCGATGCCATCCGGGAAAATACGGGGATCGCCGTTTCGGTCTATACAGGCCGCGGCGAACCGCTCTTCGGCGCGGAGGGGAAAGCCCCTTCGGGGTTCGAAGGCGTCTTCCGTGACGCGGAGCGGAACGTGACCTTTTTCCGTGCCGCGCATCGCGGCAGGCAGTATATTTGTTCCGTTGCGGGCTGTACGGACGTGCAGCGGAATTACGCCTATCTTATTGCGGATATGGTCGCGAACGCGGGCAGCCGTGTCCCCGGCACCGCCAACCTGCCCAAGGGCGAATTTCTGCGGCGCATCCTTTTGGGCGAATGCGCCGAGGAGGATATCCGGCGTTACCGCGACAAATATGCCGTGCCCGACCGCCCCTGTTTCGCTCTCGCCGTGAGTGCGGAAGGGGAGGGCGACATGGCGGGGCTTCTGGCACAGTATGCCGAGAGCGACGCCGACTGCGCCGTGATGATCGCCCCGAAGGACGGCGCTTTCATCAAATTCACGGAGGCGGATTCGGAGTATCAGTCTTCGGCGGATTTTGCCAATTTTCTCGCGCAGAGCTTTCAGGAAGAGCTGGGCATCCGCGCGCGCGTCGGCATCGGATGCACGGTGCGTCGGTTTGAAGACGTGGCGCAGTCCTATACGCAGGCAAGCGTTGCGCTGCGCATGAGCGCGCAGTTCAATACGGCGGGCGACGTGCACAGCTACCGCGAATTCGTGCTCATCCGCATGCTGGAAGAGCTCCCCGCCGCGCGCAGGGCGGAATACCTTTCGGTGCTGCTCGACGGCGAGGCGCGCGAACTTCTGAAAGACGAGGACCTCGCAAGCACGGCGGAGGAATTTCTGGGCAACGACCTGAACGTGAGCGAAACGTCGCGCAACCTGTACATGCACCGCAACACGCTCATGTACCGTCTGGACAAGCTCGAACGCATGACGGGGCTGAACCTGCGCAAATTTTCAGACGCCGTCACCTTCCGCGTCATCACGATCTTAAACCGCCTCGTCTGAGGCATTCGGCTCTGCCGATACAGGAGGATTTTACCATGGATGTTTATCAGCGTTCGCTCGCGCTGCACAAGGAGCTGCGCGGCAAATACGAGATCCGTTCGCTCGTCGAAGTAAAGGATAGGGAGTCACTTTCGCTCGCGTACACGCCCGGCGTGGCGCAGCCCTGCAAGGAGATCGCCGCCGACCCGTCCGCGGCGTACCTCTACACCCGCAAGTGGAACACCGTCGCCGTCGTGTCCGACGGCAGCGCCGTTCTGGGCTTAGGCAACATCGGCGGGCTGGCGGGTCTGCCCGTCATGGAGGGGAAGGCCGTTCTCTTCCGTGAATTCGGCGGCATCGACGCCATCCCCATCGTGCTTTCGGGGCAGGATACGGACGACATCGTCAAAGCGGTGGAGATGATCGCGCCCTCCTTCGGCGGCATCAACCTGGAAGACATCCGCGCGCCCAAGTGCTTTGAAGTGGAGGCGCGCCTCAAAGAAAAGCTGGATATCCCCGTCTTTCACGACGACCAGCACGGCACGGCGATCGTGACGGGCGCGGCGCTCATCAACGCGCTCAAGCTCGCGGGCAAGAGCCTTGCGGACATCCGCATCGTCATCTGCGGCGCGGGCAGCGCGGGCATCGCCATCTGCAAACTTTTACAGGCGAGCGGCGCGAAGCACATCACCCTCACCGCGAGCCGCGGCATCGTCTGCGAAGGGGAGCCGTGGCTGTCCGTCGCGCAGGCGGACATTGCCAAGAGCACCAACCGCGAGCACCTGCGCGGCAAACTTGCCGACGCGGTGAAGGGGGCGGACGTGTTCATCGGCGTGTCAGCGCCCGGGCAGCTCACCAAGGAGATGGTGCAAAGCATGGCGGAAAAGCCCATCGTGTTTGCGATGGCGAACCCCGAGCCCGAAATTTACCCGCAGGACGCCCTCGACGCGGGCGCGTTCGTCGTGGGAACGGGCCGCAGCGACTTCCCCAACCAGATCAACAACGTGCTCGCCTTCCCCGGCGTGTTCCGCGGCGCGCTCGACGTACGCGCGAGCGACATCACCGAGGGCATGAAGGTCGCCGCCGCGCACGCCCTGGCGGAGCTTGTGGGCGACGAACTGCGCCCCGATTACGTCATCCCCTCCGCGTTCGATACACGCGTCGGCCCTGCGGTCGCCAAAGCCGTCGCCGAAGCGGCGAAGCGGGACGGGGTGGCAAGAGTGTGACCCTTTCGCGCAAACCTCGCAAAAGAGATGCTGCGGTTTGCGCGATTTTTAGGGGGAAACCGCTGCCCTTGCGGGACAGCCGTTTTCCCCTCTGCGCATGACCTTTGAAGGCTTCTCCTATTAAAAAGTCATGCGCATTCACCCCTTTCGCGTGAGTCGCAGGTATGCGACAAATTGAGTGCGCTTAGGCAAAAATGTGATTTTGCCACGCGCAGCGAATTATCAAAAAGGGCTTTCGTAAAAATCTCGGCGAGCTGACGCCTGCGATTTTTACGATGGGAGGATAACCCCACCACTCTCACTATGTTCGAGATGGCGGAGGTTTTCCTCTGCGCCGCACCTTTCAGGGCGCACCATTATAGAAGTGCGGCGCATTCACCTTTCCTGCAAGAGCGCTTACGCGCAAACAGGGGTGCGCTAACGCAAAAGCGCGGTTTTGCTTGCGCGAGAGATTATTTAAGCACGCCGCAATAGGCGGCGTAGGGACGCATGCCTCCTGTCATCCCGAGCCTGTCGAGGGATCTCTATGAAAATATCGACAATATCTGCATAGAGATTCTTCGACTTCACTTCGTTCCGTTCAGAATGACGGAAAAGATCGTCAAGCCATACCGCTCAGAATGACGCGAAGGAAGCCCGCCGCACCGCGCAGGAGGATGGGAAAACATTCGCTGTACCGCCGTTCTGCGCAGGGTGACACAAAAGGGATGACCTTGCCGCCGTTCCGCGCAAGGTGACACAAAAGGGATGACCTTGCCGCCGTTCCGCGCAGGGTGAGGCAAAGCGTTTTCGTGTTATAAACAATGTTCCGAAAGGCATTGTTTTCGGAACGCGGAAAAAATTATCCGGACTTTTCGCCGCTCTTGCAAAGTTTTGTCACAGGGCGGCAATATTATATAGTGGATAAGGGGAAGACGATGGACGGGATCTTTGCAAAAATGCTGGCGATGGCGCGCGCGGGGATCGCCCCGCGCGACAGGGGCGAATTCTGTTCGGTCGGCTACGTCAGCGCCGTTTTGGAGGGCGCAAACGGCAGGCTGTACCGCGGCGTGAACATCGACCTTGCCTGCGGGCTGGGTTTCTGCGCCGAGCGCAGCGCCGCCGCGGCGATGCTCACCGACGGCGAGCACGTCGTGCGCCGCGTCGTATGCGTGAACAGGGAGGGCGCGCTCATGTCGCCCTGCGGGGCGTGCCGCGAATTTTTGTCGCTGCTCGCGCCCGAGAATGCGGAAACGGAATTTCTGGTAGGGGAAGAGCCTGTCCGCACGGTAAAACTGTGCGAATTGCTGCCCATGAATTGGCAGCGGCCGCCCCTTCCCGCGGAGGAACGGAGATGAACAAAGACGAACGGGACGAAAAGGCGCCCCTGCCTGCGCAGCAGAGCGGCGGGGAGAGCGACCCACTGCCGGCGGAACAGAGCGGCGGGGAGAGCGACCCACTGCCGGCGGAACAGAGCGGCGCGGACGGCGCGCCCGCCGGCGGCGCAAAGGCGCGCAAAACGACGCGCCGGAAAGTGTTTTTGGCGGTCTGCGCCGTGCTTGCGGCGGCGGTGATCTTTCTTGCGGGCTTTTTCACCTATTACGCGACCCTTCCGAGCGGCGCGCGCGCTCTTCTCTGGATGTGGGGCGAAGTGGACGCCAATTACTACTACGACGTGCAGGAGGACGACTTCTGGAACGCCGCGATCGACGGTGCGGAGGGCGTGCTCGACCAGTATTCGGAGTACTACTCTCCCGACGAATACGCCGCCATCGAAAGTTCGTATGCGGGGCAGATGGAGGGCACGGGGCTGAGCTTTTTCACGGGCACGAACAGGGTGTCGCGCGTGGCGATCGGCTCGCCCGTCTTTTTCGCGAACGGTTCGGCGGGCACCGTGCAGGAGGGCATGTTCCTCACGGGCGCGGGGACGGACGCGGACGCGCTGACCGTCGTCTCCGATTCGGCGAGCGCCACGGCGGCATTTGCGCCGTTTGAAGACGGGGATACCGTGTACCTGCGCTTTTCCGCCGAAAACGATCCCGCGGCGGCGGATTCGTTCACGCTCACCGTCACTTTTTCGGCGTATACCGAAAGCTATGTGCTGTACGCCTGCGGCGGGCGCGCGTATGCGTACACGTATGACGAAAACGGGTCCGCACACTGGACGGACGTCAGCGCGTACGTCACGCAGGACGAGGCGGTGAACGGCGATACGGCGTACATCCGCATCGTGCGCTTTGCGGGGGACGCGGCGACGGCGTTCACGCGCGCCGCGATGCAGTATCAGGCGGACGGCGCAACGTCGCTTCTGCTCGATCTGCGCAACAACGGCGGCGGCAGGATGGATATTTTGCAGCGCATCGCCTCCTATCTGCTGCGCGATGCAACGTCCTCCTCCGAAGTGGTGCAGACGGCGCGGTTCAAAGACGGCAGCGAAGAGCGCTACGTCGCGGAGGGCAACTATTTTGCGGAGTTTTTCGGCGATTCGGCGGTGTATGTGGCGGCGAACGTGAACAGCGCCTCCGCCTCCGAAGCGCTCATCGGCGCAATGTACAGCTACGGCACCGTTTCGTATGCGGACATCTATCTGACCAAGCTGGGCGAAAACACGGCGCGCACCTACGGCAAAGGCATCATGCAGACGACGTTCACGAACATCGGCGGCGGGGCGGTCAAGCTGACCACCGCGCAGATCTACTGGCCGAACGGCACCTGCATCCACGGCGTTGGCATCACCGAGAACGACAGCGACGCGGGCGGCAGCCCGCAGACGGTCGCGGCGGAGACGAACGCCGACTACAACAACGCCGCGCTCACGGCGATGCTCGCGTCCATCGCCGCGCGCTGAAAAGCGCGTTGCGGCGGAACGGCAAGCGTTTGCGGCAAAACAGAACGATACGGCAGGGCGCCGCGCGGGAATTTCCCGCGCGGCGCCCGTTTTCCTGCACAAACGTATGGCGGCGCCGTCAGGGGTGGGCGCGCTATGCGAAACAGCGGTTGAGCGCGCACACGAATTCCGCGGGCGCGAAGGGCGCGATGGGCGCAAAGGGGTTGCAGGGCGCTTCCTGCGGCATGCCCTGCGGGGGCGGGAACGCGGGCGGCGTCCCCGCGCCGAACAGCTGCGCCAAAGCGTTCAGCCCCGCAAAGTCCGCCTTTCCCTCCGCAAAGGCGCGCAGGATGCCGCCCTCCTCCGTCAGGGCGGAAAAGCGCTCCGCCGCTTCGGCAAGTTCGCCCGCCGTCGCGTTCCCGATGCGGAGGGTGCGGACGGGTTCGCTCTTCAAAAGGCGCGCGATGTCCCCGAGCGGGGCGTTCCCGCCGCCTTTGGCGGCGAACAGCACGAGCATGAGCAACAAAAATTCCATAGACGGCCTCCCTGCGCGGCGGACACTTCGCGCCGCCGCCGCATATACATGATTGAAGGAATTCTTCGGAGGTATGCGATGCAGGATTTCAATTCCTATTCAAAAGAGGAGCAGAAGGAGCAGAAGCGTTCGGAGCAGAGCGCGGCGGAGAGCGACCGCCTTGCAAAACAGCTCGCGTCCGCGCTGGCGGGCAAGGGCGAGGCGGATATCCTCCGCGCCATCTACAAGGAGGCGGAACGCGGCCGCAAGGCGGGCACGCTGACCGACGAGGACCTCGACCGTTTTGCCGCGGCGCTCTCGCCCATGCTCGACGCCGCCAAGCGCAAAAAGCTGGAACAGGTCATCAAAAAACTCAAAACGATGTAGCGCAGGCGCTGCGGGATCTCCCGCAGCGTTTTTGCTTTGTTTTTGCTTTCCGGGGCGTGGCTGCCCCAGAGGCCGCTTCGCGCCGTCCGCGCGGGGAAAGGGGATTCCGCGTATTTTTTCGGACGGGGATCGGGGGCAGCCCTTCCGCGCCGCAAGGGCGCGCACGGCGGCGAGGAGTGTATCCGCCTCGGCGCGGGTGTTGTTTTCGGCAAGGCTCACGCGCACCAGCCCTTCCTCCGCCGTGCCGAGAGCCGCGTGCATGCGCGGCGCGCAGTGCAGCCCGCCGCGCACCGCGATGCCGTATTCGTCCGAAAGCGCCTGCGCGAACAGCTCCGACTGCATGTTCGCGCTCGCAAAGGAGAGGATGCCGTACGGGTTCGCCCCGCCGTACACCCGCACCCCGTCGATGCCGCGGAGCGCTTCGGCAAGGTACGCCGTGCCCCGCGTGAGGTGCGCCGCGATGCGCTCCATGCGCGGCAGGAGGTACAGCGCGCCTTCCGCAAGGGAGGCGACGGCGGGGCAGGAGAGGGTGCCCGCTTCCAGGCGGTCGGGGAAAAAGGCGGGCATGTTCTCGTCAAAGCTCACGCTGCCCGTGCCGCCGTAGGCGAAGGGGGCGGGGGCGAACCGCGCGGAGAGGAGCAGCGCGCCCGCGCCCTGGATGCCCTGCATGCCCTTGTGCCCCGCCACGCAGAGCGCGTCGATGCCCGCTTTCCGCATGTCGACGGGCACATGTCCGCATGCCTGCGCGCCGTCGCATACGAGCAGGACGCGCTCGGGCAGAAGCGCGCGCACGGCGGCGGGATCGACGGCGGCGCCCGTCACGTTGGAGGCGAGCGTATGCACGGCGAGCAGCGTCTGCCCGTTCACCGCCGCGGCGATCGCCTCGGGGCGCACCGTGCCCTCCGTCAGGGGAACGACGGTCAGCGAAATTTCGCCCGCGCGCTGCAGCGCGAACAGGGGGCGCAGCACCGAATTGTGCTCCATCGCCGTCGTTACGATGTGTGGACGTGCGCGGGTGTACAGGTGCGCATACGCGCGTACGGCGCCGAAGAGCACCATGTTCAGCGCCTCGGTGCAGTTTTTCGTGAAGACGACGCGTTCCGCGCCCGCCCCGCCGAAAAAGCGGCTCAGCAGCCCGCGGGCGCGCAGCACGTTCTCCGCCTGCGCGAGCGCCGCCGCGTGCCCGCCCCGCCCGGGGTTGGCGCATACCCCTTCGACGCACGCGCGCACGGCGCGCTGCACGCAGTCCGGTTTTCTGCCGCCCGTCGCGGCGTTGTCAAGGTAAATCAACGTCTCTCTCCCTTCCGGGGCGGGGCGGCACAGCCTTTCCCCGCCCTTTCATATACTGGAATACGATATTACTATATGCCGGGGCTGCCGAAAGGTTGACGGGCATGCACGGAGGAAAAAGCAAATGGGGCAGATATATGCGGTGTTCCGTTCGCGCACGCAGGCGCTGGACTGCGCGGCGCGGCTGAAGCGGTTCGGGATCGCGGCGCAGGCGGTCTCTTCCCCGCGCGAGGCGAACGCGGGGTGCGGGCTTTCGGCGCGCTTTGCCGAGGGCGACTTCCCGCGCGCGCGGAAAGTTGTGGCGCAGGCGGGGTATTCCGCGTTCGTCGGGTATTGCCGCGCGGGGGCGGGGTATATCCGCACGGTGTTCTGACCGTTTTTTTCTGCAAATATGCGGCAAAATGGTTTGTAAACGGGGCGGAAGTATGGTAAAATAGCGGCATGGACGAACAAAAGCGGAAGCGCGCGCTGGAGATCCTGGCGCGCGAATACGAGGGCGCGCGCCCCGCGCTGCACTATGGCAGCGCATACGAGCTGCTGGTCGCGGTCATCCTCTCCGCGCAGTGCACGGACGAGCGGGTGAACAAAGTGACGGCGGAGCTGTTCAAAGAGTACAACACGCCCGCCGCGATGTGCGCGCTTTCGCAGGAGGAACTGGAAAAAAAGATCTATTCCTGCGGCTTTTACCGCAGCAAGGCGGCGCATATCCTCTCCGCCTCGCGCGACATCCTTGCAAAATTCGGCGGCGAAGTGCCCGAAAACTTCGAAGACCTTTGCTCGCTCGCGGGCGTGGGGCGCAAGACGGCGAACGTCGTTTCGGCGGTGTGGTTCCATAAGGACGCGATCGCCGTGGATACGCATGTGTTCCGCGTGTCCAACCGTCTGGGGCTGGCGCACGCGAACACGCCCGAAAAGACGGAGCGCGATCTTATGCGCGCGATCCCGCAGAAGGACTGGTCGGACGCGCACCATTGGCTCATCTGGCACGGGAGAAGGGTGTGCCATTCGCAAAAACCGGACTGCGCGCACTGCGCGCTCGCCGAAGTGTGCGACGCGTTCGCCGCAAAAACGGACGGGCAGGGCGATGCCTGAGGAGGGCTTGTGTTTACCGATAAAGTAAAGATCACGATAAAATCCGGCGACGGCGGCGACGGCATGAACTCTTTCAAAAGTTTCAAGGGTTTCGCCAACGGCGGGCCGGACGGCGGCGACGGCGGCAAGGGCGGCGACGTGTACGTCGTCGGCGATAAGGACAGGAACGACCTGTTCGAATTCCGTTTCGGCGCCAAATTCTTTGCCGAAAACGGCGAGCGCGGCGGCACGAACAACCGTTTCGGCAAGGGCGGGGCGGACAAGGTGTTCGCCGTCCCCCTCGGTACCATCGTGCGCGACGAGGAGACGGGCAAAATTCTGTGCGACGTGTACGAAGACGGCGAAAAAAAGCTGCTCGCGCGCGGCGGGAACGGCGGCAAGGGCAACGTGCGCTTCACCACGGCGCGCCGCCATGCGCCGCACTTCGCGCAGAAAGGGGAAAAGACGCAGCCGCACACCCTCATCCTCGAACTCAAAGTCATTGCGGACGTGGGGCTGGTCGGCTTTCCCAACGCGGGCAAGAGCACGCTCCTGTCCAAGATCAGCGCCGCCCGCCCGAAGATCGCGAACTACCACTTTACCACCCTTTCGCCCAACCTCGGCGTCGTGCGGCGGTACGAAAGATCGTTCGTCGCCGCGGATATCCCGGGGCTGATCGAGGGCGCGGCGGAGGGCGCGGGGCTGGGGCACGCCTTTCTGCGGCACATCGAACGCACCCGCATGCTCGTGCATGTCATCGACGTTTCGGGCAGCGAGGGGCGCGACCCGTACGAGGACTATGTAAAGATCAACGGCGAACTTGCCCGCTACAGCGAAAAGCTCGCCGCCCTGCCGCAGCTCGTCGCGCTGAACAAATGCGACGTGTACGGCGCGGAGGAGAACGTGCGCGCCTTCCGCGAAAAGTGCGGAGATCCGGTCTTCCCCATTACGGCGGTGACGGGGGAGGGGACGGGCGCCCTCCTCGACGCGTGCTTTGCCGTGCTGGATACCCTCCCGCCCGCCGAGCCCGTCCCCGCGGACGAGTTCGAATACGACAGACCGTCCGTCGACGAGTTCTTCATCGATAAGGACGAGGAGGAGAACGTCTGGTACGTCACGGGCGGACTGGTGGACATGCTCGAGCGCAACGTGGTGCTCAATGACCCCGATTCGATGGCGTATTTCCAGAAGGTGCTGCGCGACAAGGGCGTCATCAAGGCGCTCAAAAAGCGCGGCGTTGCCGAAAACGACGTGATCGTCCTCGGCGGCGTGGAGTTTGAATTCAAAGAATGATACGGCGACGCGCCCGAGGGCGCGCCGCGCAAAAAAGGAAGAGGTACGTATGCTGACAAGCAAACAGAGAAGCCATTTGAAGAGCATTGCGGCGAACCTGCAGCCCGTCGGGCAGCTGGGCAAGGGCGGTATGAGCGAGAACATGCTCCGCTCCTTTTCGGACGCGCTCGAAGCGCGCGAGCTGATCAAAATAAACGTGCTCACCAATGCGGAGGAGGACGCGCGCAGCCTCGGCGACGAGCTTGCCGCCCGCCTTTCGGCGGAGTGCGTCGCCGTCATCGGCAGGAAGGTCATTTTGTACCGCCGCTCGTCGCGCAAAAATTTCGAACACATCGAATTTTAAAACGGGTCCCGCACGTTTTTGCGAGCGGGACGGGTACGTCGGAAAACGAACGGGCGGCGGAGGAGCTCCTCCGCCGCCCTTGTATGCTGCGGCGCCGTCCTTTGTCCTGCCTTTGTATGCCGCGCCGCAGGCGCCGCGGCCTCAGCTGTCTGCGGCTCAGTCCTTTTTCCCGAAAAAGCGGACGAGCAGGGCGAGCGTCAGCAGGATGCTGCCCGATACGATGTAGTATACGGGGAAGATGGTCAGCAGCGAAAACAACAGCAGCGAAACGCCCGCAAAGGCATACCCGCGCCACGCCCTGCGATGTACGCCCGCGCGCAGTTTCTGCAAAAAGCCGCCCCTTGGTTTGGGCGGGGCGAGGAGCGGGTCGGGCATGCAGCCGCTCTCTTTGACGAGCGTATACACTTCGGGCGCCTCCACAAGGCGCAGCCCGAAGGAGTCGGCAAGTTTTTTCGCCTCGTCCGTGAACGCGCCCGCGAACACCGCCTTGCGCTCCTCTTTTGCGCGCACGAGCGGCGAAAGCTCGTCCGCCGTCACCTTTTCAAAGCGGAACCGCACGAGCGCGCGCCCTTTTTCAAAGAGCACGGCGTCCTTTTTCGCGCGGTAGGGGAGCTGCGCCCTGCCGCCCTCCGCGTCGGCGGGCGCGTTTGTATCGGCGGGCTTGTCGGCGGGCGCGTTTGTATCGGCGGGTGCGTCGGGCGGCTGCGCCGCCGCGCCGTCCGCCCCGTTTTTTTGTGCGGCGGCGTTGAGGCATTTCGCTAAAAGCGCGGCGTTGGTCTCCGGCGCGCTCATGGCAAGATGAAAAACGAGCCTGCCGATCTCCGCTTTTTCGCCCTCGCTCGCATGCCGTTTTTTGCGCCGTGCGCGCAGGAACAAAAACAGCAGCGCCGCCGCGGCGCCCGACGCGGCGAAGGCGATGAGGAGCGCCGCCCACAGCGGCAGCGAAAAGCGGAATACCGCAAAAAAGAAGAGCAGCAGACACAGGAACAGGCATACCGTGTCCGACCAAAGGGGAAGGTCTATCTTTTTCATGGCCCTTGTCCGTAAAAAAATTTGCGCCGCCTCTGCGGCGCTCTACGATTTTTCCCGAACGATTTCTTTTTTAAACCTTGTCATCGCGCGAAAGATGTGCTATACTGATAAAAACGGCACGGAAAATCCTGCCCGCAGGTATGCGCGGGCGCGCTTTTTCCCATAAAGAAACAAGACGCAGATGAAGATCGCGATTTTCGGCGGGTCGTTCGACCCCGTTCATGCAGAACATGTGAATATGGCGCGCGCCGCTGTCGAGGCGCTCGGCGCGGAAAAGCTCATCGCCGTTCCCGCTTACCTCGCGCCGCACAAGCACGGCGCGGCGGCGTCCGCCGAGGACAGGCTGGAGATGGCGCGCCTCGCCTTTTCGCAGGTGAAAAACTGCGAAGTCAGCGCCTACGAATGCAACGCGGGCGGCGTCAGCTATACCTGTCTCACGCTCGCGTACTTCCGCCGCCGCTACCCCGACGCGGAGCTGTACCTTCTGGTCGGGTCAGACATGCTGCGCGACTTTTACACCTGGCGCGAACCGGAGACCATCCTTTCGCTGGCGGAGCTCGTCGTCTGCTACCGCGAGGGCGACGCGCCGCTCAAGGGCGAACTGCTCCGCTTTCAGATGAAGTTCAAAAAAAAGTACCGCCTGCTCCCGTACACGGGGCGCGACATTTCGTCCACCAAGGCGCGGGTGCTGTGCGCGCTGGGCGAGGACGTGCGGCCCTACCTGCCCGAAAGCGTCATCGACTACATCGAGGCGAAAAGCCTGTACCGCATCGGCGGCGTAAAGGCGGCGCTGGGGTATCTGAAACCCGCGCGGCGCAAGCACACCGTGCGCGTGGCGCTGCTCGCGGCGGAGCTGGCGCGCAAAAACGGCGTTTCCGAACAGAAGATCGTGCAGGCGGCGGCGATGCACGACGCGGCGAAAAATCTGCCGCTTACCGCGCCCGAACTTGCGGGGTTCACCCCGCCCGAAGAGGTGCCCGCGCCCGTATTGCATCAGTTTTCGGGCGCGTACCTTGCCGAACACACTTTCGGCGTGCAGGACGCGGAGGTGCTCGACGCGATCCGCTACCACACCACGGGCAGGCCGAACATGGGCACGGCGGAAAAGATCGTGTTCCTCGCCGACATGCTCGAAGCGGGGCGCGACTTCCCGCACGTGAAAAAGCTGCGCGCCTGTCTTGCGGAAGAGAGCCTGGACGAGTGCATGTACCGCTGCCTGAAACACCAGCTCCGCTACCTCAAAGCGGGCAGGGGCGCGCTGTGCCCGCTCACGGTGCAGGCGTACGAATATTACGCCCGTCTGCACGGCGCAAACAAACGGAAATAAGCAAAACGGCGCGGCATTCCGCGCAAACGCATAAAAAAGACAGGAAGAAGAAACAATATGGAAGCAAAGGAACTGACCGAAGCGATCTGCACCTTCCTCTCCTCAAAAAAGGCGGAGGACATCGTGATCGCCGACGTGCGCGAAAAGACGACGCTGTGCGACTGTTTCATCATCGCGAGCGGGCGCAACACCACGCAGGTGCGCACCCTGTGCGAAAACCTCGAAGAGCACCTTTCCAAAATGGGGAAAGATCCGCTGCGCACCGAAGGCGTGCGCGACGGGCGCTGGGGCGTGTTAGACTACGGCGACGTGATCGTGCATATCTTTAACGACGAAACGCGCCTGTTTTACCACCTCGAGCGCCTTTGGGGCGAAGGAGAGAGCATCCGCAGATTCGAGGGTTAGGCGCAATGCGCCGCGCTCCGTGCGGAGCGCGGCGGAAAGGCGCCGCCTGCGGCATGAGTGCGGCAGGCGGCTGCGCGGCGTTTCCGCTGCGCGGCGGCGCGTTCCCGTTCGGCGGCCGCGCTTTGGACCGCTTGGCGGCGCCCGCTCATTTGAAGCGGATCTCCTTCGGTTTATCGTACTGCGCCTTTTTGCTCGTCCGCTTTTTTTCCACGAGGTAATACACCTTCTGTGGGGCGGGCGGCGGGTCTTTTTTTTCGGCGGGCGGGTCCGCCGGCGGGGGCGGGTCCGCCTTTTTCCGCTCGGCAAGGTAGCGGCGCAAAAGTTTCCAGCCGATGACCGCAAAAAAGCAGAGCGCGAACAGGATCACGAGATACAGCCCCCCGATCAGGGTGCCCGCAAGCAGGTTCTGTGCCATAAAGTTCCCCTCCGTGCGTGGAACGGAACACATTCTATCATGCGCGGCAGGGGGAAAGAGGGCGGCGTTTGCCGCTTTGCGGAGGTTTTTGCCGAATGACCGTCTACGAAGTGATCGATGCGAAAAAACGTAAGGACGAGCTCACCGAGGCGCAGCTCCGCTTTTTTGTGCGCGCCGTGGCGGACGGATCCGCGTCGGACGCGCAGATCGCCGCCTTCTGCATGGCGGTGCTTTTAAACGGCATGACGGAGGAGGAGTGCTTTGTTCTCACCGACGCGATGGCGGCAAGCGGAGAGCGCCCCGCGCGCCCGCCCGTTACGGGCGTCATTGCCGACAAGCATTCGACGGGCGGCGTATCCGATTCCACGACGCTCGTGCTCGTGCCCGTTCTGTGCAGCCTCGGCATAAAGTGCGCAAAGTACTCGGGCAGGGGGCTGGGGCACACGGGCGGCACGCTGGATAAGCTGGAGAGCTTCAAAGGCTTCCGCGTCGGGCTCACGGCGGAGGAGTTCGCCGCGCAGATCGGGCGCGTCGGCGGCGCGGTCGCGGGGCAGACGGAGCACACCGTTCCCGCCGACAAGCGCATGTACGCCGTGCGCGACGTGACCGCGACCGTGGACAGCATCCCGCTCATCGCCTCGTCGGTGATGAGCAAAAAACTCGCGTCTTTTGCGGACGTCATCCTGCTGGACGTAAAGTACGGCGACGGCGCTTTCCTGCGCACGGCGGAGGAGGCGGTAACGCTTGCGCGGCTGATGGTCAGGATAGGCGCGCGGGCGGGGCGGAAGGTCTCCGCCGCGGTCACGAACATGGACGCGCCCCTCGGCGACGCCGTCGGGTGCAACGCGGAGGTGCGCGAGGCGATCGCCGTGCTCGGCGGCAAAAAGAACGCGTTGGCGGAGCTTTCGCTGTACCTTGCAGGGAAGCTGGCGGAACAGGCGCTCTCGCTCCCCGAAGCGGAGGCGAGGGCGCGCGTGGCGGAGGCGGTCGCCTCGGGCGCGGCGCTGAACAAACTTGCGGAGATCGTTGCGGCGCAGGGCGGGGACGCGCGCGCCGTGTACGACCCGTCGCTGCTGCCCCTCGCGCCCGAAAAGACGGTCGTCTGCGCCGAGGGGACGGGCGTGCTGCGCATCGCGGCGCGAAAGCTGGGCGAGGCGTGCCTGCTTCTGGGCGGCGGCAGGCAGCACGCGGAGGACGGGGTCGACCACACCGTCGGCATCCTCCTGCGCAAACGCGCGGGCGAACGCGTGCGGGAAGGGGAGCCGGTCGCCGAAGTGTACCGCCGCGGTGCGGCGGAGGAAGCGCTCGCCCGCGTGCGCGCGGCGTTCTCCTACCCGAAGGACTATGCGCCGCCCGCGCTCGTGTACGATTATATCAGGGAGGACTGAAACAATGTTCGGAACAAAAAAGAAGGAAACGGAAGAGGTCGTAAAGGCCGCCGATCCCGCAGGGCAGGCAGCCGCAAACGCGGCACAGGCGGCACAGCGCGCGGCACAGCGTGCAGACGCCGCGGCGCAGCATGCGGCGGCGACGGCGGAAGAGGCGGAGCGCCGCGAATTCGAGGCGTATAAAAAGGAAAAGAAGCTCGAAGAGCTGCATCGGCTCATCGGCATGATCGACCATACCCTCCTGCGGCAGACCGCGACCAAAGACGAGATCAAAAAACTCTGCGCCGAGGCGGTCGAGTACGGGTTCTGTTCGGTGTGCGTGCAGCCCGTGTATGTCTCCGCGTGCTATTCCTACCTCAAAAAAGCGCCCGACGTGAAGATCGCCTGCGTGGTCGGCTTCCCCATGGGCGAGAACAAGACGGAGACGAAGGTGTTCGAGACCAAGCGCGCCGTTTTGGACGGGGCGAACGAGATCGATATGGTCATCTGCCTCTCCGCCGTCAAAAACGGGAACTACGGGTACGTCAAGCGCGAGGTGAAAAAGGTCGTGAAGGCGGCGAAGGGCAGACCCGTCAAAGCCATTCTCGAAACGTCCATGCTCACCCGCGACGAGATGCTCAAAGCGGCGGCCGCCGCGCGCGATGCGGGAGCGGCGTTCCTCAAAACGAGCACGGGTTACTTCGGCGGCGGTGCGACGGTCGAGGACGTGCAGGCGCTCAAACAGATCGCGGGCGGGGCGTGCAGCGTCAAGGCGTCGGGCGGGGTGCGCACGGCGCAGCAGCTGCGCGCGCTGGCGGACGCGGGCGCGGAGCGCATCGGCACCAGCTCGGGCACATCCATAGCGGACGAACTCAAAAAACAGATGTAACGCGCGCGGCGGCGCTTCCCTTCGGGCAGGCGCCGCCGCACACGGAAAAATCCCCGCCGCAGAAGGAGGGGATTTTGTCTGCAATATCTGTTAACTTAGGTTAATTTTTGATTGACAAACCGCGCCCCGATCCTGTATAATATCATCGACCCTGCGGAAAGGAACGGCGGGGGAGAAGACGATCACTCCATTATAATAACCTACCGATATACGGGAGCGGCGTGCCGATACGGCGCGCCGCTTTCGTTTGCGCGCGGCAGGTCCCGCGGCGCCGCTTTCGTTTGCGCGCGGCAATGACGCCGCCCGTGCGCGCGCGTTTTTCCGTACAGGGACAGCCGATAAAAAAACACGATGAAAAAAACATAAAAATTTTGGCATAAAACCCTTGACAATGCGTGACAATAAGAATATAATAGCGTTAGCACTTGAAGGTGATGAGTGCTAACATTGTAAAAACATCAGTGCCAAAAAGGGGGTGAGCCGCTGTGAAGATGTCCGACCGGAAAAAACGCATCCTGCAGATCGTCGTGGATGAGTACATCAATTCGGCGGTGCCCGTATCGAGCAAGGCGATCACCGAAAAACATCTGACGGACGTAAGCTCCGCCACGGTGCGCAACGAACTTGCCTCGCTGGAAGAGCTCGGGTACCTGACGCAGTTCCATACGTCGGGCGGAAGAGTGCCTTCCCCGCAGGCGTACCGTTTTTATATCGAAGAGCTGATGCAGCGCGGGAACCTCTCCGCGGCGGACCTCGACTATATCAGCGGCGCGTTCAGCGACAAAACGGCGGATGTGGAGCACCTCATCAAGAGCGTGGCGAACGTCATCAGCGACCTCACCGATTACACGTCCGTGGCGATCGGGCCGAACGCGGAGGAAGAGCGGATCCGCAACATGACGCTTCTGCCCTGCGGCGACGGGCGCGCGCTCCTGGTCATCGTAACGGGCTCGCGCATCCTGCGCGACAGTTTTATCGATATTCCCGAAAGCATGAGCGACGAGGACGTTGCGGGCGCGTCGCATATGCTTGCAAAGCTGTTCGGCGGCAAGGCGCTCTCCGAAGCGCGCGAAGTGGAGGCGGAGGCGCTCGGCGAATTCGGGCAGTACCGCCAGGTCATGACGGAAGTCATCGAAGCGCTCAAAAGCTACGCCCGCCCGCGCGATGAAGACATCGTGCTCGCAGGCCCCGAAAAGATCTTCAACCACCCCGAATACGAGGACATCGGCAACGTCAAAAACTTCCTCTCCGTCATCTCCAGCAAAGATAAGATCGCGGAGATCGTGGGGGACGAGGACGACGAGATCCAGATCAACGTAAAGATCGGCTCGGCGGACGACAAAGACGTGCCCGAAGACTGCTCCGTTGTGACGGCAACGTATTCGGCGGGGGGCAAAAACCTCGGAACGTACGGCGTGATCGGACCGATCCGCATGGATTATTCCAAAGTCATCGCCGTGCTTGAAAACGTCGGCAAGGCGCTCGAAGAGCTGGTCGACGGAAAAAACAACAAAAATAAGGACAAGAACAAGGAAAAGAACGATGAGTGAAGAAAAGGACCCCGTACAGGAAGAAGAGCTGACGTCTTCCCCCGAAGAAGCGGCCGCGCAGGCAGACAGCGGGGAAGCGGCAGGCGCATGCGGGGGCGGCAAGTGCGGACAGCACGAAGGGCACGGCGCATGCGGGCAGCACGAAGGGCACGGAAAGTGCGAAAAGCGCGAAAAGCGGGAAAAGGAACTGGAAGCCGCGCGCGCGGAGGCTGCCGATTACAAAGATAAGTGGATGCGCACCGCCGCGGAGTTCGATAACTTCCGCAAGCGCAACGAGCAGACCCGCCGCAACGCCTACCTTGACGGCAAGGCGGACGTGCTTTTAAAGATCCTGCCCGTGGGCGACAACCTCGAACGCGCGCTCGCATCCTGCGCGGACGAAAACACGAAAAAGGGCATCGAAATGGTGCTGCGCTCCTTCAAAAAACTTTTGGAGGACGAGGGCATCGAGGCGATCGACCCGAAGGACGAGGAGTTCGACCCCGCGTTCTGCGAGGCGATCCTGAGCGAACCCGCCGCCGAAGGCGTCGAACCCGGGTATGTGAAGGAAGTGTTCGTAAAGGGTTACAGGCGCGGGGATAAGGTATTGCGGTATGCGCAGGTGAAAGTGACCACGTGATTCGCGAAAGGGTTCACGCAAATCTCGCGCAAAGGCGCTGCGATTTGCCGTGAGTTAAGGGGCAACCGCCACTCTTGCGAGGTGGCGTTTTCCCCTCCGCGCGCGATATTTTGGGGCTTCGTATTATAGAAATCGCGCGCGTTCACCCCTTTTCATAAAGCCGCAGGTATGCGGCAAATTGGGTGCGCTTATTCAAAATGCGATTTTGAAACGCGCAGGTGGATTATTAAAGTGTGCAAAAGCAAAAAATATGATTTTTTCCTTTTGCGAAAGGGTATTGTATAAAAAGAATGCAATTTCCGCCGCAGGGCGGTGCAGATAAAGAAAAAGAGGAACAGTGTTTCCGAAAAGGAGTGATATATATGAGCAAAGTTATCGGTATCGATCTGGGCACGACCAACTCGTGCGTAGCAGTCATGGAAGGCGGCGAAGCCGTCGTCATCCCCAACCCCGAAGGCGCGCGCACCACGCCTTCCGTCGTCGCGTTCCAGAAGGACGGTTCCCGCATCGTCGGGCAAGTGGCAAAGCGCCAGGCCGTCGCCAACCCCGACCGCACGGTCATCTCCATCAAGCGGCACATGGGCAGCGACTATAAAGTAGACATCGACGGGAAGAAGTACTCCCCGCAGGAGATCTCCGCGATGATCCTCTCCAAGCTGAAGGCGGATGCGGAGAGCTACCTCGGCACGAAGGTGACGGACGCCGTCATCACCTGCCCGGCATACTTCACCGACAGCCAGCGCCAGGCGACCAAGGACGCGGGCAAGATCGCGGGGCTGAACGTTCTGCGTATCATCAACGAGCCTACGGCGGCGGCGCTCGCGTACGGGCTGGATAAGGATACGAACAACCACAAAGTCATGATCTACGACCTCGGCGGCGGCACGTTCGACGTGTCCATCCTCGAGATCGGCGACGGCGTGTTCGAAGTGCTTGCCACCAACGGCAACAACATGCTCGGCGGCGACGACTTCGATAAGCGCATCATGGACTACCTCGTAGAGGAGTTCAAGGCGAAGGAGGGCGTCGACCTCTCCAAAGACAAGATGGCGATGCAGCGGCTCAAAGAGGCTGCCGAAAAGGCGAAGATCGAGCTTTCGGGCATGACCACGACCAACGTCAACCTGCCGTTCATCACGGCGACGGCGGAAGGGCCGAAGCACCTCGACGTAGACCTCACCCGCCAGAAGTTCGACGC
Source organism: Clostridia bacterium (assembly GCA_017886545.1). Taxonomy (GTDB): domain Bacteria; phylum Bacillota; class Clostridia; order Christensenellales; family Borkfalkiaceae; genus Borkfalkia. Next base: position 21,502 of record JAGHJS010000036.1, read on the forward strand.
GCTCACCGCAGACCTCGTCGAAAAGACGAGCGAGCCGATGCGCCTTGCCATGAAGGACGCGGGCCTCACCTATGCGGACATCGACAAGGTCATCCTCGTCGGCGGTTCCACCCGTATCCCCGCCGTCGTCGAAAAGGTCAAGAGCCTCACGGGCAAAGAGCCGTTCAAGGGCATCAACCCCGACGAATGCGTCGCGATCGGCGCGGCGATCCAGGGCGGCGTGCTTTCGGGCGACGTGAAAGACGTGCTGCTCCTCGACGTCATGCCGCTCTCCCTCGGTATCGAAACGCTGGGCGGCGTGTTCACCAAGCTCATCGAGCGCAACACGACCATCCCTGCCAAAAAGTCGCAGGTGTTCTCTACGGCGGCGGATAACCAGACGCAGGTGGACATCCATATTTTGCAGGGCGAGCGCGAATTCGCGAAGGACAACAAGACGCTCGGCCGCTTCGAGCTGACGGGCATCCCGCCCGCACCGCGCGGTGTGCCGCAGATCGAAGTCACCTTCGACGTGGACGCGAACGGCATCGTGCACGTTACGGCGAAGGACCTCGGTACGCAGAAGAGCACGGACATCACCATCACCTCCTCGACCAACCTTTCGGAGGCGGACATCGACCGCGCCGTCAAGGAAGCGGAGCAGTACGCCGAAGAGGACAAGAAGCGCAAGGAGAAGGTGGACAACAAGAACAAGCTGGACGGCATGATCTTCACCGTCGAAAAGTCGATCACCGATCTGGGCGACAAACTCTCCGCCGAAGACAAGGCGCAGCTTGAAGAGGCGGTAAAGCACGCCAAAGACGAGCTTGCCTCCGACGACGACGACCGCATCAAGGCGGCGACCGAAAAGCTGACGCAGGAGAGCCAGCAGATCTTTGCGAAGGTCTACCAGCAGGCGCAGGCGTCGGGCGACGCGGGCGCAAGCGGCGGGCCGAACGGCGATGAAGAGTTCCACCAGAAGTAAGGCGGCGCGGCGGGAAAGCCGCAATGCAAAATCGCAATAAACCGGCGCGTAAATGCCGCGATTTTTCGCGGCATTGCGTGCGTTAGCGAGGATTTGCCGAACGGGCGCGAGCGCGCGCCCCGCGCGGCGGGGCAGTTGGTTTTGCTTTTTTTCATCCTGAGCGAAGCTGTCGCTCAGACAAGGGTTTCCCCTTGTCATCCTGAGCGGAGCGAAGCGGCTATTCCCTGTCATCCTGAGCGGAGCGAAGCGGAGTCGAAGGATCTCTATGATAATAATGACGATATTCACATAGAGATCCCTCGACAGGCTCGGGATGACAGAGAGTGCCTGCCTGAGCGTACTTTCAAGAATCAAATTGCGCGTTTCAAAATCGCTGATTCGGATAAGAGTTTTTAAATAATATTTTGCGCGTGCCAAAATCGCATTTTTGCCAAAATACTTTTTAATAATTTTATTGCGCGTGGCAAAATGACACTTTTGCCTAAGCGCCCCCAAATTGTCGCAAACCTGCGGCTTAATTTGGAAAGAGTGAATGCGGCGCAAATAATTTCTTGCAAAAGGCAAAACCGCGCTTTTGCCTTTTGCACCTTGCGCTTTGTGGAAAGCGTAACGGAAGAGGGTGAATTTTCGCCCGTTCTATAATAGGAAAGCCCTGTTTAACAGGGCTCCCGAAAATCGCAGCGTGCGGAAGCACTGCGAGATTTTTGGGAAAGAGGCAAAACAATGCCGCAGCGCATGCGGGTTGGCGTTTGCCGACCCGCAGCAAGGCGGGCGTTGTTTTGCCGAGCCGCAGAGAGAAAAACGGTGGTTAGCCGCAACGCGGCGTGCCCGCCGGTTGTCTCTCCAATCACGGAAATTTCTTTCATCTCTTTTGAAAGAAATTTCGTGAATAAGGAGTTTTTCATGGCCGATCAAAAAAACTATTACGAAATATTGGGCGTCGACAAAAAGGCGACGGACGCGGAGATCAAGGCGGCGTACCGCAAGCTGGTCAAGCAGTACCACCCCGACCTGCACCCGAACGACGCGAACGCCGCGGCGAAGTTCAAGGAAGTGAACGAGGCGAACGAAGTGCTTTCCGACCCGCAGAAGCGCGCAGCCTATGACTACGAGCTGGAGCATCCCGGCATGCGCGGCGGCGCGGGCGGATTTTCAGGCTTTTCGGGCGGCGGCTTTTCGGGCTTCGGCGGGTTCGGCGACATATTCAGCGAATTCTTTTCGGGCTTCGGCGGCGGAGGCGAGCGCCAGGGCGCGCAGCAGGGCGAGGACATCACCAAAGAGGTGGTGCTCTCCTTCCTCGACGCGGCAAAGGGCTGCACCAAGGAGCTGCGCTACACCCGCAACGAGCCTTGCCCCGGCTGTAAGGGCACGGGCGCGAAGAACGGCACCGCGTACACCACCTGCGACAAGTGCAAGGGCACGGGGCAGGTGCGCTACGCGCAGGATTCGCTCTTCGGCAGGACGATCCGCCTTGCCACCTGCGACGCCTGCGGCGGCACGGGCAGGAAGATCACCGAAATGTGCCCGGATTGCAAGGGCAAGGGTTACACCCGTAAGGAAACGGTCGTGACCCTCAACATCCCCGCGGGCGCCGATACGAACAGTTACATCCGCAAAAAGGGGTACGGCCAGGCGTCGCCCAAAGGGGGCGAGCCGGGCGACCTGATCGTCATTTTCCGCGTCGAACCGCATAAGCTGTTCAGACGCAAGGAGAAAGATCTGTACGTCGACCTGCCCGTATCGTTCGCCACGGCGGCGCTGGGCGGAAGGGTGCAGGTGCCCGGGCTGGACGAAACGTTCGAGTACCTCATCCCCGAGGGCACGCAGAACGGCACCGTATTCTGCGTGCGCGGCAAGGGCATCAAAACGCGGACGGGAACGGGCAACATGTACATCACCGTCAACGTAGAAGTGCCGTCGCGCCTTACGCGCGAGCAGAAACAGGCGCTCGAATCCTTTGATCAGAGCGTCGATCCGCGCCAGACGGCGAAGATGCGCGCCTATCGCGACAACGTGCAGGCGCTGTACGGCGTCGACCCGTATAAAAAGTAAACGGACGCAGAAAAACAGCCGCGCGGAGCTTTCGCTCCGCGCGGCGCTGTTGCGGGAAGAGCCGAACCGCGCCTTTCCATACAAAAGGGCGGGTATTCCCTTCACAAAGGGGAGGGCGCTCCCTTCATAAAAAGGCGGACAGCCTTTCGGGCTGTCCGCCTTTTTCTTTGCAGTGTGCCCGCTTTCGGGGCGGCTCTGCTGCCGCCCGGGAGGGCGAATAAAGTTACCGTTCGCTTTCCGCGCGGGTGCCGTCCTTGACTTTGCGGCTGTTCGCAGCGGTCTGCCGTTTCGCCGCCACGTTGCACAGCACCAGGATGAGGGGCGTCAGCAGGCAGCCGCCGCCGAGCAGCAGCACGGGCACGACGCTGCGGCAGGCGAATAGCGAAAGCGCGAACAATACCAGCGCGAACAGCACGGGCGCGGCGGAGTAGCGCACGATCTGGCGGAAGGTGAATTTGCGGCTCTGTTTGGGCGTTACCGTAAAGGTCGCCTTTTTGCCGAACAGACCGCAGATAACGGTGCGCAGCAGCATCGGCGCGAACGAGGCGTACGTCGCCACGTTCAGCAGAAAAGCGGGCAGGATGAGCAGAACGTTGTTGCGGTCGGTCGAATAGACAAACAGGTCGGGGATGAGCGGCGAGCAGAGGAACAGGATCATCAGCCCGTATACAAACAGCGAATACCGCACGACGGGGAAGCCCAAAAACCCGAGCGCGAGCGTGCACAGCACCAGCAGCAGCGAAAGGAGCGGCATGAGCGGCAGCGGATAGTGCGAAAGTTTCAGGTCGGCCTTTTCAAACCAGCGCATTTTTGATCTGCCGATGTCGCGGTTGTACTTTTTGATGTATTCGAGGTTGCCCTGCACCCACTTGCACTGCCGCTTTTTGAGCGAGGCGTAATCGGTCGGGAATTCTTCGTAGCAGTGGATGTCGGGCGCGTACACGATCTCAAAGCCCGCGTTTTTGATGTCCACCGCAAACGAAATATCCTCCGCGACCACGAGCGGGAAGCCGCCCGTCTTTTCATAGCAGGCGCGGCTCACCGCCATGCCGTGCCCGATGAGCGCGTTCGCGCCGTAAAAATTTTTGACGACCTGCACCGTGCTCCCGTTGGAGCGCACGCCCATGCCCATCAGCCGCTGGAACACGTTCGCGCCCGCCGTCGCCGAATGGCGCGCCTGCACCGCGCCGAACCGCTCGTTCGAGCGGAAATAGCGCAGCGCCTGCATGATATAGCCCGGCGGGATGATCTCGTCGCTGTCTAAGATCACAAAATATTCGTAATCCGTCCTGCCGCGCAGGTAGTTGTTCAGGTTCCCCGCCTTGAACCCCGTGCGGTCTTCCCTGCGGACGACTTCGACGCCGTATTTTTCCGCGAAGGTGTCCACGCGCTCCTTGTATTCGTCTTTGCCGCTGTCGTCCAGGATCACGGTCTTGAAATTCGGATAGTTCTGCCGGATGCTGATGGCGAGCGCGCGCTCGTTGAAGTCGTTGCAGGTGCAGTACAGCAGGAGGAAGCGCGGCGCCTCTTCGGGCGAGGGAAGTTCCGCGCAGATCGCCTGCTCGTAGCGCAGGCGGAATTTTTTCTTGCACAGCGCATAGGTGAGCGAAAAGACGAAGTCTTTGATGCTCCCCAGCCACATGACGCCGAGCACCGCCGAATTGACGCTGAACAATACGGCGATGAAATAACTCCGCAGCAGGGTGTAGTCCAGCGACAGGCACAGGCGCACGGTCACGAAGGCGAGCCCGGCAAGGCACACCCCCCATACGATAAAGATGACGGTATAAACCGTTCCGCTTTTTTTCATGATCTCTTGTTTCAATCTCCTTGTACGTGTCTGTTTTTTTAAACCGACAAGATAATACATGGGAGAAAAAGCCAAAGTCAAGCGGTGGTTTTTTCCGTTTGCAAAATGACGGTTTCCGTCACGGAGTGTTCACGAAACTTAACAAACGATTTCCCGTACGAACAAACGCGTCACGCGGTTTTCACATATCCGTGAGGTCGGAGCGCAAAATCTGTGTCATCTCCGAAAGGTGCCGTTCGAGCTGTTCCAAACTCTGCGCGATCATCTGCAGGCGTTGCTGCTTTTGCAGTTCCATGGGCTCCCAATAGGCGCACGCCTTTGCGTAATCGCTCTTATTCCGCGCCGAACGGCTGTATTTGCGGCAGATGCAGTGCCCTGCGCAGATCTTATAGAACCGCGTTCCCAATTTTATATAGTGCACCAAAAAATAGCGGCAGTTGCCGCAGATTTTTTGAGGAGCCGTATCGTCGCAGGCGGTTTGGGAGTCCGCGCTGCCGCAGGGGTGTCGGGCAGTATCGCCGCAGGGTTTTTTAGGTTCCGTTTCGTTGGTTTGTTCTTTCATGATCCTTCTCCTTTGTTTTCAAGTGTGCAAAGCTGCTTTACGCGGGTATTGTAGCACGAAAAAAAGAGAAAAGGTCGAGAGTTCATAAAAAATGAACTTTTATTTTTAAGGCGGAACAAGTTGACGGAATTGCCGAAAGCGGGTACAATAAAGAGGAGTGGCGGGCGCCGCGGGGAGGAGAGCGTGAAAGTCATCGAATTTACCGTACATACCACAACGGAGGGCAGCGAGCTGGTCGCAGACGTTTTGTGGCAGCACACGACGGGCGGCGTCGCCATTTTAGACGCGGCGGACGCGATCGCCCTGCAAAAGGACAAGCGCGTGTTCTGGGATTACATCGACGAATCCGCCGTAAAGGACACGGGCGAAGCGCTCGTAAAGTGCTATTTTTCGGTGGAGACCGCCGCCGAGGACATGCGCGCCGTGCGCGAGGAACTGGACGAAATGCGCGAACGCGGCGGGGGATACCTCTCCTTCGGCACGCTGGAAACGTCGCAGCGTGAGGCGGAGAGCGACGAATGGGCGGAGATCTGGAAAAAGCACTTCCGCCCCCTGCACATCGGCAGCCGCATCGTCGTGCGGCCCGTGTGGGTGGACTACACGCCTGCGGCGGGGGAGGAGGTCGTGCTGCTCGATTCGAACATGGCGTTCGGCACGGGCGAGCACGAAACGACGTCGATGTGCCTGGAACTGCTGCAAACGGTGCTCAAAGAGGGCGATGCCGTCATCGACGTCGGCTGCGGCAGCGGCATTTTAGGCATCTCCGCCGTAAAACTCGGCGCGCGCTTTGCGGTGATGACGGACATCGACGGCATCGCGGTGGAGAGCGCGCAGCACAACGCGCAGCTCAACGGCGTGGCGGAGCAAACGCAGGTGGTGCTCACCGACCTGCTCGGGCAGACGGACACGAAGGGCGAGATCGTGCTGGCGAACATCACGGCGGACATCCTCTGCCGCCTGGCGCCGAGCATCCCGCAGTACCTCAAAGAGGACGGCACGCTCATTTTGAGCGGCATCATCGAACCGAAGCTGGAACAGGTCAAAGCGGCATACGGGGCGCAGGGGCTGACCTGCGAAACGCAGCTGCACCGCGGGGAGTGGTTCGCGCTGTTGTTTTCGCGGAAAAAATAGAAACGGGCATCATATGGCGACGACAAGACGGTTTTTTGTGGAGAATATCGGGCGCGAGGCCTTGCTCACGGGCGAGGCGTACGCGCATGCAAAGAACGTGCTGCGCCTGCGGGCGGGGGACGAGGTCGTCCTCTTCGACGGCAGCGGCACGGAATACAGCGCCGTCGTGGCGGCGGCGGAAAAGGGCGCGCTGCGCTGCACCGTAACGGCGGGTGCGCCCTCCCAAAAGGAGTGCAAAACGCCCGTCGCCCTCTTTTGCGGCGCGCTCAAAGGGGATAAAACGGAGCTCGTCGTGCAGAAGGCGACGGAGCTGGGCGTGTGCGAGATCGGCGTGTTCGGAAGCCGCTATTGCAGCGCGTACATGAACGAAAACAAACTTGCGCGGCTGCAAAAAGTCGCGCGCGAGGCGGCGCAGCAGTGCCTGCGCGCCACGGTGCCCGCCGTGCGCTACTTCCCCTCGCTTGGGGAGGCGCTTTCCGCGGCGCAGGGGTATGAAAACAGGCTGTTCGCCTGCGAATTTGCCGAAAAGAGCGATGCGGACCTGCGCGCGCTCAAAGGCTCGTGCGCGCTCGTCGTGGGCAGCGAAGGCGGGTTCGCGCCCGAGGAGTTCGCGCAGGCACAGGCGGCGGGCTTTGCGGGCGTCACGCTCGGCAAGCGCATCCTGCGCGCTGAAACGGCGTGCATCGCGTTCACCGCGGCGGTGATGTTCTGTTTGGGAGAGTGGCAATGAAGGCGGTCGTCTTTACGCTCGGGTGCAAGGTCAACGGGTGCGAAAGCGCCTCTCTCCTGCGCGGGCTGGAGGAGCGCGGGTACGAAGTTTCGGACGAGCTCGTGCCCGCCGACCTGTATATCCTGAACACCTGCGCCGTGACGGCGGAGGCGGAAAAAAAGAGCAGGCAGGCGGTGGCGCGCATCCGCGCCGCCGCGCCGCAGGCGCGCATCTATGTGTGCGGCTGCGCCGCCGAGCGCATGCCTTCGCAGTTTGCGGGCAAGGAGGGCGTGCGCCTCGTCACGGGCACGATGCACAAGGGCGGCATCCCGGAGCTTTTGGACGAGGAGGGCGTGCGCATATCCCCCGCCGAAACGTGCTTTGAAGAGCTGCCGTCGCCTCGTTTCTTGCAGACGCGCGCCTATGTGAAGGTGCAGGACGGCTGCAACAACTTCTGTTCGTACTGCATCATCCCGTACCTGCGCGGGCGTTCGCGTTCGCGCCCGCTGGAGAGCGCGGCGGCGGAAATTTTGTCCTGCCCCGCCGAGGAAGTGGTCATCACGGGCATAGACGTATCGTCGTATCGCGACGGCGCGCGCGATCTTGCCGACCTTCTGCGCGCCGTAAAGGACGCCAAGGCGCGCATCCGCCTCGGCTCGCTGGAGACGCACGCCGTCACCGAACGGCTGCTGGCGGCGGCGAAGGAGGTGCGGGACTTTGCGCCGCACTTCCACCTTTCGCTGCAGAGCGGGTCGGACGCGGTGCTGCGGGCGATGAACCGCAAGTACACCCGCGCCGAATTTTTGCGCAAAGCCGCGCTCGTGCGCGAAGCGTTCCCGTCCGCCGCGCTCACGACGGACATCATCGTCGGGTTCCCGACGGAGACGGAGGAGGACTTTGAAGCCACCCTCGCGCTCGCGGAAGAGGCGCGCTTTTCGCAGATCCACTGCTTTGCGTACAGCAGGCGGGCGGGCACCGCCGCGGCAAAGCTGAAAGAGCTTGCGCCGCAGGTCAAAAAGGAGCGGCTCGGGCGGCTGATGGCGCTCGGCAGGCGGCTGCGCGGGGAGTACGAGGGCGCCTTCCTCGGCAAAACGCTCGAACTCGTGCCCGAGGAGGAGAAGGACGGGTATACCGAAGGGTATTCCGAAAATTACATCCGTCTGTATGTGCGCGGAAGCGTCAAAAAACGCACGCGGGTGCGTGCGCTCGAACGGTACAAGGACGGGCTGCTCTGCGCGCCCGAAGAATAAACTTTTGCGAGGTGGAACATGAAACCTGATACAAACTGCATCTTCTGCAGGATCGCGGCGGGGGAGATCCCGTCAAACAAAGTGTACGAGGACGAGCAGGTCGTCGCCTTCAAAGACCTGAACCCGCAGGCGCCCGTGCATGTGCTCGTGGTGCCCAAGGCGCATTTTGCGACCCTTGCCGAAATGGACGCGGAGGGCGCGGAGCTTGTAAAGCACGCGCTTACGGTCATCCCGCAGATCGCGGCGTCGCTGGGGCTTGCAAGCGGCTACCGCCTCATCGTCAACCAGGGCGCGGACGCGGGGCAGACGGTCATGCACCTGCACATCCATCTGCTCGGCGGAAAACCGCTCGGCGAAAAGATCGTCTGATCGTATAAAACAGAAAAAAGCAGAGCGGCGCCCTGCGGAGTTTTCCGCAGGGCGCCGGTTTTGTTTTGCCGTGTTTCTTTCCCCAAAAGGCGCGCGCTTTCGCGCAAACAGGATAAATTCTGTCATGCGCGCAGGGTGTATACTTGGAAAAAAGCGTGGGGGCGTGGCGTGGCGCGCAAGATCGTGATAACATCCGGAAAGGGCGGCGTGGGGAAAACGACCGTCGCCGTCAATCTCGGGCGGTGCCTGGCGGCGCTGGGCGAGCGCACCGTCATCGCCGACACCGATTTCGGGCTGAACAATGCAGACGTGGTGTGCGGCGCGGAGGAGCGCGTCCTGTTCGGCATGACGGACGTCATCGAAGGGCGCTGCCGCGCGCGGCAGGCGCTGCTGCCGCTGGAGGACAGCGCAAACCTTTTCCTGCTCGCGGCGGGAAAAACGTACGAGCGCCCGCTCTCGCCGCAGGCGGTGCGGCTGGTGCTGGACAGCCTTGCGCCGCGCTTCGACTATATCCTCATCGATTCCCCCGCGGGGATCGAAGGCGGGTTCCACCGCGCCTGCGCCGCGGCGGACGAGGCGATCGTCGTAACGACGCCGCACATCTCCTCCCTGCGCGATGCCGATAAGGTGGTCGCCGTGCTGAAAAGCTATCGGCTCAAAAGCGTGGAGCTGGTCGTGAACATGGTGCGCGGGGACATGGTCGCGGACGGCGAGGTGCTCTCCCCGAACGAGATCGCGGGGCTTTTGAAAGTGCCCCTCCTCGGCGTGCTGCCGCAGGAGGACGGCGTGTTTTTGGGGGAGCGCAGGCGCAGTTCGGAAGGGCAGCGCGCCTTCCGCATGCTGGCGGCGAATATCGCCAAGGGCACGCGCAGACTGTACAACCCGACGGGGCGCTACCGCGGCTTTTTCGGCAGCATCCGCAGGAGCCTGAAAAAGAGCCTCTGACCCGTATCGGCGATACGTTTTTTGAAAACGTTTGCATGCGCCGCCGCGCGCGGGCGATCCTGCGGGCGGCGCGGCGTACGGGTTCAGAAATAGAGGGCGTTGAAGAGAAGGAAGTGCGTTCCCGTCGCCGCGAGCCAGATAAGGTTGAACGCGTAATCGATGAGCGTGAGCGCGACGAGCACGGCGGCGAACGCGTCCGCGCGGCGTTTTGCGGCCGGCGCAAAGGAGCAGAACGTTTCGCGCAGCGGTTCCCAGACGATCGTCAGCATGAGCGCGAGCAGGATGCCCCATACGAGCGTGCGGTCCAGCGTGATGTAGCCGAACAGGTCGTTCCCTTTATACGAATAATCCCACAGGCGGATGCCGAGCAGTTTGTCGCAGAACGCGCCGACGGCAAGTTCCGCGCCCGCGGGCAGGGCGGAGGCGAACACATAGTAGAGGAGCAGCAGCCCGCCGTACGCCGCGCCGCGCGCGGCGGGGCGCAGGCGCTTTGCCCGTTCGAACAGCGGGCGGAGCGTGCCTTTGCGCGGCGAGCCGAGCGCAAGCCCCGCCGCCAGCAGCGAAAAGCCGTAGATGGGGCAGAGGGGAAGGGATAAAAAGCCCCTGTCCGTCAGTTTGCCCCAGCGGATGACGAAGTGTGCCGTTTCCAGCAGCCAGCCGTAAAAGGAGAACAGGAAAAACAGCAGCACATAGCCGCCGAGGACCTGATGAAATTTTTTTCTGCCGAGGCGCGGGTGCAGTTCCTGCACGGCGCGGGCGGACGGCTGCGTCATGGCGTTCTCTCCGTAAAGTATTACACAAAAGTATAGCGCAGAATTGTAAGTAAAAGATTAACGGAAAAAGAAGAGCGTGTGTAAAGCAATATCAGTTTGCGGAAGGAGGATATTTTCATGCAGAAACTTACCGATAACGCCGTACGTGCGCGCGAGCTCCTTACGCGCGAAAACGCGCCGCTGCCGCCCGCCTGCGCGCGCGTGCTCACCGCCGACCTTGCGCGCGTGCTCGGCGAGTACTTTTCTCTCACCGCGCCGCCCGAGGTGAGCATCGAACGGGGAACGGAGCTTCGCATCACCGTCCGCGCCAAGGCGGCGCATGCAAAGCCCTTCGGCGTGCTATGAAAGCAGGGTATTTCAACTTCCGATATTTTGAATGGGTTTCAAATAAAAACACAATATATTGTATTTTCCCGTCGAACTGTTGCAAAAGCGACAGTTTTTTTTATCGGGCGTGGTATAATAAATAGCATAGCGCAAAACGCGGAAGAAGGGAGGATACGAACCGTGCAGGTCATCAAGAGAGACGGGGCGGTTGCCGAATACGAAAGGGCGAAGATCGCGATCGCGATCGGCAAAGCGAATGCCGAAGTGGAAGCGCAGGAGCGTGCGTCGGGCAAGGAGATCGAGGCGATCCTCGAACACATCGAAGCCAAAAAGAAAAAGCGCATGCTCGTCGAGGACATTCAGGACATCATCGAAGAGAAGCTGATGGAGCAGGGGCACTATACCCTCGCCAAAACGTACATCATCTATCGGTATAACCGCGCGCTCGTGCGCAAGGCGAACACGACGGACGAGGCGATCCTGAGCCTCATCTCCAACGCGAACAAAGACGTGATGGAGGAGAACTCCAACAAGAACGCGCTCGCCGCGGCGACCCAGCGCGACCTCATCGCGGGCGAAGTGTCGAAGGACCTCACCAAGCGCATCCTGCTGCCCGAAAAGATCAGCAAGGCGCACGAAGAGGGCGTGCTGCACTTCCACGACGCGGATTACTTCATCCAGCCCATCTTCAACTGCTGCCTCATCAACATCGGCGACATGCTCGACAACGGCACCGTCATGAACGGCAAGCTCATCGAAAGCCCGAAGAGTTTCCAGGTCGCCTGCACCGTCGTCACGCAGATCATCGCGGCGGTCGCCTGCTCGCAGTACGGCGGGCAGTCGGTGGATATCCGCCACCTCGGCAAATACCTGCGCAAGAGCCGCGTGAAGTTTGAAAAGCACTTCCGCGAGACCTGCCCCGAACTTTCGGACGAGGAAGTGAAAAAGCTGGTCGACGACCGCATCCGGGACGAGCTGAAGAGCGGCGTGCAGACCATTCAGTACCAGATCAACACGCTGATGACGACCAACGGGCAGAGCCCGTTCGTCACCCTCTTTCTGTACCTCGACAAGGACGACGAGTACCTCGAGGAGAACGCGCAGATCATCATGGAGATCCTGCGCCAGCGCTACGAGGGCATCAAGAACGAAAAGGGCGTGTACGTCACCCCCGCGTTCCCCAAGCTCGTGTACGTGCTGGACGAGATCAACTGCCTCAAAGGCGGCAGGTACGATTATATCACGAAGTTCGCCGTCAAGTGCTCGGCAAAGCGGCTGTACCCCGATTACATCTCCGCAAAGAAGATGCGCGAAGTGTACGAGGGCAACGTGTTCAGCCCCATGGGCTGCCGCTCCTTCCTCTCGCCGTGGAAGGACGAGAACGGGAACTACAAATTCGAAGGCAGGTTCAACCAGGGTGTCGTGTCCATCAACCTGCCGCAGATCGGGCTGATCGCCAAGGGCGACGAAAAGAAGTTCTGGGAGCTGTTCGACGAGCGGCTGGAGCTGTGCCGCGAGGCGCTCATGTGCCGCCACCGCGCGCTTCTGGGCACCAAGTCGGACGTGTCGCCCATCCACTGGCAGTACGGCGCGATCGCGCGGCTGGATAAGGGCGAGGTGATCGACAAACTGCTGTTCAACGGCTATTCCACCCTGTCGCTCGGGTACATCGGGCTGTACGAGGTGACCAAGCTGATGACGGGCGTGCCGCAGACCGACCCGAAGGGCGAAGAGTTTGCGACGCGCGTCATGCAGCACATGCGCGACGCGACGGATCGCTGGAAGAAGGAGACGGGGCTCGGGTTCGCGCTGTACGGCACGCCGGCGGAGTCGCTGTGCTACCGCTTCGCGCGCATCGACAAGGAGAAGTTCGGCACCGTCGAAGACGTGACGGACAAGGGCTATTACACCAACTCGTACCATGTGGACGTGCGCGAGCACATCGACGCGTTCTCCAAATTCTCCTTCGAGGCGCAGTTCCAGAAGATCTCTTCGGGCGGGTGCATCTCCTACGTCGAGATCCCGAACATGCAGAACAACCTCGAGGCGATGGAGGAGGTCGTCAAGTTCATCTACGGCAACATCCAGTACGCGGAATTCAACACCAAGAGCGACTACTGCCATGTGTGCGGCTGGGACGGGGAGATCATCATCAACGACGACAACGAGTGGGAATGCCCCAACTGCCACAACAAAGACCACAAAAAGATGAACGTGACCCGCCGTACCTGCGGGTACCTGGGCGAAAACTTCTGGAACCTGGGCAAGACCAAAGAGATCAAGGCGCGGGTGCTGCATTTGTAAAACTGTTCACGAAATTTTTTCCGAGCTGACGGAAAAAATTTCCGTGAGTTGAGGGCGACACCGCCGCTCTCCTAAATTCGAGACGGCGGTTTCTCCCTCGCCGCGGCATCTTTTAGGGCACACCATTATAGAAATGCCGCGGCTTCACCCTCTTCC
>JAGHJS010000037.1 GCA_017886545.1 Clostridia bacterium
AGTCGAGATAGGTGACCGTGTTCCCGTCCGCGTCCGTATAGGCGTTGCCGCTGCTCAGGTCGTTCGAGGTCGTCATGCCCTGCGCGAGCTGGGAGAGGAAGGAGTTGACGTATACCTTATCTTCGATCTTATCCAGCTCCAGGTTGGAAGTCGAACCGCTCATAAAGCTGGACATCGCCGCCGTCAGGTCCATCGAGGTTTCGGTGACCTGCACGGGGTAGTACGAGAGCATATCCTCTTCCGTCTTGTTTATGTAGGCGGAAAAGCCGCTGGAAAGCGCGAGCACGAGGCAGACGCTGATGATGCCGATGCTGCCCGCGACCGCCGTGACGGCGGTCCGCGCCTTTTTGGTGAGCAGGTTGCGCCCGCTGAGCAGGAACGCGGTGGCAAAGGACATGCTCGTTTTTCCGCGCCGCTTCTGCTTGCGCGCGGAGAGCGGCTGCTCCTCCGCTTCGTCCTTCGCGAACGGTTCCTCTTCGGGCAGCGCCTCCTCTTCTGCGGTGAGCGGGTGCGTATCGTCGGTGACCTGCCCGTCCAGTACGCGCACGATGCGCGAAGAGTAGCGCTCGGCAAGCTCGGGGTTGTGCGTGACCATGATGACCAGACGCTCGCCCGCGATCTCTTTGATAAGCTCCATGATCTGCACGCTCGTTTCGGTATCGAGCGCGCCCGTCGGTTCGTCCGCGAGCAGGATCTCGGGGTTGTTGACGAGCGCCCGCGCGATGGCGACGCGCTGCATCTGCCCGCCCGAAAGCTGGTTCGGCTTTTTGTTCAGCTCCTGCCCCAGCCCGACGCGCTCGAGCGCCTGCTTCGCGCGCGCTTTGCGCTCCGCAGCGGACACGCCCGACAGCGTGAGCGCAAGCTCAACGTTGCCCAGGACCGTCTGGTGCGGGATGAGGTTGTAGCTTTGGAACACAAAACCGATGGAGTGGTTGCGGTAGGCGTCCCAGTCGCGGTCCCTGAAATTTTTGGTGGAAACGCCCTTGATGATCAGGTCGCCGTCCGTATATTTGTCCAAGCCGCCGATGATGTTGAGCATCGTCGTTTTGCCGCAGCCCGAAGGGCCGAGAATGGAAACGAACTCCTTTTTTCGGAACGCGAGCGAAACGCCTTTGAGCGCATGCACCGTCGAGTCCGCCACCTTATAGTCCTTTACGATATTTTCCAGCTTTAAGATCGCCTGTGCCATCTGTTTTCAAAACTCCCTTTCTTTTCCGGAAAGCGCCTTTCTTCAGTCTTCTTCCTTCTCCGGCTTCCCTTCCCGCAGCAGCCCCTGCGTCTCGATCGAAGGGAACGCGCCGAGAACTTCGTTAAAAATGTCGATAAACTTGTTCATGCCGTCGATGAAGCGGCGGATCTCGTCGTACCCGACGCGGTCGACGATCTGCTGCACGAACGCGTTCATGTAGTCCTTCATCCGTTCGTACGCGGTACGCGCGGCGGGAGAAAGCATGACGTGCGAACTCTTTTTATCGTTTTCCGCCGGAACGCGCACGATGATCTTTTCGTCCTCCAGCTTTTTGACCATCTGCGAAACGGCGGAGCGCGTGATGCCGAGCGAACGCGCAATGTCGCTGGAGATGACGCGCTTGCCCGCCTCGTCCGCCAGGACGATGACCTTCATGAACTGCAGTTCCGTATTGTTGAACGGCAGTATGTTATGGAATACCTTGATCTCGTCCAGCTTCCGTGCGATCCCGAAGATGTCCTGCAAGATCTGATCCGCTTCCATAGGCTTTTTCTGTACTTCTTCCATCCTGTTATCCTCCTTTGTCTTTTCCCGCCGCCGTTTTGGTCGGCACTATCCTGTTAAGCTCTTAATCGTTAACATTATAGAATAATGCTTAACAAAAGTCAACAAATTTTTCGTGATTTATTAAAATTCATTTACAAAACACATATAACACAGCCCTGACACGAAAGGCGCGCCCCGCCTGAGGGAAGGCGGGGCGCGCAGACAACAAAGGGACGGCGGCGCCGTCCCTTTGTTCCGCCGTACGCGCAGCGCGGCGGTCCGTTCTTTTATTTTTTGCGGACCAGGAACATCGTCGTCCCGTCCGCCTCTGTGCCGAGCGCATAGCGCTTGAGGTAAGGCAGCAGCTTTTCCATGAGTTTTTTGAAGGAATTGCACCCGAAGTTTTTGGGCACGAAGTCCGAATACTTTTGCTTCATTTCCACCGAGATCTGCGCATAGTACGCTTTCCCGTTGTTGTCGATCAGGCGGTCGATGATATTGAACAGGTCGCTGCGGCGCTTGTTGTCGATCAGCTCCGGCTCCGCCTGTTTGGGTTCGGCGGGCGGCTGCTGCGCCTTCCCTCTCCCCCGTCCGCGTTTTTTGGACGGCTTCGGTTCCTCCGCGCCCTCGTCCGCGTCCAGATAAATGAATTCGTTGAACGCGTTCACAAAACTCTGGTTCACATTGCGCGCGCCCAGCCCGATCACCGTTTTGTTGCGTTCGCGCAGCTCGCGCACGAGGCGCGTATAGTCCGAATCGCCCGCGGCGATGCAGAACACGTCCACATCCTTTTCAAAGAGGATGATCAGCGCCTGGATGATGAGCGCGATGTCGATGGTGTTTTTGCGCGGCTGCACCTCGAACTGCTGAACGGCGGTCATCGAGTTGCGGTTCACCTCGTCCTTCCAGCCCTTCACGCTCGCCTTGGACCAGTCCGCAAAGATGCGTTTGACCACGATGTTGCCGTAGTTGGACGCCTCGTCGAAGATCTTTGTCGCGTACGCCGCGGGAACGTTTTCCGCATCGATGAGCACCGCCACGTTGTTTGCCTTTTCCATAAACCTGCCCCTTGCTTTTTGTTTATTATAAAACTTCCGCAAAGGCTTGTCAACGGTTTGCGGCACGCAGGCGGCGCCCGCCCCTGCAGCGCCCCTGCCGCAGCACGTATACCGCCCTTCCGCTGCACGTATACCGCCCTTCCGCCGCGCTTACGCCCGCCCTTCCGCAGCCCTTCCGCCCGTCCCTGCGCGGAGCGCCGCGCGCGCCGCCCCGTGCGGCGATAAAGCGCTTCGTGCAAAATTCCCCTGCAAAATCGGTTGCAAAACGGCGCCGATGCGTGTATAGTAAACATGTGCGCAGACGGCGCGCGGGGAGCGGCTCATGCGGTTCAGGCGGCATATCAAAAAAACCAAATTTGCGTTCAGCTGCATCGTGCTGTTCGGGTACGCGGCGTATACGGCGTATGCGCTGTATTATTTCCTTGCGTTTGAAAGCCCGCTCGGCATCGCGCTCCTTGCCCTCGTAGGGGCAACGCTCGCGCTGACCGCCGTCATTACCTTCATCAGTTACCGCGTGAACCTGAAAGACAGGCCGCGCCCACGCATCCAGCGCCTTATCAAGATCGTGAAGCTGACCATTCAGCTCGCCGCGACCGCGCTCACCGTCATTTTCTTTGTGACGGCGGCACGCCAGCACAGCGCGCTGCCATGGATCGTTTCGGGCATATCGGCGGCGATCCTGCTCCTGAGCCTTTCGGTAAACGTGATCGCCGCGGCGATCGCGCGCAAGTACCCGGAAGGCATCGGCAGGAAGACGTTCGTGCGCGGTACGCTCCTGGACGGCGACGGCGAAGAGGCGGACGTCGCGAAGATCATTGCGGCGGTGCGCCCCTCCGCCGACGTTCCGGCGGAACGCGGCGGAACGGGCGGAAAACGGGGTGCGGATGCAAAATCAGACTGACCGCCGCAGACATGCAGGCGGAAACATATGCGGCGGGATCCCGATCGCGATGAAGATCGCGCTGATCTTCTC
>JAGHJS010000038.1 GCA_017886545.1 Clostridia bacterium
ATAGAGATCCTTCGAAGGCGCGCGTAGTTTTACTTTGCTTGCAAGGGGTAAAACGAGCGCGCCGCAATCGGCGGCATATGGGCGCATGCCCATGGCAAATTGTTGCCGAAAGCGTCAGCTTTTTTGCCGCCGATTACTCCGCTTCGCTCCGCTCAGGATGACAGTGAGTAGCCGCTACGCTCAGGATGACAGAGGGGTGAACGCACGCGATTTCTGATAAACGCTTGCAAAAGCAAAAATCACACTTTTTGCTTTTGCTCTTTGCGCTTTATGGAAAGCGTTACGGAAGAGGGTGAATTTTCGCCCGTTCTATAATACGAAGCCCTAAAAAAGGGCAAAAAGAGGGGGAAACCAACATCCCGTAAGGGTGTCGGTTTCCCCCTTAACTCACGGCAAATCGCAGCGCCGTTGCGCGAGATTTGCGTGAACCTTTTATAAGAATCCCCTGCGCGTCCGAAAACCACGCTTTTCGGAAAGCGCCCCCAATTTGCCGCATACTTGCGGCTCAATTCGGAAAGAGTGAATGCGGCGCGCTGATAATCGAGAGCATTTGGCGCGCGCCGCAGAGAGAAAACCAAATGCAGAGCCGCGCTTTGTCGCGGCGAACATTTGGTTGTCTCTCAAATCACGGAAAAAAGTTTTGTCTCTTTCAAAACTTTTTTCGTGACCCCCCTTCTCACATCACCACTTTCCCTTCCCGGAACGCGGCGATGATCTCCTCCGCCCCCTTATTGCGAAAGCTCGCCGCCAGGTCTTCGGGCGCGGCGAGCTTTCCCGCATAGTCCGCATAATAGCGGCGCAGCCCCGCAAAAAAGCGGCGCTCGCCCAGCCCCTCGCGCAGGGTATCGAACAGCAGTTCCCCCTTGGCGTAGGAGAGCGCGACGTATTCGTATTCGCCGAAGTCGGTAAGCGCCCTGTCCAGCGTGGTATCCGCTTCGCCGAACACCTGCATGCGCACCGAATAGTAGGCGTTGTACATGCCCTTCGCCGTGCGCAGCAGCCCTTCGCGCGTGAACCCGTACGCGCCGCCCGCTTCAAAGTACAGGAGCGCGGAATACTCTGCCAGCCCCTCGTCCTGCCAGGCGTGCATGGTCTGGTCGCTGCCGACGGCGGCATACCACCATTGGTGCGCCGTTTCGTGCACGAGCGTGTACGCCGCGTCCTCCTCCGCGAGCGCGTCCGAAACGTACACGAGCGCGGGGTACTCCATGCCGCCGTAGCAAAAGCCCGTCTGCACCACCGAATAGGTTTCGTACGCATATTCGCCGAACGTATCCGAAAACCAGAGCAGGCAGTCGCGCGCAAGGTCCGCGCTCCGCTGCGGCGCGGCGTCGTCATAGTAGTAATACAGGACGGTCGTCTCCCCCGCCGTGCGCTGTTCGACGGAAAATTCTTCGCTCAATACAACGGCGAAGTCGCGCGCGTTTTGCAGCGCCATTTCGTACTGCCTGCGCCCGCCGCTCTCCTCCGCCGCCGCGACCGTCCCCGATGACGCCGCCGTATACGAGGCGGGCACGGTCAGAGAAACGGCATAGTCGGCGCAGGCGCTGTAAAAGGGGTCGCCGTTCGAGGCGTACACGCATTCGCGGTAGCCGCTCCCCGCCTCCCACACGCACAGCACGGGATAAAAATTGCCGAGGTTGACGGTATGCTCCGTCACGCCCGTGCGGTGATCGACGTTCGCGAGCGTGAGCGTATACGCCACCGAAATTTCGCACCGCCCGCCCGCGGGTACGGGCGAGGCGAGCCGCACGCGCAGCACGTTCTCGTCCGCGCCGCACACCTCCCATTCCGCGCAGGGCGAAACGGAGGAAATGCGCATCTCCCCGTAGCTTTCCCCCGCGTAATAGGCGGACGCCGCAAAATTTTTGGACACGGGCGCATACGCCGCCCCTTCGCGGTAGGCGTTGCCGCAGAGGTTGAACCGAAGTTCCTCCTGTTCCGCGCCCGTATCGTTGCAATAGCCGAAAGTCATCTCCGCCGTGAGCGTACCGTCCTCGTACGCCGCGTCGATCGTATAGGTGCTGCGCTCCCCCTCCCCCGCGCACCCCGCAAACAGGGCGAGCGCGAGCGGGCAGACGAGCGCCGCGCAGACAAAAAAGAGAAGCAGACGTTTCATAGAAAAGATCTCCTTCCCCTATCATATGCACAGCCCTCCCGCGCAATGCGCGGGAGGGCTGTGTTCGGCTTTCGCTTCCCCTATGCCTGTGCGGCGTAGCTGTCCACCGCGTCCGTTATCGTCTGCGGGAATTCGATCGGCTGCGTTTCTCCGATATCCGCAATGATCAGCGTCAGCGCGTCCACCCCGGGAAAGGCGGGGACGGAAAGCCCCGTCGCCGTAATGAAGTACGACCCGTCCTCCCGGAACTCGATCTCGATATTATCGCAGTAATTGTACCACGCTTTCCCCGTATCGGTCAGCGTCAGCACATTTTCCGTTCCATCTTTCAGCGTGAAATATTCCCGACGGAAAGAGGAGAACGAGAACGTGATCAAAACATCGGCCACGCTCTGCGCCGAACCGACCGTAACGAAAGGCACGGCGCCGTACATGCGCACGCTGTAAAATTGCTCGCCGCGGCGCACGGCGGCTGTGATGCCCTGTCCGCCTTCCGTCCCCGCCGTAAGCTGTTGCAGCTGTTCCCCTTCGTGCAGGTGCGCGTCAAACGAAACGGCCTGCTGCCCTGCCGCCGTAAGAACGCCGTCGAAGAGCGCCGAATCTTCCCCCAGCGCCCATTCCATCTGCGCGTACAGCAGGTCTGCCTGCGTGAAAGAGGCGAACGCCTCCCCTGCGGCGGCAAGCTCGGGCACGTCGCTGTTGGCGCCGAGCCCGCGGAAGGAAAAGGTCACGGAAACGGGGAGCGCCGCCCCGCTCTCCGCCTCGTCCGTCTGTCCGGAAGAGGAGCCCGTCCATTCTTCTTCCCCGACGGGAGCTGCGCGTTCGCTGTCCGTTCCTTCTCCCGATGCGGAAGACGCTGCCAGGGAAAACGCGATCGTCGTTCCCTCATCGGAAAAGGTGACTGTCCCCTCCGATATCCCGTAGGCGGGCAGTTCGAACACGATCCCGCTTTCCTCCGCCTGTGCTGCCTCCTGAAACGCCGCCCAGAACCCGCTCAGATTGAGCAGGTTTTCCGTGACGATGGTCATGCACGCTTTCAGGGTACGCCACGCGGGGCGGTACTCGACGGACGCCTGCCCGTACGCAGGATCCCACGGTTCATTTCCCCCGCCCGATTCCGCAAGGGCGAACGAATACAAATAGTCGCCGTCTCTCTTCCAATATTCCCTTTGGTCGTCGCCTATCCCTATATGCAGCTCCATGTAGCCGTTCACGCCGTCGTTGCAGAATTGCAGCCAGACCTCCTCCTCTTCATAAAGCGGCTCGCCCGTTTCAGGGTCCAGAACGGGCTTGTATGTACCGGTCAGCGGATCGTACTCCTCTTTTTCCGTCTTCCCTTTCGCATTGAATGCAAAAACAAACTTGTCCGTGTCCTCGTCCACCGTATCGATGAACCTTTGCAGCCGCTCCGCCTGCGACGGCTCTTCGGCGGCAGGATCGCATGCGGCAAACGCCAAAAGCCCGCAAAACAAAACCGCCGCACCGCAAAGCGCCGCCAGCGTCACCCAAAACTTCCTCATCTCTCTCCCTCCTTGTATCGGTTTCTATATTTCAATTTTACCATATACATTGTCGAAAAGCAATATTTTTATGAAAAATTAAGAAAAATTGTCTGAAAATGATGATTCGGACAGGTCAAACGCGCATCCTGCCGCCGCAAAAGGGAAAAAAGCGCCTGCTTTTTTGAAAAAGCAAGCACAAAACGTACGGGCAGCGAGACGCCTTCCGCAATAAAAAAACGCCGCCCCGCTTTCCGTACGGAAAGCGGGGCGGCGCAGCAGCCTTTTATTTATGCGCCCGGCCGCCGCCGGATCGCCTGCAAAAAAGCGATAGCCGTTGTTTTATGCGTCCAGCCGCCGCCGGATCGCCTGCAAAAATTCGCGGGAGTTCAGCTTTTTCGGCGTTACGCCCTCTGCCTTGAACAGCGAAACGAGGTCGCCCGTCATCTCCCCTTCCTCGATGGTGCGCACCGTCGCCGCCTCGAGCTTTTTCGCAAACGCGACAAGTTCGGGGATGCCGTCCAGCTCGCCGCGCTTCGCGAGCGCGCCCGTCCAGGCGAAGATGGTCGCCACCGAATTGGTGGAGGTCTCCTCCCCCTTGAGGTGCTTGTAGTAATGGCGGGTGACGGTGCCGTGCGCCGCCTCGAACTCGTAATTCCCTTCGGGGGAGACGAGCACGGACGTCATCATGCCGAGCGAGCCGTAGGCGGTCGCGACCATGTCGCTCATCACGTCGCCGTCGTAGTTTTTGCACGCCCAAACCATGCCGCCCTCGCTGCGGATGACCCGCGCGACCGCGTCGTCGATGAGGGTGTACATGTATTCGATGCCCGCCTCTTCGAACTTCTTCTTGTATTCCGTCTCGTAAATTTCGGCAAAGATGTCCTTGAAACGGTGGTCGTACGTCTTGGAAATGGTGTCTTTGGTCGCGAACCACAGCGGCATTTTCGCGCCGAGCGCATAGTTGAAGCAGGAGCGCGCAAAACTCTGAATGGACGTATCGAGGTTGTGCACCGACTGCACGATACCGCCGCCGCTGCTAAAATCCTGAATGAGGATCTTCTCTTTCACGCCGTCCGCGTTTTCGACGACGAGGTACGCCTTATCGCCCTTTTCGGTGCGCGTCTCCACGCCCGCGTACACGTCGCCGTAGGCGTGACGGGCGAGCGCGATGGGCTTTTTCCACCCCGGCACATAGGGCGTGATGCCCTTGGCGAGGATGGGCGCGCGGAACACCGTGCCGTCTAAGATGCGGCGGATGGTGCCGTTCGGGCTCTTCCACATCTTTTTGAGCTTGTATTCCTCCACGCGCTGGGCGTTGGGGGTGATGGTCGCGCACTTGACGCCGACCCCGTATTTTTTGTTCGCCTCGGCGGCTTCCACGGTGACGGCGTCGTCCGTCTTATCGCGGTTGACAAGCCCCAGGTCGTAGTATTCCGTTTTCAGATCGATGTACGGAAGGAGCAGCTCCTCCTTGATCCACTGCCAGAGGACGCGCGTCATTTCATCGCCGTCCATCTCGACGAGCGGCGTTTTCATTTGGATTTTTGCCATGTTCCCACTCCTTGCTGAATTTTCCCTCTTATTTTACCAAAAAACGGAGAAAATCACAAGCGTTTGAACATTGCACGGGCGCAGTATTGCCGTATTCAGATTTTAAAGTATCTTTGATTGCGGCTTGTCGGAGTGTCGGGGTCAGTCATGGCGATAAGCCCCGCTTCCAACGCCGGCTGCAAATAGTTCTTGCGGAACGTTGCGCGCGATTTCAAACCGAGCTTTTCCATCAGTTCTGCCGCCGACATAGGATAAGTTTCGATGACGGACATCAAGGCATTGATCTGATTGCTGATATGGCTTTGATGGTTGCGCGTATTCCTTGCAAGTTCGGAGACTGCCCTTTGGATGATACCGAGCATAAACAGGATAAAACGGTTTGATTTTCCTTCCGACGTCGAAAGCCTGATCGCACGGTAATATTCTTCCTGATTGTCTTTGATGATACTCTCGATCGGGACCCACTCGAATATCGGCTTCCAACTTGCGAGCAATGCCGTCTGCCATAGCCTGCCCGTTCTGCCGTTTCCGTCCGCAAAAGGATGGATAAATTCAAATTCGTAGTGGAAGATACTCGAACGGATAAGCATCTGCGTCTTGCTTGTTTTCAGCCAATCGAACAGCTGTTCCGTCAGCCCTTTCACCATATCGTGCGGCGGAGCCACATGAATGACTTTCCCCTGTTCGTTGATAACCCCGACAGAGCTTGTGCGCAGTTCACCCGCTCCCTCAACAAGTCCCCGCATCATAACGCCGTGCGCTTTCTTTAAATCTTCCAAAGAAAAGGGATCGAGCTTTGGCAGCATTTTATAGACGGCAAAGGCGTTTTTAACGGCAAGGATATCGTCCTGCGGCCCTAATACGCGCTTTCCGTCAATGACATCCGTGACCTGTTCCAAAGAAAGTGTGTTGTTTTCAATGGCAAGGGACGATTGAATGGACTTGATGCGGTTTACCCTGCGCAGGCGAGGCAATCTTTCCAAATCGCTTACATCGCTCAACCTGCCGAGAGCTTCCGTTATCTCCGCCGTCAGCTCCAGCATTTTCTCCGTAATCTCATAGGGAGGGACATATTTATCCATATACACCTCAAAAATTTGATCGCTATAATTATAGCAGAGGTTTCCGCCAAAGTCAATTCTTGTATGTTTTCTTAGTCGTTTTCTTATACTTACTTTCCCTGCCCTTACGGAGAAAGGACTTTCACCGCCGCTTTGCGCCCGTGCCTTCGAGGGCGGTCAGGATGCCGCTGTTTTTCAAAAGGCGTTTGGAGTTGCGGCGCTGCGCGTCCTGTATGCCCTGTTCGAGCACGGCGGCAAGCACCTGCGGGAAGTCGCGCAGGCGTTCGCAGAAAAAGTACCAGCCGAGCGAACCGGGCACGGTGTTCATTTCGTTGAAGTACACCTCGCCCCCGCTCAGAAGGAAGTCCGCCCGCACAATGCCGCGCAGAGCGGCGCGGCGGTACAAAAGTTTCGTGTACGCGCGCACCTTTTCCGATATCTCCTGCGGCAGGTCGGCGGGGAAGTCGCCGTGCTCCTCCTTGCCGCCGTCAAAGTACTTGTCTTTAAACGTGAGGAAGGCGTTGCGCGTTTTCGGCTCTTCGCAGGGCGATACGACGATCTCCCCTCCCACCCTGTAAGCGGCGCAGTTGATCTCGCGCCGATCGGGCAGGTACTGCTCGGCAATGGCGGCGGTATCGTACGCGAAGGCGCATTCGAGGGCGAGTGCCAGCTCCGCGCGGGTGTGC
Organism: Clostridia bacterium; assembly: GCA_017886545.1. GTDB lineage: Bacteria > Bacillota > Clostridia > Christensenellales > Borkfalkiaceae > Borkfalkia. Next base: position 6,920 of record JAGHJS010000038.1, read on the forward strand.
GCGACGGTGACGCCGATGCTCGAACCGAGCCTGTTCGGCTTGACAATGACGGGGTATCCCAGCCGTTCGGCGCACTTTAAGGCGAACGCACCCCGCTTTTTGTACTCCGCCTCGCCGAGGCGGAAGTACGGCGCCGTTCTGATGCCGAGCGCCTTGGCAAAGAGTTTGGTGAGCGCCTTATCCATGAACAGCGCCGAACCCGCCAGATCGGGCGAGGCGTTCGGGATGCCGTTCAGGTCGAGCAGCCCGCTGACGGCGCCGTCCTCCCCGCCCATGCCGTGGCAGCAGTTGAGCGCGCAGGCGGGGCGGCACAGCGTGCGCAGCCTGCGCCCGTGCAGGGCACAGAGCGCGCCGTCCGCAAACACGGCGGGGCGGAACTTTTTTGCGGGGTCTGCCCCGCGGAAGGCGGCGGGCGAAAACAGCTCTTCGCCCGTGAACATGGCACCGCTTTGCGCTATGTACACGGGGAAGACCTCGTACCTGCCGCGCAGGATATTCGCCGCCATCGTCCCCGTGATGACGGACACCTCGTTTTCGCACGACTTTCCCCCGAACAGAACGACTACGCTTTCCGGCATAAAAAAACACCTCGAAGAAAAATTTTTCTTCTTTGGTGCCTTACCGCAATTCATGGACTATTTTTCGCAAAAGCCTTTGCAAAAGCAAAAACCGCGACCCTTTTAATGATCTTTACGCGCGTTTTGAATAAGCGTTTTTGATAATTATATTGCGCGCGCAAAAACCACGTTTTTTGCAAGCGCACTCAATTTGCCGAAACCTTTCGGCTCACCCGAAAGGGGTGAATGCGGCGCGCTTAAATAATACCTCGCAAAAGCAAAAACCGCGGCCCTTTTAATGATCTTTACGCGCGTTTTGAATAAGCGTTTTTGACAATTATATTGCGCGCGCAAAAACCACGTTTTTTGCAAGCGCACCCAATTTGCCGAAACCTTTCGGCTCACCCGAAAGGGGTGAATACGGCGCGCTTATGATCGAGAGCATTTGGCGCGCGCCGCAGAGGGGAAAACGGCTGTCCCGCAAGGGCAGCGGTTGCCCCTCAAAATCGCGCAAAACCGCAGCATCTCTTTTGCGAGGTTTGCGCGAAAAAATCAATTATATATATCCGGCAGATCGTTCAGAAACAGCACGGCGTCGCCCGCCTGCAGCTTCCCGTCCAAAGCCGCCTGCGCCCTGGCGAGGGTGGGCACGACGCACAGTTTGTCGGGGTCGCCGCCCGCCGCAAGGTAGCCTTCTTTGACGGGCAGCACGAGCGTTTCGCCCACCAGAATCACGCCGTCCAGCCCCGCGAGCTGTTCGCCGAGGCTGCGGTTCGCGCTCTCTTCAAGGATTCCCAGCTCCACGAGACCGGGGGTGACGACAAACTTTTTCCCTTCAAACAGGCGCAGCACTTCCAGCGCGCACGCCGCGCCCTCGATGTTCGCGTTGTACGCGTCGTCCAGCACGGTCACGCCGCCGCTATCGATGGGCTGCAGCCTGTGCGGCACATATCCCGCCTGCGCGATGCCGTGCAAAATGTCCTCGCGGCTCATGCCGAGGCTGTGCGCCATCGCCGCCGCGAGCGCCAGATCGTGCACGCTGTGCCTGCCCAGAAGGCGCGTGCGCACCTCGTGTTCCTCGCCGTTCAGCAGCAGGGTGAACTCCGCCCCGTCCGTTGCAAGGCGGATGTTCCGCGCGCCGTACGCCTCCCCTTCCCCGACGCGGACGCAGCGAAGGGGCAGCCCTTCGAGCGCGAGCGTCCTCGTGTTTTCGTCCATGCCGACGACGGCGACGCCGCCCGCCTTCGTACCGTGCAGGATCTGCTCCTTTTCGGCAAGGACGGCGTGCAGATCGCCGAACGTTTCCAGATGCTGCGGGCACACGCCCGTCAGGATGCAGTGGTCGGGTCCGACTAAGGCGCACAGTTCGGCGATGTCGCCCGTATGGCGCGCGCCCATTTCGGCGAGGAAAAAGTCCGCGTTCTGCAGCTGCGCGCCGTCGATCGCCCGCGCAACGCCGACGGGCGTATTATAGGAGGCGGGCGTCATGACGACGCTGTACCGCTCCGAAAGGATGGACGCAAGGAAGTTTTTGACGCTCGTTTTGCCGAAGCTGCCCGTAATGCCGATGCTCCTGCAGCCCGCCGCCGCAAGTTTTTCTTTCGCCGCGGCGACGTATTTTTTGTTGCGCGCCAAAGCGTACGGCCGCTCGATGCCCGCCGCCAGCCGCAGCAGCACGGGCAGGAGGATGGGCACTGCGGCAAAGGGCAGGTAGCGCAGGTGGTCTACGATCTCCGCCGCCGTATAAAAGGCGACCGCGTTCACGCCCAGCGCGAGCGCAAAGCAGACCAGGACCAGCAGCACGACGTTGACCCCGAAGATGCGCCCCGCGCGGCGGGTGGCGCGCAGCGGCACTTTGAGCGCGCGCCGTTCTGCAACGCAGTACACGGCGACAAACCCGGGCACGGGCACGAGCGCGATGTACGCCGCCCATTCGCCCGCAAAGGTGAAACACACGCCGATGACCAGCGATGCGAGCGCGATGAGGAACGCGAGCAGGATATAGCGCGAATACACCATATTGCCCTTTCTGTGCGTCCAGCGCGCATAGATCTTTCCGTCGTACCCCGCCTGCTGCAGCGCGCCCAGAAGCCTGCGCGTGCAGAGCGCATACAGGAGCGCGGCGGCGATCGCCACGACGATGTATTCCACGATCGCGGTGAGTGTGAACATCTCGTTTCCTCTTTTTTTGTTTTCCGTTCAGCGGAAGAATTCGCGCGCGGCCGCGTTGAACGCGGCGGGCTGTTCGCTGAAACAAAAGTGTGTGCCGACAAGCCAGACAAGCCCCGCCTGCGGCGTGTTTTTATACAGGATCTCCGCCATGTACGGCGGGGTCGCCGTGTCCTTATCCCCGAACACATACAGCACGGGCACGCGGATGCGCGCAAGGCAGGGCGTAAGATCCTCGTTGACGATCTTTTTATAGCTTTCGCGCATGACGGGCGAAAGTTTTTTGTACTCTTCCGAGCCGAAGTTCCGCTCCGCAAAGCGCGGCGCGAGCTTTTTCGCGATGCGGTAGGCGCGCACGCGGCACTTGTAGCGCAGCCCGCGCCGCGGCGGCACGCCCGCACAGCCCGTCAACAGCGCCTTGGAAAAGAGGTCCGGCTCCTCCGCAAGCAGCTTCAAAGCGACCCTTCCCCCGAAGGAGTGGGCGCACAGCCGCGCCCCGCACACGCCCCTTGCCCGCAGCAGGCGGGAAGTGAACGCCGCGTACTCCCCCACGCCCCACGCCGCGGGCGCGGCGCCGCTTTTGCCGAAGTTCGGAAAGTCGAAGGCGATCACGCGGTAGTAGCGGCAAAAGTACGCCGTCTGGTAATAGAAGCACTCCTTGCACGCGCCCCAGCCGTGCAGGAACACGAGCGGTTCGCCCGCGCCCTCTTCCGTAAGAGAAACGTCGATGCCTTCGAAAAGGATGCCGCACCTCCCGCCGCGCCTGCCGCGGCACGGCGCGCCCGCTTGCCGCCGCGCCGATGTGTTCCGCCTGTCAGAGCGGATCGGAAAGCGCGCCGCGTATCACAGTTTTTTGCGCATGACCAGCGCGTCCTCGCCGTTGCCGTAGTAGCGTTTGCGCGCATATACGCCGACGTATCCGCGTTTCAGGTACAGAGCCATCGCCGCCGCGTTGGAAACGCGCACTTCCAGAAACAGCGTGCGCACGCCGCGCTCCCGCGCGCCGTCCTCCAGCCGCCCGAGCAGCGCCGCCGCCACGCCCCTGCGGCGGCACGCCTGCGCCACCGCGACGTTCGCCACGTCCGCCTCCTCGCCCGCCAGCACGGCAAAGGCGTAGCCGACCAGCGCCCCGTTCTCCTCCGCCGCCACGGTGAGCGTGTTCTCGGAGAAAAAGGCGTCCGCCAGCATGCGGAAGTTCCACGGATCGGGGAAGCACTCCTTTTCCAATCCGGCGATGGGCAGGATATCCTCGTACGCCCACGGCCGCAGGGTCACGCCGCTCATGCCTGCCCCCGCGCGGCGGCAAGGCGCGCTTCGCGCTCCTCCTCCGCCTGGCTCTTTTTCAGGTAAAAGGCGGCAAGCTCGCCCAGCCGCTCCTCGCCCGCCGCTTCGATGGCGGCGCACAGCCCCGCGGCGGGGTCGGCAATGGTATGCGGCACGGGCAGCGGCTCGTACGAACGGGCGGGAAATTCCTGCGCCAGCCGCGCAAGCGCCGCCCCGTCCACCCGCGCGGGGGCGGAGACGGGCTTTTTATCCGCGCCGAAGGCGCACACATAGTAGAACCCGCGCCCCGCGGGCACGACGGAGAGGACAGCGCCTTCTGCAGTATATGCGAGCGCTTCCAAAGATGTCACGCCGAGGGCGGGGGCGCCCGTCGCAGCGCAAAGCCCCTTGACGGCGGAAATGCCGATGCGGATGCCCGTAAAGGAGCCGGGACCCGTCACCGCGCAGAAAAAGTTACATTCCGCAGGCGGCAGCGCCAGCGCGGCGAGCGCCTCCTCCACGGCGGGCATCAGGCGCACGGAGTGCTGTGCGGCGCAGTCGCGCTCGAACAGCGTATGCACGCGCCCGTCTTTGCGGGCAAGGACGGTGAGGTACCCGCCCGACGTATCCACGGCAAGAAAATTCCCCTTCATTCCGCCTCGATCTCCCTGGTGTTTTCACCCGTTTTGCGCAGGGTCACTTCCCTGCACCCTTCGGGCAGCACGTCCGCAATGTTCTCCGCCCATTCGATGAGGCACACGCCGCCCGCGTAAAAATAATCGCACAGCCCCAGCGCCTCCGCCTGCGCGCCGCTTGTAAGGCGGTAACAGTCGTAATGGTACAGCTTTCCGTCGTAGTCGTTCATGTACGCGTAGGTCGGGCTGGTGACCTCGTCCTCGATGCCCAGTCCCAGCGCCACGCCCTTCGCGAACGCCGTTTTGCCCGCGCCGAGCCCGCCGCGCAGCAGCACGACGTCCCCCGCGCGCAGCGTTTTTGCGTACGCCGCGGCGAAGCGGATCGTCTCTTCTTCGCTGTTTGTCACCGCATGCACAGGCTCCCCTCCAAGGCAAAAAATAAAAGAGGCGTTTTTACACCTCCTTTATTATACTATACCGCGCCGCGGTTTGCAATTAAAACTTGTTTAAAAGGCGCGGATTTTCTGCACTGCCGCCGCTCAGAACTTTTTGAACAGCCAGGAAACGCGCTTGTACAGGAGAATGGTGACAAGGCTCACCGCCGCCCCCTTGATGAGGTTGAACAGGATGATGTACCACCACAGCGCCGCGAACGACGACGCCGCTCCGTCGCCTATGAACAGCGGGAAGTTGATGTAGCGGTTGACGGGCAGGGAAGCCGCCACCTGCAGGATCGTGCCGATGACGAGCATGGGAATGACCCATTTCAGCCCCTTTTTATAGCGGTAGACGACGGTCGGCACGATATAAAAGGCGAAGTTGATGAGAAAATTTGCGATCTCCCCCACAAAATTCGTGCCCGAATCGAGCAGGCTCAGGCACTCTTTAAGCAGGCTGATGATGACCGCCGCGAGCGGGCCGTACAGAAATCCGCCCAGCAGCACGAACACGTTGGAAAAATCCAGCTGCAAAAAGGGCGCCGCAGGGAAGATGGGGAATTCCAGAAAGGTCACCACATACGCCAGCGCCGTCAAAAGCGCGAGCTTTGCGATGCGCGAGGCGGTGAAATACGCCTTCCCCCGCCTGCGCTCGGCGGGCACTTCCTTTTTTGCGGAAACGGGCTGCGCCCCTTCCGCCTGCGCCCCGCCTGCCTGCGCGGTCTCTTGCTGCGCGCCCTGCAAGAAAGGCTGCTCCGCGCCGTCCGCGGCGGAGAGGTCCGCCGTCTGCTTTGTTGTTGCCGCGCCGTCCGCCGTCTGCTTTGTTGTTGCCGCGCCGTCCGCGGTCTGCTTTGTGAAAACTGCTGCCGCGCCGTCCGCCGTCTGTTTTCCCGTTCCCGAACGGAGCGCCGCCGCGCGCTCTTCCGCCTGTGCGGCCTGCGCCTGCGGCTGCCGCGCCGCGCCCTGCCCCGCACCCTGTGCGTGCTCTGCCTTTTGCCCTACCATAAAAAAACACCTCGAAAAATATATTTTCAAGGGGCAAAGAAAATCCCCGCGAATACGCGGGGCGTTTTTTTGGATTTTTTGCACGGCGAAAAGCGCCGCCCGAAAAGCCCAAAAACATTCTTTTCCTATCCGGACTATACCGTCGGTACGGGAATTTCACCCGTTCAGAGGTCCGCCGCCCGCCCGTGCGCCATGCGGCGCGCAAAACGCGGAGATCGGCATTCCTGTCGCAGACTATACTGCCGGTGGGGAATCGCACCCCGCCCCAAAGAATCCTTTTGAATCTGCCGTTATTATACTACCGCGGGCGCGCCTTGTCAACTGTTTCGCCCCGCCGTTTGCGGCGGTATATCGGGCGGTATATCGGGTGAAATATCGTCGGGCGCCCTCCGCACAAAGCGCGGTCAAAAACGCCGCCGCGCGGAAAATTCCGCGCGGCGGCGCGCCTCGTTCCGTTTTTCGGAACGCTCAATACTTCTGTTTGCGGATGCTGCCGTCCTTTTTGTGGATGGTGATGTTGCCCTCCTGGTTTTCGGCGAGCTTTTTCGCGTACGCGATCGCCTCCGCCTGCGTATCGAACAGTTTGATCGCCTTTTCTCCCTTGGCGAACTTCACCTGCCACTTGCCGTCGGGGCGGTGCGCAACATGATAATTTTTGACAGCAGGTTTCGCCTTTTCGGCGGGAGCGGCTTTTGCGGTCTCCTCCTGCTTTTCGGCGGCGGGCTTTGCGGCGGGCTTCTCCTCCGCTTTTGCGGGAGCCGCCTTCTTTTCTGCGGGTTTTTCCTTTGCGGGCGCGCTCTGCGCCTTGTCCGCGGCGGGTTTTTCCGCGGAGGCGGGCGCCTTCGTCTCCTCCTTGGCGGGAGCGGGCGCGGCGGCGGGGCTCTCCGCTTTCACGGCGGGAGCGGGCTGCGCCTGCGCGGGCTTTGCGGGCGCGGGCTGCGCGGCAGGAGCCGCAGGCGCGGCTTTGCCCTGCTTTTTGGCGAGTTTCGCCTGCTTTTTCGCTTCCTTGGCGGCGAGTTTTTCCGCCTTTTTCCTGGCTTTGGCTTCCGCCTTCGCCTGCTTCTTTTCTTCCTTGGTCATTTTAAGCTCCTTCTTGCCGCCACGGCGGCAGATAAATTTTTTCTTTTTTCAGAAGTTCGGTCCCGCATAGGGCGGTGGCTGCGTAAAATATGCCTCGACCTGCATCTGCTGTGCCTTCCGCGCGCGGCGCAGACGGGAAAGACATACCCCCTGTACGGCAACGGCGGCAATGCTCAGCGCGCACAGCCCTGCGCCGACAGATATCATCGACCCGAACGCTGCGTCCGTAAAAATCTGCAAGCTGCCCAGCGAACCGAACATAAACAGGAAAAAGAGCGCGGCGACCAGCAGCAGGGCGGAAAAGACGAGCCCGAGCACCGTCATGACCACGATACGGCGGCGCAGCTCCCCCTTTGCGAACGCGCACACCTGATAGATCCCCGTGCCGAGGCATACGCCCGCCAAAGGAAGCATCGCGATCGCCACAGCGATGCAGACCGCATAGATAACGACCAATGCCAATACGGCGGGAGCGAGCTCTTCGTCCACCGGCTGCTGCCAGTGGTTCAGCCCCACGAGGAACAGAACGACGAGCAGGAGCGCCAACACAAAGGCGGCAATGCCGAGCAAGCCCGCCGCGCACATAAGACGGCGAAGTCCCTTTTCCATATCCTTCCCCCCTTTTTTTACAGTATACCACCCTTCACCGCAGCTGTCAAGAAAAATCCGAAAACCGCCCGCCGCAGCCGCGGCGCGCTGCACTTTCCTTGCATAAAAAAAGCCGACGCTCTTTACGAGTACCGGCGCAAGCTGATGTATTTTATTCCACTTCCAGCTCTTCGGCTGTAAATACCTCATCGTCCAAAAATTCCAGAAGCGTCATATCAAAGCCGCGGGCAAGCATGATCACTGTGCTCAACGTCACCGTTTTGTTCCTGCCGTTCATGATACAAGCCATGCTGCCATGAAGGATGCCCGATCTCTGTTCCAGCCGATACTGCGACATCTTTTTTTCCGCAAGCAACGCAGCTATGCGTTTTGCCACGGCATCATTTACCGTCATCGGCATCCCTCCTTTGCGCAGTTGTAACCGCATACAATTTACCGATGCGAAAGGAAAACCTTATGCAGGCTTGCCTTTCTGCATTCTTACACCGGAACGAGCCTTTTCGTTTCGTGAGCGTTCCGAAGCCGCTTATACAAACGGCGCCGCCCCGCGGTGCGGGGCGGCAAAATACGTTGTATTTTTACTGTACGTCGTTCGGATACAGCGGGTATTTTTCGCAGAGCTTTTTCACTTCCGCGCGCACGGCATCGAACGCCGCTTCCTTTTCGTCGATGATCTTTGCGATGAGGCGGGCGACGAGCCTTGCGTCCTCCTCTTTGAACCCGCGGGTGGTGATGCTCGGCGTGCCGATGCGGACGCCGCTCGTCACGAACGGGCTGGTCGTTTCAAACGGAATGGTGTTCTTGTTCGCGGTGATGTTCACCTCGTCGAGCATCTTTTCCAGCTCTTTGCCCGTCATATTCTTGTCGCGCAGGTCGAGGAGCATGAGGTGGTTGTCCGTGCCGCCCGAAACGAGGCGCACGCCGCACTTGGTGAATTCGTCCGCCATCGCCGCCGCGTTTTTGACGACCTGCCGCTGGTACTCTTTGAAGGCGGGCGAAAGCGCCTCTTTAAAGGCGACCGCCTTGCCTGCGATGACGTGCATGAGCGGGCCGCCCTGCGTGCCGGGGAACACCGCCTTGTCGATCGCCTTGGCGTACTGTTCCTTGCACATGATCACGCCGCCGCGCGGGCCGCGCAGCGTTTTGTGCGTGGTCGTGGTCACGATATCCGCATACGGCACGGGCGAAGGGTGCAGCCCCGCCGCGACCAGCCCCGCGATGTGCGCGATGTCGACCATGAGCAGCGCCCCGACCTTGTCCGCGATCTCGCGCAGCTTGGCAAAGTCGATGACGCGCGGATACGCCGACGCGCCCGCGACGATCATTTTCGGCTTGGCTTCAACGGCGATGCGCTCCAGCTCGGCATAGTCGATGCGCTCGTCCTTTTCGGAAACGCCGTAGGGCACGACCTTGAAGTACTTGCCCGAAATGTTGACGGGCGAGCCGTGCGAGAGGTGCCCGCCGTGCGAAAGGTTCATGCCGAGGATGGTATCGCCGGGGGTAAGCAGCGCAAAGTACACCGCCGTGTTCGCCTGCGCGCCGCTGTGCGGCTGCACGTTCGCGTGTTCGCAGCCGAAGAGCTGTTTGCAACGCTCGATGGCGAGGTTTTCGACGATGTCCACATACTGGCAGCCGCCGTAGTAGCGCTTGCCGGGCAGGCCTTCGGCGTATTTGTTCGTGAGGTGCGAACCGACCGCCGCCATCACTGCGGGGGAAACGAAGTTTTCGCTCGCGATGAGCTCGATGTTGTCCCGCTGGCGGGAAAGTTCCAGGCGCATCGCCTCGTATACTTCGGGGTCGGCGTTTTGTATCGTGGTCATGTCGATCATAAGTACATTCTCCGTGGAAGTTTATTTTGTATCATTATACCGCAAACGCGCGGAATTGACAAGAAAACGAGCCGCGGCGCGCAAATTTTTTTGCGCGCCGCGGAAAAACCGAGCCGTTTATTCCCTTTCCTCCATCGGGTACCGCCGCGCGTCCTCCTCGCAGACCTGCCGCAGCACCCTGCACGGCACGCCCGCCGCCACCACGTTTGCGGGAATGGAGCGGGTGACCACGCTCCCCGCGCCGATAACGGCATTGTCGCCGATGGTCACGCCCGCGAGGATGATCGCCCCCGCGCCGATCCATACGTTGTTGCCGACGGTGATCGGCTTGGCGACTTCGTACCCCGCCTTCCGCAGCTGCGGGTCGACGGCGTGCTCGGCAGTCGTAAAGACGCAGTTCGGCGCGATGAACACGTCGTCGCCGAAGGTGATTTTTGCGCCGTCCTGCATGGTCACGTTGCGGTTGGCGTAAAAACGGTCGCCCACTTCGATGTTATAGCCGTAGTCGCAGCAAAAGGGCGCCACGACCGTAACGTCCTTCCCCGTCCTGCCGAAGAGCCTGCGCAAAAACCGCCGCTGCCTGCGCAGGGCGGCGGGGCGGATGCGGCTGTACCTGCGGCACTTTGCGCGGCAGGCGTTGACCGCCCTTTCATAAGCGGGATCGCCGCTGCCCCGAAAGAATACGCCGACGGGGACGTAAGGCCTCTGTTTCATGGCGCACCTCCGCGTGCGGCGCGGGGCAATGCCCCGCGCCGCACAGACCGTTTTTGCTTAAATATGCTTTTCGATGAATTCCTTCATGGCGGACTGCGGCACGAAGCCGACGTTCTTGCCCGCGAGCGCGCCGCCCTTGAACACCATCACGCACGGGATGCTCATGATCGAGTATTCGCGCGCGAGATCGGGGTTGTCGTCCACGTCGATCTTGACGAATTCCGCCTGCCCTTCGAACTCTTCCGAAAGTTTTTCCATCACGGGCGCGAGCATGCGGCAGGGACCGCACCAGGTCGCCCAGAAATCGACGACGAGCGTCTTTTTTTCCTCCATTGCCGCGCGGAACGCCGCGCCGTCAAAGGTCTTTACCATGTTCTGTTTCCTCCTCGTTTCTGATAGTATGTGCGCCGCCGCCCTCTTCCGATACGGCGGGAACCTCCGTTTTTTCTTCTGCCTGCTCTTCCGCGCTTTCCGCGTCCGTTTCCGCACCGCCTTCCGCACCTGCCGCGGCGGCCTCTGTGCCGTTTTCCGCGCTTTCCGCGTCCGTTTCCGCGGCGCATTTTGCACCTTCGGGCTGCGCGGGGCAGACTTCGACCACTTCCATGCCGAACCCGCCAGATCGGGCGAGCAGTTTATCGATGGCGAACACCGCGCCGAACCCGAGCGCCAGCCCGCCCAGGCACAGGAGGACGATGTACAGCTCTTCGAGCTTGCACAGCGCGCCGATCAGCACCCCCGCGCCCGCAAGCAGGACGGGCACGATGTACGCAAAAAAGGAAGCGAGCGTGCGGTTGTCCTTTTCCGCCTGCACGATCACCGTGTCCCCTTTTTTTGCGCCGGCGGCGTTGAGCGCCTTCACTTTGACGCGGCTTTTGCCCGCTTTGAAGGCGCAGATCTTGCACCCTTCGCAGGCGGGCGACTTTTCGATCTGCAAAACGGCGATCTTCCCCGCCGTTTTCAGAACGGTTGCGCGTTCCCTCATATGCGCTCCCGCAGATACGCCGCCACGTTTTCCCTGGCGATGCGTTCGGATGCGGAGGCCTGCATGTCTTTGACGGTGTATTCCCCGCTCGCAAGCTCGTCCGCGCCGATGACGACGACGAACCGCGCGCCGATCTTGCCCGCATACTTGAACTGCGCCTTGACGGAGCGGGAAGCGTGGTCGACGTCCGCCGAAATGCCCGCCTGCCGCAGCTCGTTCGCGAGCGCAAAGGCGGCGCGCCTGCCCTCCTCGTCCAGCCCCGCGACGTACGCCGTGAGCGGCGGTTCGGCGGGAACGGACTTGCCCGTGTTTTCGAGCACCAGCAGCATGCGTTCGATGCCGCTGCCGAAGCCCACCGCGGGCACGGACGGGCCGCCTAAGTTTTCGATGAGGGTATCGTACCTGCCGCCGCCGAGCACCGTGCCCTGCGAACCGATCGCCGTAGACACGAACTCAAAGACGGTCTTGGAATAGTAATCCAGCCCGCGCACGAGCTTCGGGTCAATCGTGTAGCGCACGCCGCAGGCGTTCAGAATGCTTTTGAGCTTTTCAAAGTGTTCGCGGCATTCGTCGCAGAGGTACTCCTCCGCGCGGGGCGCGCCCGCGTTGATCGCGGCGCACGCCTCCTCCTTGCAGTCGAGGATGCGCAGCGGGTTCTTTTCAAACCGCGCGTTGCAGGTCGGGCACATTTCGGAAAGGTGCGGGCGAAGGTACTCTCTGAGCGCCTCGTTGAACCTGGGGCGGCAGTGCTTGCAGCCGATGCTGTTTAGGTTCAGCTCCACCCCTTCCACGCCGAGCGCGCGGATGTAGTCGCGCGCGAGCAGGATGACTTCCGCATCCGTTTCGGGGCCCTTTCCGCCGAAGATCTCCACGCCGAACTGGTGGTGTTCGCGCAACCTGCCCGCCTGCGGGCGCTCATAGCGGAACACGGGGGTCAGGTAGTACATTTTGAGGGGCAGCACGCCGCCCGCCAGGCCGTTTTCGATGAACGCGCGCACAACGCCCGCCGTGCCTTCGGGCTTTAAGGTGATGCTGCGCTCTCCCTTGTCGAGGAAGGTGTACATCTCCTTGTTGACGATGTCCGTCGTATCGCCCACACCGCGCAAAAACAGTTCGGTATGCTCGAACGTGGGGGTGCGGATCTCTCTGAGCCCGTACAGCGCCGCGATGCGCCGCGCCGTGTTCTCGACAAAATGCCACTTGTATGCCTCGGAAGGCAGAACGTCTTTGGTACCTTTGGGGATGTTTATCATAAAAAAACCTCGTTCACGAAAAAAGTTTTGAAAGAGACAAAACTTTTTTCCGTGATTTGAGAGACAACCGGCGGGACGCCCGTTCCGCGGGCTAACCGCCGTTTTTCTCTCTGCGGCGCGCGCCAAATGCTCTCCATTATAAGCGCGCCGCATTCACTCTTTCCGGATTGAGCCGCAGGTATGCGGCAAATTGAGTGCGCTTATTCAAAATGCGATTTTGAAACGCGCAATAAAATCATTTCAATAATAACTCGCGCAAGCAAAACCACGCTTTTGCGTTAGCGCAACCCTATTTGGCAATGCCTTGCCTCTTGCAGGAAAGGTGAAGCCGCACGATTTCTTTAATGGTGTGCCCTAAATCATCGTGCGGCGAGGAAAACCTCCGCCATCTCGAACGCAGTGAGAGTGGCGGGGTTGTCCTCAAATCGCAGGATTTCGCAGGCAGCAGCCTGCCGAGAAATCCGCGAGCCCCTTACAACACATATTTCTTCAGATCCCTGTTGCGGATGATCTTGTCAAGGTGCTCGTCGACGTATTTTTTATCGATGTTCACGGTGACGGTCGGGTAATCCCCGCCTGCGTTGAAGGAGATGTCTTCCAACAGGTACTCCATGACCGTATGCAGGCGGCGCGCGCCGATGTCTTCACTGGTCATATTCATATCCACCGAGATCTGCGCGATCTCTTCGATGGCGTCTTCGCTGAATTTGAGGTCGATGTTGTCTACGCCCAGAAGTTTGCCGTATTGGGTGGTGATGGCGTTCTGCGGCTGGGTGAGGATCTTGATGAAGTCCTCTTTGGTCAGGCTTTTCAGCTCTACGTTGATGGGGAAGCGCCCCTGCAATTCGGGGATCAGGTCTTCCACCTTTGAAATATGGAAGGCGCCCGCCGCGATAAAGAGGATGAAGTCCGTTTTGACCGCCCCGTACTTTGTCATGACGGTGCAGCCTTCGACGATGGGCAGGATATCCCGCTGAACGCCCTCGCGGGAGACGTCTGCCCCGCCGCGGTTTTCCTTGCCGGCGATCTTATCGATCTCGTCGATGAAGATGATGCCCTGCTCTTCCGCGCGGGAGAGCGCCTCGGCGGTGAGCGCGTCGTTGTCGATCAGCTTTTCGCTCTCTTCGCCGATGATGTACTGCATGGCGTTTTTGACGCTCATTTTGCGGCGCTTTTTCTTTTTGGGGAGCATGTCGCCGAAGATGCTGCCGAGGTTGATCTCGGCGCCGCCGGGCACCAGTTCCATGGCTTTGGGTACGTCTACGACCTCGATCTCGATGGGAAGATCGTCATACTTGCCCGCGCGCAGCTCTTCCAAAAGGCGCGCGTCGAACACCTCTTTGGCGAGCTCGCCGCGCTCGCTCTTTTTCATCTCCGAAAGGACGGAAACGACCTTCGTTTCGGCAACGCCCTTCGCCTTTTCGGAAACGTCGCGCATCTTTTCTTCCCGCACGAGGCGGATGGAGCACTCCACAAGGTCGCGGATCATGCTCTCCACATCCCTGCCGACGTAGCCCACTTCCGTGTACTTTGTGGCTTCCACCTTGATGAACGGCGCTTTGACGAGCTTGGCAAGCCTGCGCGCGATCTCCGTTTTGCCGACGCCCGTGGGGCCCTTCATGATGATGTTTTTGGGCGTGATCTCCTCGCGGTCGGCTTCGGAGAGCCGGCTGCGGCGGTAGCGGTTGCGCAGCGCGATGGCGACGGCGCGCTTCGCTTCGTCCTGCCCGATGATGTATTTATCCAGTTCGTTTACGATTTGTTTCGGTGACAGATGATTCATAATGGTTTACCCCTCCTTCTGTGTTCCGATGCGGCGCCCCAAACGCGGAATTCCGCGCTCTGCAAAAAGCCTCCGCTCCCGGAACCCCTTCTATCAGACCGTTTCGACGACGATATGGTCGTTTGTGAACACGCAGATCTCGCTCGCGATCTTGAGCGCCTTGTAGGCGATCTCCTCGGCGGGATACTGCGTCTCCTGCATGAGCGCGCGCGCCGCCGCGAGCGCATAATTGCCGCCGCTGCCGATCGCGCAGACGCCGCCGTCCGGCTCGATGACTTCGCCGTTGCCGCTGATGATCAGAAGCTGATCCTTGTCGGCGACGATCATCATCGCTTCCAGCCTGCGCGGCAGCTTGTCATTGCGCCACAGCTCGGCAAGCTCCACCGCCGAGCGCATGAGGTTGCCCGAAAACTTGTTCAGCATCCCCTCGAACTTTTCGGAAAGCGAAAAGGCGTCCGACACCGACCCCGCAAAGCCGAGCACGACTTTGCCGCCGTAAATGCGGCGCACCTTTACCGCGCTGTTTTTGAAAATGACGCTCTCGCCCATGGTGACCTGTCCGTCCCCCGCGATCGCCGTCTTGCCGTCCTTTTTGACGGCGCAGATGGTTGTTCCCCTGAATTCAGGCATAGGTTTGTACCTCCTTTTTTACTCCTGTATGCCGGCAGCGTGCGCCGCCAGCTCTTTTGCGCGCGCCATGGCGCGTTCGGCAAACATGCGGCGTTTTTTCGCCTTGTCGCGCACGTCCTCGCCGAGCGGGCGCAGGATGCCGTAATTCGCGTTCATGGGCTGGAAATCCTCGTTCGGCGACGAAATGTACTGCGCCAGCGCGCCCGTGACCGTTTCATCCGTCCAGGCAAGGGGCTGCTTCCCCTTCAGTCTGCAATACACGTTCATCGCCGCGGCGATGCCGCTGCCCGCGCTTTCGACGTACCCCTCGACCCCCGTCAGCTGCCCTGCAAAATACAGCTGCGGGAATTTTTTGCACGAATAATCCGCGTTGAGGACGTTCGGCGAATCGAGATAGGTGTTGCGGTGCATGACCCCGTAGCGCAGGAACTCCGCGTTTTTGAGCGCGGGGATCATGCGGAACACGCGCGCCTGTTCGCCGAATCTGAGGTTGGTCTGAAAGCCCACGAGGTTATACGCCGTGCCCGCCGCGTTTTCCTTGCGCAGCTGCACCACCGCGTACGGGCGCTTTCCGTTTTGGTCGTACAGCCCGACGGGCTTCATCATGCCGAAGCGCAGGCTGTCTTTCCCGCGCGCCGCCATGATCTCGGCGGGCATGCATCCCTCGAACACGTCGCGCTTGTCGAAATCGTGCACGAGCGCCCGTTCCGCCCCCGCAAGCGCGGCGGCGAACGCCTCGTATTCCTCTTTCGTGAGCGGGCAATTCACGTAGTCCCCGCTCCCCTTGCCGTAGCGGTCGGCGATAAACGCCTTCGTAAAGTCCACGCTCTCCGCCGCAACGATGGGCGCCGCCGCGTCGAAAAAGTGCAGCCCTTCGCCCAGCTTTTTGCGGATGTCCTCCGCCAGCGCGCCGAAGGTGAGCGGCCCCGTCGCCACGATCGCAAACCCTGCTTCGGGCAGCTCTGTGACTTCGCGCGTTTCGCAGGAAATGTTCGGGTGCGAACAAACTTTCTGCGTGACGTACGCCGAAAACGCCGCCCTGTCCACCGCGAGCGCGCCGCCCGCGGGCACGCGGGTCTTTGCCGCCGCCTCCATCGTGAGCGAGCCGAATACGCGCATCTCCTCCTTTAAAAGTCCGCACGCGTTGCCGTATGCGTCGTCGCTCTTCAAAGAGTTGGAACACACGAGTTCCGCGAACCCGTCCGCCGTATGCGCGGGCGAACGCTTCTGCGGCTTGCCGTCGATAAGGCGCACCTTTACGCCGCGCTCTGCCAGCCAATACGCCGCTTCGCACCCCGCCAGCCCCGCGCCGACGACGATGACTTCCTGTTCCATTCCGCATCCTCCCGCGCAAGGTTTGGCACTGTTCGCCTTTAAATGTTAGCACTCTTATTTAAAAAGTGCTAAATGCATTATACCGCCGCTCCCCCGTCTTGTCAACGGTTTTGCGGGAATTTTCCGAAAAAAATTTATGCGGGCGGGGGCAATGCTTCCCCGCCCGTACGGTCATTCCTCTCCGTTTTTGCTGTGCCCGGTCTGTTCCCCGCGTGCGGCAGGCTCCTCCGCCTCTGCTTCGCGCGTGTACTTGCACGAGGAGCAGCGGATCTGTTTGCCGCGCCTGATAAGGTATTTGCCGCATTCGGGGCATTTTTCGCCCGTGGGCAGGTCCCAGCTCATGAACTTGCACTTGGGGTACGCCGAACAGCTGTAATAGATCTTGCCCGCCTTGCTCTTCATGCGGCGGGTCGGCGCGCCGCATACGGGGCAGGTGCCCGCAAGCTCGGCGATGGGCTGGCTGCTGCCGCATTTGGGGCAGCTCAGGTACTTGCCGTACCGCCCCTTGCGGTAGATCATGAATTCCCCGCATTTGGAGCATTTTTCTTTGGAAACTTCGCTCTCGTAGGGCAGGATGGCGTTGCATTCGGGGTAGTTGGGGCAGGCAAGGAACTTGCCGTACTTGCCGCTTTTGACGACCATGTTCGCGCCGCACTTGGGGCACTTGGTCGCCGTCACTTCCGCGCCCTCGCTTTTGATGTTCGAACAGGCGGGGTAGTTGGAGCAGGCGAGGAACTTGCCGTACCGCCCGTTGCGGCGGATCATGGGGTGCCCGCACTTTTCGCACAGGATGTCCGTCATCTCGTCGCCGTCGTTGGTGGCAAAGACGAGCTTTTCGGCAAAGGGCGGGTAAAAATCCGCTAAGATCTTGTGCCAGTCGCCGCCCTCTTCGATGCCGTCCAGCTTGTCCTCCATCTTCGCCGTAAAGCCGACGTCCATGATGTCCGTAAAATACTTCATCAGAAGGTCGGTGATCTCGAACGCGACTTCGGTGGGCACCATGTACTTGCCCTCTTTGGTCACATATTTGCGGCGGTTCAGGACGGAGATGATGCTGGCATACGTGGACGGGCGGCCGATGCCCTTTTCCTCCATCGCCTTGACGAGCGACGCGTCCGTATAGCGCAGCGGCGGCTTGGTGAACTTCTGCTCGGAAGTGAGTTTGACGAGGTCGAGCTCCTCCCCCTCTTTCAGGGGCGGAAGCAGCTTGCCGTTCTCCTCCTCGTCCTCCTTTTTGCCCTCCTGCTGGTAGACGGCGGTATAGCCCGCGAACAAAAGCGCCTTTCCGCTTGCTTTGAAGGTATAGTCGCCGTTCGCGATCTTCATCTGCATGCTGTTGTACTGCGCCTCGCTCATCTGCGACGCCATAAAGCGGTCGTAGATGAGTTTGTACACGTTATAATGCTTTTTATCCAGCGTGCCTTTGAGGCTTTCGGGCGTGCGGTTCATGTCGATGGGACGGATGCACTCGTGCGCGTCCTGCGCGCCCTTTTTGGTCGCAAAAAAGTTGGGCTTCGCGGGAATGTACTCCTTGCCGAACCGCTCGGCGATGTACGCGCGCGCGGCGCTCTGCGCCTCGGCGGAGACGCGCACGGAGTCGGTACGGATATAGGTGACGAGCGCGATGTGCCCTTCCTTTTCGGTGTCCATGCCCTCGTACAGGTGCTGCGCAACGAGCATGACGTCCGGCGAGCTCATGCCGAATTTGTTGGATGCGTCCTGCTGCAGCGTCGACGTGGTGAACGGCGCGGGCGCACGGGACTTCGTCACGCTCTTTTTGACTTCGCGCACGATATAGGGGTTCCCCTCGAGCGCGGCGCGCACCTTTTCGTTCTCCTCGCCGCTCGCGGGCTGGTACTTTTTGCCCTTGTATTCGGAAAGCAAGGCGCGGAAGGGCGCGTATTGCTTGGGCTTATCCTGCAATTCCGCGTTGACGTTCCAGTACTCCTGCGGCACGAACGCTTTGATCTCGCGTTCGCGGTCGACGATGAGGCGGAGCGCGACGGACTGCACGCGCCCTGCCGAAAGCCCCGAATGGATGCGCTTGCACAACAGGGGCGAAAGTTTGTAGCCGACCAGGCGGTCCAGCACACGGCGCGCCTGCTGTGCGTCCACGAGATTGTAATCGATCTCGCGTGGGTGTTCGAGCGCGTTTTTGACCGCCGCGGGCGAAATTTCGTTGAATTCGATGCGGTTCGCCCCGTCGGGGAGCTTGAGAACGTTTTTCAGATGCCACGAGATCGCCTCGCCCTCGCGGTCCGGGTCGGTCGCAAGATAGACGCGCGACGCCTTCGCCGCCTCGTCGGCAAGCCGTTTGATGACCTGCTTTTTATCGGGGTTGATGACGTAACTCGGCTCGAAGTTGTGGTCGATGTCCACGCCCAGCCGCTTTTCGGGCAGGTCGCGCACATGGCCGCCCGACGCGTCCACGCGGTACTGGCCTTTGAGGTATTTTGCGATTGTTTTTGCCTTGGAAGGCGATTCTACGATGATGAGATCCATGAAAAAACTCCGTTCACGAAATTTCTTTCAAAAGAGATGAAAGAAATTTCCGTGATTTGAGAGACAACCGGCGGGCACGCCCGCGTTGCGGGCTAACCGCCGTTTTTCTCTCTGCGGCTCGGCAAAACAACGCCCGCCTTGCTGCGGGTCGGCAATCGCCAACCCGCATGCGCTGCGGCATTGTTTTGCCTCTTTCCCAAAAATCTCGCACTGCTTTCGCACGCTGCGATTTTCGGGAGCCCTGTAAAATGCTCTCCATTATTAGCGCGCCGCATTCACTCTTTCCGAATTGAGTCGCAAGTATGCGACAATTTGGGGGCGCTTAGGCAAAAGTGTCATTTTGCCACGCGCAGTTGATTATTTGAAAATTACAAAGATTCTCTACGGTGTTATCTTGAGCGGAGCGGCACAGCAGGCGTTCCCCTGTCATCCTGAGCGGAGCGGCGTAGCAGGCGTTCCCCTGTCATCCTGAGCGGAGCGGCGTAGCAGGCATTCCCCTGTCATCCTGAGCGGAGCGGCGTAGCAGGCATTCCCCTGTCATCCTGAGCGGAGCGGCGTAGCCGCGCAGTCGAAGGATCTCTATTAAAATATTGACAGTATTCGCATAGAGATCCCTCGACAAGCTCGGGATGACAAAAACAGAAAAATATCTTTCAATAATAACTCGCGCAAGGGAAATCGCAATTTTCCGCAGCGCAACCCAATTTGGCAATCCCTTGCCTCTTACAGGAAAGGTGAATGCGCGGCATTGATAAATATGTGTGCCCCAAACAAGGGGTACCCCGAAAATCGCAGGGCGTAGCCCGAGATTTTTGGGGAAGAGGAGAAACAGTGCCGCGGCGCTTGCGGATTGCCTTTGGGCAAACCGCTGTAACGCGGGTGCTGTTTCGACGAAGCCGCGCAGAGGAAAACCTCCGCTGTCCCGACCAATTACAGGGTTCCCAAAAATCGCAGCGTGCGAAAGCACTGCGAGATTTTTGGGAAGAGGAGGAGCGGAGTGCGCATGCGAGCTTTGCACCTTAGGGCAAAGCGAGAGCGCAGCCGACAACTCCGACGAGGGCGGCGGTGTCGCCCTCAAATCGTAAAAATCGCAGGCGTCAGCTCGCCGAGATTTTTACGAGACCCCCTTATATTTTCTTATATCTATTCCCCCCGCAGCTTGCGATGAGCCCCTTCATCTCCAAAAGGATGAGAACGGCGGAAAGTTCGTGCTGCGGCAGCCCGCACGCGGCGGAAAGTTCGCCGATGTGCGTCTCGTCGGCAAGGGCGGCAAGCACACTCTGCTCGGCGGGAGAGAGCGCCTCTTCCTCCGCCGCGGTCAAGTTTATACCAAAAGCGGCGAAAATGTCAACCAAATTATCGGTCAATTTTGCGTATTCTTTGATGAGCGCGTTGCACCCCGCACCCGCCGCGGCGCCCGGTTGGTACGGAATCGCGAATACGTCCCGCCCGTATGCGTACGCCCGCTCCGCCGTGATGCGCGTGCCGCTTTTTTCGCCGCCGCTCACCACGAGCACCCCTTCGGCAAGCCCCGCAAGGATGCGGTTGCGCGCGGGAAACAGATACCCGCGCGGCTGCGTTTCGGGTGGGTATTCGCTGACGAGCAGCCCGCTCTTTCCGACCTCCGCGACTAAGTTGCGGCTCGTTTCGGGGCTGACGAAATCCAGCCCGTGCGCGAGCACGCAGACGCACTTCCCGCCCGCGGCGAGCGCGCCGCGCAGCGCCGCCTCGTCCCCGCCGGGCGCGTTGCCCGAAACGATCGCAAAGTGCCGCGCCAGTTCGCCCGCCCACTTTTCGGTGAGTTTGCGCACGGCGGGCGGGGTATGCCGCGACCCGACGATGCAGAACATGCGCGCCTGCAAAAGCGAAAGATCTCCCCTGCAATACAGCACGAGCGGCGGGTCGGGCAGCTCTTTGAGCTGCGCGGGGTACCCCTCCGAATAGTAGGTGACGGCGGTGATGCCCTTTTCCGCATACCGCGTAAGCAGGCCGCGCATGAACGCGGGCGAAGAGAGGGAACGCTCCATGCGCGCAAACGTCTCCTCCCCGACGACGCCGCGCACCGCCGCCGCATACGCGGAAAAGCGGCGCACGAGCGCGTACGGCGCGGGTACCGGCGCTAAAAGTTTTGCGCGGCGCGCATAGTCGATGTGCAGCCCGTCCAGCCAGAGCGCCGTCTTTTCGTCCTTCGTGTATTCCATGGTCAGCCGAAATTATCGTAACTGCGGTAGGAGACCGCCTCGAGGATGTGCGCGGGCAGGATGCTTTCCTCGCCCGCGAGGTCGGCGATCGTGCGCGCGACTTTGATGATGCGCGAACGCGCCCGCGCGGAGAGTTTAAGCCGCTCGAAGGAGAGGCGCAGGATGCGTTCGCATTCGGGCGAGAGCGGGCAGAAGGCGCGCAGCTCGCGCTCGCCCATATCCGCATTCACGCGCACGTCCGTGCCCTCGAACCGCTTGCGCTGCACTTCGCGCGCGCGTTCCACCCGCTTTTTGACGGCGGCGGAGCTCTCCTCCGCGCCGTCCGCCGCGAGCTGTTCGTATTGCACCGAATCCACTTCGACCTGCAAGTCGATCCTGTCCAGAAGCGGCCCGCTGATGCGCGAGCGGTATTTATGGATGGCGGCGGGCGTGCAGGTGCAAACCTTGTCCGCACTGCCGTAGTTGCCGCACGGGCAGGGATTCATGCTCGCGCAGAGCATGAAATTCGCGGGGAAGGTGACGGCGCCGCCCGCCCTTGTTACGGTGATGCAGCCGTCTTCGAGCGGCTGGCGCAGCGCTTCGAGGGTGGAGCGGTGGTATTCGGGCATCTCGTCGAGGAAGAGTACGCCGTCGTGCGCGAGGCTGATCTCCCCGGGCTTTACGGTGCGCGTGCCGCCGCCGCACATGGATACGGTCGTCGCCGTGTGGTGCGGCGAACGGAAGGGCCGCACGGAGACGATCCCCTCCCCGTCCAGCACGCCCGCGACGGAGTGGATCTTGGTCACTTCGAGCGCCTCGTCGAAGGTCATATCGGGCATGATCGAGGGGATGCACCGCGCGAGCATGGTCTTGCCCGTGCCGGGCGGGCCGACGAGCAGCAGATTGTGCCCGCCGCTGACGGCGACTTCGAGCGCGCGCTTTGCCGCGGGCTGGCCCTTGACGTAGGCGAGGTCGAATTTGTACGTTCCCGCGGGCGCGGGGGCGTACTTTGTGACCGCGAGCGGCGCAAGGCGGGCAAACCCGCGCAGGTGGTCGACGACCGCCGAAAGCGTTTTCGCCGCATAGACGGTGATCCCTTCGATGTACGACGCCTCTTTCGCGTTCCCCTCGGGCAGGATAAAGCAGGTGTACCCCTTCGCCTTGGCAGAGATAAGCAGCGGCAGGATGCCCGCCACGGGGCGCAGCGCGCCGTCCAGCGACAGCTCGCCCAGAAATACGATGCCCGCGACGTCCGCCCCGACCAGCTGTTCGGTGGCTTTGAGCACGCCGACGGCGATGGCGAGGTCGAAGTACGAACCCTCCTTTTTGAGGTCGGCGGGGGCGAGGTTGACGGTGATCTTCTGCGCGGGGAACTTGCGCCCGCTGTTTTTGAGCGCGGAGCGCACGCGCTCGCGGCTCTCCTTGACGGCGGCGTCGGGCAGCCCGACCAGCTCGTAGGCGGGCAGGCCGTTGTTGATGTCCGTCTCCACTTCCACGGGCACCCCTTCCAGCCCGCTGAGCGCAAAGCTCATCACTTTGGATAACATAGAACGCTCCTTCGCGAAAGCGCCGCGCGTATACACGCGCGGCGCCCGTATTCTTTTATCGGTACCAACCGTTGTTTGCAAACGTCGTCCAGCCGAACATCCCCGCCGCGGCAGCCGCCGGGAGCGGAATGCAGAAGACCATGGGAAGCGACAGCACGAAGATGACCGCATACACGGCGAGCAGCCAGAAGAGCACCCACTTTGCGCTGTTCATGCGGATGCGCCCGAACAGCTTTGTGCGCTCGCGCGTGTCCTGCGCCGAAACGGTGTAGAAGGTCAGCGGGATGAACGCGAGGTAGAAGCAGTTGAACAGCATGCTCTGCGCCGCGCTCACCTGCCCCGCAAAGAGGTACGGCAGCAGCGCGGACACCAGCCCCGCCAGCAGCACGAAGTACGCGCGCAGCACGGTCGGCGCGTGTTTGGATGCGTACGCCCCCTTCTGCCCGCCCGTAACGCAGTACAGGATCGCGTACACGGTGAGGAAGAGGAACCCGACCAGCGCGGTGACCGCCATGGCGAGGTTGACCTGCGCGTTCAAAGCGATATAGGTGCCGTCCGCCGTGGCGGAAAAGAGAGTCGCGCCCTTCAGGCCGATGAACCAGCCGAAGGCGTTCACCGCATTGCCCGCGGTAAACGACGTCGCGTTCGTCAGCGAGAAGGCGTCCCCGAACATATGCCCGAGCAGGTCGAAGATGCCCGCCGTCGCGCTCGCGGGGTTCGGGTCGTACAGATATACCAGCGCCGAATAGGACGGGATCGCCGAAAGCACGATGAGGAGGAAGGAACCGAGCACGAACGCCGCGAAGAACAGCAGATACACCAGCCTGCGCGCATAGGACAGTTCGCCGCCGAGCGCGGCGCTCTTCTCCTCCGCCGCGGCGGCGTTTTCGAGCATGACCTCGCGCGACGTTTCCTTCGCGTTCGCCTCGCGCATCTCCCCGCGCAGCGCCTGCCGCTTCGCCCTGTACTGCCGTTCGAGACGCACCACGCCCGCGATGAACAGGGCGACGATGCCCACGCCCGCCAGCAGAATTTTGGGATCGGAGGCGACCGCTAAGGCGAACAACAGCCCCGAAACGAGGATGTTGCACGCGCTCTTTGCGGGCTTTTCCTCCGAAAGTCCGCGGTCAAAGAAGCGGTACATGAAGTAGAAGGAGCCGACGATGAAGAAGGCGAGCATGGGCAGGTACAGCCCCAGCCGGCCCACGGTGAGCGCCAGCCCCCCGCCCGCGAACAGGCAGGCGGTCAGGAATGCCCAGCCCTCCTTTTTGCTGTCGCCGCGCGCGAACAGTTCGCGCGCCAGCAGCCAGACCATCCAGACCGTCGCCGCCATAAAGAGCACCGAAACGATGCGCAGCCCGAACGCGCTCCGCCCGAAGATGAGGGTAGACAGCGCATAGGGCAGCACGGCAAAGGTGCCGTGGTCGGTATCCGCGTTGAACACGCTCCCCTGCGAAAGCCCGCGCGAGCCGAGCTCGACGACGTTTTCGATCTGCATGAGCGTGTACATCTCGTCCTCGGTGAAGTTGGAATACGCCGTATCGCCCGCCGTATAATTGTACTGCGCGTCCAGAAGGTTATATAAACCGTAATGGTGCTTCTCTTCCTTTTTGGTCTGCTCTCTGAAAGCGTCGCCAAACGTGACCCACTTATAGGAAGAGTTTGCGTTGAAAAAGGCGTGCACGGTATCGTAATCCACATAGGCGGGGATCACGCTGCCGTTCGTATCCACGAACACGACTTCGTTGATGAGCATGTCGCAGGACGCGGTGATCTGCACCAGCCTGCGCGTGCTCGTCAGCGTGGAATCGTTCGACTCGTCGCGCACCTGCACCCAGTTGTAGTTAGTGCCGACCGCGTTCGCGCTCGAAGAATAGACGTTGGAAAAGGTCTTGGCGCCGAAACCGTACGAAGAGCCCCACGGAGAATCGCTCGTGCTCGTCGCCGATGCCGTGCGCACGGTGATGGTGTACGTCGAACCGATCTCCGTATACGCCGTGCCCGCGTTGATGTACACCTTGTCCAGCGTGGCGCTGTTCTGGTAATCGAGGTAGAACACGACGGAGCTGTCCGCCTGCAAAAAGCAGGCGCCGCCGCCCCCGTTGAACCCGCCGATGGTGCACGCGCCCACCACAAAGAGCGCAAGCACGAGGATAAGCGCCGCCTTGGTGAACTTCGACCACCGCGCGAAGAAATTTTTTACCTTTCCGCTTTTGTTTCCGCTGCCGTATGCCTCGGAATACTTTGAAATCTTGTTCGCTGCCATGTTTTCCTTCCGTTCGGTATGGGCGCCGCCCGCAGGCGTACCCGTATAGTTCATTATACCGCAAAACGGCGTTCGGGTAAAGCGATTTTCCGTACTTTTTCGGCAGGAAACAAAAAAGCGGGCTGCGCGCCGCCCCTTCCCCTTCCGTTTTTTACAAAACTTTTACACAGCGATAACGCGGAGCTTACAATCGTGCGGTATACTTTGGGCAAATCTTCGCAGGAGGGATCGCCGGACATGATCCTCGATTGCACGCAAAAATACAATGCTTCCTACGCGCGGCTTTTGGGCGAGCGGAGCGGCGAACGCGTCGTTCCCCTGCGCGAAACGCTGGAACGCGGCGAGGAATGCGAGCTCTTTTCGGGCAGCGCCTATATCCTTGTTGCGGACTTCAAGACGGTATTTTCGCGCAAGTTCATCAAAAATTTCAAAAAACTCAGCCTGAAGGGCAGCCGCATGCTGTACTGCGTGTTCGTCTGCTCCTCCGTGCGCGGCGCGGGGAACTCCCTGAAATTTTCGCAGACGCGCATGTACGAACAGCTCGCCGACATGCTTTTGCGCAGCTGCGGGCTAGTTCTGTTCGGGTACGACTGCATCTGCGGCGAGGAAGACATCTCTTCCCTCTCCCGCGTGGCGGCGTATGCGCGGGACGCGCGCCCCTTTGACTGGAACGGCGAATTCCCCCGCCGCGCCAAAACGGCGCAGCGCAAGCCCGCCGCCGCGAAGGCGTAAACGACCCGCACACGGCGGCGCAACGCCCCTGCCCTTTCAAGGGGTGAGGCGCGGCTGACCGAAACGCGGCGCAGCGCATGCTTGCGGCAATGCCCCTGCCCGCCTTTGCGCGGCAAGGGCGAAAGCCCCTCCGTTTTCTGCATACCCTCTGCGGCGATACCGCCGTATTGTGTTCATCCTATCCTCTTTTTATAAAACGCCCTCCCCCGCATTGCGGAGGAGGGCGTTTTATTGCCTCTGACGAAAAACCGCGGCGCCGATACGCCGCGGCGCGAAGTAAAGCCGCCCCGCTCCGTTCAGGAGGACAGCATAGGGGGAAGCCACTTTTCAATAATCGAATTGCGCGCGCAAAAATCACACTTTTTGCAAGCGCACTCAATTTGCCGCAAACCTGCGGCTGAACGGGAAAGAGTGAATGCGGCGCGCTAATAATGGAGAGCATTTCACAGGGCTCCCGAAAATCGCAGCGCTTTCGCGCGCTGCGAGATTTTTGGGAAAAAGGCAAAACAATGCCGCTGCGCTTGCGGGTTGGCATTTGCCGACCCGCGGCATGGCGGGCGTTGTTTTGCCGAGCCGCAGAGAGAAAACAAAATGCAGAGCCGCCGCAGGGAAACCCTGCGGCGGCGAACATTTGGTTGTCTCTCCGATCACGGAAAAAAGTTTTGTCTCTTTCAAAACTTTTTTCGTGAACCCTTTACCTTACTTCTTTGATCTTCGCCGCTTTGCCCGTCCTGCCGCGCAGATAGTACAGCTTGGCACGGCGCACTTTGCCCTTGCGGATGACCTGGATATCCGCGATCTTGGGAGAGTGCACGGGGAAGGTGCGCTCTACGCCGACACCGTACGAAAGACGGCGCACGGTGAACGTCTCACGGATGCCGCCGTTCTTCTTTGCGATCACAACGCCTTCAAACGCCTGGATGCGCTCGCGCGTACCTTCGATGACCTTCACGCTCACCTTTACGGTATCGCCGACGTTGAACTGGGGGACGTTCTCTTTCAGTCCTTCCTTTTCGATCGCTTCGATCAACCCTTTCATCGACTTTTACCTCCTTGTTACAGTGCGTTCATTGCGCCGATGCGCAAGAGGACCGCCCGAAGTCTTTTGCTATTTTACCATAAACCGCACGGCAACGCAACCGTTTTTGCTTTGCGTGCGGCAAGTTTTTTCTCTTTTGCAAAAAATTCTTTGCGCTCACGCGCCGAACGCGTTTTCGATGTGGCGGACGCGGTCGTCGAACACTTCCACCACGTCGAAGCGGATAAACAGCTCCTCCCCCGCCAAGCTCTCGTAGTAGCGCGCGATCTTTTTATAACGCTCCCGCTTGTGGTACTCCACCGCCTCGGCGGGAGTGCCGAACGCCTCCGAAAGGCGCGTTTTGACCTCGCAGAAGACGATCGTCTCCCCGTCCTTTGCCACGATGTCCGCCTCGCCGAAGGGCGTTTTATAGTTTTTGGCGAGCAGCTTGTAGCCCAGCTTTTTCAGGTATTTTGCGGCGCGCCGTTCCCCCGCCCTGCCGAGAGATTTTTTGTGAACGTCTTTCGATGGATCGGGCATAGACCGTACTCCCTTATGGCGGCGATGTGCGCCGCCGTGCCGTACCCCTTGTGTTTTGCGAACCCGTACTGCGGGTACTGCGCGTCGTACTCGCACATGAGCGCGTCGCGGTACACCTTTGCGAGGATGCTCGCCGCGCCGATGCTGTACGAGAGCGCGTCCCCCTTGACGATGTTCAGCTGCGGAAGATCGATCCCGATGCGGAAGTTCCCGTCCGTGAACACGACGTCGGGGACGATCGCAAGCTGTTCGACGCAGCGCTTCATGCAGCGCTTTGTCGCCTCTAAAATGTTGATCTCGTCGATGGCGGCGGCGCTCTCCTCGCACACCGAATAGGCGACGGCGCGTTCGCGGATGAGGGCGGCGAGCCGTTCGCGCTCGCTCTCCTTCACCTTTTTGCTGTCGTCCACGCCTTCGATGAGCGACGCTTCGTCCAGCGGCAGGATGACCGCCGCGCACACGACGGGCCCTGCCAAAGGTCCCCTGCCGACTTCGTCGACGCCCGCGATGTACTGCGCGTGCGCCGCGAGCATCTCGCGCTCGAAACGGAGCTTTTCCTCCGCGTTCCACTGTCTTTTCATGCGTATGCCCCTGCTCTTTCAGCCGAAAAAGCCGCGGAAGTCCTCCGCGCGCTCCAACGTGATCCTGCCCAGCCGCCCCTTGCGGAAGTCGTCCACGACCGCCTTGCCGCCGCGCTCGTAGTCGAACGCGCCGCCGCGCAGCAGAAAGCCGCGCGCGCGGCACACCTGCTCGTACATGGCGAGCGGCGCGGAAAAATCGGTGATGCTGTAGCGCGCGGTCAGATACTGCGGATACGCCTGCGCGATCTCGCCCAACAGCTCGAGCGCGATCTCGTCCATGTCGAGGATGTCGTCGTTGATGCTGCCGATGTAGGCGAGGTGTCTGGCAAGCGCCTGGTTTTCAAAGGAGGGCGGCATGGTGCCGGGGGTATCGAGGAGTTCGAACCCTTCGCAGCGGATCCATTGTTTGCCACGCGTGACCCCCGCCTTATCGCCCGTAACGGCGCGCTTTGCGCCGCTGAGCGCGTTGATGACGGTGCTCTTGCCCGTGTTCGGGATGCCCGCCACCATCAGCCGCGGGGGGCGGGTCATGCCCTTTGCCGCGTCCCGCGCGAACTTTTCTTTCAACAGTTCGGGGAGTTTTGCCGCGATCTTCGAAGCCGCACCCTGCGCCGTCGCCGTGCATTTGAGGGCAAAGGCGGACTTTGCGATCTCCGCGACGAAGGCGTCCGTCTTTGCCTCGTCGGCAAGGTCGCACTTGTTCAGCAGATATAAGACGGGTTTTGCGCCGAACAGCTTTTTTAAGTTTTTGTTAAACGTCGCCGCGGGCGCGCGCGCGTCGAGGACAAAGAGCACGCCGTCCACGAGCGGCACGTTCTCCTCCATCATGCGCATGGCTTTCGTCATGTGCCCGGGGAACCATTGGATGTGTTTCATAAGAAAACGACCTCACACGTTTCTCGCGCAAAGGCGCTGCGAAACGTCGTGATTTTAGGGAGACACCATTGTTCGCGGCTTTGCCGCTCGGCAATGGTTTCTCCGCTCTTTTCGCCCTCTTTCAGGGCTTTCCTATTATAGAATGGGCGAAAATTCACCCTCTTCCCGTAAGCCGCAGGTATGCGGCAAATTGGGTGCGCTTTCCGAAAAGCGCGGTTTTCGGACGCGCAATAATTTCCCTCGTGCAAACCTCGCCGAGCTGTCCGCTGCGGTTTGCTGCGACTTTGAGGACAACCCCACTGCTCTCACTTCGTTCAAGACAGCGGAGGTTTTCCTCGCCGCACGATGATTCAGGGCACACCATTATAGAAATCGTGCGGCTTCACCTTTCCTGCAAAAGGCAAAGCATTGCCAAATGGGGTTGCCCTGCGGAAAATTGTGATTTCCCTTGCGCAAGTTATCATTGAAATGATTTTACTGCGCGTGCCAAAATCGCAATTTTGGCTAAGCGCACCCAATTTGTCGCATACTTGCGACTCAATCCGGAAAGAGTGAATTTGCGCGATTTTTTAATAGGTGAAGCCATTATGATCGCGCAAAGAGAGAAAAACGGCGGTTAGCCGCAACGCGGCGTGCCCGCCGGTTGTCTCTCAAATCACGGAAAAATTTTTTGTCTCTTTCAAAAAATTTTTCGTGAACATCACAGCATATCCGGCCTCTTCTCCCTCGTGAGCTTTTCCGACTGTTCGCGGCGCCATTTGTCGATCGCGGCGTGGTTGCCGCTGCGCAAAACTTCGGGCACGGTCAACCCGCGGTACTCCACGGGGCGGGTGTACTGCGGGTATTCGAGCCTGTTCTCCGAAAAGCTCTCCTGCACCAGAGACGCGGCGTTGAGCACCCCGTCCGCATACCGCGCCACGCAGTCCGCAACGACCATCGCGGGCAGCTCGCCGCCCGTCAGAACATAGTCGCCGATGCTGATCTCCTCGTCGATGAACAGGTCGATGACGCGCTGGTCGATCCCCTCGTAATGCCCGCAAAGCAGAATGAGGTGTTCGTATTCCAGAAGTTCGAACACCTTCTGCTGGCGGAACACCTCCCCTTTGGGCGAAAGGTAGATGCGCCGCGCGGCGTGCTCGGGGTCGAGCGCCTCGATCGCCGAGCCGATGGGCTGGGGCGTCATCACCATGCCCGCGCCGCCGCCGAAGGGGTAGTCGTCGCACTTCAGGTGCTTGTCCTCGGTGTAGTCGCGGATGTTCACGACGTTTATCTCGATCTTGTTTTCCCTCTGCGCGCGCCCCAAAATGCTCGCCTGCATGGGCGCGAACATTTCGGGGAAGAGGGTAAGGATATCGATCTTCATGCTTCAAAAATCGTTTCCAACAGCGAAACGGCGAACAGATCGTGCATTTCGCGTGCGGGATGGTTGATGCGGTTGCACAGCAGCGCCGTCGTATCCACGCCCGCCGCGTGCAGCTTCTGCCAGCGTGCAAAGCAGTCGCACACCTTTACGCCGCACTCTTCGGCGACCGCCTTTGCCGCGGCGACGTACTGTTCCTGCCTGCCCTCCGCCACGGCTGCCGCCGTGACGGCCGCTCCCTGCCGCTCCGGCTCGCTGCGGATATCCGCCGCAACATAGTCGCACATGCGGTTGGGGGTCATGAAGATGACCTCGCTCCCGCTCTCCTGCAAGCGGGTAAAGATCGTGCGCAGCGCCGAACAGTACGCCTCGCGCTTCTCCTCCTCCGCGCCCGCCATGCAGTCGTTCAGCCCGAAGCACACGATTGTAAGGTCGGGGCGGAAGGGAAGCACGTCCCGCTCCAGCCGCTTTGCACCGTTCTGTGCATTGTCGCCGCTGATGCCCGCATTGATCAGATTGATCTGTGCGCGCGGGTACAGGTAATTGAGCATGCGCACCAACCGCGCCGCATACGAATTGTGCCGCTCGAACACCGTATCGAAACTGTTTTCGCTTGTAAGATACAGTTCGAAGCAGCCGTTCGTGACGCTGTCTCCCACAAAGGCGACCGTCACGGGCGGTTCGCCGTACATATCGCCGTTTTTCTTCGCGAGTTTTTCCAAAAAACGCATTTTGCTCCTCTCCTTCACTGCTCCACCAGCACTTCGCCGAACCGCTTTTTATCCACGGTGACGGCGCCCTTTTCGACGTCGATCTCCAAGATCACGCCGTCGGCGGCGGGGAACATCCATTCTTTCCCGCCGTTTTTCATGACGAAGATATCCGTCTTTGCGGGCAAAACGTTTGTGACCTTTCCGAGCGGTTCGCCCTCTTCCGTGCAGACGGTGCAGCCTATCACGTCCACGATGTAGAACCTGCCCTCCGGGGGCGCGGGCACGTCCTCGCGGGCGGCTTCCACATCCTTCCCGCGCAGAAGCTCCGCCGCGTCGCGGTCGGGAACGCCCGCAAGCCCGAGATAGGCGAACGAGGCGTCGCAGCGGGCGGAGAGGACTTTGTACTCTTTCCCCGCGATCGTAACGCGCGGAATGTGCTTTATGTCCGCAATATCGTCCAGAAGCGGCTTGACCTTGACCTCGCCGCGCACGCCCTGCGGCTTTAATACCTGCCCGATGACAATGGTTTGCTGCATGTTTCTTCTCCGAAAAAAGAAAGGGAAAAGCCGCACGGTTTTTCCCTTCTGATGCAACGGGCGCAGGCACATGCCCGCCGCCCCTGCGGCAATTTACTCTGCCTTTGCCTTTTCCTTGATCTCGACGTTGTAGCGCTTGCTCTCTTTTGCGGACGCGCAGCGGACGAGCGTGCGCAGGGCTTTTGCGATCTTGCCCTGTTTGCCGATCACCTTGCCCATGTCCGACTCGTCCAGCCACACGGTGATATCCACCGCGTTCTCGCGCTCGTTGACGTCGTACACGATGTCCTCTTTGTGTTCGGCGAACTGTTCGACAATGTATTTGACCAAATCAACCATATGCTGCCCCCTTTCGGAAAAGAATTACTTCTTCTTCCTGGTCTTGGTACGGGGCACGGAGAGCTTGGTCGGCTTTTCGATGATCCCCTCGCGGATGAGAAGGGTGCGGACGGTATCCGTCGGCTGCACGCCCTTGGAGAGCCAGTCCTTCGCCTTGTCTGCGTCGATGACGAGCTGCACAGGTTCCTTGGTGGGGTCGTAGTGACCGATCTTCTCGATATACTCGCCGTCGCGCGCCTTGCGGCTGTCTACGACAACGATGCGGTAGAAGGGAGATTTTTTGTCGCCCAACCGCGTCAACCTCATTTTGACTGCCATGGTTTGTATGCTCCTTTTGTTTTGTACCGCCACAGTATAGCCGAAAAAAAGACGCCTGTCAAGCAATTTCACTTGACAGGCGGAAAGATTTTACCGCATGAACGGCAGTTTTTTGCCGTTTCTGACCTGTTTCATCATGATCTTGGTCTGGTCGAACTGTTTTAAAAGCTGGTTGATGTCCTGCACGCTCGTGCCCGAGCCCGCCGCGATGCGCTTTTTGCGGGAGGAGTTGATGATCTCGGGCTTTTCGCGCTCGCGCGGGGTCATCGAAAGGATGATCGCCTTGATGCGCTCGACCTTCTTTTCGTCGAAGTCGCTCTCCTTTATCTTGAGCTTGCCCATTCCCGGCATCATTCCCATGACGGAGGCGATGCCGCCCATCTTTTTGAGCGACTCGAACTGTTCAAGGTAGTCCTCCAAAGTGAACGAGGCGTCGCGGAGCTTTTTCTCCATCTTCTTCGCCTGTTCCTCGGTGACCGCCTCCTGCGCCTTTTCGATGAGGGACAGGACGTCGCCCATGCCCAAGATGCGGCTCGCCATGCGGTCGGGGTAGAAGGGTTCGAGGTCTGTGAGCTTTTCGCCCACGCCGATGAACTTGATGGGCTTGCCCGTCACCGCCTTGATGGAGAGGCAGGCGCCGCCGCGCGTGTCGCCGTCAAGTTTGGTGAGGATGACGCCCGTCACGTCGAGGCGCTTGTTGAAGGTCTCGGCGACGTTGACGGCGTCCTGCCCCGTCATGGCGTCCACGGTGAGCAGGATGTCGCTGGGCGAAACTTCGCGCTTGATATTCTCCAGCTCCTGCATGAGCGCGTCGTCGATATGCAGGCGCCCCGCCGTATCGATGATGACGGGGTCAAACCCCATCGAGCGCGCGTATTCGACCGCCTGTTTCGCCGTCTTTGCGGGAGCCTGCGTCCCCTTTTCAAAGACCTCGGTCTCCGCCTTGGCGCCGACGATCTTCAGCTGCTCGATCGCCGCGGGCCGATAGATATCGCAGGCGACCAGCAGGGGCTTTTTCCCCTGTTTTTTCAGAAGATACGCC
>JAGHJS010000039.1 GCA_017886545.1 Clostridia bacterium
GAATGTCCAGCGTGCCGTTGAGAAAGCGCGAACCGGAGCACCCGCTGCCATACTTTTCGAGCGCGGCGATGCCCGCCGCCTTCACCTTGGGGTGGCTCGTCAGCCCGAGGTAGTTGTTCGACCCGAGCATGATCGTGCGCCGCCCCTCCATGTCAACGACCGTGTCCTGCCCCGAACGCAGTTCGTGGAAATAGGGATACGCCCCCGCCGCTTTCGCCTCCTGCGACATGCGCCAGTTCGCGTTCTTTTCGATCTTGGCAAACAGATCCATATGCAGTTTTTGATACCTCCTCTGTTTTCTGTCAGAATGTGCGCCGCGCCTTGCCCGCGCGCCGCGCTGCGCCGCGGCGCGATGCCGCCCGCGGCAAAATATTCAGCCGGGCAGTTCGCACCTGCCCGCCGCACGGAACGGAAACTCGCACAATTCCGCCGTGCTTTACGCTTACAGTATACCATATTTTCCGCCGCAGCACAAGCATATGATGAAAAAATCTAATTTTATAATAAATATTCATATTTTTGCATAAAAAGCGGGGCAGGAGTTCTCTCCAGCCCCTGTGTTTTGCGCCTTTGCGCCGCCTTCTCCTTCCGCGGCAACCGTTCGGGCGCCGCACGGAGCGCCCGCCCTGCGCAAGCCGCCAAAGCGCCCTGTGCTTTTATGCCCGCTCCCCGCCTGCGTTCACACAAACAGGATGACCACGCCGACGAGCACCCCCGCCAGCATGGCGAACGCGGGCGCCTTCGAGCGCCACATCAGAATGGATTCGGGCAACAGTTCGCCGAACACGACATAGAGCATCGCGCCGCTCGCAAAACTGAGCGACAGCGCGAGCATGACGGGGCTGAGTGTGCCGAGGAAGTACCCCAGCATCGCGCCGAGGATCGTCGGCGCGCCGGTGAGCGCCGTGAGAACGGTCGCTTTTACCTTTCCCATGCCGCCCGCGGCAAGCGGGACCGAAACCGCCATGCCCTCGGGGATATTGTGCAGCCCGATGACGATCGCCGTGGCAAGCCCGCCGACGCCGCCCGTTGTTTCGTCGCTTGCATAAGATGCGCCGATGACCATACCCTCGGGAAAGTTATGGAGGGCGATCGCGAACGCCATCACGAGCCCCGCCATAAAGAGCTGACGGCGCGACTTCTGCTCCTTCGTCTGCGCATATTCCTTTTTATGCTCTTCGTAATGGTCGCTGTGGATGAGTTCCGAAAGCTGGTCCGCCGTTTTCGGATGTTGTTTATCGATGTGCTTGACCTGCGGGTTCGTCTTTTTGTCGACGAGCAGGTTCAGAAGATAGATGAGCCCGAAGCCGACAGCGGTCATCCCGACGACAAGGAATACATGCCCCACCGAACCGGGCGCCTGCCCGATCGCGTCCGCAAGCAGATCGAGGCACACGATGCTCACCATGACGCCGCCCGCAAAACTTAAAAGCAGGCTGACGATCTTTTCGGAATTGCGTGTGAATAAGACTCCTAACAGCCCGCCAAGGCCCGTCCCGACGACTCCCGCGATCGCCGTTATCATGACAACAAAACCAAAAGTACTCATACCGTTACAGATCTTCGTTTGTATTTATCGAACAGAACCATTCTTCCGACAGACTTACTTTTTTATTATAACACGGCAGCGCCTTGCTTGTACCGTTTTTTTGCCCAATATCTTCCCGCGCGGAAATGTTATGTTAAAAATGTTCCAAACGATCAGTCTGCCGCACGGCGGCCTTCCAAAAAAAGGCGCCCCCCTGCGGAGCGCCTCATGCCGGATACGGTCATCTTTTTCCTTTGGTACCGAGCCCGCCCCTTCTTTTCAGCAGGCGCAGTTCCTTTGCCTCGTCGGGGGAAAGGCGCGCGCCCGCCAATCCGCTGAGCCAGCTCCCCGCCAGCACAACGACGATCCAAAGCAGCAGGAGTTCAAACAGCGCCGCAGACGTCCCCCCGTCCAGGTCCAACTCCCGCGGCAGGAATATGGCAAGGATATATATTGCCGCGAACAGTACAACCACGGCGATCATCATCGCCGCGACGATCCCCTTTTGCTTCCCCGTCGTATACCCGAGGCGAATCGTCGCGTCCGGATCCCTGATCGTCGCCCCGAGCGCGTTCACCAGGATCCAGAGCGCCGCAAACACGGCGAACAGCACGAATACCACGATGCACAGCGTGCGGGCCGTTGCCATGGCGTCCGTTCCGCTTAACAGGCGCAGCACGTCGTATACCTGCGGCAGCGTATAGGTGAGCAGCCCGTCCGAATACAGCGGATAGCACAGAAAGAGCACCAGCGACGCCGCCGCAACAAGGATGCCGCTGCCCGTGACGACCGCCGCCCTGTGCCGTCTGCAAAAATCGGCAAGCCCGCTCGTGTCCCACACCGTAAGATACGCCAGCGCGTCCGTATTTTTTGCGCGGAACAGCGCCAGCGCGCAGAAAAACAGCACCGCGTTCACCCCGAAACACACATAGGGCAGCACGCTCAGGCTGCCGACCGCACTGCCCATGTCCGTGAAAAAGGCGTTCGAAAATACGATATACAGCACCATTGCGATCAGCGAACAGACCGCCTGCGCGCTTGCGTTGAACAGAATGTTCTTGCGCATGCTGCGGTGATAATTGCCGGGAGACTGCCAACAGACGAACAGATACAACACCCCGATAAAGGCGGCGATGCTGTACAGCATTGTAATAAGTACAATATACACGTTGTAATCGTAGAAGATCGACGCCTCCGTGATGCCCGCATCCTGCCCGCCGAACAGCCCCGTGATGCCGAAGACGGAATGCGACTCCGCAACAACGCCTGCAATAGAATATTCGAACACGTTCAGGAAAAAGAACGCCATGGCGCTTGCCGCCAGAAGCAAAAAGAGCAGGAAGCAGCCCCATTGCAGCCCGAGGGCGTTCGCCGATTTTGCGCGCGGCTGCCCGTACGTCCACCGCGGCGCAGCCTGCCACAGCGCCTGTCCCTCCGCCGCCTGCGCGGGCTGTCCGTACGGCGGCACTGCACCGTTCTGCCCCGCGTACGGCGGAACATATGTCTGCGCAGGCTGCTCCCCATACTGCGGCTGTGCGGGCGGCTGACCCACATACTGCGGCTGTCCGTACGCCGCAGGTGACTGCTCATACGGCTGCCCCACGGACGGCTGTGCGGGCGGCTGTGCGGGCGGCTGTCCGTACGGCGACACTGCACCGTTCTGCCCTGCGTACGGCGGAACATATGTCTGCGCAGGCTGCTGCCCATACTGCGGCTGCGCGGGCGGCTGACCCACATACCGCGGCTGCGCGGGCGCACCCGCCGCGGCGTCTCCGCCCGGCGCCGTTCCTGCGGGTTCTCCGCACCACGGACAGAAATTCCCTTCAAATTCACCGCCGCACTTTGTACACTTCATTCGTATCCCCTCCAAAATTTTTTCACAGGACGCAAAAAGCGTATCCCCGACCGAAGGCGCGCCCTGCACGATGCCCCCGCCCGTTTTTTCCGCGAAACGCAAGGGCTTTTTAAGCCCTGTCTGCGCTTCGGAAAACGACGTTATCCCCTTTTTTAATTTCTTATCCTTGTTTATCGGAACATGTAGTATGATAAGTGTAACACATTTATTACAAAAAAGCAAGTCCATCGCAAAAATTGCCCCGTCACTGCACCATGCTGCCGCGCCCTGCCGTCGCTTGCTTCCCGATATGCAGATACAGTTGCTCCTCCGCACGGCACAAGCGCCGCACCAAAAAAGGACGGCGACCGCCGTCCTTTTTTGATTTTTCTGTGTTCCTTTTACTCCCCGTCCGCGCTCTTTTGCGCGGCAGGCTCCCGCTTTGCAAAGGGGAGGCGGGTTTGCTCCTTTTACTCCCCGTCCGCACTTTTTCGCGCGGCAGGCTCCCGCTTTGCAAAGGGAAGGCGGGTGCGGAAGGAGTTTAAAACGGCGAGCATCATCACGCCCACGTCCGCAAAGACGGCGACGCCGAGCGGGATGAGATCGAGCACCCCCAGCGCCATGACCGCGACTTTGATGAGAATGGAAAAGACGATGTTCTGCAGCACGACGCCGCGCGTGCGCTTTGCGATGCGCCTGCCCAGCGGCAGCAAAGAGAGATCGTCGCGCATGAGCACGACCTCGGACGCCTCGATCGCCGCGTCGCTGCCCACGCCGCCCATCGATACGCCCGCATCCGCTTCGACGAGCACGGGCGCGTCGTTGATGCCGTCGCCCGCGTACAGAAGGCTGCCCTGCGCTTTGAGCGCCTGCGCGACTTCGAGCTTCTGATCGGGCAAAAGCCCCGCGTACACGCCGTCCAGCCCCACCTCTTCGGCGACAGCTTCGGCGCGCTCCTTATTGTCGCCCGTCAGCATATAGCAGGCGCGTATGCCCTGTCCGCGCAGGGCGCTTATCGCTTCGCGCGCGTTCTCCTTGACCTTGTCTTCGATGACGGCGCAGCCGAGGTATTCCCCGCCCAGCGCGACGTACACGAGCGTGCCGCCGCCGAGCTCGGGCGCGGAAACGCCGTACTCTTCCAGCAGTTTTTTGTTGCCCGCGAGCGCCGTCTTGCCCTCTATTTCGCACACCACGCCCCTGCCCGCAAGCTCCTTCGCGTTTTCGCCGACGTACGGGGTGGAAATGTGCGCGAACGCCGCCGCTACGGGGTGCGACGAATTTTTTTCCGCCGCCGCGGCAACTTTAAGCGCGCGCTCCTTATCCCCGTACACCTGCCCGACGGTGAAGTTGCCGTAGGTGAGGGTGCCCGTCTTGTCGAAGGCAGCGATCTGCGCTTTGACGAGCGCGTCCAGCCCCGTCGAACCCTTGACGAGGATGCCGAACTTCGCCGCGAAGCCGATGCCGCTGAAATAGGAAAGCGGCACCGAGATGACCAGCGCGCAGGGGCAGGAGATGACGAGGAAGGTCAGCGCCCTGTATACCCAGCCGCCGAGGTTCGCCGCGTAGTCGCCCGTAAAGGCGGGCGCAAGGAAGGCAACCAACAGCGCCGCGCACACCACGACGGGGGTGTAAATTTTCGCGAACTTCGTAATAAACTTTTCGGTCTTTGCCTTTTTGGCGGCGGAATTTTCCACGAGGTCTAAAATTTTGGCGACGGTGCTTTCGGAATAGTCCTTTTCGGCGCGCACTTCGATGACGCCGCCCGCGTTGATGCTGCCGCCGAGCACGATGTCGCCGACGGAGACGGGGCGCAGCATCGCCTCGCCGCTCAAAGACTTGGTGTCCAGCTCCGTTTCGCCCCTGACGACGACGCCGTCCGCGGCGACCTTTTCGCCCGCGCGGACGAGCAGGATATCGCCCTTTCGGATCGCTTCGGGCGGAACGGTCTTTTGTTCGCCGCCCGTAAGCACCGTCGCCGTTTCGCTCTTCAGGTCCATGAGCGAGGCGATGGAACGGCGGGACGAGCCGACCGCGACGCCCTGCAGCAGTTCGCCGAGGCAGTACAGCACCATGACCTCCGCCGCCTCCGCGTATTGCCCTAAGACGATCGCGCCGATCGAGGCGAGGGTCATTAAAAAGTTTTCGTCAAAGATCCTGCCGTGGGCGATGTTTTTGCAGGTCTCCCACAGAATTTTCCACCCGACGGTGAAGTACGCGCCCGCAAAGAGCGCATACGCCGCGATGAGCGCGGGCGTGAGCGTGTACGTTTCGCCGAACAGCGTATAGACGGCGAGCACGCCGCCTGCCTGCCCGAACGCCTCCTGCAATACGATGCCTGCGATGAGCAGCACCGCCGAAAGGATGACGGAGAGGATCTCCCCCCTGTGCTCCTGCCACACGCCCTTTGCCTTGCTCCCCTCCTCCGCGACGCGCACGTCCTCAAAGGAGTTCGCCTTGCCGATCGCGGCGGCGAGCGCCGCCTCGTTCTCGTATTCGAGGGTCAGGCTCTGCCGCATGAAGTCGACGGAGGCATACGTCACGCCGTCCAGCGCGGCGACCTCCTCTTCCAGAGCGCGCGCGCAGTTGGCGCAGTCTAAATTTTTCAGCTGCAATTTCTTTTTCATGGTCATCGGCACTCCGCATGCGCGCGGCTCATGAGCACGATCGCGGTGACGTGCTCGTCCGCAACCGAATAGAGGATATTTTTCCCCGCCCGCCGCGAACGGACGATGCGCGCGTCCTTTAAAATGCGCAGCTGGTGCGACACATTGCTCTGGTTGCCGCCCACCGCCTCGGCGATGTGATACACGCACAGCTCGCCGCCCATCAGCGCGAGCAGGATCTTCATGCGCGACGGCTCGCCCAACACTTTGAACGCCGCGCACATGCATTCGATCTGCTCTTCGGACGGCATGCTCTTTCTGGCACGCCCCGCCAGCAGTTCGTGCTCGCACGCCTCTTCCACGCTGTCCGCCCCCTCCGCGCCGTTTTCTTCGGCGAACGGGATATTTGTTTCGGTCTTTTCTTCTTCGGGCATATGCCTCTCCTTTTCCGTGGCGCGCGGGCGCGGCGCACTCCGACGCCAACCACGGTTTACATATGAATTACTATTCATATAATAATCCGTTCATATGAAAAAGTCAACCCTCTGCAACGAAAAAAACCGACACAGCTTTGTGTCGGTTTTATGCCGCGCCTCGCTTTCGGCGCGGCGGTGCAGACAAATCGATTTTTTCAGGGAAGCCTCCGCGCCGAACGGCGCCGCCCCTGCTCTACAAAAAAGCCCCGCCCCTTCTGCGCGGCGGGAATGGTCTTACCCCTTCGGCGCGGAAAAAATGCTCCCCCCCTCGGCGCGAGGGGGGATGCTCTTACCCCTTCGGCGCGGGGAATTCCGCCGAAAAGGCGGAAACAAATTCCCTGCCGCCGAGGGACGCGAGCGCGCCTTCGCAGGCGAAGGAGAGCCGTTTGGCGACGAGGAGCTGCCGCTTTACGCCGTAGCGCCTGTTGGCGGCTTCGTCGCCGTATTTTTCGTCGCCGAGCACGGGGTGCCCGATGAACGCCATATGCGCGCGGATTTGGTGCGTTCTGCCGCTGTGCAGCACGATCTGCACCCGCGCAAGCCCGCCGCGCTCTTCCAGAACCTCGTATTCGGTGGCGATGGGCAGCGCGCCCGCGCGCGGCTGCGAAAATACGCGCACTTCCGCCTTTTTTGCGTCCTTTGTAAGGTAGGCGTGCAGGCTCGCCCGCTTTTGCGCGAACGGGTGCAGGCACACCGCCTCGTACACCTTGCGCACGGTGCGCCCGCGGAAGGCGGCAAGCAGCGCGCGCTCCGCCTCTCCGTTCAGCGCGAACGCCAGCAGCCCGCAGGTGTTGCGGTCCAGCCGATGCACCGCCCGCGCGCCGCAGGTGCGCGCAAGGTGCGCCGCAAGCGCCTCGGTGTTCACGCCCGCAAATTTATCGGCGATCAGGACATTTTCGTCGCGGTATACTTCGGTATAGAAGGGGCGCGCCTCTTCGGCGGGGGTGGTGTAGTAGGCGACTTCGTCGCCCGCGGAGAGCGGCACGTTTTCGCCGACCTTTGCGCCGTTTACGCGCACCTCGCGTTCGCGCAGGAGGCGCGGCAGGGCGAACGACCCCTGCGGGTAGGTGCTGTCTGTGAAGTCGCGCAAGACGGTCGCCTGCGGCACGATGAATTTTTGCATGAAAGATCTCCTTTGCTAGCAGCGCCACGGCGGCGGCCGCAAACGCGGCGGCGACTGTGAACGCGGGGAACGCCAGCAATGCGTAGGCGGCGTAGCCGAGCAGCAGCGCGGCAGCCGTCTGTAGGGCTGCGAACAGCACGGCGCGGCGCGCGCCCTCCTCCCGCGCGGCGGCGGCGATCGCCGAAACGCAGGGCGAACAGCAGAGCAAAAACACTGCAAACGCCGCGGCGGAGGGCAGGCTCATGGCGGCGGAAAGGGCATCGCCGTAAAAGAGGGCGAACATGCCCGCCACGTTCTCCTTGGCGATCAGCCCCGAGAGCGCCGCGAGCGCGACCCGCCAGTCGGTGATGCCCATGGGATAGAACAGATACCGCAGCCCGCGGCAGAGCACGGCGAGCATGCCCTGCCCGCTCGCCGCGCCGACGTACACGAAGGAAAAGGAGAAGGACAGGAGCGCCCATACCGCGACGAAAAAGCCCGCCACGACGGTTACCACCTTTATTATAAACTGTAAAAGCGAAAAGCGCAACGATCTGCACGCAAGCCGCAGCGAAGGAAATTGCAAAGGCGCAAGTTCGAGGACGAAGGTCTCCTCCCCCTTCACCAGCCGCTTTAAAAGCAGCGCCGCCGCAAAGGCGAGCGCCACCCCGAACGCGTACATTGCAAGTACGAACAGGACGGAGCCGCCGAAAAAGCTGCCCGCGAGCGCGAGCCAGACGGGCAGTTTTGCCGAACAGGAGATGAAGGGCAGGATGAGGATGACCCGCCGCTGCACCTGCTTGCTTTCCAGCCCGCGCGTGGTGAGGATCGCCGCTGCCGTGCAGCCGAAGCCCAATAAAAGCGAAAAGACCGCCCTGCCCGTCAGCCCGACGCGGCGGAACACGCCGTCCGTCATGAACGCGAGCGCGGACAAAAAGCCGCTCTCCTCCAACAAAAAGAGCGCGAAATACAGGATGGCGAGCTGCGGCAGGAAGGAAAGGAGCATGCCGAGGCAGCCGGACAATGCCTGCAAAAAGTCTGCCGCCGCCGCGGCTCCGCCCGCCGCGGCGAGCCGCGCGAGCGCGCCGCCCAGCTGTTCCGCGACGGCGGTTTCGATGAGCGACTTCAGCATCACGCCCGGCATGTGCGCCCCGAACGCGAGCCAGAACACCGCCGCCAGCACGAGAAAGAAAAAGGGCAGCGCAAAGCGGCGGCTGTATACAAGCCGCGCAAACCGCCCCTCCTGCCGCGCGCCCGCCTCGTAAATGCCCGCAAGCAGCGCTTCCGCAGGCTGTACGGAGGGCCGTGCCGTCTCTGACGGCGGTTTATCCTCCGCCGAAGGGGCGGATGCGAGCTGTTCCGCTAAAAAAGCGCGCAGGCGGGCAAGGTCGCGGCGGCGGTGCGCGGAGAGCGCTAAAACAGGCACGCCCAGCCGCGCGGAGAGCGCGGGCACGTTCAGCCGCCCGCCCCGCTTTTGCAGAAGGTCCGCCATGGTGACGACGAGCACCGCCCGCCTGCCGAGCACGAGCGCCTCGCTTACGAGCGACAGCGCGCGGGGCAGCGTGAGCGCCTCCGCCACGCACACCGTGAGGTCGTACCCGCCCGAAAGGATCTCGCGGCGGGCGATCTTCTCCTCTAAACTGTACGGCTCCAGCGAATAGATGCCGGGCAGGTCGTACACCTCCGCGCGCACGCCGCACAGCTGTGCCGCGCGCCCCTGCACGCCGACCGTGACGCCGTGCCAGTTGCCCGTTTTCGCGTGCCCGCCCGTGAGGGCGTTGAACAGCGTAGACTTGCCGCAGTTGGGGTTGCCGACGAGCAGCAGCCGCGGCACACCCTGCTGTATACCGCTCCGTTTTCCCGCCCCGCGCCGCCCCGAGCCGCCCGCCTTCTTTTTTCCGCGGCGGGGGCGCCGACCGCGCCGACTGCCGTATTCTGCGCCCGTATCCGCCCGCATGCCCTGCTTCGCATATGCGTCCGCATGCAGACGGGGCGTTTTTGCGCCCGACGCATGCACGGAGGCGGCGACATGCGCCTGCGCACATATGCGGGAAGAGGCAGACGGGGCGGTTTTGCCCGCAACGCGCACCGTTTGCACCCCTTGCGGAGCGCCGTATCCCGCGGCCGTCTCCGCGCAGGGGCATTCCGCCGCCTCGATCGTCTGCGCGAGCGTGGGGCGTACGGCGAGGCGCACCCCCTCCGCGTCCAGCATCAGCCCGCCGCCAAAGGGAGCGCGGCGCAAAAGGCGCACCCGCCGCCCCGCCGCAATGTTGAGCATGCGCAGCCGCTCCGCAAGGGCGGGCGGCGCGTTCACCGATAAAATGCGGTACGTTTTTCCGCATTCTGCCTTGTCCAGCTTCATACCCCTATCCTATGCGCGCATGCGCCGCCGATATGCCCCCCGCCGCTTTGCCGCGTACCCCTCCTGCCCCACAAAAAAGCGCGCCCGCCGCCGTGCGGGGCGCGCTCCGCGGCACAAAAAAAGCGCGCCGCCCGTACTTTACACAAAAACGCACACGCCCGCACAAAAGAACCGCTCGCCCGCCTGCCACGCAGCGCAGAAA
Source organism: Clostridia bacterium (assembly GCA_017886545.1). Taxonomy (GTDB): domain Bacteria; phylum Bacillota; class Clostridia; order Christensenellales; family Borkfalkiaceae; genus Borkfalkia. The sequence goes on from JAGHJS010000039.1 coordinate 10,108, forward strand.
AACGCGCCCGCGGCTATGCCCGCGCGCCCTATGCGACATAAAAAAGTGCGCCGCGGAAATTCCGCGGCGCACTGCTTCAACGCGAGTGCGTTTTACTTTTTGTTTTTGCGCTCTTTGCGCCTGTCTTTCAGGCTCTGCACATCTTTCTTTTCGGTCGGCTCAGCGTCTGCCGCTGCGTCGTTCCCGTCTGCCTTGACCTTCTTTTTCGGGCGGACGAGCACCAACACGATGATCGCAATCAGGCACGCCGCGCCGACGGCGAGGAATACGACGGAGAGGATGTTGTTCTGCAGCCAGTACGTTTCACCGGGGACCGTATCCGATTCCGCGCTGACGTAGATGCTCTTCTGCGCGGTGACGGTGCCGTTTGCGTTGCTCCACGGATACGACGCCACTTCTACGGTGAGGGTGTAATACCCGATCTCCTGCGGCACGAACGAGAGCGAACTGCCGGGGTTCCACTCGTATGCGTTGTCCCCTTCGTCTGCTTCCAGCGTGTCGTCATATTCGGCGACCGTAACAAAGTAGCCGAGGTACGTGCCGTCTGCAGCGCTGTCGGCCTCCTCCTGCGATGCGGCGATCTTCCTTTCCGCGATCGCCTGCTCCAGCGCGGCGACGGAGGTGATGCCGCTGTCGTCGAACAGGACCACGCGGTTGAGCGTGTACTTCGTCTGATACCCGCTCAGTGCGATGATGTCAAAATCGTCAAAGGTGAACGTCACGTCGACATAGCCGCTGTCATCGCTGTCGGAGGGTTCGACGGACGGCCCGTTGTAGACGACCGTAAAGTCAAAGGTCGCGAGGTTGAGCGCATCCCATACGTTATCGCTCGTGATCTCGGCGTATTTGTACGAAACGGGGCTGCTCCCCTCCACTTCGAACACGCCGTACGCCGCCCTGCCCGCCGCGTTCGTGGGAACGACGCGGAAACGGTATGTGCCCTCTTCCGTCAGTTCGAGGGAAAGTTCATCGTACGAAAGCCCGCTGTTCGAGCTTGTAGAGCCGTTGTTCACCGTATAATAGATGGTGAACTCCATATCCGTATAGCCGCAGGTCGTATCGCTGATGTATGCTTTGAGCGAAGGCAGGTAGAAGTACGCGCCCGTGCCGACCTGGATCTGGTTGCCGTCGGCGTCCTTCGTGGCGGCGTTAACGGCGTCCTGATAGGTGCTCGCCGTCCCGTCCGCAACGGGTTCTTCCGGCGTGCCGGGGGTCGTTTCATTCACAGTGTAGAACCCTGCGTCGGGGCGCGCCTCGGTGTCGCTCTCCGGCGTGACGACGGGGATGCCGTACGTATTGCCCGTGTTCCCCGCATAGTCGCCGTACCACTCCACGAGGTACCAGCCCGTGTTGTCGCTGTCATCCGTCAGCGACACGCCGATGCTGATCGCGCGCGGATCCCCTTCGAAGTCCCCTTCAAAGAAGTAACGGTCGCTCTCCCATTCGGTGTAGATGTCCGTGGTGACCGCCTCGTCGCCATCGCCCTCCGTTTCGCTGACTTTCAGCGCGCCGTCCTCGAACACGACGTCGCCCTCTGCGGGGTTGGTCTTATAATAGCTCGTCCTGTCGCTGGAAGAGATGGACGAATCGCACACGTCCAGCGCGGTCATCTCGAAATCGAACTGCGAACCGAGCACGAACTGCTTGATCTCGCTGTCGATGACGAGCACGGGGGCCGCATTGTCGGTAACGCGGTTTTCGTCATCGAGTTCAAAGCTCTGCTCATTGAGGGAGCGGACGGTCAGCAGCACTTCCGCGCCGTCCTCCGTCTCCGCGCCGTAGGTGAGCGGCGTGATGGGCGTATCGCTCGATGCGGAGGCGTAGTCCGCAAAGTTTTTGCCGATGTTGGTGAAAGTGCCCTCAACGCTGCCCGTCTGCGTGGCGTTGGAAACGCTTACGGTGAAGTTCCCATTGGTATCGTCATCCGTAAAGGCGACGAGGATCGCGTCCCCCGCCGTATAGGTGAGACTCTGTTCCGTTCCGCCGTTGACGGAAACGTTCAGCGCGCCCGTGCCGTTTGGCGTAAAGACGATGGTGTTGACCGCCTTGCCCTCCTTGCTCTGGCTCATTTCGGTGGTCTCCATCGTGAGCGTAAAGGAGGTGAAATTCAGCTCCGCAAAGGAAAACTCGGTGCTGAACCGATGCACTTCGCCCTTGTTGCTGTTCTCCGCAGAAGAAAGCGCAAACCACTTGAGCGCCATATCCCTGCGGAAGGCGACCGTGCCGCCGTCCGACACCGAATAGGTGAGGTGGGTATAATTGCCTTCGTTCTGGCTGTCCGATTCAAGGGTCGCGCCGCTGGTATCGAAGATGCCCGAAGCGGACACCACGTCCGCCGCATATGCGGCGGGGGCTGCGAACAGCCCTGCAAAGAGCAGGCTGCACGCGAGCAGTACGCCGAGCAGGACGGCCGCGATTTTTTTGGGTGTATTAAAAGACGTTGTCTTTGTCATGCGAAATACTCCGGAAAAGACTTGTACCGTATCATTTTAAAGGATTGCACCGCGTTTGTCAATCGCTTTTTCGGTATTACGGTAATTTTCAGCGAATTCTACGCCCTTTTAACCTTTTGTTCACAAAGTGAAGAGGGGCGCGAGCGCAAAATGCTTCCAGGGCGTTTCCTCGGGCGGTTCCGCCATGAAGCGCAGCCGCTCCTTGGTGACGGGGTGCGTGAAGGTGAGCGAATACGCCCACAGCGCCAGATTCCCCTTTTTTGCCCGCTCGCCGCCGTAACGCATGTCGCCGAAGACGGGGCAGCCGATGCCCGCCATCTGCACGCGGATCTGGTGCGAGCGGCCCGTGTGCAGCTTGATCTCCGCAAGCGCGCAGCCGCCCTTCTCCTCCGCGACCCTGTATTCGAGGGACGCCATCTTCGCCCCCTCCGTGGTGGGCGGGCAGAGGTAGACCATGTTGTTCACGGCGTTCTTTTTGAGGTAATTGACGAGCTTTCCCTGCGGCTCCTTCGGCACGGCGGAGAGCACGGCGAGGTACTTTTTTTCAAAGTCGCCGCTGCGCATCTGTTCCGAAAGGCGCGCCGCCGCCTTGCTCGTTTTGGCGAACACCATCACCCCGCCCGTGGGGCGGTCGAGGCGGTGCACCAGCCCGACGTACACGTTGCCGGGCTTCCCGTATGCCGTGCGGATGTACTCTTTCACCGCGTCGAGCATGTTCCCATCGCCGCTCTCGTCCCCGCAGGAGGGCACCCCCTGCGGCTTTAATACGACGATGATGTGGTTGTCCTCGTGCAGGATCTTCAGTTCGTCCATGTACACATTCCTCCCGCGCCGCAGGGAAGGGGGATCCCCTCCTCCGTCGGCAGCCCGACTTCATAGGCGTCGACGCTGCCGCCCGCAGGCATGCACAGCGTCAGGATATTGGCGAGCACCCCGGGCTGCAGCCCCGTGGTGTAGCTGTTGATAAGGAAAAACAGCGGCTTGTCCGAAAGCACTTCGGCGCACAGTTTTACGAAGGGGAACAGGCTCTCCTCGATCTTCCACAGTTCGCCGCCCGGCCCGCGCCCGTAGGAGGGCGGGTCCATGATGACCGCGTCGTAGCGGTTGCCGCGCCTGATCTCGCGCTGTACGAACTTTTTGCAGTCGTCCACGATGTAGCGGATGCCGCCCGCAAGCCCCGAAAGCCGCGCGTTTTCGCCCGCGCGCTCGACCATGCCCTTTGCCGCGTCGACGTGCGTGACCTGCGCCCCCGCTTTGGCGCAGGCGACGCTCGCCCCGCCCGTGTAGGCGAACAGGTTCAGCACTTTGATCGGGCGCCCCGCCCCTTCGATGAGCGCGCGCATGCGCTCCCAGTTGACCGCCTGTTCGGGGAACAGCCCCGTGTGCTTGAAGCCCATCGGCTTGACTTTGAAACGAAGGTCCTTATACCCGATCTCCCACTCGGCGGGCATCTTTTTGCGGTACTCCCACGCGCCGCCGCCCTTTTCGCTGCGGTGGTACACCGCGTGGACCGAAGGGTCTGCAAAGAGATCGCGTCTGCCCTCCCAGATGACCTGCGGGTCGGGGCGGAGCAGCACGATCCCGCCCCAGCGCTCGAGCTTGTAGCCGCCGCCCGTGGCGAGGATGGTATAGTCCTTCCAGTCTGTTGCAAGTTTCATTCCGCGTCAGACCTTTTCGATGCGGCAGAACACTTTGCTGCCGTTGATGTCCCATTCGGCGCCGTCCGCCTCGCCCGCAGGCGCCTCCGCCTGCACGGAATCGGCGAGCACGACCTTTGCGATCGCGTCCTTCCGCGCCTGCAACACGCGCAGCGCGTCGCCCTCCGCCGCAAAATACGCGCGGATGTGGTCGGTCACTTCGAAGCCGCGCGCCTTGCGCTCGTTCTGCACTTTGGAGACGATCTCCCGCTCGATGCCCTCGTCGATGAGCGCGGGCGTGAGGCGGGTGTCGACGGCGACGGTCAGCCCCTTGTCGCTCGCCGAAACGTAGCCCTCGGCGCTCTCGGTGGAGATGAGCAGATCCTCCTCCGCAAATTCGACTTCCGCGCCGTTTATCTCCGTTTTATAGGTGCCGCCGCCCTTCACAGCCGCGACGACCTCCGCCCCGTTGCAGCTCTCTAAGAAAGCGCGGATGCCGCCGAGCAGTTTGCCGTACTTCGGACCCAGCGTTTTGAGCTGCGGTTTGAGTTTATAAGTGACAAGTTTATCGGCGCTGTCCGTCAGCGTCATCTTTTTGATGTTCAGCTCGTCGAGGATGACCCCGCGCAGTTCGTCGCTGAGGTCGAGATCGCGCGAAGCGGCGACCACCATTTCCGCGAGCGGCTGACGGTTTTTGAGCGCGCCCGCGTTGCGCGCCGCCCTGCCCAGCACCACGATGTCGAGCACCGAATCCATCCCCTTTTCGAGGTCGGGATCGATCGCCCCTTCGTCGCAGACGGGGAAGGAGCACAGGTGCACGGACTTTGGCGCGTCCGCAAAGAAATTCGGCACGAGGTTCTGATAGATCTGCTCGGCGAGGAAGGGCGTGAAGGGCGCGGTCAGCTTGGCGAGCGTCGTGAGCACGGTGTACAGCGTGGTGTACGCCGCCGCCTTGTCCTCCGTCATGCCCTTGCCCCAGTAGCGCTCGCGGCCGCGGCGCACATACCAGTTGGAGAGCACGTCCGCAAAGTCCTGCAAAGCGCGGGCGCTGTCGGTGATGTCGTACTGAGCCAGCCCCTCGTCCACCGTGCGGACAAGAGTGTTCAGCTTGGAGAGGATCCAGCGATCCATCAGCGTGAGTTTGCAGTTTTTCAGTTCGTATTTACTCGGGTCGTAGCCGTCGATGCCCGCGTACAGCACGAAGAAGGCGTAGCTGTTCCACAGCGGGCCCATGTAGCGGCGCTGCGCTTCGGACACCGCCTCGGGATAGAAGCGGGACGGTATCCACGGCGCGCTCGAGGTGTAGAAGTACCAGCGCACGGCGTCCGCGCCCTGCTTGTCCAATACGCTCCACGGGTCGACGACGTTGCCCTTGTGCTTGGACATCTTCACGCCGTTCTTGTCGTTGACGTGCCCCAACACGATGCAGTTTTTGAAGGGCGCCTTGCCGAAGAGGATGGTCGAGATGACGAGCAGCGTGTAGAACCAGCCGCGCGTCTGGTCGACCGCCTCGGAGATGAAATCGGCGGGGAAGGTCTCGTCGAACAGGTCCTTGTTCTCAAAGGGATAGTGATACTGCGCGAAGGGCATGGAGCCAGAATCGAACCAGCAGTCGATGACCTCGGGCGTGCGCTTCATCGTGCCGCCGCACTCGCAGGCGAAGGTGCAGGTATCGATGTACGGGCGGTGCAGTTCGATGTCGCCCTCGATGCCGCATTTTTCTTTCAGCTCCTGTTTGCTGCCGATGACGTGTACTTTGCCGCACTTTTCGCACACCCACACGGGCAGCGGCGTGCCCCAGTAGCGGTCGCGCGAGAGGCCCCAGTCGATGACGTTTTCAAGGAAGTTGCCCATGCGGCCCGTCTTGATGGTCTCGGGCATCCAGTTGACGGAGTTATTCGCCTTTAAAAGCTCGTCCTTGACGGCGGTCACTTTGATGAACCAGCTTTCGCGCGCATAGTACAGAAGGGGCGTATCGCACCGCCAGCAGTGCGGGTAGCTGTGCTCGTACACGAGCTCTTTGAACAAAAGCCCCTTCTCCTTTAAAAGCGCGATGATGCCCTTGTCCGCCTTTTTGACGAACACGCCCGCAAAGTCGGTGACGGCGGGTTTGAAGCAGCCGCGCTCGTCCACCATGTTCACGACGGGCAGGCCGTACTTCTGCCCGACGCGGTAGTCGTCTTCACCGAAGGCGGGCGCGATGTGCACGATGCCCGTGCCGTCGGTCAGGGTGACGTACCCGTCGCACACGACGTAGTGCGCCTGTTCGCGGTAGCTGCCCTCGGCATAGGGGAAGAGCGGCTCGTATTCGCAGCGCTCGTATTCGCTCCCCTTCTTCACGGAGAGCGTTGTATACGTCCCCTCTTCGAACAGCGAGGGCACGAGCGTCTGCGCGAGCACGTAGCGCGCGCCGTCCGTCTCGATCTCGGCGTAGTCCTCCTCCGCGTTCACGCACAGCGCGACGTTGGAAGGGAGCGTCCACGGCGTGGTCGTCCACGCGAGGAAGTACGCATTTTCAAGTCCCTTGCGTTTGAAGCGGACGAAGACGGACGTCTCTTTCACGTCCTTATACCCCTGCGCGACCTCGTGCGACGAGAGTGCGGTGCCGCAGCGCGGGCAGTACGGAACGATCTTGTGCCCCTTGTACAAAAGGCCCTTTTTCCAGATCTCTTTGAGCGCCCACCACACGGACTCGATGTACTTGTCGTCGTAGGTGATGTACGGGTGCTCCATGTCCGCCCAGTAGCCGACGCGTTCGGACATGCGCTCCCATTCGCCCTTGTACTTCCACACGCTCTCCTTGCACTGCTTGATAAAGGGCTCGATGCCGTACTTTTCAATATCCTGCTTGCCGTCCATGCCGAGCAGTTTTTCGACCTCCAGCTCGACGGGCAGGCCGTGCGTATCCCAGCCCGCCTTGCGCAGGACGTGGCAGCCCTTCATCGTCCGGTAACGCGGGATGATGTCCTTCATCACGCGCGTGAGGATATGCCCGATGTGCGGCTTGCCGTTCGCCGTCGGGGGACCGTCGTAGAAGGAAAATTCTTCGCCCCCTTCGCGCTCCTTCATGCTCTCTTCGAACACGTGGTTTTTGTTCCAGAAGTCGATGACTTCCTTTTCGCGTTCGACGAAGTTGAGGGAAGTGTCTACCTTTTTATACGTCTTTTTCTCCATATCGAAACTCTCCATAAAGCCGAAAACGCGCCCTTCCGTTTACGGAAAAACGAAAGAACGCTTTTTTTACCACCAAAACGTACAGCCATACGCCCCCTTTGGTAACGCGGGGGAAAAGACCGCGCGCAAAACTACTGTTCCCCTGCGGGGGGGGGGGGGAAGTTCGCCCTGCGGGCTGGGAGGGGATACCGACGCATCGCCCGAACGCCGCCTTTCACCTTGCGCGGCTCTCTTTCGGAACGGGGCATATGCGCGGCGCGTCCTCCGTCGGCGCCGTATCATACTGCCCCTATTTTACCAAGTGCGGCGGCATTTGTAAAGTATTTTTAAAGCCGCGGGGCAAAAAGGTTCACGCGTTTCGCGCACAAGGGTGTTCACGAAAAAAGTTTTGAAAGAGACAAAACTTTTTTCCGTGATTGGAGAGACAACCGAATGTTCGCCGCGGCAAAGCGCGGCTCTGCATTTGGTTTTCTCTTTTTGCGCGATCTTTAAGGGCTTCCCCTATTAAAAAATCGCGCAAATTCACTCTTTCCGAATTGAGCCGCAGGTATGCGGCAAATTGGGGGCGCTTTTCCAAAGGCGTGGCTTTGGAACGCGCGATTTGATTATCAAAAAGATTCACACAAATCTCGCGCAAACAATCATGCGCCCTCCTCCGCCGTTTTTTTGCCGCCGCGCCTCTTCCCCTTATAAAATTTCAGGCACAGCGCGCCGCAGACGGCGGTAAGGGCTTCGCGTTCACGCATTCCTCGCGCAAAGGCGCTGCGGAATGCCGTGATTTTGAGGGAGACACCATTGTCCGCGGCTTTTTGCCGCTCTGCAATGGTTTCTCCGCTCTTTCCGCCCTCTTTTAGGGCTACGTATTATAGAACGGGCGGAAATTCACCCTCTTCCGTCACGCTTTTTATAAAGCGTAAGGGGCAAAAGGCAAAAGCGTGGTTTTGCCTTTTGCTATTTATTTTTTATAAAACCTTAAACACAGCGCGCCGCAGACGGCGGTGAGGGCTTCGGCGGCGGGGAAGGCGAGCCACAGCCCGATCGCGCCCCACAGCGCCGCGAAGCCGAAGGCGAGCGGGATGACGGCGACCAGCCCGCGCAGAAGAGACAGCCCCTGCGAAGGCAGCGCGCGGTCCGTAGAGGCGAAGCACGCGCATACCGCCATGTTGAACCCCGCAAAGGGCATGCCGATAAAGTACAGCCGCAGCCCCTCCGCGGCGGTGGAAAGCAGCGCGGGATCGTTTTCGCTGTTGAAGACCTGTGCGAGCGGCTCCGCAAAGAAAAAGACGGCGGCATAGACCGCGACGGCAATGAGCACGGCGGCGGAAGCCGCGTACAGCAGCAGGCGCCGCACGTCCGCACGCCTGTCCTCGCCCTGCGCGCGGCTCATCAGCGGCTGCGTGCCCTGCGAAACGCCCGTAAAGACGGAGATGACGACCAGCGCGACGTTCGCGACCACGCCGTACGCCGCCACGCCCGTGTTGCCCGCGATGCCGTAGACGATCGCGTTGAACGCGAGCATGACCGCCGCGTTGGAGAGCTGTTCGACGAAGGAGGAGAACCCGAGCGAGAAACAGCCCTTTGCATACTCCGCGCGGAAGGGCGCCTTTACGGCGCGGAACCTGCACTTGCCGCCGATGAAATGCAGGCAGGACACGCCGATGCCGATGACGGGCGCGAGGCAGGTGGCGAACACTGCGCCGAACATGCCCATCGCGCAGGGGAAGATGAACACCCAGTCTAAAAGGATATTCGACAGGCTGCCGCTGACGGTGGAGAACATCGCCAGCTGCGGACGGCCGTCGTTGCGGACGAACGCCGCGAGCACGTTGTTCAGCAAAAAGGCGGGCGAGAACAGCAAGAGCGTCTGCAGATAGGTGCGCGTCATCCCGTATGTGTCCGCGTCCGCGCCGAGAAGGGTCGCCAGCTGCCCCGGGAAGAGCGCGCCCAAAAGCACGAAGGGCACGCAGAAGACCGCCGTAAGATACAGCGTGTTGGTGAACGCCTCGTTCGCGCGGCGCTCCTCCCCGCCGCTGCGCAAAAGCGCGTACTTCGTGGCGCCGCCCACGCCGAGCATCAGCCCGATACCGTTGATGACGCTGTACACGGGCACGGCGAGGTTGAGCGCCGCCAGCCCGTTTTTGCCCAGCCCGAGGGAGACAAAAAAAGTATCCGCCAGAATGTAGCAGGACATGCCCACCATTCCCAAAACGCTCAGCGACGCATACCGCGCAAAGGTTCTGAAAAGCGCCGAGTTTTTCATGGCAGTTCCTCCGAAAAAACAAAAGAAAAAGGCGCGGGGAAACGCGCCTGTAAAAGCCTGCCGGCACGCTCCTTGCGCCCTGTCCCCCACCCGGCGGCGGGAGACCGCTCCGTTCAATTTTACGTTTGGTATTATATCCGTTCCGCCGCCGTTTGTAAAGCGTTTTTACGCCCCTGCGGCATGCCCGTTCCCCTTTCAGCGGAAATCTTCGAGCTTGCGGCTGATGTGCACAAGATCCGCGGGCGTTACGATGTTGCGGATGCGCTCGCCCATCTTCCCGCGTTCGCTTACGACCACGGCGATGAGCTTTTTGTTCGTTTCGAAGGCGGAAAGCACCTCTTCGAGGGTCGCGTTTTCGGAGAGGTATTTGTAGTAGACGAACATGTCGCTCTCGTCCAGGATATCGCCCACGGGCGTTTCGGACAGAAAGGCGTCCACGCTCTGCCCGCGCGAAAGCTGCGCGCCCACCTCGCGGATGATGCGGCGGTTGTTCACGATGCCGACCATGCGCCTGCCGTCGTAAACGGGGAGGTTGGAGTGCCCCGTCCGCGAAATGAGCAGCACCGCCTGCCGCAGCGAGATGCCCGCCTCGATGCTGACCACCTTTTTTTCGGGCAGCGCGTCCCTGATGCGCGGCGGTTCGGTCAGAAGGCTTGCGATGCGCTCCATCTCCCGCGTCACTTCGTCGCAGGGAACGGCAACGACGCGCCCGTCCGTGCTCTGGTGCACGATCGCGTTGCGCAGGCGCGCATATTCGGCAAGCTCATCTTCATAGCGGCGCACGACGGCGTTTTTTTCGGCGCACCTGCGCACGATGTCGGTAAAAGACTGCCCGCTCCCGAAATTATACAGCGCGCGCAGCTGCGCGTCGATCTTGTTGTACGCGCTTAAAAACGCCGCCGCGTTCGCCTTGTTCACAAACTCTTCCGCCATCGTTCCCCCTCCGCGTTCAGCGCAAGACCCGTTCGATGTCCGCCTTGCGGCACATCACGATCAGCCGCGCTTTGGGGTCGAACACATAGTCCGCCGCGGGCAGCGGGTCGATCTTGTCGCCGTGCTTGACGGCGAGGATGTTCAGGTTGTATTTGACGCGGATATTTTTTTCGCGGATGGTCTTGCCCTCCCACCCGCGCGGGGTCGGGATCTCGTAGATCGCGTATTCGGGCGTGAGCTGGATGTAGTCGAAAATGTTGTCCGCACTGTACCGCACGGCGAGCTTTTCCGCCATCTGCTTTTCGGCGAACACCACCTCGTCCGCGCCGTTGCGCAGGAGGAATTTCGCCTGGATCTCGGTGGACGCGCGGGAGAGCACCCATTTCGCGCCCGCCTCTTTCAGAAGGGAGGTCGCCTCCAGCGAAGACTGGAAATTTTCGCCGACGGATACGACGCACAGGTCGTAACTCTCCACGTCCAGTGCTTCGAGCACGGAAGGCTTGGTCGCGTCGCCGATCTGCGCGCTGGTCACATAGGGCAGAAGCTCGTTCACGCGCTCCTCGTCCGTATCCATGACCATAACGTCGTTGCCCAGTTCCGCAAACTTTTTCGCCATGTACGAGCCGAACCTGCCCAGCCCGATGATAAGAATGGATTTCATACTGCTCTCTCCGTTGTCTGTTTATTTTTCCGCACCGCCGGGAACGGCGGCGCATTCTTTTTCCAAAACGAGGCGGTCGATCTTCCCGATGAGGTTGACGGGCAGCTGCGCGCGGAACACGATCTCGCGCGGCACGGCGTAAGGCAGCAGCTGCCTGCGGCAGTTTGCAAGGATCTCCCCGCGCAGCGCTTCGCCGCGCCCTTCGTCGCATTCGACGTACAGGCGCACGACCTGCCCTTTGATCGCGTCTCCGACCCCGACGGCGCACGCTTTGCGCACCCCCGGCACGGCGAGCGCCGCCGCCTCCACTTCGGAGGGGTATACGGGCACGCCGCTCACCTTTATCATATTTTTGATACGCTGTTTGAAGTACAGGAACCCGTCTTCGTCCACATACCCGTAGTCGCCCGTGGCGAGCCAGCGCCGCCCGTCCGCTTCGACGATGGGCGAGCGCTCTTCGTTCAGGTATCCGAGCATGAGCTGTTCGGTAGCGAGGTAAATTTCGCCGATCTCCCCTGCGGGCAGCGGTTTGCCGTCCTTATAGATGCCGATGACGGTGCCGGGGAGCGGAAGCCCGACCGAGCCGTCGCGGTGTTTTTTGCGCGTGTTCACCACGCACACGCCCGCCGTTTCGGTCAGCCCGTAGCCCGTCTGGATGCGCCCGCTCGCGCCCTGCCGCTTCAGAACGGCGTTGAACTCGTCGAGCAGACTCTGCGGCACGCTGTCGCCGCCCACCCAGATGTCCTTTAAATGCGAAAGATCGCCGCGGGTGAACGCCTTTTCGCCGAGCAGCCGCAGAAACATCGTCGGCACGCCCGTAAGGATGTTCGCGCGGCTCCTGATGATCGCCTTCGCGCTCGCTTTCGCCTGAAAGCGGATGCACATGACGTTGGTTTTGTGCATGAGCATGCACATATGCATGTTGATACACAGCCCGTAGCCGTGAAAAATGGGCAGCACGTTGTACAGCGCCGTATAGTTTTCGATGGGTTCGCCGATAAACACCTGCGCCTTGGCGCACAGGTTGTTGCACACGTTGTTGCAGTGCGCGATGGTCTTCGGCTCGCCCGTCGTGCCGCCACTGGCAAGGTACACCGCCGGCTCGTCCGCGGCGAACGCCGCTTCGGGCACGCGCGGGCTGCCGCGGTCTTTTAAAAGAGGCTCGAACGCCCGCCCTTCGGCGGTGCGGCGGTTGGTCAGGCGGTAATAGGCGCGCGCCGCCGCGCCCATATAGCTGCCGCTGTTGCTCACGAGCGTCGGAACGCCGAAATCGAAGCTGCCGCAGCGGTACAGATCGTATACGACGAGCAGTTTGCTCTTCGTTTCCGCCACGCTCTCCTTCAGCTTTTCGGGCGGGAGGAAGGGGTGCACGAGATTGACCGCCGCGCCCAGCCTGTTCGCCGCGTAAAACGCAAAGACCGCCGCGGGCGAATTGGGCAGGCAGAGCGTGACCGCGTCCCCCTTCCCCAGCGAAAATTCCGCGGCGAGGTTGTCGGCAAGGGTATCGATCAGAGAGAACACCCTGCCGAACGAATACTTTTTTCCGTAAAACGAGATCGCCGTCTGAATGGGCGAATCGGAAATGTTCAGTTTTGCGGCATGATACATGGAACAGTTTTCAGGCAGTTTCCGCATGCGACCGAGGTACCTTCCGTTGGTAAAAATCAAAAGAGGGAAGTAAACAGCGCAAAGAGCGCCAGAAGACAGGGAATGGCGATCATGTGCGTGACATAGATGAACGCCGCGTGCCGCCCCAGAAAACAAAGCGGTTTGTTCCACGCGCCGTCGAAGCGGGTGAACGCGTGCTTTGCGTCCGTATGATAGATGAGCCGCCCGACGATGCCGCCCAGCAGGATGAACGCGATGTACGGCAGCATGGGGAAATAGTCGGACGAGCGGTAATTGAACCCCTTCAGGTCGAGAAAGATCGACAAAAAGTTCCCCTGCTCCTGCGTCGCGCCCGCGCCGAGGATGTCCTGCAGGGTCACGTCCGTCGTGAACCGCCAGAACCCGCCCGTCGTGCTGAAATGCCCGAAGCAGGTCAGGTACACGATCAGAAGCGCCGCGCCGAACAGCCCGGGGAGAAAGCGGACGAGCTTTTTCGCCCGCTGCGCGCGGCGGCTTTTCCCCAAGGAATCGGCGATCGCCGCGGCGGCGTTATCGAGCATCGCGTAGAAAAAGATGCCCGCCGCGATCATATGGATGACGCCGTATTGGATGAGGCTGTAAAAATTCGAACCCGCGAACAGCGTATCGTCCAGAATGGACGTGACCGCGGTGATGCCGACCGCCACGAGCGCGAGCGGCACGAAGCGGCGGAAATTTCCGCGCGTGAGCGTGCAGCTGACCCCGCACAGCAGGAAAAAACAGCTCGTTGTGAGCAGCCACACCTGCTGCCGCAGGTTCCAGCTGTAACAATACCAGCGCGCAGCCTGATACCAGTCCTCGAACAAGTGCGTGCCGAGCATGCCGTTTATGGTGGGCATGACGTTGATGATGCAGTGCATGAAATGATCGAAGATCATCAGGAACACGCACAGCCCGCGCAGGAAGTCGATCTCCCAGAACCGCTCCCGCGCCCTGCCCGCAAAGCGGCGCGTCATCTTTATGTACCCGTCGCGCCCGGGATTGTCAATGTTGATCCCTTCTACCCACATCCCGTTCAGTTTAGCACTTTCGCGCGCCCTTGTCAATCGTCGGACGCGCCTTCGCCGTTTTCGCCCGCATCGCCGCCCTGCCCGTCCGCGCCGAAAATGCGGGCGAGCCGCGCGTTCAGCTGCGCGAGCGTATCGCAGGCGAACAGCTCCCGCCGCGCCGCCGCGGCGCCCCTGCGCCCGTGCAGGTAGAACGCCGCCATCTTCCGCATGTGCACCACGGTGCGCTTTTCGCCGAAGGCGGGCAGCATGTCCGCCGTCTGCCGTGCGATCGCCGCGGGGATATCCCATCCGTGCCCTTCGCCGTGAAACTCGGCGAACAAGTGCGGGCAGTACAGCGCCGCCCGCGCGAGCATCACGCCGTCCGCGCCCGTCTTTTGCAGCATCGCCGCCGCGTCCGCGACCGAAAAAATGCCGCCGTTCGCGATGACGGGGATACGCACGGCGTTCTTTGCCGCCGCGATCTGCGCGTAGTCCGGCTCGCCCGCGTAGTACGCCTCGCGCACCCTGCCGTGCACGGCGATCGCCTGCGCGCCCGCGCCCTCGCACATCCTTGCGAACTCTTCGGCGACGTATTTTCCGCGCTCCAGCCCGATGCGGAATTTGACGGTGACGATCTTCCCGCTCTTCGCGCAGGCGGAAATGATGCGTTCGGCGCGGGGCAGATCGCCCAAAAGGGCGCTCCCCTCGCCGTTTTTATACACCTTCGGCACGGGGCAGCCCATGTTGATGTCCACGATCGGGAAGGGCGCGAGCGCCTCGTTCCCGCAGGCGGCGCGCAGGATGTCCGCGTCGCCGCCGAACAGCTGCACCGCCGTCTGCGGCGGCTCCCCTTCGCCGCGCAGCAAAAGCTCCTTCGTGCCCTCGCCGTTGTACAAAAGCCCCTTCGCGCTGACCATCTCGGTATAACAAAGCCCCGCGCCGAACGAATAGCACAGCTTGCGGAAGGCGAAGTCGGTGTACCCCGCCAGCGGCGCACAGAACACGTTCGACGGAAGCACGACCCCGCCGATCGCAAGCGGGCGCAGCGGGAACGCCTCCCCGCCCGCGGCGCGGCGCACCGTTTGCAGCCCCTCCTCCATGTTGACGGACATTACGCCTTTCCCTCCGCGCGGAGGCTTTCCTTCGCCCGCCTGTAATACGCCCACAGCTCCGCCTTGGGCAGCGCTTCCATCGCCTTGCCGTCCGCGCGGACGAGCTCTGCCGTGGCGCGGAACCGTTCGATGAATTTGTTCGTGCTCTCGCGCAGCGCCTCCTCGCAGTCCGCGCCCGCGATGCGCCCCGCGCTGACCGCGGCGAGCAGCAGGTCGCCCGCCTCCTCCGCGACGTGCGCCTTATCCCCTTCGGCGGCGGCTTCGAGCAGCTCCGCAAGCTCCTCGCGCACGCTCTCCGCGACTTCCTCCATGTCCGCAAAGTCGTACCCCGCCGTGGCGGCGCGCTTGCCGACTTTCTGCGCGCGCATGCACGCGGGCATGGCGGCGGGCACGGCAAAAACGCTGTCCTCCGCGCTCTTCTGCCCCTTTTCGGCGCGCTTGTTCTTCTCCCACACGGAGAGGGCGCCCACCTCGGTCTCCGCCCTGTCCTGCCCGAAGATGTGCGAATGGCGGAAGATGAGCTTCGCGCACACCTCGCTCGTCACGTCGTCGGGCGTGAACGCGCCGCGCTCCTCGCCCAGCACCGAATGGAAGGCGCCCTGCATGAGCACGTCGCCCGTCTCTTCACAGATAGCACCGTCGTCCTCCTTGTCGATGGCGTCGACCAGCTCGTACGCCTCCTCGACCATGTTGGAGCGGATGCTCTCGTGCGTCTGCGCCCTGTCCCACGGGCAGCCGCCCGGCGCGCGCAAAAGGCGCAGCACATGCACCAGGTCGTCGTAGTCGAAGCGCGTTTTGCGCAAAAACGGGATGGCGGGGACGACCACCGCGCAGGTGTCGTCGTATGTACCCTGCCTGTCCGTTTCGTACAGCTTTATCTTTTTCGCCTGCCCGCCGCGCACGAAAAAGGCGTCCGCCTCGTCGCCGAACAGCGAACAGAGGAGGAGCTTCGCGTCCGAGGCGATCAGCTCTCCGTCCAGATCGTACACGGCGAGGGGGAGCGAGGGGCGCCCCTCCGCCAGCGAATAAGCGGAGCGCACGCAGCGGTCGGGGGAGAGCTCCCCCGCCGCGGCAAAGGCGGCGTCTGCCTTGGAACAGCCCGCGAGCACCTTCGCCCCGCGCGCCTTCTGCGCGACCAGCCGCGCGGAACGGTCGTCGCACGCGCTCCCGTCCACGCAGTACACCACGTCGCCCTCCTTCGCCATGCGCAGCACGGCGGCGGCGAGCTTTTTGTTCAGCGTATCGAAATTGCGGCAGGACGCATAGAGCGCGTCCAGCGTTTCAAAGGGCACGCCCAGCGCGCGCACGCCTGCGGCGGGCGCGGTCTCGCCCGTGCGCAGCACGACGCGCGCGCCCGAACGGAGCGCGGAGACGGCGTCTGCCGACAGATCGCCCCCCTTTGTACCCAATCCTACGATGGTGACCATATCCTTTTCTCCTCAGCAGCGGGATCTCTTCCGCGGAAAAAGCGCGGAAGGCGAACGCAGCCAGCAGGTACGCCGCCCCGCCGGCGGCGAGGCAGGCGAGCACATGCACGCCGCGAAGGGGCAGCGCCGCCGCGGCGGCGATCGCCGCCATGGCGGCAAACTTGCCCGCATGCCCCAAAAGGCGCAGGCGGTTGCCGCGTTCCTTAATACTATACACCAAATTGAGAAAAAGCGCAATAAAATACGAGGCGCCCGCCGCATACGCCGCGCCGAAAACGGAGAGCTGCGGCAGCTGCAAAAGCCCCGCTTCGAGCAGCAGCTTCGCCCCCGCCGCCACGGTGAACGCGAGCGCGGCGACGCGCGGCCTGCCCAGCCCCGTCAGGCAGGCGGAGAGGGTCTGCGCGCCCGCAAGCAGCGCGCCCCCGACGGCGCTCACGCGCAGAAGCCCGACGAGCGTCTCCCGCTCCGCGCCCGCCACCGCGGGATACAGGAGGGCGCAGACCCCGCGCGGGAAGGCGAGGAAGAACGCCGCCGCGGGCAGGGCGATGAAGAGCGTGCATTTGAGGGCGAACAGCACCTTGCGCTCCGCCTCATGCGCCTTTCCCGCCGCGCGCAGCGCGGCGACCGCGGGCACGCTCGCCGCCGCGAGCCCGTAACAGACGGAGGCGGGCAGCCCCGCCAATGCCTGCGCGCCGCCCGCGTACAGCCCGTACAGCGCCGTCGCGTTCTCCGCATACCCGCCGACGATGCGCACGATGAGCACGCTGTCGAGCATGTTGGAGAGGGGCAGCACGCCCGCCGCGACCGCGACGGGCAGCGTGACGCGCAGAAGGTACGCCGCCTTTGGCGGAGCGGGGCGGAACAGCGGCGCGCGCACCTGCCGTTCCCCCGCCGCCAGCGCAAACAGCAGGAGCGCGGCTGCCGCCTCGCTGACGGTCACCGCCAGCAGCGAAAAGGCGACCGCCTGCGGCATGTCGCCGCGGAACAGGTGCGAAAAGTACAGCCCCGGCGCGATCTTCACGAGCTGTTCGGCGACCTCGGAGAGCGCCGTGGGGAAGAACCTGCCCCGCCCCTGGAACCAGCCGCGGAAACAGGCGATGACGGACACGAACAGGACGCTCGGCGCGAGCGCGCGGTACGCCCACACCGCCGCGGGCGCGCCCTGGAGCGCGCTCATCGGGCGGGCGGCGAAGAACATCGCCGCGCTGCCGAGCAGCCCGAGCAGGGAAAAGAGCGCGAGCGCGCGGCGCAACAGCAGCCGCGAGCGCAGCGCATCCCCCGCCGCCTCCGCCTGCGCGACCAACCGCGAGAGCGCCGCGGGAACGCCCGCCGAGGAAAAGGTCAGTAGCAGGCAGTACAGCGGGTACACCATCTGGTACACCCCCGCGCCCTCGCCGCCCAGCGCGTTCATCAGCGGCACGCGGTAGAATGCGCCGAGTACCTTTGCGAGCAGCCCGCCGACGGAAACGACCGCCGCGCCCCATAAAAAACTTCCCTTCGCCCTTTCCATATGTAGCGGACCGCCCGCGCGCATACGTTCCCGCGTTTTGCGCACACGCCCCGTATTTTCGCAGAACACGTTGACGCTTTTCGACACACGCTCCGCATCTTTGCACACGCTGCCGCGTTCCCGCACATGCTGCCGCTTTCCCCGCACGTTCCCGCATCTTTGCACACGCTGCCGCAAACGAGGCGGGGCGGCGGGAACTCCCGCCGCCCGTACAACCAAGCCGCCCTCGCAGGGGCGCGCCCTATTCGAACTGGCTCGCCAGGATCTCGGCGGTGAGGCGGCATAAGTTGACCGCGCCGCTCTCCATGCGCGCGCCCTCCCCGAACGCGAGCAGCGAGACCGCGCCGAGGCAGTCGCCGCCGCAGACGACGGGCACGATGACCTGCGCCGTGGCGTTCGCCCCGCCCTCCTCGGTCAGCGGCACGATGTCGCCGCCCTCCGCAAGGTTGGCGACGTAGCTGCGCCGCTCCTGCATGATGCGCTCGAGCGCCGCCGAAATATGCCGCTTGTTCAGCTCCCTGCGCCCCTCGCCCGCGGCGCAGAGCACCTCGTCGGTATCGCAGATGACGGCAAGGTGCCCGCTCAGGTCGCTGAGCGAGCGCGCCGTGCCCTCCGAAAATTTTTCGAGCGTGGCGATGGGCGAATATTTTTTGAGCATCAGCTCGTCCCGCTCGGTAAAAATTTCGAGCGGATCGCCGTCTTTCAGACGCAAAGTCCTGCGGATCTCCTTGGGGATGACCACCCTGCCGAGCTCGTCGATCCTCCGTACGATTCCCGTTGCTTTCATACTCTCTCCTTCTTCCCGCGGGCAGTGCCGCCCGCGCGCTTCCGCAAGGCAGTATGCGCAGCTTTTCCCCGCTTATGCGGCGCCCCGCCGCGCCCGCCCTTTTCTCCGCGCGGACGCCGCCCGTTTTTTTTGCAGGAACGCGCCCTCTCTTTTTTGCGGGCATGCAAAAGCGCCGCCGCAAAAGCGGCGGCGCCGTGGCGCTTCGCGCATCTCCCCTTTTTCGCGGCGCGCCCTTACAGGAACGCGCCCGTCCTGCTTTCGGGGCTTTGTTTTATTTCGTCGGGCGTGCCCGCCGCGACGATCCTGCCGCCCTCCTCGCCGCCGCCGGGTCCCATGTCGATGACGTAGTCCGCACAGCGGATGACGTCGAGGTCGTGCTCGATGACGACGACCGTTGCGCCGTGCGCGATGAGCGACCGGAACACGCCGACGAGCGTCTTTACGTCCAGCGGGTGCAGTCCGATGGTCGGCTCGTCGAACACGAACACGGAATCCTGCTGCGCCCTGCCCATCTCGCTCGCGAGTTTGAGCCGCTGCGCTTCGCCGCCCGAAAGGCTCGGCGTCGCCTCGCCGAGGGTGAGGTACCCCAGCCCCAGCTCGTCCAGCACCTGCAGCCGCTGGCAGACGAGCTGCATGTCACGGCAGGCGGAAAGCGCGGTGTGCACGCTCATCGCCATCACCTCGGGCAGGGAATACGTTTGCCCGCTCTTCGCCCTATAGCGCACCGCCTGCGCTTCCTTTGCGTAGCGCGTGCCGCGGCATTCGGGGCAGGGAATGTCTACGTCGGGCAAAAACTGCACATCCAGGCTGATCGTGCCCGTGCCGTCGCAGACGGGGCAGCGGAGCTTGCCCGTGTTGTACGAAAAATCGCCCGCCTTGTACCCGTGCGCCTTTGCGCCCGCCGTGCGCGCAAAAATTTTGCGCAGCTCGTCGTGCACGTTCGCGTACGTCGCGACGGTCGAACGCACGTTGATGCCGATGGGCGTCGCGTCGATGAGTTTGACCTGCCCGATCCCCGCCGCTTCGACGAATCGGACGTGTTCGGGCAGCTTTGCGCCCTGTATGGCGGCTTCGAGCGCGGGGACGAGGCTTTCGAGGACGAGCGTCGTCTTGCCCGACCCCGAAACGCCCGTAACGACGGTGAGCCTGCCCTTCGGAATGCGCACGTCGAGCGGCTTCACGGTATGGATCGCGCCCGTCGAAAGGCGGATCGCGCCCTGTGCGAACAACTCCGCCGCGGGCACCTGCGGGCGCATTTTTTCATGCGTCCCGCTGAGATAGGGGCCGATCTTGGAAGCGGGGTTTGCCGCAAGCTCGGCTGCCGTGCCCTGCGCGATCACGGTGCCGCCCTCCGCGCCCGCGCCGGGGCCCATTTCGATGAGGTAGTCGGATACGCCCAGCACCTGCGTATCGTGGTCGACCAGCACGACGGAATTGCCGTCGGCGACGAGGTCGCGCATCACGCCGACCAGCCCCACGATGTTCGATGGATGCAGCCCGATGGACGGCTCGTCCAATACATACAGCACGCCCGTCGTGCGGTTGCGCACGGCGCGCGCCAGCTGCATGCGTTGCCGCTCGCCCGTGGAGAGGGTGGAGGCGGCGCGGTCGAGGGTGAGGTACCCCAGCCCCAAGTCCAGCAGCCGTTTTGCCGCCGCGGCAAAGGAGGCGCAGATGCTCTCCGCCATCGGGCGCATCGGTCCGGGCAGGCTCGCGGGCACGCCGCTCACCCATTTTACAAGGTCCGAAAGGGTCAT
Organism: Clostridia bacterium; assembly: GCA_017886545.1. GTDB lineage: Bacteria > Bacillota > Clostridia > Christensenellales > Borkfalkiaceae > Borkfalkia. Next base: position 30,455 of record JAGHJS010000039.1, read on the forward strand.
GCGGCACGCCTCGTCGAGGGAGATGCCGCGCACGCGCGGCGCGCGCGCCGCTTCGCTCAGGCGCGTACCGCCGCAGGCGGGGCAGGGTCCCTGCTTCAAAAATTTTTCCACACGCTTCATGCCGCTCTCGTCCTTGACTTTGGAGAGCGCGTTCTCCACCGTGTACACGGCGTTGTAATAGGTGAAGTCCAGCTCGGTGGCGACGTCCGAATTTTTCGCGCGGTACAGAATGTGCTTTTTTTCGGCGGGGCCGTTGAACACGATGTCCTTTTCGCGCTCGGTCAGGTCGCGGAAAGGCACGTCCGTGCGCACGCCCATCGCGCGGCATACGTCCGTCATCAGCGACCACATCAGCGAGTTCCACGGGGCGATTGCGCCTTCGTCGATGGTCAGGCTCTCGTCGGGCACCAGCGTGCTCCTGTCCACCGTGCGCACGATGCCCGTGCCGCCGCATTCCGGGCAGGCGCCGCGGCTGTTGAAGGCGAGCTCCTCTGCGGAGGGCGCGTAAAATTCCGCGCCGCACGCGGGGCAGACGAGCGGCTTTTCCGCGGCGACGGCGAGCGTGGGCGGGAGGTAGTGCCCGTTGGGGCAGCGGTGGCTCGCCAGCCGCGAAAACAGAAGGCGCAGGCTGTTTAAAAGCTCTGTGCCCGTGCCGAAGGTGCTGCGGATGCCGGGCACGGCGGGGCGCTGGTGCAGCGCGAGCGCGGCGGGAACGTACAAAAGCTCGTCCACCTGCGCCTTTGCCGCCTGCGTCATGCGCCGCCGCGTGTACGTTGAAAGCGCTTCCAGGTAGCGGCGCGAACCCTCCGCGTACAGCACGCCCAGCGCGAGCGAAGATTTGCCCGAACCCGATACGCCCGCGATGCCGACGATCTTGTTCAGCGGCACGTCTGCGTCGATGTTTTTTAAATTGTGTACCCGCGCGCCGCGGATCTCGATATGGTCTGCCATTTCGCCGTTTCCCCGTTTTTTTCAATGTTTCGTTCAGTATACCACCCGCCCGCCGAAAATGCAACCGCTCCCGCGCCCATATCGCCCGAACGTTCGGGCAACCGAGCACACAGCCCGCCCGCGCGGCGTACGGGCGCTCCTTTGCCGCCCGCCTTGTTCACCCGCGCCTTTCCTGCCGAACGCAAAGGCGCCGCCGCTTCTGCGGCGGCGCCCCGTACCCGCCCGAAGGCGGAAAGCCCGTTCCCCGTAATAAAAACGATACACGCCCGCGCAGAACGCGGCATGCCCCGCACAGAGCAGCCGCCTATGCGCCCTTTTCCACTTTCGCGACGCGAACCGCATAGCTCGTGCCGTAGTCGTACGGCTGCACGGCGAGCTCGCCGCCCTGCAGCTGCGCCTTTTCGCCGCTGTCCAGCCAGTACGCCTTCCCCGCGATACGCGCGTCCACGCGCACCTGCTGTTCCGCCAGCCGCCGCTGCACGTTCGGGTCCGCCGCCATCACCACGTCTTTCACGACGATGTACCACGCCTTTTCGTCCTCGAGCACAAAGCCGCCCTCGCACGCGCAGTCCGACCCGCGCACGCCGTAAATGAAATTTTTGTTCGCGCGGATCCACTTCCCCACTTCGCCCAGAAGGCACTTGTCCGTGGGGTTGACGCTCCCGTCGCCGCGCAACCCCGTGTTCAGCAGGTAGTTGCAGTTATACCTGCGGCAGTCCACGAGGTCGCTGAGGAAGGTGCTGACGGGTTTGTAATTCACGTCGTTTTTCGCATAGCCCCAGTGGTCGTTCAGCACCTGGCACATCTCACCCGCGATGGGCTTGTCTTTGATCCTGACCGCCGCGGGCCTTCCGCGCTCGAAGGTGACGCTGTCGATCTCATGGTGCCCCGTTTCGCCCAGGGCGTTCAGCCCCGTGTTGTTCACGATCATCGCCTCGGGCTGGTACTTGCGGATGAGCGCGTACAGGCGGCTCTCCTGCCAGTCCGCGCCAGGCTTGTCCCACATGCCATCGAACCAGAACCCGCCGATCTTGCCGTAGCGCGTGCACAAGATCTCGAGGCTCGCCGCGAGATAGTCGATGTACGCTTTGAAGTCCGTCTTATAGCTTTGCTCGTGCCAGTCCAGAAGGGTATGGTAGAAGAAGGGCACCAGCCCCTCCTCCCTGCACGCCGCAACGAACTCGGCGATAAGGTCGCGCCCCGCCGCCGAATGGGGCGCGTCGAAGGTGTTCAGCCCGCAGGTATCGTACAGCGAAAAGCCGTCGTGGTGGCGCGTGGTGAGCGTGATGTACTTTGCGCCCGCGCGCTTCGCGACGCGCGCAAGCGCCTGCGCCCAGCCCTTGCGCACCTTGAATTTTTCGGGCAGGCGCGCGTACGCTTCCGCGTCCGCATGCGGGTTGGAGGTGAGGTACCACTCCCCTTTTCCCAGTACGCTGTACAGCCCGAAATGCACGAACAGCCCCATTCCGAGCCCCTCGAACCGCCTGATGTATTCGTATGCCATCTTTTTCCTCCCGTAAATGCCGTGTTTCCCGCGCGGACGGACGCCGCCGCTTCGGGGAACGTTCCCATTATACAGCCTTTCCTTCCGTTTTGCAAGATTTTTGCCCGCTTTGCACCTTCGTTTTTTCAACGGGCGCGGGGACGCCGACCGCAGGGGCGCATGCGGCTTACGGGCGCGGGGACGCCGCCGCTTCGGGGAACGTTCCCATTATACAGCCTTTCCTTCCGTTTTGCAAGATTTTTGCCCGCTTTGCACCTTCGTTTTTTCAACGGGCGCGGGGATGCCGACCGCAGGGGCGCATGCGGCTTGACGATGCCCTTCCCTTGTGCTATAATAAACCGCAATAAAAGCACCGCAAGGGAGTGAGCTCATGAAACTGATCCATGCCGCGGACATCCACCTCGGCTCGAAAATGGATTCGCGGTTCCCCGCAGAGATCGCCGCAAAGCGGAAAGAGGAACTGCGGAACACCTTTCTCCGCATGGCGGACTACGCCGCCGCGAACGGCGTTGCCGCCGTACTGCTCGCGGGGGACGTGTTCGACTCCGACATGCCCTTCAAAAAGGACAAGGACTTTTTTTACAGCGTGGTGAAGAACCACCCCGCCGTGGACTTTTTGTACCTGCGCGGCAACCACGACTGCGGCGGCGGGTACGAGGGCGAGCCGCTGCCAAACCTGAAAACGTTCGCAAATACCTGGACGTTTTACACCTACGGGAAAGTCGTGATCGGCGGCATCGAAACGGACGGCGAAAACGCCTCCTCGCTGTATTCCACCCTCGCCTTAGACAAGGACGCCTGCAACATCGTGCTGCTGCACGGGCAGATCGCCGACAATACGGGCAAAGACAAGGTCTGCCTGAAAAAGCTGCGCGGCAGGAACATCGACTACCTCGCCTTAGGGCATGTGCACAAGCCGCAGGCGGGCAGGCTGGACGAGCGGGGCGAATACGCCTACTGCGGCTGCTTAGAGGGGCGCGGCTTCGACGAGCCGGGGCCGCACGGGTTCATGCTGCTCGAGATCGGCGATACGCTCACCCGCACTTTCGTGCCCTTTGCCGAGCGCGAGATCGTGGAGACGGACGCGGACATCACGGGCAAGGCGGACGCCTACGCCGCGGGCGTCGCCGTGCGGCGGGAAGTCGCCTTCGACAGGCGCAACCTGTACCGCGTAAACCTCGTCGGCGAAGTCGCGTTCGACACCGAATCGATGGCGGCGGACGTGCAGAAATACCTTTCGAACGAATGCTTTTACATAAGCGTCAAGGACCGTACGCGCAGGGCGCTGGACATCGCGGCGTATGAAAAGGACGTTTCGCTCAAAGGCGAGTTCGTGCGCGCGGTGTACGCCGCCGGGGACTGCACGGAGGAGGAAAAACAGCAGATCCTCCGCTGCGGGCTGCGCGCGCTGCGCGGGGAGGAATTCGACCTGTGAAACTGCTCTCCTGTTACATTGAAAATTTCGGCAAGATCCGCGGCGAAAGCCTCACCTTCCGCGACGGGCTGACGAGCGTATGCGAAAAGAACGGCTACGGCAAGACCACCCTCGCCGCCTTTTTCAAGGCCATGTTCTACGGCATGGACTCCTCGTTCGCAAGGACAAAATTCAATGACCGCGCGCACTACTGCCCCTTCGGCGGCGGCGTGTTCGGCGGGAACGTCGTGTTCCTCTACCGCGGAAAGACGTACAAGATCGAACGCACCTTCGACAAGGCGAGCGAGACAAAAGACACGCTCACCGTGTACCGCGACGGCGTGCCCTGCACCGAGCTTGCCGACCCCGTCGGCGAAGCGATCTTCGGCATCGATAAAGCGTCCTTCGAGCGGACGGTGTTCATCACCGCAGGCGAGGTCGCCCTCTCCTCTACGGACAGTATCAACACGAAGCTGAACAACTTCCTCGAAGGGAGCGACGACGACACCAACCTGCGCGCGGCGACCGAGCGGCTGGACAAGCAGATCAAAACGTACAAAAAACAGAAGCTCTCCGCAGGGCTGATCCAGGACGAAACGGCGCGCGGCAACGAACTGAAAGAGCGCATCGCCAACTGTACGGCGATACGGAACGGGCTGCCCGCCAAATACGAGCGGCTCCGCGCCTATGAGCGGGAGATCAAAGAGCGGACGGACGCCGTGACCGCCGCACAGAACGAAAACGTGGTGCGCGCGAACTGGGAGCACTACGACAAACAGCGCGCCGAGATCGCGGAGAGCGAGCGGCGCATCGCGGCGATACAGGCCGCCTACCCGTTCGGCATCCCGCCCGAAGAGGAGACGGAGCAGGCGGCGGCATACGCCGCCGCGCTCGAACGGGAGCGCGCGCTCGCGCAGAAAAAGATCTTCACCGAAGAGGACGCGGCAAAATACGCCGCCCTGCGCGAAAAATTTTCGGCGGGCGTGCCCGCCGAAGAGGCGCTCACCGACGCGCAGGAAGCGATCGGACGGGTGCAGGCGCTCCGTGCGGAGGCCGCCGCCCTGCGCGCGCGGCAGGACACGGAAAAGGACGCGGCGCTGCGGCACCGCTTTTCCGCACACGCGCCGACCGAACAGGACCGCGCAAAGCTGGAGGAGGCGTGCAGGCGGTATAAAATAACGGACAGCGCGTACGAACAGGCGCCCGACTACCTTACCGCCGCCGCACCCGCGCCCGCGGCTCCGCCTAAAAAAGCGGCGCTCATCGCCGCCGTCATCGCCGCCGTGCTGCTCGTTGCGGGCGTCGCGCTGCTGTTCGTGCAGCTCATCGCGGGCATCGTGCTTCTGGCGCTCGGCGCGGTCGGGCTGCTGGCGGACGGGTTCCTCTACCTGAACAAAAAATCGGGCAGCCGCGCGCAGGCGGGCGCAATGCAGACGGAGAACCCCGAAAAGGCAGCCATCCGCGCCGAGCGGGAGCGCATCGCCTCGGAGATCGGCGCGCAGGTCATGCCGTACGGCTATTCGCTGCAAAACGGCGCGCTCTATGCCGCCGCGGCGTTCCTCGAAGACTGCAAAGAGTACGCCGGACTGCAAAAAAAGGACGAAGAACGCGCCGCCACACTGGCGCAGAAAGAGGAACGCGCCGCCGCGATGCAAAAAAAACTGGACGCCTTTTTCGGCGGGTACGGCGCGTACGCCGACAACGATATCCGCCGCCTGATGCAGCTGCGGACGGACATCTCCGACTTCCGCGCCCTGCAAAAGCGCAGGGAGGATTCGGACGCCGCGGAGCGCTCGAACCGCGACGCCATGGAACGGGCGCGCGGCGCGCTCCTCGCCTACTGCCGCACCTACCATATCGCGGAGGAGGGCATCGCGCAGCGACTCAAAACCGTCCTTGCGGACGGGCGGGCGCTGGCGGACGAAACGAAGGCTCTGCAAAAAAAGAAGGTGGACGCCGCCACCTTCCGCGAGAGTAAGCACCTGACCGACCGCCCCGCGGGCGAGGCGGCGGACCTTGCCGAGATGAACGGGATGCTGAACCGTTTGCAGGATGAAAAGAACAGGCTTTCGCAGCAGATCGCCGAGGACGAGCGCGACGCGGAACGGGGCGACGCCCTGCAAAACGAGCTGGCGGAGAGCGAAGAGCGGCTGGCGGAGTATAAGCGCCGCTATTCCGTGCTCGTAAAGACGAAGGAATTTTTGGAACTTGCGGACTTCCGCCTGAAAGAGAAATACGTCCGCCCCATCCGCGAGTCCTTCCTCTCCTATTCCGCGCTCCTCGAGCGGGCGCTGGGCGAAACGATCGTGATAGACGCAAACTTCAACGTGCGTTTCGAGCACGGCGGCATCGAACGCAGCGAAGAGCACCTGAGCGCGGGGCAGCGGAGCATCTGCGCGCTGTGCTTCCGCCTCGCCCTCATCGACAACATGTACGCGGAGGAAAAACCCTTCCTCATCCTCGACGACCCCTTTGTGAACCTCGACGGCGAGCATCTGCAAAAGGTGAAGGCGCTGCTTGCGGAACTTGCAAAAAATATGCAGATCGTGTACTTTTCCTGCCACGAAAGCCGCATGATGTGACCGCCAGACGGGCAGAACGCGGCAGAAGGCAGAACACGCAAACGGCACGCCGCGGCAGCAGGCAATGCCCGCGCCGCCGTAAAACAGACAATAAAAAAAGCGGCAGAGCAAGCTCTGCCGCTTTTTTTATGCCGCCGCTCAGGTGCGGAGCAGGATCTTTTCCGCGCCGAAAGGAACGGAGTGGTATTCCGCCGTGTAGTCGGCGGGGTCGCCCCCGTCCCAAAGCCCGCGGAACTCGAAGTTGTACGGGCTGACGGACATCGGCTCGGGGATCGCAAAATGGTGCGGGCCGAACAGGTTGCGCAGGCTCGAACGCAGCACGATCTTCACGGCGTTCTTCCCCTTGCGCAGAATGGGCGCGATGTCCTTTTTCGTATCCAGCACGAGCGCCGCGTGCCCGCCGTCCGTGTACACGTCCGCCGTCATGAACCTGCCGCAGATCTCCAGCACGGCAGGGCCGCTCCCGCCGTAGGAAAGCTCCCCTTCCAGCGTGAGTTCGCCTTTAAAGAAGGGGTACCCGCACGCGTACAGCCGCTCCGTTACGGGCGGCAGCGCGCGCCGCTTTGCGAGCGCGAAGCCCTCCCCGACGGTAAAATCGCCCTTCAGATAGGCGGATTCGATCGACGTATCGTAATACAGGCAGTTGCGCAGGCTCTCCGTGGCGAGCGGGTCGAAGAGCGCGAAATGCACCCCCTCGTGCTGGCGGAACGCGAACGAATACTCGAACACGTTCTCCCCTTTCTGCACGAGCGCGCCGACGGGCGCCTCGGCAAAGTTCACGTCGAACGCGCTCTGCGCAAAGGAGACGGGCGCGCCGTTCACCGCCGCGGCAGAGAGCGCCGCCTTTTCCATGACGAGGGTGAGCGGCATCGGCTCGGCGAGGGTAAAGGTCTGCCGCACCCGCACCGTGCCCTTGTAGTCCTCGCGCAGCAGCTCTTCGAACAGCGCCGTGATCGGGCGGCGCGCGCCGAACGCCCCGCCCTCCCGCGCGATCTGCGCGTAGTCCAGCACGAGGAAATTTTCGGTCATGCCCGCCACGCGGAACGCGGCGGTCACGTCGGCAGCGCTCTCCCGCACGGGTACGGGGCTGCTTTCCGCGCGCAGCAGGATCGCGCTCTCCGCCCCGCCGAGCACGATCCCGTCCCCCGCGAGCGGGCGCTCCTCCAACGTTTCAAGGTCGAGCGCGACGTACTTCTCCCCCGCGCCTTCGATGCGGACGCGGCTCTTTTCCGTGCGAGAAAGGTTTTTGACGAACAGGAATTCGCCGCCCTTCCCGTGCCGCGCCGTGAGCACGCTGTTCCCGTCCTCACACGAAAAGCCGTACCGCGCGGAGGCGCAGATCTCTTCGAGCGTCGTGTTCGCGGGCAGGGAAACGTCCTGCTTTTTCCCGTCGATGTAACCGATCTTCCCGAGCACGCACAGCCTGCCGCCGAACGTTTGCAGCAGCGCACAGGTGTTCGCCGTCAGCGTGCGCATGGGCGGCACGATGACGGTATCGTAGCGGCAGCCGCCCAGCCGCAGGCAGCCCCCTTCCGCGCCGCCGCGGCGCGCAAGCAGCCGTTCGTCGAGGAAATGATAGGTGACTCCGTGACGGCGCAGCGTGCAAAGCAGGTCGCCGAACGCGTCCTCCGCCTCTTTCACGCTCTCGTAATCTTTCTCGCGCAGGTAATCCAGCCAGATGCCGCGGATGGGGTGGATGATGCCGACCTCGTACTCGTCCTGCGTTTCCGCCACGATGCACCCGAGCCGCGCGAAATAGTCGTTGAAGGCGCGGAACCCTTCGAACCAGTTCCCCTGCGGCGAAAAGACGGGCGGATGGTCGGTCTTTCCCCGCCCCGCGAGCGAATACGGGTACAGGTGCTGGCACATCTTGTTCACGCCGTTGAAGTACTGGTACTCCGCGATGCTCTTCAGTTCCTTGGGCGTCACGTCGTACCCCGCGCAGCCGAACGTTTCGGTCAGCACGAACTTTTTGCCGAGCTGCGCCGCCGCGCTGCCCACCTGCCGCGGCGAAAGCTCGGTGCCGCAGTCCCGCCCCAGCCAGTCGATGCCGGGGATATGTTCGAACTCGTACGACGGCATGACCGCCGCGCCGCCCCACATCTGCCCGAACAGCAGGCTCTCCTCCACGGAATGCCCCGTCAGTTTGCAGCCGTGCGCTTCGCACCAGTCGTACAGTTTTTTATAGAAGTTCTCCGTATACAGCCTGTTGAGCGTATCGAAGTACTTTTCGCGGAAGGCATAGCCGCCCTCGCCCTGCACGAACAGCCAGATGAGCCCGTCGCGGATGTCCTCGCCGTCCTTGGCGAATTCCGCCTCCGCCACGGGCGTGTAGGGCGTGCCCCAGCGGTAATACTGCGGCTCGTCCGTGAAAAAGCCCGCAAGCTCCTTCCCGAACCGATCTTTGAACCGCGCATAATATTTTTCGTGCGTTTCGGCGATGAACGCGTCCACCACGGCGGGATCGAGGATATCGGTGTTCGCGGGGCTGACGCGCAGGTAAACGTTGTGATACTCCGTCTCGCCCGCCTGTTCCCCTTCGACGCGGACGAATCCCCCGCCGCGGCGCACGAACACGGCGAACGCCGCAGGATCGAACGCGCCTTCCGCGTATTCGAGGTAGCGCGCGCGGAACGCCTCGTTTTCCAGAAGTTTTCCGCCCACGAACCCGCTCGGCCAGCCGTTTTCGTCGTACACCCACGCCTCCATGCCGAGCGCCTTCGCCTTGTCGAGGCAGGCCTCGATGCACGAGAACCACTTTTCGCCGAGGTATTCCTCCTTCAGCCCCGTCCGCGCGTGCATGATGAACCCGCCGATGCCCGCCGCTTTCATGTCGTCGATCTGGCGGCACAGCTCCGCCTCGTCCAGGCTGTTGTTCCACGACCAGAACGGGATGCTCCTGTACGCCTCTAAATCGCCCAAAAGGGCTTGTTTCCATTCTCTGTTCATTTGTCTTTCCCCTGTAAGCCTTTCCGCCCCGTTCCGCAGAACGGTGCGCCTCTACTGTACCATTTTCCGCCCCGAAAGGCAAGCGTTCGGGGGATAAAAAACACCGCTGTGTTTCCGTTTTCTCAAACAAAAAACGGCGCCGCCGCGGCGCCGTCTGCGGGCAGCCCCGCGCGAACACGCAGTCAGACCTGCGCGAATATCCGGTCCGATCTGTACGAACACACGGTCAGACCTGCGCGAACACTTCGCCGATCTTTCCGTCGATAAAGAACACGCCGCGCATGTCCTTGGCGGGCGCGCCCTTATTGATGACGACGAGGTTGTCGCCGCGGAAAAAATCGATCAGCCCCGCCGCGGGGTATACGTTCAGCGACGTGCCGCCGATGATGAGCGTATCCGCCGCGCGGATCGCCTCCACCGCGCCGCTGAGAACGCGCTCGTCCAGCGGCTCTTCGTACAGCACCACGTCCGGTTTGATGACGCCGCCGCAGGGGCAGTGCGGCACGCCGCTCCCCTTTGCGATGCGCTGCACGGGGTATGCCATGCCGCACTTCGTGCAGAAGTTGCGCCAGATGCTGCCGTGCAGTTCGTACACGACGCGGCTGCCCGCCTTCTGGTGCAGCCCGTCGATGTTCTGCGTGACGACGGCGGCGAGCCTGCCCTCGCGCTCCCACTGCGCGAGTTTTTTGTGCGCCGCGTTGGGCTGCGCGTCCAGGCACAGCATTTTATCGCGGTAGAACGCGTAAAACTCTTCGGTGTGCCCTTCAAAAAAACTGTGCGAAAGGATGCGCTCGGGCGGGTACTTGTACTTCTGGCGGTACAGCCCGTCCTCCGAGCGGAAATCGGGGATGCCGCTCTCCGTGCTCACGCCCGCGCCGCCGAAAAACACCCCGCGCCGTGTGTGCTGCAAGATCTTCCGCAGATTGACGATCGCCTCGTTCTCCATTGTATTCCTCCCCGCGCAAAGCGCCGAAAAAGGCCGCGGGCGGCGGAAAACTTCCGCCGCCCGCAGAACAAATTACTCCTGCACGCCTTCGTTCAGCTTTTCGAGCAGTTCGTCCAGGTCCTTGCCGTGCGCGTTGACCGCTTCCGCGATCGTCTCGCCGTGCGCCAGCGCACAGCCGAGGCAGTGCATCCCATAGGACATCAGCACAGACGCCGCGTCGGGGTTGTACTTCAGGCAATCGGCAATGAGCGTATCCGCCGTGATCTTAGCCATAACTTTACACCTCTTCTCCGTATTTTATACGGGCAGACCCTGCGGCGCGCCGAAACGCACTGCCGCCGCCCGCTCCGTATTCAGTATTATACCATCCGCACGGGAAAAATACAACCGCTTTGTGCCTTGCCCGCAAGAAAAAATACCTCCGAACAAGGCGCAATTTACGATCTGCCGCCCGCCGGCATCGCCGCCGCCTGCGCTGCAAAGCCACCCCTCCCCCCTTCCCCCCGTTGCTCACAGAGTGTGCATAACTCGTGTGCACAACCGCCGCTTTGTGGGGAAAACGCATTTTCTGCAAAAACATCGGAAAAGTTATCCACAATTTATGCACACTCATCCACAAAACCCCTTTATTTCGAAAAAAACCGCTCTTTTTTTATCGATACAGAAAAGAAGTTAAGAAAATTTATCAACAAAAATACAAACATCTGTTCTTAACGGAAGCAGGCGCAGCGCGTTTCCCCGCCCGCAAGCGACGAACGGAGGCGGCGTATTTGCCGCCCGACGCTTTTGCCTGCCGAGCGGTGCACGGGGCCGGGAAGCGGCGGCATGAAAAAAATATACGCACACGGCGAAAATCCATTGACAAATTTTAAAAATCTGCTATACTATTGGGGTATGCGGCAAAACCGACCGCAAATGCGCCCTTAGCTCAATTGGATAGAGCGTTGGTCTACGGAACCAAAGGTTAGGGATTCGAGCTCCTTAGGGCGCGCCACAACCCCCGCAAAGGCATATATGCCTTTGCGGGGGTTGTTACATGTATTAAGGCGCGAGAATCACGCCCGCACGAACAGCCTGCACTGACAGTATGCCTGTTTCGGGCGTCAATTCGTGCTCGGAGCGCAGCGGAGAGCTTTGCTCCCGCAGGGTGCAAGCCTCCTTAGGGCGCGCCACAAAAACAGCACAGACATTCGTCTGTGCTGTTTTTGTTGTGTGTCGTCAAGCAGCTCGAATTGGTCGCCGCGCAGCGGCGGGCTATTCGTGCACGCAGTGCTTTGCGGCGCTGCCGCAAGCCTCCTTAGGGCGCGCCGTCGTCTGTGCTGTTTTTGTTATGCACCCATAGCAGCTCGAATTGGTCGCCGCGCAGCGGCGGGCTATTCGTGCACGCAGTGCTTTGCGGCACAGCCGCAAGCCTCCTTAGGGCGCGCCACAAAACCCGCAGATGGAAATTCCATCTGCGGGTTTTGTTATGCGCTTATAAGGCGCCCGAACCGATTGCCCCGCTGGGCGCAAGCTATTCGCGCTCTCAAAATTTTGCCCCGCGACAGCAGGGAAAACCTCCTTAGGGCGAACGAAAAGGCTGCGGACGATATTCTTCCGCAGCCTTTTCGTGTAAAAACCGATCGTTTGCCTTCTGCCGAAAAATACCGCCCCGTCAAAACCTCTCGCTCTTTCAGGAAATGGCTGCCTGCATGTCATACACAGGCGCGAAGCGGAACACGACTGTAAATTCGTATGTTACGTCGTATTTTTCGCCATACTCGTCTTCCATATAACTGCTCCGATAAATGGAGTATTCGATACGGATCGCCGCATCAGCGGCTGTCGCTATTGTATACTGCCCCATATATGCCTCATCCGATCCGCTGCCGACCGAAACGGCGGTAACGCCCGCCTTGCCTGGCAAAAGGTCCGCCAGAACAAACGATTCCGTTTGTTCGCCGAGGCCGGGAACGTTCGCCGTAAGCGACGCGGTAAAGTCGATCCGATCCTGATATGCCGCAGTCTGCGTAAAATCAACAATTTCATCGGGGTTGGTCATGCTATACCGCACCTCGATCCACGCTTCGTTTGCCTGCGCCTCATCGGCAGGATAATAGACGGCGTTTTCGTCCTGATAATAGAGGTAATAGTCCCTTGCTTCCCATTTCGCGTCCTCATTGGTGTTTGCAACTGAAATTTTATTGAGAGCATCGCCGTTGTTCTCGTCCAGCCCTTCAAGCGTGAGAACATACGTTTCGCTGTCGTCATACCCTGTATACTCGCAAGGCGCTTTGGTTATGGTATAAACGCCGTCCTCCACCGTCAGCTCTTCCTCAAACAGATACACTTTTACGTTGTTGAAATCGATCGTACCGCTTCTGTTATCAAGGGTAAAGGAAGCGTTTGCAATGGTACCGCCTGCCCCCACAAGCTGCGGTTTGATATATTTTTCCCCGTCAAAGCTCCACACGCTGCCGTTGGCGTTGACCGACCAGCCCCAAATTTGAAGCATGCTCGGGTCAAACGTGACGCTGATCTGCTTGGCATACGCACCTGCGTCAAACCCCACGGGAAGCAGGTATTCGTGCAGGCCGCTCCCGTATTCTTCCAGATTCGGCGTGTCGCTCCCGACGGTGGCAAATCCCGTGCCGCCGAAAAATGCGCTGTGCGGATATTTTTCGGAACGAAGCAGAAGCCCGCCATACATCCCGCCGTTTGCAAGCGGCTCCTGCAAGGCGGAAAAGGTCGTCCAGGCGCCCGTTTGCCCGCCCGCCGTCAGATCCGCAAGGCGCCGCCAGCTTTCGCCCGCCCAGACTTCAAAATCGGCGTAAATGCCGTTTTGCAACGCTTCGTCCTCCGAATGAGGATTTTGCGGCGTATCCGTTGTTGCAAATTGCAGTTCGATCTTATGCTCGTCGCAGCTGAGCGCAAGCGTCTGATCCGCGGTGACGCTGCCGAGCGCGATCTCGCCGACTTTCTGAAAATTCCAACCGATGCTTTCCACATCGTACCCTTCCGCAAGCGTGAACACGACGCCCGATGACTTTTCCGCCCCCGCAGACACCTCTAACGTGGCAGCATTCAAATAATCGGCAAGGTACACTTCCACCGTAACCGTTTTGCCTTCCTGCGCCTGTACTTCGGTATTGTACGAAGCGTTGCTGCCCGCATAGTTGAAATATACGGGCGATGCCGCAGTGACTTCCTCCCCGTTGAGCGTAAACGATACCGTGTGCGTCACCGCCGACGAAGGTTCGCTGCTACATGCCGCCGCAACGCAAAGGCATGCCGTACACAGCGCCGCCAATACCCCAACCAAAAAAATTTTTTTCATAGCTCTCCCCTTATCCTGTTTTTTACTTGATCAAACGGCATAATTCTGCGGATCCGTTGCCGCTTGTTTCGATCCGTTTATGCGTCGCTTTGCGTTTGTGTTTAAAGGAGCAGCACCGCGACCGCCGCGACCCCGCCGATCAGCGCCAGAATAAACACGATCTGCAAAACGCCGTTCACAATGTCAAACGCCTTGTATTTTCCTTCATGCGCAGGATCCGCCTGCGCTTCGGGTTCTGTGTTTCCGCCTTTTTTGCGCGCCAGGATCTGCCTGCGTTTGGAGGCGGAAAGCGCCACGCCCCAAGCCGCCATGCGGAAGGCGGTAAAAGCATATACCGCGCAAAATTCCAGCGTTGCCACGGCGAAAGCGAAAAACAACAGCCCGATAAAAAACATAACGACGATTTTGCCGACCCCGCCGCCGAACGCACCGCTGTCATGCAGAGAGGAAAACAGCCAATATTCCAGCCCAAGCGTGACCCCGAGGAACAACAGCGAAAGGATCGGCGTCAGAATACGGACGCCCGTTCCTCCTTTTTCATACCGCCTGATCCCGCCGTAATGCCGCCTTGAAGCGTCAAACAACCATAACAAAAACCGCATACGCTCTCCTTTTTTTCCGTTTTCCCCCCGCGTTACAAACTTTTTTTCTGTATCACAATGCTTGCCGATCGTATGTACAGTATACCATACGCGCTCTATAATTGCAATACGTTTTCTAAAAATACCGCCTGCGGCGCTCCAAAAATATCCGTGTAACGCCGCCGCGCACAAAAAATCAGTCTGCCTGCTTGCCGCCGTGCTCCTTTTTCCAGCGCTTGATCTCGGCAAGGCGCGCCTTGTACTTCGCCTCCAGCCCCTCCTCGGTCGGGGCGTAGTACTCCCGCCCCGACAGGGAATCGGGCAGGCACTGCATCGCCGTCAGCTTGTCCGCCGTATCGTGCGCGTATTCGTACCCCTTGCCGTAGTCGAGCTCCTTCATCAGCTTCGTGGGCGCGTTGCGGATGACGAGCGGCACGGGCTCGGCGAGCTGTTCGAGCGCGTCTTTGCGCGCCCGCCCGTACGCGACGTACAGCGCGTTCGACTTGGGCGCCATCGCCATGTACACGACCGCCTGCGTCAGGTGCACGGTGCATTCGGGCATGCCGATGAAGTGGCACGCCTGGTACGCCGCGACGGCGATCTCCAGCGCGCGCGGGTCGGCGAGCCCCACATCCTCCGAGGCGAAACGGGTCACGCGGCGGGCGATGTACAGCGGGTCCTCGCCCGCTTCGAGCATGCGCGCCAGCCAGTACACGGCGGCGTCGGGGTCGGAGTTGCGCATGGACTTGTGCAGCGCGGAGATGAGGTTGTAATGCTCTTCGCCCGTCTTGTCGTACAAGAGCGATTTTTTAGAGGTGATGCCCTCGATGGTCTCGCGGGTGACGGTGGTAATGGTTTTTTCGCCGAATCGGCGGTTCTTTTCCGCCTGCTCCATGACCTGCTTGATCTCCTTGATGCCGCTGGTCACGGCGGAAAAATCGATGAATTTCGCGCGCGTGCGGTTTGCGATGATGCGCGCGAGCGTCGTTTTGCCCACGCCCGGCGGGCCCCAGAAGATCATGGAGCCGACTTTGTCGCTCTCGATGATGCGGCGCAGCACCTTGCCCTCGCCCAGAAGGTGCTTTTGCCCGACGAACTCGTCCAGCGTGCGCGGGCGCAGCCTTGCCGCCAGGGGCAGGCTCGCCTCGTCCTCGAACATGGTCATCTGTTCCGCCATACTTCTCCTCCCGTGCCGCAGCGAACGGCACGAACAAGCCGCCGGCACATTCGTCAGCGCGAACCGCCGGCCGCCCCGCACCCTGCGCCGCTCCGCCGCCTCCCCACAGGGCGGGCGCCGCGGCGGGCAAAGCCGCGCCGCGGCGCCCGCCTTTTTCACCGCAATCATAGCAGATACGCCGCAAAAAGTCAACTTTCGCGAAAAATTTGTTCTTTTGCCGTCGACCGAAATACACTGAACCACCCAAAATACAATAAGCCGCCCCGAAGCAGCAGCTTCGGGGCAGCTCTTTTTTGGTGCGCCTGCCGAGATTCGAACTCGGAACGTAGCCGTCGGAGGGCTATGTTTTATCCAATTAGACTACAAGCGCAGTTCGGTCCTGCCGCACGCGGCGCCCGTTTGCGCCTGCATGCTCCCCTATTATAGCAAATCGCGCGCGAAAAGCAAAGAAGTTTCGCCGCACATTCCCGAAAATTTTTGCATAAATTGTTAGTAGCGGGCAACGCCCCGCCCCGAAGAAACACAAAAGAGGCCGTACCAATGACGCTTGCGCTTTGCATGATCGTAAAGAATGAAGAGGCAGTGCTCGCGCGCTGCCTTCAAAGCGTGCACGGCGTTTTTGACGAGATCGTCATCGCCGACACGGGTTCGACGGACGCGACAAAACAGGTCGCCGCCCGTTTTACGCAAAACGTATACGATTTTCCGTGGCAGGACGACTTTGCCGCGGCGCGCAATTTTTCCTTTTCGAAGGCGCATGCGGACTATATCATGTGGCTGGACGCAGACGACGTTTTAAAAGAGCGCGACCGCGCCGCCCTTTTGCGGCTGAAAGAGAGCTTTGACGGCACCGTCGACGCCTACCGCCTGCGCTACGACGCGGGCGAGGACGAACACGGCAACGTGACGCTTTGGTTCATCCGCGAGCGCATCGTGCGGCGGGCGTGCGGCTTTTTTTGGCAGGGCGCCGTGCACGAAACGCTGTGCATCGGCGGCAACGTGCAGGATGTTGCCGTTGCCGTGACGCACAGGCGCGGCGAACACAAGGAGCGGGGGCGGAACCTGCGCATCTATCTGCGCATGCTGCTCGCGGGCAAAACGCCCCGCGGGCGGGAGGCGTTCTACTTTGCGCGCGAACTTGCCGATAACGGGCTGGATTCCGCCGCGGCGGACGCATACAGCTACTTTTTGCGCGGCGAGGGCTGGGCGGAGGATAAGATCGGCGCCTGCCTCGGGCTCGCGCAGATCCGCCGCAGGCAGGGCGACCGAGATGGCAGGCGCGCGGCGCTTTTGCAGAGCTTTTGCTACGGAGAGCCGCGCCCCGCCGTCTGCTGCGAACTCGGGCAGCTCTTTTTGGAGCAGAACGAGCCGCAGCAGGCTGTTTTTTGGTTCAAACTCGCGTACAACGAGGGAATGCACGGACAGGGCGACGGGTTCGTCTGCCCCGACTGCGGCGACTACCTCCCCTGTATCTGGCTGTGCGTGTGCTACGACAGGCTGGGGGATACGGAGCGCGCCGCCCTGTGGAACGAGCGCGCGGGCAGCTATAAGCCGCAGGATGCAAGTTACCTTCACAACAAACGCTATTTTGAAACTTTGAAGAACAAGGGGAAAACGACATGAACGATCATATCAGATTTACCTGCCACGGCGAATGCGGCTGCTCCTGCGAGCCCTGCTGCTGCGGCAGCACCGATACGCAGGTGACCGTCCTGCGCGGCTCGATGGGTCCCGCAGGTCCCACCGGTGCCCAAGGTCCCGCCGGCCAGCGCGGCCCGACGGGTCCGACGGGTGCGACAGGTCCACAGGGTGCCACAGGTCCGCAGGGTCCCACGGGTCCCACGGGTGCGACAGGCGCGGACGGGAACACAGGCGCGACGGGCAATGCAGCAACGGTAGCGGCAGGTACGGTCACGACGGGCGAACCCGAAACAGAAGCCGCCGTTACAAATTCCGGCTCGGAAAACGCAGCCGTGTTCGACTTTGTGATCCCGCGCGGTGCGACAGGTGCGACGGGCGCAACGGGTACGCAGGGTCCGACGGGCGTAACCGGTGCCACGGGCGCAACGGGTCCGCAGGGTCCCATAGGTCCGACGGGTGCCACAGGTCCGCAGGGTCCGACAGGCGCGACGGGCGCAACGGGTCCGCAGGGTCCGACGGGTCCGACGGGTGCCACAGGCGCGACGGGCAGCGTGCCTGTGGAAGCGCTCTCTGCCTATTCGATCCCGACGCAGACGGTCACGGATAACGCGGCGGTCATCTTTGACCGCACGGCGGCGCAGCAGGGTACGGCGATCACGCACGCGGATAACTCCGCGGACATCACCATCGGCGAAGAAGGCACCTACTTCGTCTCCTTCAACGGGACGGCGGCGCCGCAAAACGCCGCTTCCCTGCCCGAGACCAACCTCGTGCAGTTCACGCTGAACGGCACCGCGCAGAACGGCGCGTCCACGCAGCACATCTTCACGACGGCGGACGAAACGTCGGCGCAGTCGGCTTCGCTCGTGTTCAATGTGACGAGCGTGCCCGCAACGCTGCAAGTTGTATCGAGCGGCGGCAGCTTCCTGTATTCGGGCACGACGCTGAACATCTTTAAGATCGGGTGACCGCACAGACGATCGCCTTACAAAAACGACACGACGGGCGGGGAATATCCCCGCCCGCTTTTTTCTGCATAAAACGTACTATTTTTACTCCTTACTGACCCCTTGTTCGCCCGTTTTCTGCGCGGCGAGCAACTCTTCATACAGTTTTTCCGTTGCATTCGGCTTGTTCTTATCTATACGGTCGTACGCTATATTGAACAACATATTATCGATATAAATATTGTAAGCGCCTTCCGCCAACCCGTTATACTTTTTTATAACATTCTGCGCGAGCACGGCTTCCTCGTCGTATTGTACGACCGACGCCTTTACGCCCTTTCTTTGCAGTTTTTCGCATATTTTACGGCAGGCGGACGCGCCGAAATCGTTCATGACCAGCGCCGAGCCGAATTTTTTCAGTTGTTTGGAAAGTTCTTTCAAACACTTTTTTCGCGCCAATAAATAGTAATGCCTTGCGCAGACTCACCGATCCCGCCGCGCCCTCGCGCGCTTGACGAACGGCAAAAAAAGTTCTACAATATATCCGCACAACGGAGGAATGCCATGCTTTTGACGGACGTACACAACCACACATCTTTTTCGCCGGACGGGCGCAACAGCATGGAAGACATGCTCGCAACCGCGTACAAAAAGGGGCTTGCCTGGTACGGCATCGCGGACCACTTCAATTACGACTACGACCGCATGCACCTGACCGAGGACGGCAAACCCGTTCCGCCCATCGACGCCGCCGCCTACTTCAAACGCGGGCGGGAGATGCAGAAGGAATACGAGGGGCGCATGCATGTGCTCATCGGCGCGGAGTTCGGCTACGACCACCCCACGCGCGTACAGCAGCGCTACATCGAAACGGAGCAGCGCTACAAGCCCGATTTTGTGGTGAACAGCGTACATACCTGCCTGGGAGGCGATTGCTTTTTCCCCCACTACTGCAACGGAAAGACGCGCGCCTACGCCTACAACGTATACCTGTACCGCGTTCTGGAGAGCCTTGACGCGTCCTATCCCTACGACATCGTGGCGCACATCGGCTACTGTGCGCGCAACGCGACGTACGACGACTTTGTGCTGCGCTACGAGGACTTTGCGGACGTTCTGGACGAAATTTTAAAACGCATCATCGCAAAGGGGAAGATCCTGGAAGTGAATTCGAGCGCGAAAAAACTGGGCGACTACCTGCCGGGCAAAGACATCCTCACCCGCTATTATGAACTCGGCGGCAGGGAAGTTTCCTTCGCGTCCGACGCGCACTTTGCCGAGCGCGTCGCCGACCGCAGGGCGATCGTCGTGCAGATGCTCAGAGAAGTCGGTTTTTCCTATATCACCGTGCCCTTCCGCGGGCAGCGCATCCGCGTGGACATCTGAGCGCCCTTCGACCCCGCAAGGCACAAAAAGGGGCGCGCCCGAATGCTTTCGGGCGCGCCCCTTTTTGTCTGTCTTATAAAAATGTTACGCGGGAAGGGTCATAAAACCCCTTCTGCGCGGGTGCCTCGTCGGGCACGCCCACGGCGATGAGCGCGACGGGCACGGAGGTCACGCCCAGCACTTTCTGCACTTCGCTCGTGCGCGGTTCGGCGGGGTAACAGCCGCACCAGCACGTCCCCAGCCCCATATCCGCGGCGGCGAGCAGGATGTTTTCGGCCGCGGCGGCGCAGTCCTGCTGCCAGAAGTTGTGCTTCGGCTGCAGATCGGGCCTGCCGCACACGGCGATCGCCCACGAAGCCGTAAGCAGCATTCTGCTGGCGGGGTGCGCCTCAGTCAGCCGCTGCAAAATTTCGCGCTTGTCGGTGACGACGAACTCCCACGGGCGGCTGTTCACCGCGCTGGGCGCGAGCATCGCCGCCTCCAACAGGCGTTCGATCTGTTCGCGCGGGACGGCTTCGGCTTTGTATTTGCGCACGTTGCGGCGGGCGCGGATGGCTTCCATGGTCTGCATACGGGTCCTTTCTCCTTTTTTCTCTATTGTACCGCGGCGGCGCGGCTTTGTCAAGTTGAAATTTCCGCGCGGGTGTGGTATGATAGGAGCATGGAATTACGGGACGGCGAAGTGGCGGAAGAGCTGCTGCTCGGGAAACTGAAGATCATCCAGAATACGCGGCTGTACCGCTTTACGAGCGATTCGGTGCTGTTGTCGCGCTTCGCCACGGCGAAAGCGCGCGACGATGTTGCGGACTTTTGCGCGGGCAGCGGCATCGTGGGGCTGCACTTTTACGCGCTGCACCCGCAGGTGCGCCGCGTCACCCTGTTTGAAATGCAGCCCGAGCTCTCCGAAATGAGCGCGCGCACCGTCGCGCTGAACGGCCTTACGAACTTTACCGCCGTCTGCTGCCGCGTGCAGGACATCGGCAGAGAGTACAACGAGGCGTTTTCGCTCGTGTTGTGCAACCCGCCCTACGAGCGCGGCGGGTTCGGAAACGAAGAGTACAAAAAGGCGATCTGCCGCAAGGAGATCACCGTGACCCTCGCCGAAGCGGTCGCCGCCGCGGCGAAGTGCCTGAAATTCGGCGGCAGGCTGGCGCTGTGCAACCGCGCGGACAGGCTCGCCGAAGTGCTGTACACGATGAAGGGCGCGGGCATCGAGCCCAAGCGCGTGCAGTTTGTGCGCGGCACGGCGGGCGCAAAGCCCTACCTTTTGCTGTGCGAAGGGGTGAAGGGCGGAAAGCCCGGCACCGAACTTTTGGAGGACATCGTAAACACGAAGGCGGAGGGCGCGACATAAAGCGCCCGCGTTCCCCGCGCAAAGCGCCGGGAACGCCTTCCGCCCGAAAAACCGAAGGGAGAAAGAACATGGTCACATTCGTAGCGACGCCGATCGGGAATTTGGGCGACATCACGCTGCGCGCCTTGGAAACGCTGCGCGGCGCGGACGTCGTCTTCTGCGAGGACACGCGGCACACGCTGAAACTTCTGAACCATTTTTCCATCAAAAAGCCGCTCGTCGCCTGCCATAAATTCAACGAGCGCGCCGCCGCCGAAAAGCTCCTTGCCCTTGCGCAGGATGGGAAGGAAGTCGCCGTCGTGACCGACGCGGGCACGCCCGTCATCTCCGACCCGGGCAACCTGCTCGTTTCCGCCCTGCGCGAGGCGGGCGTGCCCTACACTCTCGCGCCCGGCGCGTGCGCCTTCGTTTCGGCGCTGGTGCTCTCCGCATTTCCCGCGGACGTATGCGCGTTTTTGGGCTTTCTGCGCGGCAAAGCGAGCGAAAAGCGCGCCTTTTTGCGCAAGTACGCCGCCTTCGAAGGCACGCTCCTGTTCTATTCCGCCCCGCAGGACGTAGACGGAGACGTCGCCCTTTTATACGAAGCATTCGGCGACCGCGCTGCCTGCGCCGTGCGCGAGATCACCAAGCTGCACGAGGAAGTGCAGCCCTTCCGCCTTGCGGAAGGGCTTGCGGGCGAAAAGCGCGGGGAGTACGTTCTGGTCGTGGAGGGCGCAAAGAGGGCGGAAAACCCGCTCAACGCCCTGCCCGTGCCCGAACACATCGCGCACTATACGGCGCAGGGCATGAGCGAAAAGGACGCGCTCAAAGCCGCCGCGCGCGACCGCGGCGTACCCAAGAACGAACTGTACAGATACACGATGAAGGACCGATGACCATGCCCGCCACCACGAACAGACCCAATCTTATTTTTTTGAACGGCACGATGGGCGCGGGCAAGACGGCGACGGCGCGGGCGCTGCAGAAGCTGCTCCCCGCCTGCGCGCTGCTCGACGGCGATAACGTATGGGATTTTACGCCCTTTTGCGTGAACGAGCGCACCAAAGAACTCGCCTTTGCGAACATTTCCGCCGTTTTGAACAACTACCTTGCCTGCGGGCTGTTTGAAAACATCGTGTTTTGCTGGGTCATGCAGCGAAGGGAGATCGCGGAAGAACTTTTGCGCCGCCTGCGCGGGGAATACGCATACCGCCCCTTTACGCTGCGCGTTTCCGCATACGAACTGCGCGCGCGGCTGGAGCGCGACATTGCGGCGGGCAGGCGCGACGCGGGCGTGCTCGCCCGCGCGCTCGAACGGCTGCCGCTGTACGAACATTACCCCGCCGAGCCCGTCGGCACCGACGAAAAGACGCCCGAAGAGGTCGCCGCGGCGATCGCGCGGCGGCTGTACCCGCCCCTGCCGTAACGCATAAAGCATGCAAAGCGCACACATCCAAACAAGCAAAGCGCCCGCGCCGCCATGATATGGCGGCGCGGGCGCTGTTTTTACCTCGATCCGCCCGATTTGTCAACCCGAATCCCTGCAAAAACGAAGCCCGCCGCGCCCAAAAGGGCGCGGCGGGCTTCGCATGTTTGCCGTCAGAGAAGGAGAAACACGGTCAAAAAGCCGAGCCAGCCGAAAAGGATCATATAGATTACTGTGGCGGCCAGCCCGATGATGGAGATGACGAGCGCGGCGACGGACACGCCGGGCGCGCTGCATTCGTACCGCCGCACCATGCCGCGAATGGAACAGCCGAGGGCGATCAGTGCGACAAACAGCCCCACCAGCCCCATCGTACAGCCGAACACCCATGTGAGGATGGACAGCACCAGCCCCGCAATGCCGAACCCGTTGACGGGTTTGGCGGGCTTGGGGAGCGGCTGCGCCTGCGCCGTCTGTGCCTCATACGCCTGCGCCTTTTGCATCATTTCGCGCGCGCTGCGCAGCTTTTTGCCGTAACAGGTGGTGCAGTAAAGCCCGGAGGAGAGGCGCTTTTCGTTCCCCTTATACACGGCGCAGCCGCATTGCGTGCAATACCCGATCAGCTTCGGTTCCGCCTGCGGTGCGGGCGCGGCCTGCGCCATGGCGGCGCTCGGTACAGGCGCCGCCGCAGGAACATATGAAGCGCCCGCCCCTTCGGTGAAGGGCTTTTCCGCCGCGGGGACCGCTGCGGATTCGTCGCCGAATAAGTCGTCCATCTTTATTTTATAGATGATGCACAGCCTGCGGAGCGTCTGCAGGTCGGGTTCCGCCTGATCGTTTTCCCATTTTGAAACAGCCTGCGCGCTCACGGCAAGCAGGTCGCCGAGCTGCTGCTGCGTAATGCCGAACTCCCTGCGGCAGACCGCAAGTTTTTTGCCCAACGTCATACTTCTCTCCTTGCAATGGAATTTTTGTTCCGAAACAACTTCATTATAGCATAGATATAGCGAAATTCCCCCGTTTTTTGCTAAAAGAAAGGTGGAATTTCTCTACTTTCCGTTGCGGTAAAATTCTACCTGCGGTTGCGGCGGGGCACAACCGTTCGTAGAATGCCCGCGCCGCGCGGCAAAAGGCGCTGCCCCTGCCTTAAAACCAGGGGCGCTCCGCTCAAAGCAGGCGGAACGCGTTTTTGTGGTAGTCGAGCACGCCCGCCGCCTTCAGTTTTGCGAGTACGGCGGAGAGGGCGCTGCGGTCGCAGCCGAGGTAATCGGCAAGGCCTTGCCTGTCAAAGGGAACCGAAAAGGTCGCCTTGCCCGCGGCGCGCTGCGCCGAACGCAGGTAGGAGAGCACCTTTTGCGAAAGCGAACGGCGGGAAAGGTGCTCGATGCGCTCGGTCAGGAACATATTTTTGCGCGCGAAAGCGCGCAGCAGGTTCGCCGCTACCGCCCCGCCCTCCGCCGCGAGCAGCCGTTCGGGCGAAAACCAGGCGATGCGGCAGCGCTCCGCCGCCACGGCGCCCGCCGCCGCGGGCATCCCCGCAAAGGCGAACGCCTCCGCAAACGTTTCGCCCGCGCCGATGTTAGCGACGGTGACGGGGTCGCCCCGCTCGTCCTCGCGCACAACGTACACGCTGCCCGCAAGCACCGCGCCGAACTTCGCGCACGCCTCGCCCGCGCGGAGCAGGTACTCCCCGCGCGAAAATTCCTCCTCGCAAAGCAGCGCCGCCTTTGCGCACGCGGCGGGGTCTTTTGCCCCGCAGAACAGGGCGAGCCGCTCGGGCGCGACAGACCGTTCCATTCCTCTCCCTCCGTACTTTTGTTGCAACGACAACGGAATTGTCCCCTTCAGTATAGTATACTATGGGCGAAAACGCAAGCAAGGAGGCAATGCAATGAAGAGAAAGATCATAAAGATCGACGAAGAAAAGTGCAGCGGCTGCGGCGCATGCGCGAGCGCCTGCCACGAGGGCGCGATCGGGATGGTGAACGGCAAGGCAAAACTTTTGCGCGAACATTTTTGCGACGGGCTGGGCGACTGCCTGCCCGCCTGCCCGACGGGCGCCATCACCTTTGAAGAGCGCGAAGCGCCCGCCTACGACGAGGAGGCGGTGCGCGCGGAAAAGCTGAAAACCTTTGCCGCGGCAAGGGGCGCCTGCCCCTCGGGCGGCGCGCACCCCGCGGGCGGGCACGCACACCCTGCGGGCGGCTGCCCGGGGAGCCGCATGGCGCAATTTGCGCGCGGCGCGCACGGGGCGGAACAGACGGGCGCTGCGAATACGGCGGCACAGCAGAGCGAGCTGACGCACTGGCCCGTACAGATCAAGCTCGTGCCCGTAAAGGCGCCCTTTTTCGACGGGGCGAAGCTGCTGATCGCGGCGGACTGCACGGCGTTTGCGTACGGCGCCTTCCACAGCCGCTTTTTAAAAAACCATGCGCTCGTGGTCGGCTGCCCCAAGCTGGACGGCGTAGACTATACCGAAAAGCTGGCGGCGATCCTGCGCGAAAACGACATTCGGAGCATGACCGTGCTGCGCATGGAAGTGCCCTGCTGCGGCGGGTTGGAAAACGCGGCGAAAGCCGCGCTGCAACAGAGCGGCAAATTTATCCCCTGGCAGGTGCATACCGTAAGCATCGACGGGCGGCTGCTCGACGAATGACCGCCTGCGCGGCAAGGCGCATGGCCCGGCGGGCACCCGCCCGCAAAGGACTGCGCGGCGGGCGCAAAGCCCGGCGGCGGAGCACACAAAATACAGCGGCGGGCGCGGAAATTTTTCCGCGCCCGCCTGTTTTTGCTTGCCTGCCCGCGCCGTGCGTGCTATCATAGTTGCGGAAAAAACGGAGGCGGACGCATGGAAGACAAGACCAACGTGATGCGCATGTTCGACAAACACAAACTGCCCTACACAAGTTACAGCTACGAGCAGGACGAGAACACGACGGGCGAGGAGGTAGCCGCGCGGCTGGGGCTGGACCCCGCGTCCGTGTTCAAAACGCTCGTGACCGTCGGCGCGAGCCGTGAGCACTATGTGTTCGTCATCCCCGTGACGGGCGAGCTCGACCTCAAAAAGGCAGCGAAGGCGGTAGGCGAAAAGAGCATCCAGATGGTCAAATCGAAGGAGCTTTTGCCGCTGACGGGGTACATCCACGGCGGCTGTTCGCCCGTCGGCATGAAAAAGCTGTTCAAAACGACGATCGACCGAAGCGCCGAACGGTTTGCCGCGATCGCGTTCAGCGCGGGCAAGCGCGGGCGGCAGGTGCAGACTTCCCTGCAAAACCTTGCCGCACTCATCCCCTTTTCCCTCGCCGACCTGACCGTATGACCGAGCCACTGAAACGCTGAAAAACAAACGCCCCGCCGCGGGAGCAAGCTCCCGCGGCGGGGTTTCTTTTTTGGTTTTTTTTCCTGCCCTTCCCGCGCCCTTGCGCCGCCGTTTGCCGCGCCTTACAGCACTTTGGAAAGGAAGTCTTTGAGCCGCTCGTTCTGCGGGTCGCCGAAGATCTGCTGCGGCGTGCCCTGCTCCTGTATCTTGCCGCCGTCCATGAAGAGGACGCGCGTCGCCACTTCGCGCGCAAAACCCATCTCGTGCGTGACGATGACCATGGTCATGCCCTCGTCGGCAAGCTCTTTGATGAGTTCAAGCACTTCGCCGACCATTTCAGGGTCGAGCGCGGACGTCGGTTCGTCGAACAGCATCACCTTCGGGTTCATTGCGAGCGCGCGCACGATGGCGATGCGCTGGCGCTGCCCGCCCGACAGGGTAGACGGGTACACGCTCGCCTTATCCGCAAGCCCGATACGGGTGAGAAGGCGCATTGCGTTCTCTTTTGCCGCCTCCCTGATCTGTTTCGCGCTCGTCTGCACGGACAGGAGCGCCCGCTTTTTCGCCTTGCTGCGGAACAGGTTCGCGATCTTACGGAAAAAGTTTTTCGCCTTGGTCTTGTGCAGGTCGTGCAGCCCGATGTGCACGGGTGCGAGCGTGATGTTTTTGAGCACGTTCATGTTGTTGAACAGGTTGAACTGCTGGAACACCATGCCCATGCGGCGGCGGTGCAGGTTGATGTCGACCTTTCGGTCTACGAGGTTCGCGCCCTCGAAGTAGACGGCGCCGCCCGTCGGGTCCTCCAACACGTTCAGGCAGCGCAAAAAGGTACTTTTGCCGCTGCCCGAAGGCCCGATGATGGCGACCTTTTCGCCCTGCTCGACCTTATCGGTGATATCGTCAAGCACGGTCAGCTCGCCGAACTTTTTGGTGAGGTGCTCCACCTCGATGAGGGCGACGTGCTCGCCGCGCGCGAGCCTTGCCGCAACGGAAGTATCCCACTCTTCGGCAGCATTGTTCTTTACCGCGGTCTCCTGCGCGGGGATCTGCGTTTTAACTTCTTCTTTCACTCTTACGCAGCCTCCTTTCCACAGCACGGATGATCACGGTAAAGATGATGACGATGATAAGGTACACGAGCGCGAGCATCAGATAGGGGATGATATACTCGTAATTCGCGCTTGCGATCGCCTGAAAGGCGCGCGTGAGATCGACCGTTGCGACATAGCCCGCAACGGACGTATCCTTTGTGAGCGCGATAAGCTCGTTGCCGAGCGTCGGGATAACGTTTTTGATCGCCTGCGGGAACACGACTTTGAGCATCGTGATGCTGAAGGAAAGCCCGAGCGTCCTGCCCGCTTCCAGCTGCCCCACGTCCACCGACTGGATGCCGCCGCGCATGATCTCCGAAACATACGCGCCGCTGTTCAGCCCGAACACGATGACGGCTTCCAAAAGGCCGTCTATACGAACGGACGCAAAAATGATGTAATGGAAAATAAGCAGCTGCACGATGATAGGCGTACCGCGGAAGATCGTCGTGTATACGTCTCCGACTACGGAAAACACACGGACGACCTTACTGCGCGTACCCGCCACATGCAATATAGCCACGAGCGTACCGATGACGATACCGATGGCAAGCCCCGCGATCGCGATGATCAGTGTGTTGCGTAAACCAAGCAGCACATTCTGATACCCGCCA